>NZ_MKVU01000019.1:0-211830 GCF_001899225.1 Pandoraea sp. 64-18 | reverse complement strand
TCGTCTGAGCTGAGGAGCCATTATCTCTAGATTCCTTTGGTACGAAATTTCCCGGACAGGTCAAAGGTGCCGTCTCACTTAGATATGCCAACCGCGCCAGTCATCACACGCGCGTCCTCGCAACGAGCATGACAACCGATAGACAGTGACGTCGTTGAGGCGGGGCGCCTTCACACGCGCGTGCCGCGCGTCGTCGCAACGAGTACGACAACCAATGAGCGATACGTGCGCCGTTGAAGCGTGCGCCTTCACACGCCCCGTGCCGCGCGTCATCGCAACGAGCACGACAACCAATGGGCGATGCGCACGCCATCGAGGCGGGAGCCTTCCGGCGTGTCGCTGCCAAGCATCGTCACGATTACGGGACGCCGTTTGTGCACAAGCACGCGCATCACCATGTTATGCCCCGATTCGTTAATGAAGCCGGTCTTCTGGACGCTTGCATCCACTTTCCCGTAGCGCACCAGACGGTTCGTATTGACGTACTGCAACTGTCCCTTGCCCGTATTCACCCGTTGCTGATGATCAATCGAATAGCGACGGATCAGCGGATACGCGTTCGACGCCCGTACCAGACGCGCCAGTTCGCGCGCCGTCGATACATTGTTCGGTGATAGCCCGGTCGAGTTCGCGAAACGCGTGTTGGGCATGTTCAAGGCGCGTGCCTTGCGATTCATGGCGGAGATGAAGGCTGGACGTCCACCCGGATAGTCGCGGCTCAATGCGGCAGCAGCACGGTTTTCCGACGCCATCAACGAGATGTGGAGCATGTCGGCGCGCGAAAGCGTCGAGCCTACCGCCAGACGTGAATGGCTGAACTTGAGCGTATCGAGATCCGCATTCGTGACCGTGAGGGGGGCACGCATGGCCGGTCCACTATCGAGCCAGACGACTGCCGTCATCAGCTTCGACAGCGAGGCGATCGGGCGCACTTGATTGGCGTTGAGGGAGAAGAGCGGCGTTTTGGTATTCTCGTCGACAATATAAACGGCGCGCGAGAAAAGCCGCTTGCGTGATGCCGGCGTGAAGCCGCACCGTGCGAGCAGGCGTGGTTTGGCAGCAGTGTGCACGCGCGCGGTCGCGTTCGTTACCGCGCCAGCAGTGCGCACCGCTCCCGCTGCTCTCGACACTTTCGGCGTCGCATGCTGCCGCGTAGCATTAGCCCGATGCTTCACCGTCGTCTGCGCCCGACGCGCAGGTTTCGCCGCTTTACGGCCTGCATGGGTCTTTGCCCGATGATGTGCCGATCGATGGTGCGGCGCACGCGCAGCCGTTGCTTTCCGACGCGCGGGCTTCGACGTCGTCTTTGCTGCCATCTTTTTGTGCTTCGCCGGTTGGAGGTGGCGCTTGCCATGACCCGAATGATGGCTGGTCACCGCGAGCGCATCGCTGACTGGCATCCCGGCAACGAGCAGCGTCAAGCCAAAGAGCGCCAGGCGAGCGAGCGCGACGATGCGTGGCGTCAGACGAGGGAACCGGGAGAGACGAGGGCGGCGAGGGAGGCGACGAAGACGAGGCAACGACGAGCTAAACAATGGGTACCACAGGGCAGACATCTTCACGCGGTTCCATAGTCAGAAGATACGGTCGACATGTGCACACAACAAGGCAACTCGCGGCAGCAGCCACCGCACGCGATGCAGGCGAAATACACGGGAAACCTGTTGGACGTTACGCGCGCGAGGAGTTCCTGAGCGTTCAAACGACGCATTACAAAATGTTACAGATGTCTAACTCTCGGGGTACGAAGGCGCTGCGACACACACGTTCGCAGACGGCATCCATAAAAAATGGGGCCGCTCGCGCGGCCCCATCAATTCCTTCGATCCCAATGTCGTTTGGATCACACGCCCTCAATCAATAACCGAGCGCGAGTCCCGTGTTGCGACGCGGATCGTTCGCGCCATAGTAGCGGTTCTTCCCGATCGGTTTGCCGCCCAGCGACGGCGCGCCCACGAGAATGGCGGCGACGTGGTTCGCCGGTTGCGGGCCGGCAAACTTCTGACCCCAACTTTCGAGGATTTTCTGCGTGTCGGGGCTCAGGGCGAACCGCTCGATGTTGGTCGCCTCCGGCATCCACTGCTGGTGGAAGCGCGGGGCGTCCACGGCTTCTTGCAGATTCATGCCGTAGTCGATGACGTTGAGCATCGTGAGCAGGGTGGCCGTGATGATGCGGCTACCGCCCGGCGTGCCAACGACCATGACCGGCTTGCCATCCTTCGTGACGATGGTCGGGCTCATCGACGACAGCGGACGACGACCCGGGCCGATGGCGTTCGCTTCACCCTGGATCAGCCCATAGAGATTCGGCACGCCCACCTTGGCGGTAAAGTCGTCCATTTCATCGTTGAGCATGACGCCCGTGCCATTGGCCATCACCTTTGCGCCAAACCAGTCGTTGAGCGTGTAGGTGACCGACACGGCATTGCCGTCGCGGTCGATGATCGAGTAGTGCGTGGTGTTGCTGCCTTCATGCGGCGCCACCCCCGGCTTGATCTCCTGTGAGATACCCGCCTTCTGCGGGTTGATGGCCGCGCGAATCTTGGCCGCGTATTGCTTGTCGAGCAGGTGGGCAATCGGGTTCTTCACGAAATCGGGATCGCCCAGATAGCTGTTGCGGTCGACGTACGCGTGGCGCATCGCCTCGATGGTGTAATGCACCCCCTGCGCCGAGTGATACCCCAGCTCGGTCATCGGGTAGCCTTCGAGGATATTCATGATCTCGCAGATCACCACGCCGCCCGAGCTGGGCGGCGGGGCAGAGACCACGTGATAGCCGCGATAGTCGCACTCGACCGGCGCCAGTTCGCGCGTCTTGTACTGATCGAGATCGGCCTGGGTGATGATGCCGCCCCCCGCCTTCATCGACGCCACCAGCTTGTTGGCGACCTCTCCCTTGTAGAAACCGTCGGTACCCTTCGCGCTGATCAGCTTCAACGTACGTGCAAGATCCTTCTGCACAAGGCGTTCGCCTGGCTGGAACGGCTGGCCCTTGTTCAGGAAGATGGCGCCCGAATTGGCGCGGTCGCTCTCGAAATTCTTGGTCGCCGTCCAAAGCATGTCGACGTCGCCCTGATCGAGCACGAAGCCCTTTTCCGCCAGCGTGACGGCGGGCGCGATCAGTTGCGCACGAGTCTTGGTGCCATACTTTTCACGGGCGTATTCCATGCCCGACACGGAGCCGGGTACGCCCACTGCCTGATAGCCCGTGGTCGAGGCACCCTTGATGACGTTGCCGTCTTTGTCGAGATACATGTTAGCCGTCGCGGCCAGCGGGGCCTTCTCGCGGAAATCGAGGAAGGTCTTGCGGCCGTCCGCAAGCTGGATCGTCATGAAACCGCCGCCGCCGAGATTCCCGGCTGCCGGATATACCACGGCGAGCGCATATCCCACGGCCACGGCCGCGTCGACGGCATTGCCACCGGCCTTGAGCACGTCCACGCCGACTTTCGACGCCAGGTGCTGGGCGGTGACCACCATGCCGTTCTCGGCACCGACCGGTGCCTGCGAGGCCGCGTGAACGTTGAACAACGCACAGCTCAGCGCTGTCGCCAAAAACGCTTTGGATAAGGTTGGATTTTTCATCGTCTTTAAATGTTCTTGTTTGAGCGAGATAGGGGGAAATTTCAACTTCGCTGGCGACGGACGCACGACCAGCAGCTCGCCCGCGCGGCGCACCTGAGGCTGGCACGGTTGCGGGGCGACGTCTGTGCTGCCTCTGTTTCGGCATGCGTAACAGTTCCGTCGACCATGGAACGTTAACGCATATCGGCTAATTAGGGAATGATGTCTCACACGTCCGCGTGACGGGCCACATTGCGAGATCGAGTGGCTCTGGACATTCCGCGGAAGTGCCCGCTTGTCATTGCCGACAAGCGCTTGTTGCTATATGGGGTCAGATGTGGATGGGCGGTCGCTGCGGGAATCGAGGCAGATCGGCAGGCGGAACCGGTTGAAACGATGAGGTTCCGCCAGGCAGCTGTTGCGCTGTCACCACGTTGTCGTGAACGCGATTTCGGAAGGATGCGACACGAGACCGCGTCGCGGCCGCAGGGCCTTCGACTAGCCGCCCTTACGGAGTTCGAGTCGGATGACGAACCCGCCGGCCACGGCCGACATGATCGCCAGCGCGTACCACGTCAGCAGATAGCTCATATGGTTGTTCGGGAACTGCACCACGGTGAGCCCGCCCACGGGGTAGTCGAGTGCCGGTGCCCGGCCGGTGACGGCTTCAGCATCGCCGCTGACGAGCGCGCGGCTTGCATCTGCGCCCGGCTTGCCGTCGGCATCGACGAAGAAGGGCGCCACGTCGGCGCTCGTTAGTCCGCGCGCGGTCGCAATGGCCGCGACGTCGCGCGAGTACCAGAGGTTCTCCGACGGCGCATTCTTGCGAAGGAATCCGCCGCCCGGCTCGGGCATGCGCAGCAGACCGGTGACGGTGACCTCACCCGCCGGGACGGCCGGCACGGATTCCTTCCAGCCCGGCGGAACAAAGCCGCGGTTGATCAGCACTTCGCCGCCATCTGCTGTGCGCAACGGCGTGAGCACCCAGAACCCGCCGCCCAGATCGGTGACGGCTTGCACGAGCGTGTCCTTGTCGAACTGGTACGTGCCGCTGAGCGAGACGTGGCGATACTCATCCGCGGCCGCGTTGACCGAGGCCCACTGGCCACGCAAGGGCGCCGGGGTGGGCGGCGCATGCACGCGCGAATTCACACGCTCGATCAGATCGAGCTTCCAGGCGCGGCGATGAAGCTGCCAGGTCCCGAGCGAGACGAAGACGCTGACCAGCACCAACGTGATAACGCCAAGGATGATCAGTCGAAGGGGAGACGGGCGGGCGGGCGCGCCGGAAGTGCGCGGGGGACGCTGTGCGCCCCCCGAGTCATGAAGTCGATTGCTGCTCAAGGGAAGTGCCGTTCAAGGGAGGTTTTTCGTATCCTGCATCATACCCGCCATCATGTTCTGGTTCAGGTGATACATCACCCATAGCGAACCCGACAGCGTGATCACGACCAGCACGATCGTGAAAATCAACGACAACAGGTTCCAGCCGCCTTCGGAGCGCCCGTTCATGTGCAGGAAGTAGATCATATGCACGACGATCTGAATGGCGCCCAGGAACAGGATCATGATCGCGGTGGTACTCGATTTCTCGAATACACCGCCCATCACGAACCAGAAGGGAATGGCGGTGAGAATGACCGACAGGATGAAGCCGGTCGCATACCCGCGCAGGGTGCTGTGCGGTCCTTCGTCGCCATGGTCGTGATCGTGATCGTGGCCGTGCCCGTCGGCATTGTGCAGGGTCGAGTCGTGGGTGCTCACGGCAGCACTCCCATCAGATAGACAAACGTGAAGACGCCGATCCACACCACGTCGAGAAAGTGCCAGAACATTGACAGGCACATGAGCCGGCGGCGGTTGGGCGCGGTGAGGCCATGCTTGCCGACCTGCACCATCAAGGTGATGAGCCAGACGATGCCGAACGTGACGTGCAGCCCGTGGGTGCTCACCAGCGTGAAGAACGAAGACAGGAACGCGCTGCGCCAGGGCCCCGCCCCCTCGTGAATGAGGTTCGCGAACTCGTAGAGTTCCAGCGAGAGAAACGCCGCACCGAGAACGCCGGTGACCGCGAGCCAGCCTAGCACCGCGCCCTGGCGTCGCCGCTGCATCTCGATCATCGCAAAGCCATAGGTGATCGACGAGAGCAGCAGGAAGGTCGTATTCAACGCCACGAGCGGCAGTTCGAACAACTCCGCACCGGTCGGCCCGCCTGCGTAGTTGCGCCCGAGTACGCCATACGCCGCAAACAGGCAGGCGAAGACGAGACAGTCGCTCATCAGGTAGACCCAGAAGCCGAGCAGCGTCCCGTTGGGCGGGTGGTAGTCGCTCGTCATCATGAACTTCAACTCGCCGTCGTGCGGCGCGCTGGGCGTGTGGGCCCCGAGCGGGGCGCCACCGGCCGGGAAGGGTGCCGTCGTATCAGACATGCTGCGCGAGCAGGCGCGTGCGCGCTGCCTCCGTTTGTTCGACCTGATCGGCCGGGATGTAGTACTCGCGGTGGTAGTTGAACGTGTGGCCGATGGCGGTCGCCAGCAGCGCCACGAACGCCACGATCACCACCAGCCACATGTGCCAGATGAGCCCGAAGCCGCATACCGTCGCAAGCCCCGCGAGGATGATGCCCGCGCCCGTGTTCTTCGGCATGTGGATCGGAATGAAGTCGTGCTCCGGACGCTTGAAGCCGTGCTGCTTCATCTGCCACCAGGCGTCGTTGTCGTGAATGATCGGCGTGAAGGCGAAGTTGTAGGCCGGCGGGGGGGACGACGTCGACCATTCCAGTGTGCGGCCATTCCACGGGTCGCCCGTGTCGTCGCGCAGTTGCTCGCGGCGGATGAAGCTCACGACGAGCTGGACGATGAAGCATCCAATGCCGATGGCGATGAGCAGTGCCCCCACGGCGGCGATCTGGAACCAGATTTGCAGCGACATGTCGTCGAAGTGGCTCACGCGACGGGTCACGCCCATCAGGCCCAGCAGGTACAGCGGCATGAAGGCGACGTAGAAGCCGATGAACCAGAACCAGAACGAGCACTTGCCCCAGAACGGATCGAGCCGGTAGCCGAAGGCCTTGGGGAACCAGTAGGTGATTGCCGCCATGACCCCGAAGATCACGCCGCCGATGATCACGTTGTGGAAGTGAGCGATCAGGAACAGGCCGTTATGCAGCGAGAAGTCGGCCGGCGGTACGGCGAGCAACACGCCGGTCATGCCGCCGATGACGAACGTCACCATGAAACCGACGGTCCACAGCATCGGCACTTCGAAGTGGATGCGCCCGCGATACATGGTGAACAGCCAGTTGAAAATCTTCGCGCCGGTCGGTATCGAGATGATCATCGTCGTGATGCCGAAAAACGAGTTCACACTCGCGCCGGAGCCCATCGTGAAGAAATGGTGCAGCCACACGAGGTACGACAGCACCGTAATCACGACCGTCGCATAGACCATCGACGCATAGCCGAACAAGCGCTTGCCGGAGAAGGTGGCGACCACCTCGGAGAACACGCCGAACACGGGCAGCACGAGAATGTAGACCTCGGGGTGGCCCCAGATCCAGATCAGGTTCACGTACATCATGGCGTTGCCGCCGAGATCGTTCGTGAAGAAGTTGGTGCCGGCGTAGCGATCCAGCGCCAGCAGGGCGAGCACGGCAGTCAGCACCGGGAAGGCAGCCACGATCAGCACATTCGTGCACAGCGAGGTCCATGTGAAGACCGGCATGCGCATCATCGTCATGCCGGGGGCGCGCATCTTCACGATGGTCACGAGCAGATTGATCCCCGAGAGCAGGGTGCCGATCCCGGCGATCTGCAGTGCCCAGATGTAGTAATCGACCCCGACGTTAGGGCTCTGCAGGATGCCCGATAACGGCGGGTAAGCCAGCCACCCAGTGCCTGCGAATTCGCCGACGAAGAGCGAGAGCATTACGAGCATGGCCCCGCTGGTCGTCATCCAGAAGCTGAAGTTGTTGAGGAACGGGAACGCCACGTCGCGCGCGCCGATCTGCAGCGGCACCACGAAGTTCATGAGGCCAGTCACCAGCGGCATTGCCACGAAGAAGATCATGATCACGCCGTGCGCGGTGAAGATCTGATCGTAGTGGTGCGGCGGCAGATACCCCATGTTGTCGCCAAACGAGATCGCCTGCTGCATGCGCATCATCGCGGCGTCGGCAAAGCCGCGCAACAGCATGACGATGCTCAGGATCACATACATGATGCCGATCTTCTTGTGATCGATGCTCGTGAACCACTCGCGCCACAAGTATCCCCACAACTTGAAGTAGGTGATGGCGCCCAGTACGACGATGCCTCCGAACGCTACCCCGGCAAAGGTCGCAACGAGAATCGGTTCGTGGTACGGGATCGCCTCGAGCGTGAGGCGGCCGAAGATCAACTTGACGATGTCCATAAGCTCGAGCCTGGGATCAATCGCGCACAAGGCGCATCATTGTCGACGGTTGGGCGCGGTATGCGTCACTGCGTAAGTCTCTCGCCGGGGGCGTGCCGAGTGTCGGACGCGAACTGCACGGTGTTTTGCGCCGTGCACATCGCGTCGGCGAGCAACGACTCGGACGTGCCTGTGCGCGCCCGGCTGGCGCGCGGATGATTGGGCTGATCCATCATGTCCTTCAGACAGGTCTGCCCGGGTTGCACGCAGCGGTTCAGAATCGCGTCATAAAGATTGGGCGCCACGTCGCCGTAGTAGTGGACGGGCACCCATTCGCTCGGCTGGGCGAGGGCCTCGTACTTGTCGCGCGTGAGGTTGTCGCCGCGCGCCTTGACCTGTTTGACCCACGCGTCGAAACCGTCTGCCGACAGTCCGTGAAATTTGAAGCGCATGCCCGAGAAGCCCGCGCCGCTGAAGTTCGCGGAGAAGCCGTCATAGATCCCGGGCTTGTTGATGACCGCATGCAGCTTCGTTTCCATGCCCGGCATCGCGTAGATCTGTCCGGCCAGGGCGGGCACGAAGAACGAATTCATCATCGTCGTCGATGTGATTTCGAATCGGATCGGCCGATCGACGGGGGCGGCCAGTTCGTTGACGGTCGCAATGCCCAGATCGGGATAGAAGAACAACCACTTCCAGTCCATGGCGACCACTTGCACCGTGAGGGGGCGCGTGTCGGGGGGGATCTCGCGTTTGGCGTCGATGCGCTCAAGCGGCCGGTAGGGGTCCAGCTTGTGCGTGCTGACCCAGGTGAGCGCGCCCAACGCGATGATGATCAGCAGCGGCGCGGCCCAGATCAGCAGTTCGAGCAGCGTCGAGTGATCCCATTCGGGCGTGTAAATGGCACGCTTGTTCGACGCTCGGTAACGCCATGCGAAGACCAGTGTCAGCACGATCACCGGAACGATGATCAGCAACATCAGGACAGTGGAAATGATGATGATGTCCCGCTGCCTTACCGCAAGATCGCCCGAGGGCGACATCAATACGGTATTGCAACCGGACAGCAACGCGGTGGCGGGGAGCAAAAATACCCCGCGAAGGCACTTGGGGGAAGTCATGCTGCGATCGATGGAACCGTAGCCGTAGACCGGGTTCATCATGGACTGCCCTCCATGATGCGGCAATTTAGGGTAAACCCTATGGCGTCGATTCGCGATACCTGCGATGCTCTTCTGGCACGAGTGTCATGGTCATCCCGATCCGCAAGGGGGTCCGATAATGTCAAGCAGTGCTCATCAATCGCCGACGCCGCCCGGCGTGACTGCCGCATCGACAGCGCACGATCACGGGAGCAAGTCGCGCATTGCGCCCGAGGAAATCGCGGTCGGCGTGGTGGTCGGACGCACCTCCGAGTACTTCGACTTCTTCGTGTTCGGCATTGCCGCCGTCCTCGTCTTCCCCCATGTTTTCTTCCCGTTCGCTGACAGCCTGCATGGCTTGTTGTACGCGTTCGCGATCTTCTCCCTCGCGTTTATTTCGCGCCCGTTCGGTACCGCGCTGTTCATGAACGCGCAGCGCCGCTGGGGGCGCAGCGTCAAGCTCACCGCCGCGCTGTTCGTGCTCGGCACGGCGACAGCCGGCATGGCGTTCCTGCCGGGCTATGCGGTACTGGGGGACCGCGCCATCTGGCTGCTCGCGTTCTTCCGGCTCGTGCAGGGCATCGGCTTCGGCGGTTCGTGGGATGGGCTGCCGTCGCTGCTCGCGATGAATGCCCCACCGCAGCGGCGCGGCTGGTATTCGATGATGGGGCAACTGGGCGCGCCGATCGGCTTCATCATCGCGGCCTCGCTGTTCCTGTTCCTGCACTCGAGCCTCGAGTCCGACGACTTCCTCACGTGGGGGTGGCGTTATCCGTTCTATGTGGCGTTCGCCGTGAACGTGGTCGCGCTGTTTGCCCGGCTGCGTCTGGTGGTGACGCACGAATATACGGAGATGCTTGAAGAGGGCCAACTGGAGCCGATCAGCACGCGCGAAATGGTGCGCTCGCAGGGCTACAACATCTTTCTCGGCGCCTTCGCCGCACTCGCGAGCTATGCGCTCTTTCACCTGGTGACGGTGTTCCCGCTGTCGTGGATCGCGCTGAAAAACAGCCAGGATCTGAACAATGTGCTGATCGTGCAACTGTGCGGCGCGGCGATCGCCATCGTGTGCACGGTCATTTCCGGGCGCATTGCCGACCGCATCGGCCGACGCACCACGCTGGGCCTCTTCGCCATCTTTATCGGCATATTCGCACTCTTCGCGCCGTTCCTGATGGGCGGCGGCTCGACGCAGCAAGACATTTTCATCCTGGTCGGCTTCGCCCTGCTCGGATTGTCGTACGGGCAGGCGGCGGGCACGGTGACGTCGAACTTCGAGCAACGCTTCCGTTACACCGGGGCGGCGCTGACGACCGACTTCGCGTGGCTGTTCGGCGCGGCCTTCGCACCGCTCGTGGCACTGGGATTGTCGTCCGAGTTCGGGCTGATCGCAGTGAGCGCCTATCTGCTCTCCGGTACTGTCTGCACGCTGCTGGCACTGCGCATCAACAAGGCCTTCGAGACGCGCGATTGATCGCATGCGCGGCAACCGGCTTCTCATTTTCGGTCACGGCGCGACAGTGTTCGCGCCGTTTTTCCCTCGTCGCAGCATCCACTCACACGTCGTGCAACATGCCGGCGATGGCGGCCGTGATGTCGTGCGTGCGTGAGTCATGCTCACGATGAATCATGCCGACCGTGCGCAGCAAGGGCGGCTCGGCAATCGGCACGATGCGCAACAACGGGTCGGACTGCCAATCGCCGCGATGCAGTTGCGGCAGCACCGATACGCCGACGTTCTTGCGCACGAGCGCGACGATCGTCTCGATGGAGTTCAGCTCCAGGTATTCGGTCACGCCGAGCTTCGCCGCGCGTAACGCCTGCTCCACCACCATGCCGGTGCGAACGCGCCGGTCGAAGCGCAAAAACGCGTGCTCGTCCAGAATGCGCTGCGGGGCGGGTTCGGTGACGTCGCGATTCACGACCATGACCATCGGCTCGGTATAGAGGGGCGTCCACACCAGGCCGTCGACGCGCGCATCGTCGGCGCGCGCGACCACGGCGGCGATGTCGACCTCGCCCTGCTCGACGAGATCGGTCAGTTCGTCCGAGCGCGCCGACGTGAGCCGCACATCGAGCCGTGGGTGCGCGGTCTTGAGTTCCGCGACAGCCATCGACAGTGCGCCAATGACCGACACCACGGCGCCGATGGTGACCGGGCCCTGCATGGTGCCGGCGGAGGTGGCGCTCAGCTCGGCGGTGAGCGCCAGGATCTGCTCGACGCGCGGAAACAAGTCACGTCCCTGACGCGTGAGCGTGATCTGCCGGCCGCGCCGATCGAACAGCCGCTGACCGACGGCATCTTCGAGACCGCGCATTTGCAGGCTGACGGCCGCTTGCGTCAGCGCGGCACGCTCGGCGGCCGCCGCAAACGAGCCGGTTTGTGCCACCAGCCGGAACGTCTTCAACATGCGCAACGTAAGCATCGAGAGGTTAAGAATAATTTACGTTTGAAAAAGAAATATTAATATTTCTTTTGCGTGCGTGGAAGACATAATCGTGTCACGCACATCCCTCGCGACCGGCTTTCCGGAACCGGGGCAAGACGATTGATAACCCCTACAACGCGCCCATGACCATGCCCGCAGACGCTGGGCCGGTGCTTGATGTCACCGGACTGTCGCTGAAGTTCTCGAAAGCGCCCGACGCGCCGAATCTGATCGATGGCGTCTCGTTTGCCGTGTATCCCGGCAAGACGCTGTGCATCGTCGGCGAATCGGGATGCGGCAAGAGCGTGACGTCGCTCGCCCTCATGGGGTTGTTGCCGAGTCCGCCCGCCAATGTCGTGGCGGGGCGCGCGATGTTCGAAGGTCGGGATCTGCTGACGTTGGGGGAGCGCGACTTTGCCGACCTGCGCGGCAATCGTCTCGCGATGATCTTCCAGGAGCCGATGACCTCGCTGAACCCGTCGTTCACCATCGGTCATCAGATCGAGGAGGGCATTCGGCGCCATCGCGGTCTGGATCGCCGCGCCGCGCGCGCCGAGGCGCTCGAAATGCTCAAGCGGGTGCGCATCCCCGCACCGGAGACACGGCTCGACAACTACCCGCACGAACTGTCCGGCGGCATGCGTCAGCGCGTAATGATTGCGATGGCGCTTGCCAACCGACCCGCGCTGCTGATTGCCGACGAACCGACCACCGCGCTCGACGTGACGATTCAGGCGCAGGTACTCACGCTCATTCAAACCTTGCAGCGCGAAACCGGCACCGCCGTCGTGCTCATCACGCACGACCTGGGCGTGGTCGCCGAAGTCGCCGACGATGTCGCGGTGATGTACGCGGGGCGCATCGTCGAATACGGCTCGGTGAACGAGATCTTCGATGATCCGCAGCATCCCTACACCATCGGTCTGATGGGGGCGATTCCGTCGATTGGCAAACGCGAGGGCACGCTCGCGACCATCCGTGGCGCGGTGCCTTCACCGGAACGCATGCCTGCCGGTTGCCGTTTTGCGCCGCGCTGTCCGTTTGCCGAAGCCCGCTGCACGCAGGAAGCCCCTGTCGAGCGTACGTTGTCCGGCAAGCATCGCGTGGCCTGCTGGCTGGCACCGGTGGAGGCCCTGACACCGCCCGCATTCCCGATGGAAGAGGTTGCCGTATGAACGCCCCCGCCCCTGTGCACCCGCTGTTGGACGTGCGCGACCTGACCAAGCACTTCGGCGGTCATCGCGTCGGCTTCTCTCGTGCGCCCACGGTGTATGCGGTCAACGGCGTGTCATTTTCCGTGCAGGCCGGAGAGACGTTCGCAATCGTGGGCGAATCCGGTTGCGGAAAATCCACGCTGGGGCGGCTGTTGTTGCGCTTGCTCGATGCCACGCGCGGCGAAGTGCGCTATCAGGGCGAGGACATCATGACGTTGGGTGCGAGCGCCATGCGGCGTCTTCGGCGCGAACTTCAGATCATCTTCCAGGACCCGTTCGCGTCGCTCAATCCGAGCATGACCGTGGGGGGACTGATCGGCGAACCGATCGCGTTGCACGGCCTCGCCCGTGGGCGTGCCCGGGACGAACGCGTGGCCGAACTGCTGCGCACCGTCGGCCTGCATCCCGATTACGCACAACGCTTTCCGCATGAGTTCTCCGGCGGTCAGCGACAGCGCATCGGCATTGCGCGAGCCTTGGCGGGGGAGCCTCGGGTGATCGTTGGCGACGAGCCGGTCTCGGCGCTCGACGTTTCCGTGCAAGCCCAGGTCATCAATCTGCTCGAACGCCTCAAGCACGACTTCGGACTGACGCTCATCATGGTCGCCCACGATCTGGCGGTGATTCGCCACATGAGTGATCGTGTGGCGGTGATGTACCTCGGGGAGATTGTCGAGCTGGCCAGCGCGGACGCGCTCTTCGACACGCCGCTGCACCCTTACACGCAGGCCCTTCTGCAAGCAATCCCCGCGAGCGATCCGCACTTGCGGCGCGAACGCGCGCCGCTCGGCGGCGAATTGCCCAGCCCGACCGCGCCGCCGCCCGGGTGCCGCTTCCATCCGCGTTGCCCGCATGCGCGCGCCGCGTGCCGCGAGCACAAGCCGGTCGACGAAGTGTTGCCCGACGGTCGGCAAGTCGCCTGTCATTTCTGGCGCGAAATTCAGAACGCTGGGGCCAGTCCGGCGCGCGCCGCGGCGCCGAGCGATGCGCTGAGCGCGCGACTTGCGCTGTATCGTGCGCGCCAAGCCCAGGCCGATGCGGCCGTCGGCAGATAACAACACTTTCTCCCCACTCACATCCACAAGGGATCTCACGCATGCGTAAAGTTCTGCTCGATCTTGTACTGGCGGCGTCGTTGACGACCGGCGCAGCCGCCGCGATGGCGCAATCGACGCTTCGCATCGGCTTGCAGGAGGACATCGGCTCGCTCGATCCCGCGCGCAGTTCGCAGGTCGTCGACCGCATGGTGCTGCGCTCGCTGTGCAGCTCGCTGGTCGATATCAGTACCGATCTGAAGTTCGTGCCGATGCTCGCCACCTCGTGGAGTGTGAGTGCCGACGGCAAGACGTGGACATTCAAGCTGCGCCAGGGCGTGAAGTTCCACGACGACGAGCCGTTCAACGCCCGCGCCGTCAAGGCGAATCTGGACCGCGCGCGTAGCCTGCCCGCGAGCAATCGCAAGAGCGAGCTGTCGTCGATCGATCATGTCGACGCCGTGGACGACAGCACCGTCAACATCGTGCTCAAAGCGCCGGATTCCGCGCTGCTCGCCACGCTGTCCGATCGCGCGGGCATGATGCTCGCGCCCAAGACCCTGAGCGACGATGCCGCCGTGCAGTCCCACCCCGTGTGCTCCGGTCCGTACAAGTTCGTGCAGCGTGTACAGAACGATCGTGTGGTGCTGGAGAAATTCCCGGGCTACTGGGAAGCGGACAAGTATCCGATCCAGAAGGTCGTTTTCCTGCCGATTCCCGACACCACGGTGCGCCTGGCCAACGTGCGCTCGGGATCGCTCGACATGCTTGAACGCCTCGCGCCGTCGGATGTGGCCTCGGTCAAGCGCGATGCCAACCTGAAGTTCGTCTCCATCGACGGGTTGGGTTACTACGGCCTGACGTTCAATGTGGCGGCGAACGCGCCCAAGGCATTGCGCGACAAGCGCGTGCGTCAGGCGTTCGATCTGGCCATCGATCGCGACGCCATCAACAAGGTGATCGGCGGCGGTATCTTCACCCCGGCCAATCAGGCATTGCCGCGCTCGGGACAGTACTACGACGCGTCGATCAAGACGACCAAGCGCGACGTTGCCAAGGCAAAAGCGTTGCTGAAAGCGGCGGGCTTCGAGAAGGTCGACGTGACGCTGAGCTTCGGCAACAACACGGTCTCCAATCAGATGGCGCAGATGCTGCAGGCGATGCTCGCCGAGGCGGGCATTCAACTGAAATTGCGGCCGATGGATTACGCGGCGGCGCTCGACGCCGCCCATCGCGGCGACTTCGACGTGCTCTACAACGGCTGGTCGGGACGCGTGGATCCGGACGGTAACCTGCATCAGTTCGTCACGTGCAAGGGCAACCTGAACTACGGGCAGTACTGCAATGCCGATGTCGACAAGCTGCTCAACGAGGCGCGCGTGAAATCCAGCGTGGCGGAGCGCAAGCCGCTCTATGACGCCGCCGACAAGATCCTGTCCGAAGACAATCCCATCCTTTATCTGTACGTGCAGCCGTGGCCGTATGTGCTTACCAAAAAGGTGCAGGGATTCGTTGCCTATCCGGACGGACTGATTCGTCTGCGTGGCGTGAGCCTCAAGGGATAATCCGGGACCGCCCGGCATTACCAGGGAAACAGGAGCCGTCATGCTTCGCCTCGTCCTCCATCGTGCGCTGGTCGCGATACCCACGCTCATCATCGTGTCGATGATGATCTTCGGGCTGCAGAAGATGTTGCCCGGCGATCCCGTGCTCGCGATGGCCGGCGAGGATCAGAACCCGCAGGTCATCGCCGCGCTGCGCGAGAAGTACCACCTCGACAAGCCGCTGCCCACGCAGTACGCGCTCTGGATCGGCGACGTGCTGCGCGGCGACCTCGGCAACTCGCTGCGCACAGGCGAGCCGGTCACGACACTGATCGCGCAGAAGCTGCCCGTGACACTGCAACTGGCGATGTTCGGATTGCTGATTGCCATCGGGATCGGTATCCCACTGGGCATCCTGTCGGCGGCCAACCGCGGCAAGGCCATCGATTACGGCGCGAACGTGCTGGCCTTGTCCGGCATGTCGATCCCCAACTTCTGGCTCGGTATTCTGCTGATCTTTCTGGTCTCGGTGCGTTGGCACCTGCTGCCGTCGTCGGGTTACGTATCGCCTGCCGAAGACCTGTGGATGAGCTTCAAGACGATGGTCATGCCGGCGTTCGTGCTCGGCGCGGCGCTGGGGGCTCAGTTGATGCGCCACACGCGCAGCGCCATGCTTGGCGTGCTGCGCACCGACTACATTCGCACGGCGCGCGCCAAGGGTCTGTTGCGTGGCACCGTGGTGCTCAAGCATGCGCTGCGCAATGCGCTGATTCCTATCGTGACGGTGCTCGCGCTGCTCTTTGGCGAACTGCTCGCGGGCGCGGTGCTCACGGAACAGGTCTTCACGATTCCGGGATTCGGAAAGCTGGTCGTCGATGCCGTGTTCAATCGTGACTATGCCGTGGTACAAGGCGTGGTCCTGGTGACCGCCGTGAGCTTCATCGCACTCAACCTCCTGGCCGACGTGCTTTACGTCTTGCTCAACCCGCGCCTGCGTCGCGCCTGAGACCTCTTCGAACATGGCCGCATTGCCTACGACTTCCACTGCATCGCAGAGCGCCGAAGGGGGCCGACCCGCCGCGGCCGTTGCCAGCCCCGAACGGTTGCCGCGCCGCCGCCATCGCGGGCTGCGCAAGTTCGCACGTAACCGGGCGGCGGTCGTGGGGGCCATCATCGTGGCGTTCGCCGTGATCGTCGCGCTGTTCGCCCCGTGGTTGTCGCCGTACGATCCGATCGCCACGAGCTTCATGACGGTGCGGCAGGCGCCGAGCGCGCTGCACTGGTTCGGCACGGACGAGCTGGGTCGCGACGTGCTCGCCCGCATGGTCTTCGGTGCGCGCGCCTCGCTCGCGGCGGGGGTGGTGTCGGTGGGCATCGCGGTGATCGTCGGCGTGCCGCTGGGTTTGCTCGCAGGGTACTTCGGCCGGTGGGTCGACGCGATTGTCTCGCGTCTGGCCGATGCGCTGCTCTCGATCCCGTTCCTGATTCTCGCGATTGCGATGGCCGCGTTCCTCGGCGCGAGCCTTACGAACGCGATGATTGCCATCGGCGTGTCGGCCATGCCGCGTTTCGTCCGGCTTGCCCGCGCGCAGGCGTTGACCGTCAAGGCGGAGGAGTATGTGGAAGGCGCGCGCGCCATCGGCCTGACGGATGCGCGCATCATCGTGCGCTATATCCTGCCCAACGTGCTGCCGCCGATCATTGTGCAGGCGAGCCTGACCGTGGCGACCGCGATCATCGCGGAGGCAAGCCTGTCGTTTCTGGGGCTTGGACAGTTGCCGCCCTCGCCGTCGTGGGGCTCGATGCTCAACACGGCCAAGGACTTCGTCGAGCAGGCGCCCTGGATGTCGATTTTCCCCGGTATCGCCATTTTCCTGACGGTACTCGGTTTCAACCTGCTGGGCGACGGTTTGCGCGACGCGCTCGATCCGCGCGAACAATAGCGCGGCACGAGATTCTTCAGCCGCGCCGCCCGGTGGGCCACTTTCACGATTCGTTACCAAGGTCATCAGCCAGTCCCATGACGCACTTCAATTGGCAGAATCCGTACCCGACGCCGCGCCTGCCGGTGTTCGCCCGCAACATTGTGTCGACGTCGCATCCGCTGGCCGCCCAGGCCGGGCTGCGCATGCTGTGGCAGGGCGGCAACGCCGTCGACGCCGCGATTGCCGCTGCCGCGTGCATGACAATCGTCGAACCGGTCTCCAACGGCCTGGGCGGCGATTGCTTCGCGCTGGTCTGGGACGGCAAGGAACTCCACGGCCTGAACGCCTCGGGCGTGGCGCCGGCCGCGTGGAACATCGATTACTTCCGCAAGAAATATGGTGAGCAGCATGGCATCGCCAAGCAGCCGACGCGCGGTCTCGACACCGTGACCGTGCCCGGCGTGATCGCGGGCTGGGAGGCGTTGCATGCGAAGTTCGGCAAGCTGCCGTTCGCGGATCTGATGGCGCCGGCGATCGAGATCGCCGAGCGCGGACATGCCGTGGCGCATATCGTCGCACGCAAATGGGCGGCGGCGGTGCCTGAGCTGAAGGACCTTCCTGGTTACGCGCAGACGTTCATGCCGCATGGCCGTGCGCCGATGACCAGCGAGATGATCCGTATGCCCGGCCATGCGCGCACGCTGCGCCTGCTCGCGAAGGAGGGGCCGCGCGCGTACTACGAAGGCGAGATTGCACAGCGCATCGCCGCCTGGTCGGCAGAGCATGGCGGGGCGATGACGACCGACGATCTGCGCAATTACCGCGCCGATTGGGTCAAGCCGATCGAGAAGGATTATCGCGGTTATACGGTGCACGAGATTCCGCCGAACGGGCAGGGCATTGCCGCGCTCATGGCGTTGGGCATTCTGGAGAAGTTCGATGTGTCTCGTCTGGCGGTCGATCGCGTGCATTCGCAACACTTGCAGATCGAGGCGATGAAGCTCGCCTTTGCCGATCTCTACCGATACGTCGCCGATCCCCGCTCGATGGAGGTGACGCCTGAGCAGATGCTCGACGACGCCTACCTCACCGCGCGTGCGAAGCTGATCGACCCCGAGCGGGCGTCGCATTTCGACTTCGGCATGCCGAAGGCCGGCGGCACGATCTATCTGTCGGCCGCCGACGAGCAGGGCATGATGGTGAGCTTCATCCAGTCGAACTACATGGGCTTCGGTTCCGGCGTGGTGGTGCCCGATCTGGGCATCGCGCTGCAAAACCGAGGCTGCGGGTTCTCCATGGATCCGAAGTCGGCCAACGTGGTCGAAGGCGGTAAACGACCGTTCCACACCATCATTCCGGCGTTCCTCACGCAAAAGGTCGACGGCAAGCACGAGGCCGTGATGAGCTTCGGGGTGATGGGCGGCGATATGCAGCCGCAGGGCCATCTGCAATCGATCGTGCGGATGATCGACTACGGCCAGCAACCCCAGGCGGCATGCGACGCACCGCGCTGGAAGGTCAATCGCGACTTTACCGTCGATATCGAATCGACGCTTGACCGCGAGACGGTGGCCGGACTGGTGGCGATGGGGCACTCCCTGAAGTCCATCGACGACCCGTACATGGACTTCGGCTCGGGTCAGTACATTTGGCGCCTGGATCGCAACGATCCGGATCGAGGCTACGTCGCCGCGAGCGACAGTCGTCGCGACGGTCTCGCCGCCGGCTACTGAGCCAGCGGTTGGTCCCGCAGCGCCGGTGGCGCGGTGTGCATCGCACCGCGCCACCGGCGCTGTTTTCTTATGGGGCGGCGCTGCGCATGTCAAGTCGTGTCCAGAGGTGATGTTGGCGTGCGCTCACTCATCTCGGATTCCTACACGGCGTTACGGCGTACAGAACACATTAAGATTCTGTTGATTCATCGAATCGTCACAGTTCACCGGCAATAATCACGTCGCACGAAGCCTATACCAACTAATTCGGCAACCGATCTACTGCGTCGAATCGCGCGTGGCACCGGGGGCCGGTGCGACCCGGGGAAACGACGCCATGACGATCCGTCATCGAATTACGCTATTGGTGATCCTGACGTTTATCGCGCTCTCGATCATCGGTGGCTACGCGGTCTACCAGACCCGCGCCAGCGCTCACAAGGTTCGGCAGGTGACGGAAGGCGTGGTGCCGAGCGCACTCGCTTCCGCCGATCTCGTCTCGCAAGTCAAGGCGGTGCAGATTGCCACGATGACGCTGGTCTACGCGCAGGACGACACTGTCGTCGAACAGGCGCTCAACACCCTCAAGAAGCTGCGCGGCGACATTGACCGGTCGCTGACCCGTCAGGCCGAAGGCGCGGCGAGCGATGCGCAGAAGGGATTGGTGACCCAGGCCCGCGAGAGCGTCGAGAATTACTTCAATGCCATCAACGACACCGCCAAGCTCAAGCAGGCGGGCAAGACGGACATGGCGCAGGCGTTCCTCTTCGCGATGGTCGCGCAGTATCGCGACGAACTCGAAGGGGTGGTCAACACGCTGCGCGTCGAGAAGACGCGCCAGCAGGACTCGGCCATTGCAACGCTCAATGACACGCTCTCGACCACCACGACGGCCATCGGCATCGTGACCGGACTCGCGATCGTGCTGCTCACGGCCATCGGCGCGTTGCTGTACCGCCAGATCACGCGTCCGCTCTCGCGCATGCAGGCGATGATGAGCGAGATCGCCAAAAGCCAGGATTTCACCCGTCGCGTGCCGGTCGGTCGGATGGATGAAATCGGGCACTCGATCGTGGCATTCAACGGCATGATCGAGAAGATTCAGGAACGCTCGGCGCAACTTAAGCAAAAGACGGCCGACATTCAGGCGATGCTGCAGAACATGCAGCAGGGCATTCTGACGGTGGTCGACGGCGCGCGCGTGCATGGCGAATACTCGGCCTATCTCGAAGCGATCTTCGAGACGCAGGACATCGCCGGGCGTCCCGTCATGGAACTGGTGTTCGGCGACAGCGATCTGGGCGCGGATGCGCTCTCGCAGGTCGAAGCCGCCGTCGAGGCCTGCATCGGGCAGGATGCCATCAACTTTGTCTTCAACGAACACTTGCTGGTGGGCGAGATCGGCAAGCGCATGTCGGACGGGCGCATCAAGCAACTCGATCTGACCTGGTCGGCGATCACCGACGAGAGCGACACGATCCTGCGGCTCATGCTGTGTGTACGCGACGTGACCGAGCTGCGCGAACTCGCGGCCGAGGCCAGCGAGCAGAAGCAGCGGCTGGAGATGATCGGCGAGATTCTGTCGGTGAGCCAGGAGAAGTTCCATCACTTCATCGAAAGCTCGACCGGCTTCATTCGTGAGAATGAACGCATCATACGCAAGCACTCGCAGGCCGACAGCGCGGCCATTGCCGAGTTGTTCCGCAATATGCACACCATCAAGGGCAACGCGCGCACGTACAACCTGCAGTACCTGACGAACGTCGTGCACGAGACCGAGCAGCGCTATCACGAGCTGCGCCAGCCGGACGTCGCGCGCCTGTGGGATCAGGATGGCCTGATGCGCGAACTGGAGCGCGTGCGCGATGCCGTCGATACCTATGCGCATATCAATGAGATGAGCCTCGGTCGAAAAGGCCCGGGCAGGACGGCCGACGAGGAATCGATGGTGGTGGACCGTGCCCACATCCGCGCGAGCCTGCGCATGCTCGAAGCGGCCGATCCGAACGATCCGCATCAACTCGTCGCAATGCGCGACGCCGTGCATCAGACCCTGCGCCTGCTGGGCACCGAGGGCGTGGGCGAAGCGTTGGGCGGGGTGCTCGATTCGCTGCCGTCGCTGGCGAGCGAACTCGGCAAGCCGGCGCCGGCGGTGCGCGTCGACGACAACGGCTATCGCCTGCGTTCGCCCGCCGTGCGAATTCTGCGCGATGTGTTCATGCACCTGCTGCGCAACTCCATGGATCACGGGCTGGAGAGCGCGGACGAGCGTCGTGCGAAGGGCAAGCCGGAGGCCGGCACCATCGACATCGAAGTCGGCCTCGATCACAACATGCTGCAAGTCACGCTCTGCGACGACGGACGCGGCCTGGCGCTGCACCGCATTCGCAACATCGCCGTGCAGCGCGGCTGGATTACGGCCGAAACCTACGTGACGGACGAGCAGATCGCCCAGTTCATCTTCCGCCCGGGCTTCTCGACGGCGGCGCAGGTCACCGAGGTGTCCGGGCGCGGTGTGGGCATGGATGCGGTGCAGGACTTCGTGCGGCGCGAGCATGGCCGCATCGAGCTGCGCTTCACCGACGAGCACAAGGGGGCTGAGTTCCGCCAGTTCCAGACGGTGGTGTGTCTGCCGGACAACCTCGTGGTCGACGGTTTCGACCTGAACAGCGTGGCGGCCGATGCCGTCGACAGACCTGCGCTGGATGTCGACGTGCCGCGCTCGGAGACGATTCGAGTATGAACTCGGTGCAATGGTTGCTGGCGGGTGGAATGGCGGGCGTGATCAGCGCAGGCGTTGTGGCGTTCGTTGCGCACCGGTGGCGCATGGCGCTGGCCACGGCACACTGGCGCGCACTGACCCAGGCGCATGACGAGGCACTGGCGCAGGTGCTCGAACGCGAGCGTCTGGCGATCGTCTGCCTCGAAGAACAGGGACAGGCGCACGATGAGGCGCTCACCGCACAACAGGCACGTTTGACGCAGGCCGAAGTCGATTTGCAAGTGGCGCGCAAGTCCGAGGCTGCCGTGCTGGAAGCAAAAGGTCACTGGCAAGCCGAGGCCGAGCGCATTGCGGGCGAGGCGGGGCGTCTGCGCGGACTGGCGGCGACCTTCGAGCGCTGGCACGAGCAGATGATCTCCCTCATGACGCAGAACCAGGACATGCACGCGAAGAACCACGAACTGGCGTCGATCGTTCGGCACGTTCTGATCGTGTCGCTCAACGCGTCCATCGAAGCGGCCCGCGCGGGTCCGGCCGGGCGCGGCTTTGGCATCGTCGCGAGCGAAGTGCGTTCGCTCGCCACACGCTCCGAAGAACTCTCGAAGAGCTATCGCGACAGCCTGCTTCGCAACGACGTGACGACGACGGCAACGTTCCAGGACATTCAGGCGGGCGGCAAGATGATCGCGGCCTCCCTCTCGAGCGTTGAAGCCCTCGCGCAGCAGTTGCATTCCCGTCTTCACTAAGCCAGCAGGTTTCGTTGTGATCAGCGCTCACGCCCGCGACAGTTTCGAACGCATTCTCCATAAAGCCGCACGCACCCGGCTCGCACGCTCGGTGAGCGGCGCGTGCGAGATTGTGCCGCTCTCAGTGCGCCAGCACGACGCGCCGCCGCTGGACGTCGGGGTCGATCTGGCCGCCCGGCATGCCAACGTGGTGGTGTTCACCATCTCGTCCATCGGCTTTCGCATGCTGCTGGTGCTGCACTTCGACGAGGACGATGCGACGGCCGCGTACTTCGCGGGCGACGATCGCGACAAGCCGTTTCGCGAGGTGTTCCTCGAACTTGGCAATCTGTGTTGCGGGGCGATCAATCAAGAGTTGCTCAACTACTTCCCCGATCTGGGCATGTCGACGCCGTACGTACTGAGTGCGCACTGCGTGCCGCACCTTACGCAACTCAAGCCGAATCTGCTGTCCTCGTGGGACATCACGCTTGATGGTTCGGTGCGTCTGGCGGCCACGCTATGCGTTTGCGCGCACGCCCCGCTCGACTTCAATGCCGACGTCAGCGAATCGGAAGACAGCAGCGGTGAACTGGAATTGTTTTGAATTGGCAATGGTTTTGTCAGGCCCTAGGAAATTACGATAATGAACCGAAGCACCCCCCGCGAGTCGGTCAGCCAGTTTCTGATCCTCGACGACAGCGTCGAGCATGAATACCCCGAAGCGCTCGTGCGCGGCATGGTCGATATCACCGATGGTGTATTTCGCGGCTTGTTCGGCGACATCGCCGTGCACTGCGAGCCGCCCGGCGTGGTGCGCGATCGCATCATTTTCGGTGAGGTCTTCAGCCTGATCCCGCTCGAGAGCGCCTGGTGCCGCGGCTACATGATGATGCAGGCCGAGCAGGTTCCGTTCATGCAACTGCTCGAACATACCGGCCGCTGCGAGGGGCCGGCGGGCTTTCGCGAACTCAACGGCATGCTGGGCGAGCTGACGAACCTAATCTGGGGCGCGTTCAAGAGCCGCTACATGGGTGATCCCTCGGCAGTGGGCCACACACAGGTGCAGGTGCCGCTGCTCATCAATCACAAGCAGAAGTACATTTCGTTCGGCACCGACAACCCGCAGTTGTGTTTCGTCTATCGCCTCACCGATCCGGTCAGCGGCCAGATCGTGACATTGCATCAGCATTTCGTCTTTAGCCTCAACTGGTCGCCGGAGGCGTTTCGCGACGCCCCGCAGGCAAGCGCCGAGCCCGTCGAAACCGGGGCGCTGGAGCTGTTCTGAGATCCCGACGCGAACCTCTACTCCCTCTTACACACAAGGACAACACCATGTCGAAGATTCTCGTGGTCGATGATTCGAGCACTGTGCGCGACGAAGTCGCCGGCTTTCTGCGCAAGAACGGCCTGGACGTGGACACCGCCGTTGACGGCAAGGACGGTCTCGCCAAGATCAAGGCCAGCCCGGGCGTGAAGCTCGTCATCAGCGACGTGAACATGCCGAATATGGACGGCCTGACGATGGTCGAGAAGATTCGCGGCGAACTCGCGAACCAGAGCGTCAACGTGGTGATGCTCACCACCGAGAGCAGCCCGGCCATGAAGGAGCGTGGCAAGGCGGCCGGCGTGAAGGGCTGGATCGTCAAGCCGTTCAAGGGCGACGCCGTGCTCGAGACGTTCCGCCGGCTCGCCGGCTGACATCGCAGGCCAACCGGTGCCGCGGGGGCCGGTCCGCGACGCCTCGCCGCCGGACCGTCGCCACTGCGCGACGGCGGCGTTACACTGCTGACTTTCCCGCACTATGCGAGCACTGACGCAGGCTGTTTGCGCATCCTCGCTTCCTCATCATGAGCGTTGCACCCGAGAAAAAGAAGCTGACCGCAGCCGCAGGCGCCGACGACAATGTCGTGCGGGCACCGGACACCGAAGTGATCGAAGGGGCGGCGGGCTCGGCCGAGGCACGGCCGCGTCGGGCCAAGTTGCGTCTGACCTACGTCATCGCCAGCCTCGACCGTCTGCTGCGTCGCCACATGTCCGACGCGCTGGCACCGCTCGGCCTCACGCTCGCCCAGTTCACCGCGCTATCGGTGCTCGACGCCCGCGGCAAGCTCTCCAATGCGCAACTCGCCCAGCGCTCGTTCATCACGCCGCAATCGGCCAATGAGGTCGTGAGCCTCATGGCTGGGCGCCAGTGGATCACCCGTGAGCCCGACCCCAATCATGGCCGCATCGTGCTGTTGCAACTCACCGACGAAGGGCGCCGGGTGCTCGCGCAATGCGAAGCCGTCGCCAAGGAAATCGACACGCGCATGCGTGCCGATGTGAGCCGCGAGGACGCCGCCGCCGTGCAACGCCATCTCGAAATGTTCGTGCGCAATCTGCGCGACTGACCCCGGGTTTGTCCCGACCTGCCGATCACTTGTATTGTCAGGTAGCTTGATATTAAATGGAGACCGTCGCCGCAGAGAAGCGGGCGACAGCATTCCAGTGGCACGGTAAGGCGAACGCAATATGCGGCTCGCGCGGCATTGTCGCGCCCGCCGTACGTCCGCCCTATATATCAGGTTACCTGATTAAATGGGCGTCGCCGCCGGCGTCGGCTGACTGCGCATCAGGTGCCGCTCTCGCAGGGCGGCGACCGAAGTCCATGACGAAGATGACAGGAGACACCATGAAATCGAATCAGGAGGGCAACGCGCAGGCGTTGCCGTTGGCGCCGGACAGGCAAGCGAGTCTCGCCAGTCCGGTGGCGCTCACGTTGGCGCTTTGCTTTGCCGTGGCGTTGCTCGAAGGTCTCGACCTGCAATCGGTCGGGGTGGCGGCACGCGGCATGGCCAAGGAGTTCGGACTCAGCGTCGCGCAGATGGGGCTCGCCTTTTCGGCGGGCACTTTTGGCCTGCTGCCCGGGGCGATGGTAGGCGGGCGTTTGGCCGACAGCATCGGCCGCAAGCGCGTGCTGATGCTCTCGGCCGCGGTCTTCGGCGTGTTGTCGATTGCCACGGCGTTCGTGTCGGACTTTTGGATGTTGGTGATCGTGCGCGTGCTCACGGGCATCGGCCTGGGCGGTGCAATGCCGAACCTGATTGCCTTGTCGTCGGAAGCCGTGCCGCCCCGCCTGCGCGGCACGGCCGTGAGCATCATGTATTGCGGGATTCCGCTCGGCGGTGGCATTGCCGCGACCATTGGCATGCTGGCGGTGAGCGACGCCGACTGGCGGCATATCTTCTACGCGGGCGGCATTGGCCCGCTGTTGCTCTTGCCGTTGCTCGCCTGGTGCCTGCCGGAGTCTCGCGCGTTTGCGGCCGCGACCTCGCAAGGCCAGCGCGCCACGCCCGCGCCGATGATGACGGTGCTGTTCTCCGAGGGGCGCGGCATCTCGACGATTCAGCTCTGGCTATCCTACTTCTGCACGCTCATCGTGCTGTACTTCCTGCTCAACTGGCTACCGTCGCTCATGGGGGCGCGCGGTCTGGCGCGCGGCGATATCGGTTGGGTGCAGATTCTTTTCAACGTGGGGAGCGCCGTGGGCGTGCTCGCCCTCGGCTACCTGATGGATCGCGCGCGCATGTCGCTCGTGATTGGCGGCATGTACCTGGGCATGATCGCCTCGCTTGTCGGGCTCGCGGCGGCCCAGGGCTTCGGTGTACTGGCGACGGCGGCGTTCTTCGCAGGCATGTTCATCATCGGCGGCCAGTCGGTGCTCTACGCGCTCGCCGCCGCCTACTACCCGACCGCCATGCGCGGAACGGGCGTGGGGGCAGCGGTGGCGTTCGGACGCATCGGCTCGGTGGTCGGGCCACTGGCCGCCGGCATGCTGCTTGCCGTGGGCAGCAGTGCCGCCCTGGTGATCGGCGCGAGCATTCCCGTCACCATCGTGGCCGCGCTGGCCGCCCTCATGCTCATTCGTCGTCCCCGCGCGGCTGACTGATTCGGCGTCACGCCGGTTGGCCTCGCTTGTGCGCGACGGACGCCACTGGGCTGTGCCGTCGCGCATTTTCTTGCGCAAGGGCCGCGCAGGTCTGCCGTTCCTGGTTTGCCTACACCGATAACAACATCAATTATTTGGAGACACCCATGGCATTTCCCCATCGCGCTCATGCGCTCGCTTCATTGACCGTGGCCGCCGCGCTGGTGGCGCCCGGTATCGCCAGCGCACAATCGAATATCACGCTGTACGGCATTGTCGACACCGGAATCGAGTACGTCTCGCACGCCAGTGTGAACGGTGCCGTGTTGCGCATGCCGGGTGTGACCGGCGAATTTCCGTCGCGCTGGGGTCTGCGCGGCACGGAAGATCTCGGCGGCGGGCTCGCGGCGATCTTCCAACTGGAGAGCGGCTTCAACCTGCGTGGCGGCGATCTTGGCCAGGGCGGTCGCCTGTTCGGCCGCCAGGCCTTCGTGGGCGTGAAGGGCCCGTATGGCACGCTGTCGTTTGGCCGCCAGTACACCATGACGTTCTACGCGCTGCTGGGCTCCGATATCCTTGGCCCCGATATTTACGGCATGGGCTCGTTCGATGCGTACGTTCCCAATGCGCGCACCGATAACTCGGTCACGTATCAGGTCGGCTGGCAGGGGCTGAGCTTCGGCGCGGGGTACTCGTTCGGCCGCGACGCGGCGGGTACGGGCAATTCGCCGGGGCAGGGCACTTGCGCCGGACAGGTGCCGGGGCAGTCGGTGCAATGCCGTGACTGGTCGGTAATGCTCAAGTACGACGCGAACAACTTCGGCGTCGCCACATCATACGAAGAACTGCGCGGCGGCACCAACGCCGCGGTCAACTTCTTCGACGGACAACCCACCTCGGTGTTCGCCAGCAGCGGCGACAAGGACACCCGCACGACCCTCGGCGCGTACTACAAGTACGGCGCATTGAAGGTCGGTGGCGGCTGGCTGGGCCGTCGCGTGTCGACGTCCGCCATCAATACGCACACCAACCTGTTCTACCTGGGCGCGGCGTACAGCATTACGCCGACGTGGCTGGTGGACGGCGAGGTCTACCGTATCGTCAACAGCGATCACAACACGCGCGGCACGATGACCACGCTGCGCGCCACTTACTCGCTCTCGGTGCGCACCGCGGTCTACGCGCAGGCGGCATACCTCTTCAACAGCGCCCACGCAGCGTACTCGGTCAGCGGCGGAGGCGGCGGCACCACGCCGCCCGCCGGCGAGGGCCAGGCCGGTGTGATGCTCGGCATGCGTCACACGTTCTGATATTTCGAGATCAGGGTTTTCACTGAAAACGTGATGCTTGCAATGTAAGGTTGCCTGATATTAAATGTGTCTGTCGGCAACACCGCGCGCCACTCCCGGCGCGCGGCACAGGTTGCCCGGAACACTTGGGAATTGCGCAAAATGACTGCATACGAAGGACGCTGGAAGACGATCGACGTGAAGGTGGAGGGGGGCATTGGCTGGGTCACCTTCAATCGCCCGGAAAAACGCAATGCCATGAGCCCGACGCTCAACACGGAAATGATCCAGGTGCTCGACGCGCTCGAGCTCGATGCCGATGCCCGCGTTGTCGTGCTCACGGGCGCGGGAGCGGCATGGACGGCGGGCATGGATCTGAAGGAATACTTCCGCGAGATCGATGGCGGGCCGGAAGTCGTGCAGGAGCGCGTACGCCGCGACGCGTCGGATTGGCAATGGCGCCGCCTGCGCATGTACGCCAAACCGACCATCGCCATGGTCAACGGCTGGTGCTTCGGCGGTGGCTTCTCGCCGCTGGTGGCGTGCGATCTGGCGATCGCTGCCGACGAGGCAGTGTTCGGTCTGTCGGAAATCAACTGGGGCATTCCGCCGGGCAATCTGGTGAGCAAGGCCATGGCCGACACGGTGGGACATCGCCGCGCGCTGCACTACATCATGACCGGCGACACGTTCACGGGCGTGGAAGCGGCGGACATGGGGCTGGTGAACCAGAGCGTGCCGCTCGACCAACTGCGTGATGCCACGCTGGCCCTGGCCGCCAAGCTGCTGGAGAAGAATCCGGTCGTGCTGCGCGCGGCGAAGCATGGTTTCAAGCGTTCGCGTGAGCTGACGTGGGAGCAGTGCGAAGACTATCTGTACGCGAAACTCGATCAGGCCCAGTTGCGTGACCCGGAACACGGCCGCGAGCAAGGCTTGAAGCAGTTCCTCGACGACAAGGCGATCAAGCCGGGCCTGCAGGCTTACAAGCGCTGAGGCGCAACGTTCATCGGTGACCGGAAAGAGGGAGAGCGCAATGCATGAAGTGCAGATGCTGATCGGGGGCCAGTGGCGTGGCGCGCAGGGTGGGGCAACGTTCGAGCGCATCGATCCGGTGACGGGCGAAGTTGCCACACGGGCACCGGCCGCGACGCTGGCGGATGCCGACGCGGCCGTCGACGCGGCGCAAGCGGCCTTTCCCGCCTGGGCGGCGCTGTCGCCGACGGCGCGTCGGCAACGCTTGCTTGCGGCCGCCGAGCGCATGGACGCCCGCGCGGCGGAGTTCATCGCCATCGGGGCCGCCGAGACCGGCGCGATGGCCAATTGGTATGGCTTCAACGTCATGCTCGCGGCCAACATGCTGCGCGAAGCGGCGGCCATGACCACGCAAATCGACGGCAGCGTGATTCCGAGCGATGTGCCTGGCAGTCTTGCAATGGCAGTGCGCTCGCCGGTCGGCGTGGTTCTCGGCATCGCGCCGTGGAATGCCCCGGTGATTCTCGCGACGCGCGCGCTTGCCATGCCGCTCGCGTGCGGCAACACGGTCGTGCTCAAGGCGTCGGAGCAATGCCCCGGCGTGCATGCGTTGATCGGTGCCTGCCTGCACGATGCGGGGCTGGGCGACGGGGTGGTCAACGTCGTGACGAATGCGCCGCACGATGCCGGCGAGATCGTGGCGCGACTGATTGCGCACCCGGCTGTCAGGCGCGTGAACTTTACCGGCTCGACGCACGTGGGGCGCATCATCGCGCGCCTCGCCGCGGAACATCTCAAGCCGGCGCTGCTGGAGTTGGGCGGCAAGGCCCCGGTGCTCGTGCTCGACGACGCCGATCTGGACGCCGCCGTCGACGGCATTGCGTTCGGCGCGTTCTTCAATCAAGGGCAGATCTGCATGTCGACCGAGCGAGTGATCGTCGACGCGCGCATCGCGGACGCCTTCGTCGCAAAGCTCACGGCGAAGGCCGCGACGTTGCGCGCCGGGTCGCCGACGTCGCCCGACAGTGTGCTCGGTGCGATGGTGAGCGCGCAGGCGGCGTCGCGCGTGGCGGCGCTGGTCGAGGACGCTCGCACGCATGGCGCGCATCTGCCGCTGGGGTGCCGGGTTGACGGTGCGATCATGCAGGCGACGATCGTCGATGGCGTGAGCCCGGCGATGCGCCTGTACCGCGAGGAGTCGTTTGGTCCGGTGGTGACGATCCAGCGTGTAAGCGGCGATGACGAGGCGGTGCGAGTGGCCAACGACAGCGAGTTTGGCTTGTCGGCCGCGATCTTCAGCCGGGACGTATCGCGAGCGCTGCAATTGGCCAAGCGCATCGAGTCGGGAATTTGCCACATCAATGGCCCGACCGTGCACGACGAAGCGCAGATGCCGTTCGGCGGCGTGAAGTCCAGCGGCTACGGCCGATTCGGCAGCAAGGCGTCGATCGGCGAGTTCACGGAACTGCGCTGGATCACCGTGCAGACAACGCCGCGCCATTACCCGATCTGATCGTTCGCAGGATGAGGCTGTGCCCGTGCGCGGACGCTACCGAGAGAGCGCCGCGGCGGGATCGAAGCAGGAGACAGTGTTTTGAATCAAGGCAACAACACCGCCGCCACGCACGACGTGGCGGCTCATCGCTATCGCCAGGTCGCCATCGGCAACCCGGGGGTCGACGTGATTCGCGATGGCGAATGCTGGTATCTGCGCTCGCGTGAGCCGCTCGGCGATTTTCCGGCGCGTCTCACGGACCGGCTCATCTCCGGCGCGGCACGGCACCCGGAACGGTGGCTCGTAGCGCGTCGCGGCCCCGACGGTCAATGGATCGGCATCACGTATGCGCAGATGCTGCAGCGTGCGCGTGCGATCGGCCAGGCATTGCGCGATCGCGGAATGTCGCCGCAACGTCCCATCGCGATCCTCTCCGGCAACGATCTGGAACACTTTGAACTCGCGCTCGGCGCGATGTACGCCGGGGTGCCGTTTGCGCCGATCTCGCCGGCGTATTCGATCGTGTCGACGGACTTCGGGAAGCTGCGTCATACGCTGGAATTGCTGCAGCCGGGGCTGGTGTACGCGACGGATGCGGGCGCCTACGGTCGCGCCATGGACGCCGTGCTTGACGACAATGTGGTCCGCGTCACCGCGCGCGGCGACGGGGGCACGCTGGCCTTCGATGCGCTGCGCGATACCGTGCCGCGCGACGTCGACGCCATTCACGCGCAAGTCAACGGCGACACCATCGCCAAGATCCTCTTCACGTCCGGCTCAACCCGTCTGCCGAAGGCCGTGCCGACCACCCAGCGCATGCTGTGCAGCAATCAACAGATGCTGCTGCAAACGTTCCCGACCTTCGGCGAGGCGCCGCCCGTGCTGGTCGACTGGTTGCCTTGGAATCATACGTATGGCGGCAGTCACAACGTCGGCATCGCGCTCTACAACGGCGGCACGCTCTACATCGACGACGGCAAGCCGGTCGCAGGCAAGTTCGAGGAAACGTTGCGCAATCTGCGCGAGATCTCTCCGACCGTGTATTTCAATGTGCCGAAGGGATGGGAGGATCTCGCCATCGCCCTCGAAAACGACGCGGCCCTGCGCGAGCGCTTCTTCGCCCGTGTGAATCTCTACTTCTTCGGCGGTGCCGGGCTGTCCCAGGCGGCCTGGGACCGGCTTGAACGCGTGACCGAGGCGCATTGCGGCGAGCGTATCCGGATCATGTCGGGGTTGGGGATGACCGAGACGTCGCCGAGTTGCATGTTCACCACCGGGCCGATCATGCGTGCGGGCTACATCGGCTTGCCCGCGCCCGGCTGCGAAGTGAAGCTCGCCCCGGTCGGCGGCAAGCTCGAAGTGCGCTTTCGCGGACCGAACGTCATGGCCGGCTATTGGCGTCACCCGTCGGGCGATCCCGTGTTCGACGACGAGGGCTACTACTGCACAGGGGATGCCGCCACATTTGTCGACGCGCAGCACCCGGAGGTCGGTCTGCAATTCGACGGACGCATCACCGAAGATTTCAAGCTCAGTTCAGGCACATTCGTGAGCGTGGGGCCATTGCGGGCTCGCGTGATTTCGGAAGGGGCGCCCTATGTGCAGGACGCGGTTGTCACCGGCATCAATCGCGACGATATCGGATTGATGGTCTTCCCGCGCGTCGAGGATTGCCGGCGCTTGAGCGGTTTGCCGTCACACGCGCCGCTGAGCGACGTGCTGGCGAGCGGTCCCGTGCGTGAAGCGTTCTCGGCACTGCTCGCACGACTGAATGCGAGCGCCGGGGGAAGCGCCACGTATGTTGCGCGACTCATGCTGCTCGACACTCCGCCCTCGCTCGACCGGGGCGAAGTCACCGACAAGGGATCGATCAACCAGCGCGCGGTGCAGGACCAACGTGCCGTGACCGTCGATGCGTTGCATGCCGCGCAGGCGGGCGACCCGCGCGTCATCCTCGCACCCGCAAGGCGCTGACATGATGTACCCGCAATCGCTTGGCGCGGCCGAAGACATCGCGTTCGTGCTGAACACGCTCGGCGTGGGCGACGCGTTGACGCGCCTCGCCCCGTTTCGTGAATTCGACACGGCCACACTCGTGCAAGTCGTCGACGAAGCCGCCCGTTTCTCCCGTGGAGTGCTTGCGCCGCTCAACGCTGTGGGGGACCGCGAAGGTTGCACCTGGCGCGACGGCGAGGTGCGCACGCCCAGCGGCTTCGCCGATGCCTATCGCCAGTATTGCAACGCCGGTTGGCCGTCGCTGCCGTGCGATCCGTCATTGGGCGGACAGGGGTTGCCTGTCGTGGTGCAGGTGGCCGTGCAGGAACTCACGGCCGGCGCGAATCTCGCCTGGACGATGTACCCAGGCATCCTGCATGGCGCGTATGAATGCGTGCACCGATTCGGCAGCGCCGCACTGCGCGATGCGTGGCTGGGGCCGCTGGTCAGCGGTGAATGGCTCGCCACGATGGCGTTGACGGAACCGGGCGCCGGCAGCGACCTCGGGCAGATTCGCACGCGTGCCGAATGGATCGACGGGCAGCACGAGGCCGTGCGCGTGACCGGCGAGAAGATTTTCATTTCGGGCGGCGAGCAGGATCTCACCCCGAACATCGTTCATCTCGTGCTTGCTCGTACACCGGATGCCCCGCCGGGCAGCGGCGGGTTGTCACTCTTTCTTGTCCCCAAGGTGCTTGCGAATGGCGAGCGCAATGCCGTGCGTTGTACGGGCATTGAGCACAAGATGGGGATTCGCGGGAGCGCGACGTGCTCGATGGCGTTCGAGGGCGCGACCGGTTACCTCATCGGTGCACCGCATCGCGGCCTCGAGGCGATGTTCGCGATGATGAACTCGGCGCGGCTGCATGTGGGGGCGTCCGGCGTTGGACTGGCGCAGAGCGCCTACGATATGTCGGTTCGACATGCCCTTGAGCGTGTGCAATCGCGCGTGCCGGGGGCCGATGCCGGCGTGCCCATCGCCGGGCATCCGGCGGTGTGGCGCTTGCTCGAGGGGCAGCGCGTGGCGGTCGAGGGCGCGCGACTGTTGTTGTATCGCGCGGCGCTCGCCATCGATGAGGCTCACCATGCCGACACGCCGCAGGCGCGCGTGCAGGCCGATGCGCTGGCGGCGCTGCTCACCCCGGTGGTCAAGGCGATGCTCACCGAGCAGGCGTTCCTGGGCGCCAGCGATGCGTTACAGGTTTTCGGGGGCTACGGTTATGTCGAAGAGACCGGCATCTCGCAGTTTCTGCGCGACGCGCGTATCCCGATGATCTATGAAGGGACCAATGAAATTCAGGCCATCGACCTGATGCTGCGCAAGGTCGTCAAGGACGACGGCGCCACGTTGTCGCAATGGCTGACGTGGGCGCGTGCGCAGGTGAGCGAGGCGCGCATCGTCGTCGACACGCGCGATGGCTTCGACGCCGCGCTGACGGTGCTCGACGAGTGGACGTTGCTGATGCCGTCGGTCATCGCGTTGGCGCGAACATCGCCCCGCGCGGCATTGTGTGTCGCGGGCGAGGTGATGCGCGTGGTGCACGGCTTGTCGATGGCAGGCCTCTGGGCGCAGGCGGCGCTGGCGGCGCACCGCGTCCAAGGGCCCGTCGCCGATGGGAAACGCCGCGCGGCGCGCTATTGGTTGAAGTTCAGCCTGCCGGAGACGCGTCGTGCGATGGCGATCGTCGCTGCGCAAATCCGTGACCCGGAGACCGCCGAATGAATCTCGACAAGCTCATCGCCATCGATACGCACGTGCATGCGGAAGTGTCGTGCTGCCAGCCACCGGACCTGTTCGGCAAGGCGTTCGACGACGCGGCCGATAAATATTTCGGCACGGTGCTCAAGCAGAATCGCCGCCCCACGATTCCCGAGACCATCGAGCATTACCGCGCGCGCAATATCGGCTTCGTGATGTTTACCGTCGATTGCGAGGCGAACATCGGGCGTCGCCGTATTCCGAACGAGGAGATCGCGGGCTTCGCGCAGGAGAACGCGGACATCATGATCGCATTTGCGAGCATCGATCCGCACAAGGGACGCATGGGCGTGCGCGAGGCGAGGCGGCTCGTCGAGGAATTCGGCGTGCGCGGCTTCAAGTTCCATCCCACCATGCAGGGATTCTTCGCCAACGACCGCATGGCCTACCCGATGTACGAGCTGATTGCCGAATACCAGCTCACTGCGGTCTTTCATAGCGGTCATTCCGGTATCGGCTCAGGCATGCCCGGCGGCGGCGGGTTGCGGCTCAAGTTCTCGGAGCCGATCCATCTCGACGACGTGGCGACCGACTTCCCGGACATGAACATCGTGATCGCACACCCGTCGTGGCCGTGGCAATCGCAAGCCCTGTCCATCGCGCTGCACAAGCCGAACGTCTACATCGATCTGTCGGGGTGGTCGCCCAAGTATTTTTCGCCGGAGCTGATGCAATACGCGAATTCGCTGCTGCGCGAGAAGATGCTGTTCGGCTCGGATTTTCCGCTCATCGCGCCGGACCGGTGGTTGCGCGACTTCGAGACGGCGGGGTTTCGCGACGAGGTCAAACCGCTTGTGCTCAAGGACAACGCAGTGCGCATGCTCGGGCTTGCGGACACGCAGCAGAACATCGCGTCGGCGGCGTGACGGGCGGCGGGCGGCGGGCGTGAACGGTCGCGCCGTGCTGTGGTCAGCGTACGCCCGGTGTGCCGTAGCGCACGCGTGCCGCTTCGCGCATGGCGCTGATGAGCGTTTGTTCCGGCGGCGTCGGGACGGTGTCGTTGCGCCACAGAATGCCGATGGACTCCTCGGTGCCCTTCGTCGCGAACGGCAAAGCACACAGCACGCCATCGGCAAGGTCGTCCTGCACGGTGATTTCGGAGGCGATCCAGATGACATCGTCGCGCAAGGTCATCGCGCGCGCGAGCGACATCGAGAGCAGCTCGGAATAGTCGTCGAGCATGCCCACGCCATGCGCGCGCAAGAAGCCGTCGGCGGTATGCCGCAGGATCGTGCCGTTCGGCGGCAGCACCACGTGATAGCGCGCAATGTCGGCCATCGACACGCTACGCTGCTGAACGAGCGGATGCGACGCACGCACCACCACGCTCAGCGGGGTTGCGCACAGGTGCTCGAAGGTGAGGCCCGCCATGCCCTCGGGGTCCGACATCCGGCCGAGCGCCAGCGTGACCTGTCCGGACTTCAACTGCGTGAGCAACTGTTGATTGGCGCCGGTGTGGACTTGCACGACGATGCCCGGCCATTCGCGCCGGAACGTTTCGAGCACGCTGGGCATCATGGCGGCCGCCAGGGTGGGCAAAACGGCGATCTCGATCACGCCGCCCGTCTGGCCGTTGGCGCGAGCGAGCACGTCGATGCCCTGCCGCAGTGCGCTCACGCTTGCGCCCGCATGCCGCAGAAACAGTTCGGCCTGTGCGGTGGGGCGCGCGCCATTGCGCCCGCGCTCGAACAGACGCACGCCCAGCAGGCCTTCGAGTTCGGCAATCGTCTTGCTGACGGCCGGTTGCGTAATGGACAGGGCTTCCGCGGCACGCTGCAGGCTGCCGTGTTGGGCAACCGCCAGCAGGCATTGCAGATGGCGCAGCTTGATGCGCCCGTCGAGTCGATGTCTTTCCATGCCGAAAAGTTATGAAAAACCTAAGAAAATGTCAATAAATATATCCATTGATTATGGATATAGTGTCGAAAACCAGCTGGCGGCAAGCCAGATTCGTCAACACAAAATGGAGTGAGACCATGTCGAATTCGACGACCGTCCTGCGCCCCCGCGATTGGGATTCGCATCCCAAGCTGATCGACAGCGGGTATAAGTCCACGGCGCTGCGCGGCCCCAAGCAACTGCTCGTGCCCGTCAAGCAGAACCTCGCGAACCTGCGTTCGCCGGTCTACGGTCACGGTATCGTCGGGGCGCTCGATAGCGACCTGACGCGCAATGCAGTGCGCAACGGCGAGCCGCTTGGCGAGCGCATGATCGTCACGGGCCGCGTGCTCGACGAAGGCGGTCGTCCGGTGCCGAACACGCTTGTCGAGCTGTGGCAGGCCAATGCATGCGGCCGCTACGTGCACAAAGTCGACCAGCACGACGCCCCGCTGGACCCGAACTTTCTCGGTGCCGGCCGCGCGCTGACCGACGCGCAGGGCCGTTACAAATTCCTGACCATCAAGCCAGGCGCTTACCCGTGGAAGAACCACCACAACGCGTGGCGTCCGCAGCATCTGCACTTCTCGGTGTTCGGTGAGTATTTCGCGACCCGGCTGGTCACGCAGATGTACTTCCCGGGCGATCCGCTGCTCGGCTACGATCCGATTTTTCAGGCCACCCCGGCGCATGCCCGCGACCGTCTGATTGCGCGCTTCTCGATGGATATCACCGAGCCCGAGTACGCACTGGGTTACGAATTCGACATCGTCCTGCGCGGTGCCGACCAAACGCCGATGGAGTCCTGAGTCATGTCCGATTATCAGCAAACGCCGTCGCAGACCGTCGGCCCGTACTTCGCTTATGGCCTGTCGCCGGAGCAGTACCGTTACGACTTCAAGAGCGCCTTCACCCCCGTGGTAGCGCTCGATCGTGCCGAAGGTGAGGCCATCCGCGTGGTCGGACAGGTGCTCGACGGCGCCGGTCAACCGATCAACGACGCGTTGATCGAGGTCGTGCAGGCCGATGCCGCTGGGCGCTACGTGCAGAGCGCCGAGGACATCGAGCGCACCGGCTTTGCCGGCACGGGCCGCTGCGGCACCGGCACCCACGCCGAGCACTGTTTTGTCTTCGACACGATCAAGCCGGGCGCGGCCGCGCCCGGCGAGGCACCGCGCATCGATGTGATTCTGACGATGCGGGGCTTGCTCAATCATCTGTTTACGCGTATCTATTTCGACGACGAGGCAGCGACCAATGCGCTCGACCCCGTGCTGCAACAAGTGCCGGCCGAGCGTCGCCACACGCTGATCGCACGCCGCGAGGTGAGCGGCGGGCGTGTGTCGTACCGGTTCGACATCCGCATGCAGGGCGACGAGGAGACGGTTTTCCTCGACCTTTGATGCTGGTCATGCAAGGCTGACACTGGCGCGGCTTCGGGCTGTCGGCATGAAAGTGCTGACAGCCCGCGGCCGTCTCCGCCTTTTTGCAACGGAACAGGGCGACCCGGCCTGACCCAACCCTAATCACTCTCGACGCTCCGATGACGGAACTGCTTGACTCTTTGCTGCGCGGCGCTGCCGTGACAGCGCGTTTCTCGCGCGACGCCACGCTGCAGGGCATGCTGGACTTCGAAGCGGCGCTGGCTGCCGCCGAGGCCGAGGCCGGCCTGATCCCGGCCGCCGCTGTCGCCCCGATCGCCGCCGCCGCGCGGGCCGGCGATCTCGACTGGCCCGCCCTGCGAGACGCCGCGGCTGGCGCGGGCAACCTCGCGATTCCCTTGGTCAAGCAACTGACAGCGCGTGTAAAAGCGCTCGATGCCGATGCCGCGCGCTTCGTGCATTGGGGCGCGACCAGTCAGGATGCCATCGACACCGGACTCATCCTGCAGGTGCGTGGCGCGCTCGACGACCTTGGCGCCGACCTCGACGGCCTCATCGCCGAACTCGCGGTGCAAGTTCGGCAGCATCGTGCGACCGTCATGGTCGGCCGCACGTGGCTGCAACACGCTTTGCCGATTACGTTCGGCCTCAAGCTTGCGGGTACGCTCGACGCTTTGTTGCGCGCGCGCGCCGATCTCGCGAACGTGCGTGGGCAGGTGCTGTGCGCGCAGTTCGGCGGGGCTGCCGGCACGTTGGCGTCGCTCGGCACGCTGGGCCCGGTGGTCGCCGCAGCGCTGGCGCGTCACCTGGGGCTGTCGGAGGCGATCACGCCGTGGCACGGCCAGCGCGATCGCATCGTGCGCGTGGGAAGTTGGGCGGCGTCGCTGACGGGCTCGCTGGGCAAGTTCGCGCGCGACACGGCGATGCTGACGCAAACCGAAGTCGGCGAAATTGCCGAAGCCTCCGGTCCCGGGCGTGGTGGTTCGTCGACCATGCCGCACAAGCGCAATCCGGTTGGCTGTGCGGCAATGCTCGCGGCGGCCACCCGCACGCCGCAACTGGCCGCCACGTTGTTCGTTGCGATGCAGCAGGATCACGAACGCGGTTTGGGCACGTGGCACGCCGAGTGGGAAACGCTGCCCGAACTGCTCATGCTGTGCGGTGGTGCGCTGGCCACCGCGCGCACGCTCGTGCAAGACTGGACGGTCGACACGGCGCGCATGCGGGCAAACCTCGACATCACGCACGGCCTCATCATGGCCGAGGCCGTGACGATGGCGTTGGGCGAAACGATGGGGCGTCTCGAAGCCCATCGGCGTGTCGAAGCACATTGCCGCAGTGCGCTCGCGCAGCACCGTCCTTTGCTCGACATCCTGCGCGAAGACGATGACATTACCCGCAGCCTCGGCATTGCAACGCTCGAGCGACTGACGGACCCGCAACATTATCTGGGTGCTGCCGAGACGTTTGTGGGCCGAGTTCTCGCGCTTGCCGACGCCGCCGTGACACCCTCCCAACCCGGCAGGAAATCAACATGAACGATCAGGAACGCTACGACAACGGCATGCAGGTGCGCCGCGCCGTCCTCGGTGACGCGCACGTGGATCGCACCCTCACACGCCGCAACGAATTCAACGACGACTTCCAGAACTTCATCACACGCTTCGCCTGGGGCGATGTCTGGACGCGTCCGGGTCTCACGCGCCATATGCGCAGCATGGTGACGCTCTCGCTGCTCATCGCCTTGAATCGCGGCGACGAGTTTCGCATGCACGTGCGCGCCGCGTTCAACAACGGCGTGACGCGCGAGGAAATGAAGGAGCTGTTCATGCACGCTGCCCTGTATTGCGGCCTGCCTGCCGCCAATCAGGCGATCCACGACGCCGAGACGATCTTCGCGGAGATGGAAGCCGCCGAGCCCGGTTCGACGACCCGTGCGCGCGACGCCGCACAACGCTGAGGAGCCGAAACGAATGACGACGGAACGTCTTATCGAGGTGGGCGACGCTACGCTGCGCGTGGCGATCGACGGCGACGACCGCGCACCGGCGTTGGTGCTGTCCAATTCGCTGGGCACGACGCTCGAGATGTGGGCGCCGCAGGTGCCGGCGCTCGCCCGTGAATTCCGGGTGGTCCGTTACGACGCGCGCGGACATGGCGGCTCGTCCGTCACGCCGGGCCCTTACGTCATCGACCAATTGGGACGTGACGTGATCGGGCTGCTCGACGCGCTGCATATCGAGCGTGCGAGCGTGGCGGGGGTGTCGATGGGCGGCATGACGGGCATGTGGCTGGGAATTCACGCACCACAGCGTATCGAGCGTCTCGCTATCGTTTGCTCTTCGGCGCACATCGGCGGCGAAGACGGCTGGAATGCGCGCATTCGCACGGTGCTGGCCGATGGTATGGCTGCCGTCGCCGACGCCGTGGTGTCGCGCTGGTTTACGCCCGCATTCGCGGAGCAGGAGCCGGCGTTGATCGAGCGCATGAAGGCGATGTTCCGCTCGCTGTCGCCGCAGGGCTACGCGGCCGCCTGCGCTGCCGTGCGCGATATGAATCAGCTCGACGAGATCGCGTCGATCACCGCGCCGACATTGATCGTGACCGGCGCGGGGGACCTCGCAACGCCGCCCGCGATGTCGAGCGCGATGCTCGAACGGATTCCTGGCGCGCAGCAGATCGTCGTGCCGGGCGCGCATCTCTCCAATATCGAGTGTGCCCCGGCCGTGACTGAGGCGCTCTTGAGCTTCCTGCGCGTGCCGACGCCGGCCAATGCGTAAGCACTGAGCGCCGACGCATCGGGGAATCTGCGAATCGGTGCGTCGCCGGGGGGCGGGCCTTCAACAGGGAAGGCCCGCCCCCCGGGGCATCAGGTTATGAGGCGTCGCCCAAGTGGGCATGTTGCGCGTTGCGGCGGAACGCCGACGGTGTGACGCCGACATGCCGTTTGAAGACGCGACAGAAATACGCCGGGTCCTGGAATCCGAGTTCGTAAGCCACGTGCGAGACCGGCGCGGGAATATAGATCAGCTTGCGGCGCGCTTCGAGCATCAATCGGTCCTGCACCAGATCGAAGGCCGATTTTCCCGCGATGCGACGGCACAACCGATTGAGCTTGCTCTCGGTGACGTGCAGTCGTTCGGCGTAGGCCGGTACAGCCCATGCCTCGGTGTAATGCGTCTCGACAAGGGCGCGAAAGCGCGCGAACAAATCCAGCTCCGTGCGTCCGGCCCGTGTCGCCGAATCGTGATGCGCATGCAGGCGCGCGAGCAGCAGCAGCACGCTGCGCGTGAGCCATCCCACCATTTCCGCATGCCCGAGTTGCGGGCGTGAAAACTCGTCCATGATGAGACCGAGCAACGTATGGAGACGGTCGCGCGTTTGCGGTGCGTCGCCCAGCGGGAATAGCCACGGCTTGCGCAGCAGCGACGCCATGTCGGCATCGGCGCCGAGCGCGGCATCGAACGGCACGCTCTGCGCCATCGTCAACACGAAGCCGTGCGCGCCGCGCGAGAAGCGGAAGTTATGGACGGCCGACGGATGCACCGTGATGACGGCCGGGCCTTGCACCTCCCACGTGGCGTCGTCGACGTTCGCCTCCACCGCGCCTTCGAAGATCGCCAGCACCTGGAACAGTCCCAGATGCCGGTGCGTGTCGATATGCCAGTCGTAGAGGCGGCTGCGCGTCTCAATCCACTCGATATGGACGAAATCGGCGCTGTCGGTGCCCGTCAATTCACCATACAGCGAGAATTCCGGAATCGCCTCGCGCGCCGCGCGCAGCCGGGGTGACGCGCCTGACATACTGGTTTTCCCTTGGTCGAAGTTGTCGAAAAAGTACAAGAAAGGCGTCGATTCATCCATTCAACTCGACGCGTGCGGTCCATAAGATATGACGCATTCGCCCCTCGTGACAAGGCGTGTCCATCGGTTCAGGGATGCTCGTTTACGCGTAGTCCCAATTCGGTGCAGCAAGCGCAAGGCAGCAGAGAAATGCAAGCCGCATGCAGGCCGTCGACCCGTCGCGAGATGCCCCGGCACGGGTGTGCCAGGCACGGGCAATGCCACTACAGGAGACAACGCATGCGAACCCATTACCCCGTCGTCATCGTCGGTGCCGGTCCGGCCGGACTGCTGCTTTCCCATCTGCTGCATCTGCAAGGCATCGAATCGATCGTGCTCGAATCGCGCACGCGCGCTGCCGTGGAATCGACCATTCGCGCCGGTGTGCTGGAGCAGGGCACGATGGATATTCTCAACGAGACGGGCGTGGGCGAGCGCATGCGTCGCGAAGGTGCGCTGCATCACGGTATCGAGCTGGCATTCGGCGGCCAGCGTCATCGCATTGCGCTGACCGAACTGACCGGCCGCGCCATTACGGTCTATGCGCAGCACGAAGTCATCAAGGATCTGATCGCAGCGCGCGAAGCGGTGCAGGGCGACATCCTGTTCGACGTGTCGGACGTCTCGGTGCATGACATCGATAGCACGAAACCGAGCGTGCAATTCACGGTGGACGGCCAGGTGCGACGGCTGACGTGCGACTTTATCGCGGGCTGCGACGGCTTCCACGGGGTGTGCCGCCCGGCCATGCCCGCCTCGGTGCGCAAGGAATATCAGCGCGTGTATCCGTTCGGCTGGTTCGGTGTGCTGGTGGAGGCGCCGCCGTCGTCCGACGAACTGATCTACGCGGCACACGAGCGCGGCTTCGCGTTGATCAGCACGCGCTCCCCGACGGTGCAGCGCATGTACTTCCAATGCGATCCGAGCGAGCGCGCCGAGACGTGGAGCGACGAGCGTATTTGGCAAGAGCTGCACATGCGCACGGAAAGCGACGACGGCTGGCGCCTCAAGGAGGGGCCGATCTTCCAGAAGAGCGTGATCGCGATGCGAAGCTTCGTCGCCACGCCGATGCAGTACGGTCGCTTGTTCCTGGCGGGCGACTCGGCGCATATCGTGCCGCCGACGGGCGCCAAGGGCATGAATCTGGCCGTGGCCGACGTGTGGCGTCTGGCGCGCGCGCTCGACGATTTCTTCCATCGCGATAATGAAGCCGGTTTGCACGGATATTCGGAGGCGGCGCTCAAGCGGATCTGGCGCGCGGAGCACTTCTCGTACTGGATGACGCGCATGATGCACCGCCTCGACGACGCCACGCCGTTCGAGCAACAGATGCAGCGCTCGGAACTGGAGTACGTTGTCAGTTCGCGCGCGGCATCGCTCATGCTCGCGGAGAACTATGTGGGGCTGCCGCTTGCCTGAGGCGCAGGGCGGGGCATCGGCGCGCGGGCGCCAGTGCTCGCCTGCTCGCGCGTATAACCGGCCGTTATGGATGATCTGACGAAAGATCATTTTGACGGCCACTGGAAGGCCTTACAGTAGCGGCACAAAATCGACGCCGCAAATCCGTCGAATCAAGGCGACCGACAAGCGCGCCACGCCATGGCACCGGACGCGCATCGGTGGCGGCGAAATCCAAAATAATGACGGGACGACAACCGGGGCGGCCACGCCCCGAGGAGACAGTTTCATGCATCAGACGAGAACGGTGGATGTGCCCACCTATATCAACGCACACCGGTTTTCCGGCTATCAGTGGGTGGCGTTGATCCTGTGCTTCTTCGTCGTCGCCATCGACGGCTTCGATACCGCGGCCATCGGTTACATTGCGCCTTCGCTGGTGCAGCAGTGGCACATCGACAGAGGTTCGCTGGGTCCGGTGCTCTCTGCGGCGCTCTTCGGTCTGGCGGGCGGGGCGATCTTCGCCGGGCCGCTCGCCGACAAGCTCGGGCGCAAGACGCTGTTGGTGCTCTCGGTCGTCTTCTTCGGCATCGCAAGTCTCGCGACGGCTTTCGCTCAGGATCTCGAAACGCTCACGGCGCTGCGCTTTCTGACAGGGCTGGGGCTCGGCGCGGCCATGCCGAATGCCGTGACGCTGATTTCCGAGTACGCGCCGGAAGCGCGTCGCGCGGTGATCGTCAACACCATGTTCTGCGGATTCCCGCTGGGTGCGTCGGTGGGGGGATTCGTTGCCTCGTGGGTGATTCCGCACTTTGGCTGGCATAGCGTGCTGGTGCTCGGCGGCGTGCTGCCGCTGGTGCTGTCGGTGCTGCTGATGCTTTGCCTGCCGGAGTCGGTCAAGTTTCTCGTGGTGCGTCAAAAGCCGATCGAGCGGGTGCGCCGCATCCTGTCGCGGATTTCGGGCGAGTCGCTCGATGACGTCGGCACCTTTACGGTCAATGAAGCGGCCCCGAAGCGGGCCGGTTCCGCCATCGGTGTCGTGCTCTCGAAGCAATATGGCTTCGGTTCGCTGATGCTGTGGGTGACCTACTTCATGGGACTCGTCATCTTCTATCTGCTCACGAGCTGGATGCCGCTGCTGTTCAAGGATGCCGGGTTCACCATCGAACGGGCTGCGCTGATCACGGCCCTGTTCCCGCTGGGCGGCGGCATCGGCACGATTCTGTCGGGCTGGTGCATGGACAAGTTCAACGCGCAGAAAGTGGTCGCCGTAGGCTACGCGCTCACGGCCGTGCTGGTGTATGCGGTGGGGCAGGTGATGGGCAACATCGGCGCGCTGGTCGTGCTGATTTTCCTGGCAGGCACGGCGATGAACGGTGCGCAGTCGTCGATGCCGTCGTTGGCTGCAATGTTCTATCCGACGCACGGCCGCGCCACGGGCGTGGCGTGGATGCTCGGTGTGGGGCGCTTCGGCGGGATTGCGGGGGCGTTGCTGGGCGCGGAACTGATGCGCCGTCACATGGGGTTCGCATCGACGTTCTCGCTGCTCGCCATGCCGGCTGTGATCGCCATGCTGGCGTTGCTAGCGAAGAATGCCTGGGAACGGGCCCACGGCAATTCGACGTCTGCGTCGCGCGACGCGCGCAACTCGGCGCCGATGCACTGACCAATAACGGTCGTCTCGTCGCTTCTCGCTCTGACGCGCCGTCAACCCTGGTTGACGGCGCGTCGTCGTATCGAGAATCAGCTACGTCGGCGTCCGAGATGAAGCATGCGCTCGCGCACTTCTTCTTCCGAGCGCCAGTGCTCAGCCGGTTTGACCAGATCGCTGCGGCTGATGATGCCGACGAGCTTGCGTGAAGCGGCATCGCTCACGACCGGCAGTCGTTCCAGGTGATGCGCGGCGAAGCGTGCCGACACGATACGCCCCGTCTCCGACGCCAGCGCGACGAGCGGCGGATTCGCGCCATACAGTTGGCCCAGCGTTTGCAACCCTTGTGTCTGCGCGCGCGTGAGTGCTTGCCGGTCGACCATGCCGAGCACGCTGTGCTCGGCGTCGACCACGGGGTAGGCGCGATGGCGCTGGCCCGCGCCGAAGGCTTGCTGCGCGGCTTCGTCGATGAGCATGTTGGCGGCCAATGACACCGGCTCTCGGGTCATCAACTCGCCAACGTGCAGGCGCTCCAGCGGATCGACGCCATACTCGCGATGGATGTGACGGCCACGTCGCGCAATCTTCTCCGTCATGATCGAGCGCGGCATGATCCAGATCGTGATGCCGTAGGAGATGCCGCAAGTGAGCAGTAGCGGCAGCAACGCGTTCACGTTGTGTGTGAGACCAAGGGCGAAGACGATGGCCGTCAGCGGCGCGCCGAGCACGCCCGCGAGCGTTGCCGCCATGCACACCAGTGCCCACAGCGAGACGTCGCCACCCGGCAGCACCGGTGCGAGGAGCGTGCCGAGCCCGGCACCGATCATGAGCAGCGGTGCGAGCACCCCGCCCGAGGTGCACGATCCCAGGGCAATCGCCCAGATGATCGCCTTGACCACCAGCAGCGCCAGCGCGGCATGCAGCGTGAAGTGTCCGGCGAGCAGGTCTGCGATGACGTCATAGCCCACGCCGAGCGCACGCGGCTGGAGATAGCCGCCAATGCCGATGGCGACACCGCCGATGGCCGGCCACCACATCCAATGCACGGGAAGCTTGTGAAAGCCGTCTTCGATGGCGTAGAGGGCGCGCGACATGCCGGCGGACAGAACGCCCGCACATACGCCGGCGATCACGCACGACAGCAGGGCGATGGGGGCGACGACGGATTCCGCCATCGGAAAGAGCGGACCTGCGTCGAGCATCAGCGGCCGTGCGAAACCGGCGACCGCGCATGCAGCGATCACCGGCAGCAGGCTGCGCGGACGCCATTCGAAAAGCAGCAGTTCCACGGCGAGCAGCACGGCGGCGACCGGCGTGCCGAATACGGCCGTCATGCCGGCGGTGGCGCCGGCCACGAGCAGTGTCTTGCGCTCGGCGGCGCTCAGGTGAAAGTATTGGGCGATGAGCGAGCCGACGGCGCCGCCCGTCATGATGATCGGGCCTTCCGCGCCGAATGGCCCGCCACTGCCGATCACAATGCCCGAGGACAACGGTTTGAGGATGGCGACGCGCGGCGACATCTTGCTCTTGCCGAACAGAATCGCCTCGATGGCTTCGGGAATGCCGTGACCGCGAATCTTGTCGCTGCCGAAGCGGGCCATCGCGCCGACGATCAGTCCGCCGATGACCGGTAGAGCGATGACCGCTGCGCCGAGCGTGTTATTGGCGGGCGAGCGTGGCGCGAACGAGAGCGTTTGATAGAAGAAAAGGTTGGTGAAGCCCTGGATGAGGTGCAGCAGCAACCACGCGGCAGGCACACCGCAAAAGCCGATGACGGCGGCCAGCGCAATGAGTCGAGGCAGGCCCGGCGCACGCGAAAAGTCCCGTGCATGGGCGGGCGCGGCCATGGTGGAGTGAGGCGAAGGAGTATGGGGAACGGAAGCCATGACAATGCCGTGATTACAAATGAACGCCACGAATGTGGAAGATGTCCGCAAAGGTGCTCAACTCGTTGCGGTGCTGGGCGGCGAGATTCATGAGGCACGCGTCGCCCGCCGCTGAGAGGTGCACTTCCACCACTCGCCGGTCGCTTTCGTTTTGGCGGCGCGTGACGAGCCCGGCTTTCTCGCAGCGCGCAACGAGCGCCACCACGCTGTGATGCACGGCTTGCAGGCGCTCGGCCAATTCACTGATGGACGCCCAGTCGCGCCCCGGGATACCTTTGACGTGCAGCAGCAACAGGTACTGCTGCGGCGTGATGCCTTCGTCGCGTGCGGCGGACTCGCTGAAATTGAGAAAACGGCGCAGCCGATAGCGGAATTCCGATAGGGCTTCGAAATCGCTCTTGGTCAGCGCATCGGTGGTGACCGTTGGATTGGGCGAGGCAGGCGCAGGCATGAGTCGGGCGGGCGAGAAGCGCCGCATAGTCCAAAAACAAAAAAATATATCATATCGCGATACATTTGGCGGGCTTAGGGATAGCCGGGATGACAAATGGGGGCCAGTGCGTGCAGAATCGCGAAAAAACGAGACTCAGTAGTGACGGGAACTCGATCCCCGCCGAGATGACGGAACGCTCGTTGCCGATAGTCGGTGACAAGCGCCGTTCGAGCGGGCCGACCTCTGACAGGGAGGAGACATGGCTTCCACGGTCCGACGCCGCTGGCGTACGGGAACGTTGTTGTTGCTATCGGTGGCGCTGGGCTCCACAGTGGCCGCCTATCACTACGCCTCCGGTTTTGAACTGGGTGGCGGCGTTTTTCAGCAGATCGGTTTCGGACGTCAGGGCACGTCGTCCGGGCCGGGAGCGCACGTGCGCAAAGCGGCGTCGTCCTGTTCCGGGAGCGATTGTCGCGGCGACCCGGCGTCTCAGTCCCATTGAATCGTCCGCACGGCATGCCTGCCGCGCCCTCTTGCAGGGCGCGTCGTTCCCGCTTAGAAAACGTCACGCAGACCGACGGTGATGGTGTTCTGGGTTGCGTTGCATTCCGGCGCGCCATGCGTGATCCCCGGTAATATCGCGCGATGGACTCCCTCATTGCTGCTTCCGCGCGCGCGCTCGCTGCCGGCGATTCGCTGGGTGCCTTGCGTCGGATCGCGTTGCGCGACGATGCGCCAGCACTCGCGCTGCGCGGCATCGCGATGGCACAGCTGGGCGAGTTTGCCCGCGCGCGAGAGCTGTTCAAGCGGGCGGCGCGTAGCTTCGGCCCGCATGAGGCCCTGGCACGCGCTCGATGTGTAGTCGCCGACGCCGAAGTCGCGCTCGCCATGCGCGACCTTGGCGGGTCGACGCGATCGCTCCACGCCGCCGCCGCTGTGCTGCTTGCGCATGCGGACATCCCCAATGCCATGCTTGCGCATCTGGTGCTTGCCCGCCGCCTCGTGCTGCTCGGCAAGGTCGACGCCGCTGCGCAAGCCCTGCAGGACACCCCGTCAGACGCCGTCCCGGCGCGCCTCGTCGCCGGACATGCGCTGATCTGTGCCGAGCTGGCGCTGCGCACACTGCGCATTCCACAAGCGCATGCCATGCTCGCACATGCCCAAACGGCCGCGTCCGCGGCCAACATTCCCGCGCTGATCGCCGAAGTCGAGACCGTGCACGCCGCCCTGGCGCGACCGGCGGCTCGCCTTGCGCAGTCCGACGGCGAGCGCGCCTTGAACCTCGACGAAGTGGCACGACTGCTGCATTCGGATGGGCTCGTTGTCGATGCCTGTCGGCGCGGCATCAGCGCCGGCAATAGCGCCGGTAGCAGCTGGCGACCGCTGGCACGGCGTCCGGCGCTCTTCACCCTGGCGCTGCAACTCGCGCGCGCCTGGCCCGGCGACGTCGACCGCGATACGCTCATCGCGGAAGTGTTTCGACTGCGGCGCCCCGACGACACCCACCGCGCTCACCTGCGTGTGGAGATTGGCCGTCTGCGCGCGTTGCTCAAGGGACTCGCCGACATCGACGCGACGCCGCGCGGGTTCGTGCTGCGCACGCAAGGTGGGCGCGCAGTGTCGGTGCTGCTGCCGCCCATCGACGGCAATCGCGCGTCGCTTGTCGCTCTGCTGTCGGACGGTGCGGCGTGGTCGACTTCCGCCCTGGCCCTTGCACTCGGTGCGAGTCAACGCACCGTGCAGCGCGCCTTGTCCGCGCTGGAGCACGAGGGCCGCGTGTGCGCGCTGGGCCGCGCAAGGGCTCGTCGATGGACATCGCCGCCCCTCGCCGAATTCACGACGACATTGTTACTCCCTGTTGGATGGTCGTTTGGCTAGAGTGGACTTGCACGCCGACGACGGCGTCACAACCGGAGCCTGACATGACAAGCAAACTGCAACGAGCGGAACGTCCGCGTCCCCAAGCCGCCGTGATGGCGGCCGATATCGCCTGTGAGTACGGTCCGTTCGCGGGCAACGAGCGAATCCATGGCGTTACGTTCGACGGCCGACAGGTATGGGCCGCAACGGGCGATACCCTGATCGCCTTCGATCCCGCCACGGGCGAAGTTCGTCGCACGATCGCCGCCCCGAGCGACGCCGGCACGGCCTTCGACGGCATGCACCTCTATCAGATCGCCGAATCGCGTATCGACAAGATCGATCCGTCGACCGGCAAGGTCGTCTCGTCGATTCCCGCGCCCGACAGCGGCAGCAACTCGGGACTGACGTGGGCCGAGGGCAGCCTCTGGGTCGGGCAATATCGCGATCGCCGCATTCTCCAGATCGATCCTGCCACCGGGCAGGTGTTGCGCAGCATCGCGTCCGATCGGTTCGTGACCGGCGTGACCTGGGTGAACGATGAACTGTGGCACGGCACGTGGGAGAACGACGAGAGCGAACTGCGTCAGGTCGACCCCGCCAGCGGTGAAGTGCTCATGCACGTGGAGATGCCGCAGGGCATTGGCGTGAGCGGCCTGGAGCATAACGGTGCCGATCTGTTCTTCTGCGGCGGCGGTGGCAGCGGCAAGGTTCGCGCGGTGCGCTATCCGCAGCGCTGAGCCACCGAGCGTCGGACAATGGCCGGTCTGACGCGGCAGGGACGACATGGCGGGCCATGTCGGAAGCGCGCGCGAAGGCTATCGGCGCCGATAGCCTGAGCCAATTGCATAGATTTTAATAATCAATTTTAGTAAATAAATAGTTTTCGGCATACTGTCAACACTTTCCACCCCGTCAGAGAGACAACGACATGCCGATCATCAACAGCCAGATCAAGCCGTTCAAAGCCAACGCCTACCAAAATGGCGATTTCATCACCGTGACCGACGAGACCCTGAAGGGTAAGTGGTCGGTGGTCGTGTTCTACCCGGCCGACTTCACCTTCGTATGCCCGACCGAGCTGGGCGACCTGGCCGATCACTACGACGAGTTCAAGAAACTGGGCGTCGAGATCTACAGCGTATCGACGGATACCCACTTCACCCACAAGGCCTGGCACGACACGTCGGACACGATCCAGAAGATCCAGTACCCGATGCTTGCCGACCCGACGTTGGCGATCTCGCGCAACTTCGACGTGCTGATCGAGGAAGAAGGTCTGGCACTGCGCGGCACGTTCGTGATCAACCCGGAAGGCGAGATCAAGCTGTGCGAAATTCACGACAACGGCATCGGCCGCGACGCCAAGGAATTGCTGCGCAAGGTCCAGGCCGCGCAGTACATCGCCGCCCATCCGGGCGAGGTCTGCCCCGCCAAGTGGACGCCGGGCGCGCAAACGCTGAGCCCGTCGCTCGACCTGATCGGCAAGATCTAAGCAAGATCCAAGCGCTACGGGGCACTAACGGGCCGCGTCCTGCGCTACGCACGATCGCCGCCGCAAGCGCCTCGCCAGCGCGCCAGCCGCTTGAGTCTGGCGCGCCGGCCCCTGACCCCGAACCCCGACGCCGACCTGCGCCTGCCTGTGGCCCGCGCGGTGGGCCTCGCTCACCCCATCACTCCCTATCGAGACGGAGAAACGCCATGCTGGACGCGAACCTCAAAGCCCAGTTGCAAACGTACCTTCAGAAAGTCACGCGTCCGATCGAAATCGCCGTGTGGCTCGACGATAGTCCGAAGTCGGCTGAAATGAAGGCGCTGGTCGACGAGATCGCCCCGCTCTCGCCACAGATCGCCGTCGTGGCGCACGCCGAGGGCGGCGACAGCGCCGGCGAGCGTCGTCCGTCGTTCGCCATCGGCACGCCGGGGGAAGCCCCGCGCATCCGCTTCGCCGGGCTGCCCATGGGGCACGAGTTCACGTCGCTGGTGCTCGCTTTGCTGCAAGTGGGCGGTCACCCGGTCAAGCTCGACGACGAGACCATCGCGCAGATTCGTGCGCTCGACGGCGATTTCCGCTTCGAGACCTACATCTCGCTGTCGTGCCAGAACTGTCCGGAAGTCGTGCAGGCGTTGAACGTCATGGCGTTGATCAATCCGCGCATCCAGCAGGTCACCATCGACGGCGCGTTATTCCAGGGCGAAGTCGAGGCGCGTCGGGTGATGGCGGTCCCCACCGTGTTCCTCAACGGCGAATCGTTCACGCAGGGCCGCACCAGCGTGAAGGAATTGCTCGCGAAACTCGACACGGGTGCAAGCGTGCGCGCCGCGAAGGCGCTCGAGAACAAGCCTGTCTACGACATGCTGATCGTGGGCGGCGGCCCTGCAGGGGCTGCCGCCGCGATCTACGCCGCCCGCAAGGGGATTGTGACGGGCGTGGTCGCCGAGCGTTTCGGCGGCCAGGTGCTCGACACGATGGCCATCGAGAATTTCGTCTCGGTGACGCACACCGAAGGACCGAAGTTCGCCACAGCACTCGAACAGCACGTGAAGACGTATGACGTCGACGTGATCGACACGCAGCGCGCGCAAGCCTTGATTCCCGGCAAGATTCACGAAGTGCATCTGGCCAGCGGCGCGGTGCTCAGGGCGCGGTCGGTCGTGCTGGCCACCGGTGCGCGCTGGCGTGAAATCGGCGTGCCGGGCGAGCGCGAATATCGCAACCGCGGTGTGGCCTATTGCCCGCACTGCGACGGCCCACTCTTCAAGGGCAAGCGCGTGGCGGTGGTCGGGGGAGGCAACTCGGGCGTGGAAGCGGCCATTGATCTGGCCGGCATCGTCAAGGAAGTCACGCTGATCGAATACGGCACGCAACTGCGCGCGGACGACGTGCTTCAGCGCAAGCTGCGCAGCCTGTCGAATGTGCGTGTGCTAATGAACGCACAGACGACCGAGATCCGTGGCGACGCGCAGAAGGTGGACGGTCTTGTGTATCGCGACCGCGCCTCGGGCGAGACGTCCACGATTGCGCTCGAAGGCGTGTTCGTGCAGATCGGTCTCGTGCCGAACACCGAGTGGCTCAAGGGGAGCGTGTCGCTCACGCGTCACGGCGAAATCGAAGTCGATGCCAAGGGCGCGACGTCGGTGCCCGGCGTGTTCGCCGCGGGCGATGTCACGACCGTGCCGTTCAAGCAGATTGTGATCGCCGTCGGGGAAGGCGCGAAGGCCTCACTGGGCGCCTTCGAACATCTGATGCTCAGCTCGGTGGAGGACGAGGCGGTAACGCCTGAGAAAATCGCCGCCTGACGCGAACCGACGCAGCCTGGCGCCGCTGCCGCAAGACAGCAAAGCCCTCACGTGTGACGCGCGTGAGGGCTTTGCTACATATGGGCCACGCGTGGGGCCGATCGCCGATGCCCGTCTCGATGGAACAGTCATTGATGGCCGAGAGGCGTCGCATGCATGCGACACAGCGCTAACTGGATAGCGTGACGGGGGGGGCGCGACGCCAGCGAGCGCATGCGCGCATTCGATCTGGGCCAGAGCGACGACCTGACCGGTGCAATGCTGTCGAGCGCTCAGGCCGATTTGTCGTTTTCGTTGCTGATGCGAACGCGTGACAAGGTCGTGGGTGCCGTGGAGGAGTGGGTACGCATGCCGTTCTGAGCGGGATGCGGCAAGCGCCATGCGTCGCTGGCGCACCCGTACCGACGTACGGACGAACCGCGCGCGGTTACCGCAACGTTGCCGGTTCGTCGGCGGCCCTGGCGAAGCACTGGGCGAGAAATCGCTCGGTCGGACGTGACAGGGCATCGGCATGCGGCACAAGCGCCGTCAGCAGTCGCTTGAGGCCATGCGGGGGATCGATGCGAACCGAGGCGAGCGCCGCGTCTTCGTGACGCATCGACATCGCGGACACGAAGCCCACGCCCATGCCCGCCCGCACGGCTTCCTTGATACTCTCCACCCCGGCCAATTCCAGCGCCACGCGTGGCGCGAGTCCGGCCACCGAGAACGCGCGCGCGACCAGCGCGCGTACCCCCGACCCCGGTTCACGCAGGATCAACGGGTACTCGGCGATGGCCTGCAGCGATGCGCCTTGCGGATGCTGCGCGAGGGGATGGTCGGCCCGGGCAATGGCAACGACTTCGTCGTCGCGCCACGGACGCACCGCGATCTCCGGCGACAGACCCGGCGGCACGGCGCCTTCGATGAATGCCACGTCGAGCCGATCGAGCTGCGCCACGATTTCACTGGTGTTGCCGTCGATGATATGCAGTGCGACCGCAGGGTAGCGTTGATGGAATTCCGCAATCGCGTAGGGCAGCAGGTAGCTTGCCGGCGTCGTACTCGCCCCGATGCGCAGCGCCCCGGTTTCCATGCCGCGCAGGCTATCGCGCAGTGCCATGGCCTGGCGATAGTCCTGCCGCAGCTTGTTGGCATATACGGCGACCTGCTCGCCCACGGCCGTCAGCCGGATACCGCGTCCATCGCGTCGATACAACGGCTCGCCGAACGACTCCTGCAACAGCCGCAACTGGCCGGAGACGGCCGGTTGCGATAGGTGCAGCGCTTGCGCCGCATGACTGATGTTGCCAAGTTCGGCCACGGTCGCGAAGGTCAGCAATTGGTCCGGCGTCATGTCGAATCCATCGGATAGGGTGATGATTGATCGCCATCATAGCCACTATTCGGATGATTGCGTGCCGACGCGACACGGCCGGGTCAGTAAGTCCCGCGTAAGCCGTGCATGAGAGGGTGGTCCTATAAAGTCGGAAGCGCGGGGCGGCGACCAGTGAGGCAACCCTCAAGTCGACCGTTTTTTCTCCCGTTATCTCTTTCGACACACCAGCGTGTGGCGCGAACGTCTGCCCCGATGATTTCCGTGCGGTACGGCGACTGTCGCGCCCTCGTCATAACAAGTGGATCAGAGACGCGAGGAGACTGACAATGGGGCTATTCACGCGCACCCGGGGAGCGGCGCAAACCGTCAACATCATGAAGGAGGTGGCGGCCAATGCCGGCACCCTCGGCGTTGAACTGTGCGACATCGCCGGTAACGTCGACGAGATCGCCGTTCGCATCAAGCGTCAGGCCGACGTGTTTCAGGCGCTTCACCAAACCGCCACCGAGACCAGCGAAGGCAACCAACGTATCGCCAGCGCCGCGCGTGAGGCCCGCGATGTGGCCGATCGCGCGAGCGCCGAAATTGCGGCGTCGCGCCACACGGCCGACGCGTCGCTGGCGTCGATCCACGGTCTCGTGGAGGGCGTCTCCGGCATGGCCGGCGAGATCGCCGGGCTGCGCGACGCGCTCGATCACGTCGGCAAGGTGGCTGAGGGTATTTCGGTGATCGCGCGTCAGACCAATCTGCTGGCGCTCAACGCCGCCATCGAAGCCGCGCGCGCCGGCGCGGCTGGGCGCAGCTTCGCGGTCGTGGCTACCGAGGTCAAACTGCTCGCGAGCAAGACGGCCGAGGCGACGCAGCAGATCGAGCACACGCTCGCCACGCTGGGCGAGCGCACCGAGCGCCTGATGCGCGAGAGCAACGCGAACGTCGCGCGCGCCAACGACGCCCGCGAAGGCACCCGCGCCATCGCCAGCGTGATCGAGACGGCCGGGACTGCGCTCGACACGTTCGACCGTCAGGCCGGACAGATCGCGCAGGCCAGCGAAGCCATCGAAAGCGAATGCGCCACGCTCGTCGCCCACGTCGATGAAATGGCCGACGGCGTTTCGCATTCGGCGGAACACGTTGAGCGTGCGCGCGAGCGTATCAACGGTTTGCTAGGCGTCTCGGAACATCTGATCGGCCTGATCGCCGGCAGCGACGTCGAGACGGAGGACACACCGTTCATTCGCGCGGTACGCCGCGCGGCCAAGCAGGTGGGGGAGAGCTTCGAGGCGGCGCTTGCCAAGGGCAAGATCACCGAGCAGGCATTGTTTGACCGCCGCTACGAGCCGATCCCCGGTTCGAACCCGCAGCAGTTGATGGCCAGCTTCACGCGCTTTACCGACGAGACGCTCCCGGCCATCCAGGAGCCGTTGCTCGCGCTCAACGAGCGTATCGCCTTTTGCGCCGCCGTCGACGAGAACGGCTATCTGCCGACGCATAACCGCAAGTTCTCGCAGGCACCGACCAACGATCCGGTCTGGAATGCCGCGAATTGCCGCAACCGGCGTTTGTTCAACGACCGCACGGGCGCGGCCGCCGGACGCAACACCCAACCGCTGTTGCTGCAGACTTACCGGCGAGATATGGGCGGCGGGGCGTTCATGGTGATGAAAGATGCCTCGGCGCCGATCTATGTGAATGGGCGTCATTGGGGCGGCTTTCGCATCGCCTATCGCGTCGGCAGGTAGCCGCGTTGCGCCGACCGGCGCGGCCAAAGACAACGCGCCACCGACTTCGCAGTCGGTGGCGCGTTCATTTTTCGGCGACCGGTGTGTTATCCGATGCGTTTGCCCGCGTGGGGCCGGCCGTCGCTCAATCGCGATGCCAGTGGTCGCGGCGCCAGCGACCGTGCCCGTACCCGTAGTACGGACGGCCGTAATACGCCGGCGGAGGACCGTAATACACCGGCGCGGGCGAGACATAGACGGGCGGCGGGGCGTAGTAGACCGGCGGCGGGGGCGCGACGTATACGGGCGCCGGCGCATAGACCGGTGCCGGGACGACCAGCGGCAGGCCAATGCCGATACCGACCGAGACGTGAGCCTGCGCTGTCCCGACGGCACCCGCAGCGAGCGCGATCCCCGCGATGGCAAGGGCGGCAAACTTGGTTTTCATGACATTTCTCCTGCGGACTTGGCAGCGTACTGATGACAGCGCCCGGACGGCACCATGCCGTGCGACGCGCCGGGTGCCCTTAAGCACCGTTGTTCGTCAGATTCCTTGGCTTAACTTTACTGAAGTTCCGAAACGCGGGCGTGGCGCAATTGTTGCAAAGTATGCGCATTGACACGGCACAGGGAACGTCCGGGCGAGGAAAAGCGGCCGCCAAACGTGTAGATCAAGTCGTCATTCTATTCAGAATCAACGATTTGCGCTCGTTTCGGTGAGCGTCTTGCGTTGCCGCGCTCGCGTCGGGGAGCGTCAGGTCGGGCTGCGCTTGTTACATTCATTTACACGCACGCTCGCCGCCTGTGGCACAAAAACAGCAGGCGAATGCCGCTTTTGCCGCATTCGCCCGCCATCGACGTCGCGGGGCTGCACGCAACGCCGCCGTCTCCTCCCTGCCTAACCGGTTCGCCCGGTGCGTCCGGATCTGCTGTTTTTGGGACGGATCCGTGGCCGCGATCCGCATGGTTTGGGAGATCCCTGCGCTTACTGGTGGAAGCGCGCCTTGGCGTCCGCCTCGCAGGTGTCCTTGGGATTGCCGGCCAGCGCTTCGCAGCGTTCGAGCGCGGCCTTGTACTGCGCCTTGTCCGCCTCGGCATTGGCGTCCTGCCGCGCGGCCATCGTGTCCTTAGACGATTCCCGGCTCGTGCGCATGACCTTGGCATCGCCGTAGGCCTTGGTTTTGGCGGCTTCGGCGTCCTTGACGCAAACGTCCTCGTCGTTGCCTTTCTTGTCGTCGCAGCGCAACTTGGCAACGCTGTAATCGGCGTCGGCCTTCGCGACGGCGGCCTCGTAGCGCGCCTTGGGTGTTTGCTCATAGTCGGCTTGCGCATTGGCCTTGGCAATGGCTTCGTTGCCCTTTGCACTCGCGACACAGACACGCTTCGCGTTGTCCTTGAGCGCTTTGCAACGCGCGACCGACGCCTTGTAGTCGGCCTCGGCCGATTTCTGCGTCGCCTCGTAGCGATCCTTGGTCGCCGCGTCCGCCGCGTGGGCCGCCGCGGTGCTCAGCATTCCCGCGGTGCCCACGCTCAGGCTGGCGCAGGTCAGAATGTTCATGACAGTTCGATGTGACATGTCGGGGTCCTCCTTCAGGCGGGCAATGGAATGCGCATGAGGCGCAATGCCGATGCATCACAAGTTTCGGGGGGGCGGGGGGACATGCGGGGAACGTGGATTCGGCGATATGCCGGATTACTTGGCGCGATCGGCGGCGCCCTGAATGGCTTCGCCCCCTCGTTCGACGTCCTTGCCCGCGCCGTGGATGGTGTTGCATCCGGCGAGCCCCAGCGCGAAGCCGGAGAGCAGTGCGATGGCGATCAGTCGTTTCATTTGAATGTCTCCTTTGACAGAGGATGTTGTGCGACGCGCGGCACGCGCGCGAAGTGAAAGGGACGCGTCGGGGCGCCCGCCTCCCGGCGGGCACGGCGGCAAGCGCTTACCAAAGCTTGTGTTGGTCGTTCCACGTGTCGACTTCGCGTTCGGCTTCGGCCTTCGCCTTGCCGTATCGTTCCTGGATCGTCCCTACGAACTTGTCGCGGTTGCCTTCGATCTTGAGCAGATCGTCATCCGTCAGGTTGCCCCACTGCTTCTTCGCTTCGCCCTTGAGTTGGTTCCACTTGCCCTTGATCAGATCCGAGTTCATAGCAACTCCTTCATATTGGGTTGGGATAGGTTCGGTTCGGAGAATTTTCATCGCATCGGCACGCAAAGCGGCGCGCCTCGTTGCCGCGCTTTCGATGCGGCACGAGATTCCATGGTAGGGAGTGCGAAGTGTTCGCGATGTCAGCCGCGATAGCATCGCGGCGTAGGTGGCGTCGGGTTGCGCTGTCGGCGCATTCCGACGTGCTCGGTATCGAGGACGCAGTACCCAGGGCGCCAGTTTGAGGATCAGGGGATCAAGGCGTTTGCGGCGAGGCGCTCGCGCCGTCGTCGGGCTTCTCGGGGGCAGGTGTCTGTGTGGCGGTGCTTTCGGTGACTTCGGTCGCGATGTTGGGCGCGTCCGCCGGATTGCACAGCGGCAGCACGACCTGGATCTCGGTGCCGATTCGCAGCGGCAGCGAGTGAATGTCGATGCGTCCGCCCTTGGCCGAGACCCGTTGGCGCATGCCGAACAGGCCGTGTGTCTTGGGCTTGTTGAACTGATCCGGCGTGAGACCGATACCGTTGTCGATGACTTCGAGACGCACCCGCTGATCGTCGCATGCCAGGGCCACGCGCACGGTGGTGGCACGCGCGTACTTGCCCGCGTTCGTGAGCGCTTCCTGGGCAACGCGGAACAGCACGATGGCCGTCGACTCCGGCAGGGCGAAGTCCTCTTCGGGCAGGTCGAGATCGAGCTGCCAGTGCTGTTGATCGGCGGTTTCCTCGGCGAGCGAGCGCAACGCCGTCACGAGACCGAAGTTGATCAGCACCGTCGGACGAAGATTCTCGATGATGCGGCGCTTCGTCTGAATGCCGGCGTCGAGATTGCGTTGCGCGCGAGCGAGTTTCTCGGCAATCACCGGATCGACGTTGCGCAGCTTGTGATGCGCCCAGGTCACGTCCATCTTGCAGGCGGTGAGAATCGCGCCGAGTTCGTCGTGCAGCTCGCGCGACAGACGGGTCTTCTCGTCTTCGCTGACGTTCTGCAAGTGGGTGGCCAACTCGTCCAGTTGCTCGGTGCGCTCACGCACGACGCGATCCAGATGCGCTTGCTGTTCGCTCAACCGGTCGCGCGCGAGTCGCTCCTGCCGCATCTGCCGGCCGAGGGAACGAAACAGCAGCACGAACAACAGGATGGTGAGTACCGAGAGCGCGCCGGCGCTTATCGCCGAGATCGCCTGATCGAAGCGCCCGTCGTCCTGTGCGGCGCGCGCGCGCGCCAGCTCGCGGTTGTATAGGTCGGTGATGCCGTCTTGCACCGGCTCCATCGTGCCGATGCCGAGATTGGCAGGCGAGAGCGCCTCTTCGAAATTCATCTCCCCTTGCTTGACCGCCGCGCGCGCCGTTTCCATGGCGGTGATGCGCTGCGAGAACAGCGTCATCACATTGGCAAAGTCCTTCGTGGCCTGCGTGTCGCCCGTGGCTTCGTAATGCCGGACGATCAGGGCGGCGAGATCACGAATGCGACGCACGGCCGACAGGTAGGGATCGAGATAGATCGGGTCGTTCGTGAGCAAATAGCCGCGTTGGCTCGACACCACGGTCGACGTGCGCGCCATGATCTCGTTGAGTTCGTTGGCCGCGGTCATGGCCTGCAAGGCCGCCTCGTAGGTGGACGCCAGTCGGCGGTGCGCAGACTCCAGCCCGATCAGGCTGCCAACGGTGATGGCGATCGCCGCGATCATGGCGATGATCCAGCTTCGGCGACGCAACCAGGACGTGAGCAATCGAGACATGAGGGCCTGTGGCGAGGTGTTGAGGAGGGGCGTGCAGGGAATACCGATGATCGAACGCGTTTCGATCATAAGTCGAAAATCGCGTTGTTTCGCGAATTGTCAGTCAATTCCTACGCAAAAACCAGCGGGGTCCGGGCAGTCGCCTACGCGCCGTTTTTCTACCATTCACTCAGCGTCCGAGGGTTCGCGCCGCGTTGCGCAAACCGGTGTCGCGCCGTCGGAGGCGAACGAAGTCTCCGGGAAACGATGCATTGACCGAGGAGAGCGCTATGTTGAAGTGGGCGTTGATGTTCGCACTGATCTCGATCGTGGCGGGCCTGTTGGGCTTCACCGGGATCGCCGCGGGTGCCGCCGGGATCGCGAAGATTCTGTTCGTGCTGTTCCTGGTGCTGTTTGTGATCTTCCTGCTGCTTGGACTGACTGTCGCCAAGAAGATCGTCGATTAGACGGAGCGCTGCCGCACGGGGCTTGTCCGTGCGCTGAAGCGATACTGTGACGCGTCATGCAGACGCGCGCGGCCCGTTCCCCTACAAGGAGGTTGCGATGCTTCACTATGCTGTCGTTTTTTTCGTGATCGCGTTGATCGCTGCAGTGTTCGGCTTTACGGGAATCGCCGTCGGTGCCGCAGAGATCGCAAAGATCCTGTTCTTCATCTTTCTGGTGATCTTCCTGGTCACACTTCTCTTTGGGGTGTTCCGACGATAGATGACGTCTGGGGCCGCCCGGGCAGCTCGCCAGGCGGCCCGGCATGCTGGCTGTGGAGGCGCAGGATCTCGTGCGGCACCATTGAGAGTTACCGGCAGATGATTCATTATTCGAGCGACCGAGCGTCACTGGAGCTTAGATGTCACCGACAACAATAAAAATCCTGATTGCCGACGACCACGCGATTGTCCGTACCGGCTTCAAGCAATTCATTGCCGACGAGTCGGACATGGAAGTGCTGGGCGAAGCGGCGAGCGGCGACGAAGTGATCCGTGCGGTTCGCGATACAGCCTTCGACGTCGTGTTGCTGGATATCGCCATGCCTGACAAGAACGGTATCGACACGTTGCGCGTGATCAAACAACTGCGCCCGGCGCAGGGCGTACTGTTCCTGTCGACGTATCCTGAAGCGCAGTATGCGGTCAACCTGCTGCGCGCCGGCGCGAACGGATATCTGATGAAGGATGCGGCGCCCGAGGAAATCATCCGGGCTATCCGCACAGTGGCGCGCGGCCACCGCTATGTCAGCGAAGGTACCGCCGACCTGCTCGCGCAGAAGCTGGACCAGCCGGGCGACGAGCCGATCCACGAGCAACTCTCGGAGCGCGAGTTCCAGGTGTTCTGCAAGCTCGCGCAGGGCCGCACGCCCACCGAAATTGCGGACGAGTTGCATCTGTCGGTAAAGACCGTCAGCACGTATCGCGCGCGCGTGCTGGAAAAGATGCATTTGAAAACCAATGCCGACCTGACGCTCTACGCGCTCAAGAACGGCTTGATCAGTTGATAGCGAGGTTGTCATGCCAACCGGGAACGCGGCAACGCATACGGGGTCCGGTTTGCCCCTCAAGGTGCTCTTGATCGAAGACTCGGCGGTCATCCGCGAGAGCCTGTCCGAAGCGCTCGGTTCGACCGGGATGCTCCAGGTGACAGGCGTGGCAGAGACGGCCGACGACGCGGTCCGCACACTCCAGGAAGATTCGTTCGACGCGGTGATCGTCGATATTCAACTGCGACGCGGCTCGGGCATGGACGTGCTCTCCTACCTGCACGACGCGGGACTGCTGCCCCAACTGATGGCCATCGTGCTCACGAACTATGCATTGGCCACGTACCGCAAGCGTTGCCAGCAACTGGGCGTGCAGTACTTCTTCGACAAATCGCTCGAATTTGACCGCGTGATCGAAGTGCTCGACGACTTCGCCTCTCGCAGACAAGCGTGATCGCCTTCAGGTTCAGTCGAAATCCGATATAAGGAGATCAAGTTTTATTATTTTCATCTATTTAGATGCATGGGCTAGAATGTTGTCTTTGCACTGAATATCGAGTCAAGGCGGCGGCACTGCGGGCGGTTTAAGCAGTGGGGCTGCTATTTTTTTGCATGATCGAACTCCAGAACATTACCCAGCGTTTCGCTGGGCCCAAGGGGCCGATCGACGCGCTTTCCAACATCAGCCTGTCGATCGAGCGCGGCGAAGTCTTCGGCATCATTGGCCGAAGCGGCGCCGGCAAGAGCACGCTCGTGCGTGTCATCAATCTGCTCAATCGCCCGAGCGACGGCAGCGTGCGCGTTGACGGGCAGGACCTCACGTCGCTGTCGTCCGACGCGCTGCGTCAGGCGCGCCGCCGCATCGGCATGATCTTCCAGCACTTCAACCTGCTCAACTCGCGCACCGTCTACGAGAATGTGGCGTTGCCGCTGGAGTTGGCGGGTCTGTCGGCGGCGGAGATTCGCGCGAAGATCCTGCCGCTGCTCGAACTCGTCGGTCTGACGGCACAAAAGGATCGTTATCCGTCGCAGATTTCCGGTGGCCAGAAGCAGCGGGTGGGCATTGCCCGCGCGCTGGCGAGCGAGCCGCAGGTGCTGCTCTCGGATGAAGCGACGTCGGCGCTCGATCCCGAAACGACGCGCTCGATTCTCGAGTTGCTCAAGCGCATCAATCGCGAGCTGGGCCTGACCATTGTGCTGATTACACACCAGATGGAAGTCATCAAGCAGGTGTGCGACCGCGTCGCCGTGCTCGATGCCGGCCGTGTGGTCGAGCAGGGCCGTGTCATCGAAGTGTTCTTGCGCCCGCGTCACGACGTCACGCGTGCGCTTATCGGCGACGTGATTTCGCAGGAGCTGCCCGCGGGCGTTCGCGAGCGTGTCGCGTCGCGCATCGGCAACGGTCACGATCACCTGTATCGTCTGGCGTTCTCCGGCGCAGGCGTCGATCAGCCGCTGCTCTCCGAGGCGATTCGTCGCTACGAACTCGATTTCAACATCCTGCACGGCCAGATCGACGAGATCCAGGGGCAGGCGTTCGGATCGCTCGCCGTGCTGGCGGGCGGCACCCCGGCCCGGGTGGCCGAAGCCATGGCGTTCCTCGCCAGTCAAGGTGTTGTCGTTGAGGAGCTGAGCCATGTGGAGTGAAATGTTCGATCTCTTCGTCTCCTCCTTCTGGGAGACGCTCATCATGGTCGGGATTTCCGGCCTGATCGGTGCCGTGGTCGGCGTGCCGCTTGGCGTGCTGCTCTATCTGACGGATCGCAACGGCGTGTTGCAAAACCTGCCGACCAATCGTGTCGTCGGCATCCTCGTCAACGCGGTGCGCTCGACACCGTTCATCATCCTGCTCGTCGCGGTGATCCCGTTCACGCGTCTGATTGTCGGCTCGTCCATCGGCACGATGGCGGCCGTGGTGCCGCTCACCATCGCCGCCGCGCCGTTCGTCGCGCGCCTGGTGGAGACGGCCCTGCGCGAGGTCGACCGTGGCCTGATCGAGGCGGCGCAGTCGATGGGCGCGACCACCGGCCAGATCGTCACCAAGGTGTTGCTGCCCGAGGCCTTGCCGGGCATCGTGGCCGGTCTGACGATCACGTTCGTCAGTCTGGTCGGCTATTCGGCAATGGCCGGCGCCATCGGCGGCGGCGGTCTGGGCGACCTGGGCATCCGATACGGCTATCAGCGCTTCCTGCCCGAAGTGATGATTACCGTCGTGCTGATCCTGATCGTCTTCGTGCAGTTGGTACAGACGTTCGGCGACTGGCTGGTGCGTCGCCTGAGCCATAAGTAACATCTCATATAACAACGTCGCCGGCGCACCGGCACATCACACACACGAGGTTTTTCCATGCAACGTCGCACGCTTTTCAAACTGCTGGCCGGTGTCGGTGCCGCTACGGTTTTCGCCACGCAATTCGCCGCGTCGGCGGTTGCCGCCGATGTCGTCAATCTGAAGATCGGTGTCACGGGCGGCCCGCACGCGCAGATCTTCGATGAAGTGAAGAAGGTCGCGGCCAAAGACGGTCTGAATATCAAGGTCATCGAGTTCAGCGATTATGTGCAACCGAACGCCGCGCTGTCGTCGGGCGACCTGGACGCGAACAGCTACCAGCACCAGCCGTACCTCGACGCCCAGGTGAAGGACCGTGGCTACAAGCTTGAGTCGATCGCCAAGACCGTGATCTTCCCGATGGGCATCTATTCCAAGAAGATCAAGTCGCTGGCCGATCTGAAGGCCGGCGACAAGGTGTCGCTGCCGAACGACCCGACCAACGGCGGCCGTGCCCTGCTGTTGCTGCAGAAGCAGGGCCTGCTCAAGCTGCGTGCCGACGCCGGTCTGAAGGCGACGCCGCTCGACGTGGTCGATAACCCAAAGAAGCTGAAGTTCGTCGAGCTGGACGCCGCACAACTGCCGCGCTCGCTCGACGATGTGGCGGTGGCCGTCATCAACACGAACTTTGCGATGGAAGCCGGTCTGAACCCGAAGCGTGATTCGATTGCCATCGAAGACGCCAACGGCCCGTACGCCAACGTGTTGGTCATTCGCACGGCCGACAAGAACAAGCCCTGGGTGGCCAAGCTGATCAAGGCTTACCATTCGCCGGAAGTGAAGGCCTTCATCGAGAAGAAGTTCGGCGGCTCGGTGGTCACCGCCTGGTAAGTTCGGGAGGGCGCGCCGGTCGGCGGCACCCTCGCGAGGCAACGGCAACGCTTTGCGGCGTTGCCGTTTTTTTTCGTCTCCGCGCCGGAGGAATGCCGGGCGCACGCGATGGATATCCAGGGTGTTCGACGGTGGGGGTTTCGCCGTCTCGGCGTGTGTGGCAAATCCGACACTGTCACAGATTTGTCAAACAACGGCGATAGCCTGAGGGCAAGTAAAAGACGGTGCCTGCGGGCACCGTCAACAGACGCGGATACGGGCCATAGAGCAGCTACCGCAAGCGAAGCACGGGGAACGGGTGAAACGCTTCATCGAAGCGCAGCGCGCCTTCGATGGGTATGGACGCGCCCGGCACATGCCCGCACAACGCAATGCGATTTGCATGATGGCGGCGCACCGCACCGACCTACGGAGTTCCCGTTGAACCTTCCCCCGCCTGTCGCGATACGTCCGCCGGAGCGCTTTGCCGCGCCTGGAACACTGCACGATGCGATATCGACGTCCGTCGCGGCGTCAGTGCCCGATGCGGAACCCGACGAGGCCGCATGGCTCGCCGAGCTGTGCGAGGGTATCGGTCTGACCTGCGTGTTCCAGCCGATTCTCGACTTTCGCACGTCGGGCGTTGCCGGCTACGAGGGGCTGGTGCGGGGGCCCGCCGGCACGGCGATCCATTCGCCGCTGGCGCTGTTCGCCGCCGCGCGTCGCCACGGTCTGCTCGCGCCGCTCGAACTGGCTTGCCGTCGCACGGTGCTGCGTGGCTTCGTCGAGCAGGACCTGCCGGAACGCCTCTTCCTGAACATCGGTCCGGTCACTCGAGCGCACCCGGTCGGCGGCGTGAGCGAATCGCTGGGTCTCGACGAAACGTTTGCCATGCTCCAGCCGCTGCGCCTCGCCCCCGAGCGTGTCGTGCTCGAACTCACGGAGCATGCGCCTGCGCTGGATCTGGCAAGCACGCGCGCTTCGCTCACGGCGTATCGCGCGCTGGGTTTCGAAGTGGCGCTCGACGATATGGGCGAGGGCTATGCGAGCCTGCGGCTGTGGTCCGAGCTGCGGCCCGATTACGTCAAGATTGACCGGCATTTCGTCGACGGCATCGACACCGACACCGTCAAACTCCAGTTCGTGCGGTCGATGCGCCAGATCGCGGAGGCGAGCGGCACGCGGGTCATCGCGGAGGGCATCGAGCACGCCGAGGAATTGCAGGTCGTGCGCGATCTCGGCATCTTCCTCGGTCAGGGGTATTTCATCGCGCGCCCGGAAGCGAAGCCGCAACGGGCGATCACGGCCCACGTGCGGGCGGTTGTCAACGAGCGCCGCGCCTATGTACATCAACAACCGAGTCAACTCGGTGCGGGCAATGTGACGCTGGAGCGAATCGCGTCGTATGTGCAGCCAGTCTCACCGGAGATCCGCAGCGAAGATGTCGTGGCGCGTTTCGAGAGCGATGCGACGCTCGACGTGCTGCCGGTGGTCGAGCATGACCGTGCCGTGGGATTGATCGGACGCGCGTCGCTGATCGGCCGGTTCGCTCGGCCTTTTACGCGTGAACTCTACGGACGCAAGCCTTGCTCGGCCGTGATGGAGCCGCGCCCGCTCACATTCGACAAGAGCGCGCGCATTGAGGATCTGAGCCGCATGATTGCCGAAGGCGCCAGCCGGCAAATCGCGGGCGGTTTGATCGTCACCGATCAAGGGCGATATCTGGGCGTGGCGCAGGGCCACGCGCTGATGCGTCACATCACCGATATGCAGCTCGACGCGGCGCGGTACGCCAACCCGCTCACGCTGCTGCCGGGCAACGTGCCGATCGACGACTACATGGATCGCATGATCGGTGAGCGGCAGTCGTTCTTCGCCTGCTATGTCGATCTCGATAACTTCAAGCCGTTCAACGACGTGTTCGGCTACCGGCGCGGCGACGACCTGATCCAACTGGTCGCGCGCGTGCTCATGGCGGTGCGCAACCCTGAGCGCGACTTCCTTGGTCACATCGGTGGCGACGACTTTCTGGTGGTGTTTCGCAGCCCCGATTGGGAGGCGCGTTGCCGCGAGGCGCTCAGGCGCTTCGGCGAGGCCGTGACGGAATACTTCCATCCGGATCAGATCGCGGCGGGCGGGTTCGAAGCGGAAGATCGTCGCGGCATGATCATCTTTCACCCGATCACGAGCTTGTCGATCGGCGTGGTGGCGGTCACGCCGGAGAGCTTTCCCTCGCACGTGGAAGTCTCGGCCGCGGCCGCCGACGCCAAGAAGATGGCCAAGCGCGCGCTCGGCAACAGCCTGTTCGTCGAGCGTAGGCGCGCCCACCGGTGAGCGTGCCCGGCATGCCGCACATGACGTAAAAAAAGCCCGCCGCAAATGCATTGCAGGCGGGCTTTTCCGTCGGCGCTGCCGATGTTCGGAGCGCTTAGTGCGAGAGCGCGGGCATGCCTTCCATGCTGGCGACGTCTTCTTCACGCTCACCCGCCAGGTACGGCGTACGCCAGCCGGCCTTCACGCCCCAGTGATAGAACGCAAGCGACATGGCGGCCACAATCACCATATCCCAGCCATACGGCAGCAGGCCAAGACCGCCGAACTCCTTGCTGCCGATATACGAGCACAGCGCCATCGCCGGCAGGTAGCCGATCAGCCACCACGATGCCTTGAGGTCACGGCCGAAACCCTGCCACCGATCCTTCGCCTGATAGTAGAAGTAGACGGGCAACGCCACGATCACCAGTACGATGATCTGGCCCGTGAGCGGCCAGCGAGCCCAGTAAAGAATCAGCGACGCGCACACGAAGGCGAACGGTGCGATCAGTGACAGGCCTCGCAGGCGCAGTGGACGGTGCAGCTCGGGGGCCGAGCGACGCAGCGCCATCACGCTGATCGGGCCCGTCAGGTACGAGATCACGGTCGCGACCGAGATCACGGCGGCCAGCGAGTCCCAGCCGCGGAAGAAGAACATGAAGATGAACGAGATCGCCAGGTTAAACCACATCGCCGGGCGCGGCACGCCATACAGCGGATGCACGTGACCGAGGATCGCGGGCAATGTGCGGTTGCGCTCCATCGCGTAGATCATGCGGCTCGTGGTGGCCATATAGGTGGTGCCGGTGCCGCTCGGGCTCAGGAAAGCATCGAAATACAGCACGATGGCCAGCCAGTTCAGGCCGAGTGCGATCGCCAATTCCGCGAACGGCGAGCTGAAGCTCACCATGTGCCAGCCGCCGGCCAGCTGTTCGGGGGAGAGCGCACCGATGTAGGCCACTTGCAGCAGCAGGTAGATGACGGTGGCGAGCAGGATCGAGCCGACCACCGCGAACGGGATGCTGCGCCCCGGGTCGCGTGCTTCGCCCGCGAGGTTCACCGGACTTTGGAAGCCATTGAACGCGAACACGATGCCCGACGTGGCGACGGCGGTGAACACCGCCGACATGCCGTTCGGCGCGAAACCGCCGTGCTCCGCAACGTTGAAGTTGCCCGGGTGGAAGCCCGCGATCATCAGGCCGGCAATGGTCAATGCCGGAATGGCGAACTTGAACAACGTGATGGCCGTGTTGGCGCGCGCGAACAGTTTCACGCCCCAGTAGTTGAGCATGAAGTAGCCGATCACGAGCAGCGCGGAGAGCATGAGGCCGCTCGTGCTGAGCGTGCCGTCGACAAACAGGGCGTGCGTCCAGTCGTACGGCCACGTACTCATATACTGAATCGATGCTTCGGCCTCGATCGGAATAACCGAGACGATGGCAATCCAGTTGGCCCACGCGGCGATGAAGCCGACGAGGCTGCCGTGCGAATAACGCGAGTAGCGGACCATGCCGCCTGACTCGGGGAACATCGCGCCGAGTTCGGCGTAAGTGAGCGCGATGGCCAGGATGACGACGGCGCCGATGAGCCACGCGAAAAGGGCGGCGGGGCCGGCGATCTTGGCGGCCTTCCAGGCACCGAACAACCAGCCGGAGCCGATGATCGAGCCAAGACCGGTCAACATCAGGGCGAAGGGCCCGATGTTACGCATGAGGGGTTGATTGTTATCCATTCGATGTCTTCTCCACGCCCGGGGGGGGCAGGCACCGGTCCCGATGAGGGCGGGCGGTACGCTGCGCGAGGGCGGACAAATTTCCCGCAGGCCGGTCGCCGTCAGCACGGGCGTGACGGTTCGGGGGCGGCGCTGGCGGGGCGCGACTTCTGACTTCTGCTACTGAGTTTCGCGAATATCGAACGATTTCCACGTCGCGGCGTACTTGCGAGCGCGGCTACCCCGAATTGGGGTCGGAGTTCCCATTCGCGAAAAAAAGCGCGATTCTACCCGAGGGAATGGCGTTGTGTGGGACTTTGTGACACTTTCGCGATGGGATCGGGTTCGCCGACATCAGGTCGAAATGCGCGCAAGCCAGTCAGCATGCGGATCTCAGGGGGCGGGAAAGCCCTTATTACAGATTATTAAAGGGTCAGATGAATATCGGACCCGAACGAGGCGCGAATTCGCCACTGGGCACGGCGCGGTGTGATGTCGCTGTCAGATGCCGGGGGAGGGGGTAGGACGCTCGGTGCGCCCCGGCCCCCGGACCGAGCTTACAAGCCGAGATCCGCGTATAGGGTAGCCATACGCGCATCGATGTCGGCGGTCATTTCGATGGGGCGTCCCCATTCGCGCGACGTTTCGCCGGGCCATTTGTTGGTCGCGTCGATCCCCATCTTCGAGCCCAGTCCTGCCGTGGGCGACGCGAAATCGAGATAGTCGATGGGGGTCTGGTCGACGAGCGTCGTATCCCGGGTCGGATCGACGCGCGTGGTGATGGCCCAGATGACTTCCTTCCAATCCCGGATATCGACGTCCTCGTCGACCACGACGATGAACTTCGTATACATGAATTGCCGCAGGAAACTCCAGACGCCGAACATCACGCGCTTGGCATGCCCCGGATACGCCTTCTTCATCTGCACGATGGCCATTCGGTAGCTACAGCCTTCCGGAGGCAGATAGAAATCCGTGATCTCGGGGAATTGCTTCTGCAGCAGCGGCACGAAGACTTCGTTGAGCGCGACGCCGAGCACGGCCGGCTCATCGGGCGGTTTGCCCGTGTAGGTGGAGTGATAGACCGCGTTACGGCGCAGGGTAATGCGCTCGATCGTGAACGCCGGGAACCACTCCTGCTCGTTGTAGTAGCCGGTGTGATCGCCGTAGGGGCCTTCGAGCGCATGGGCGTAACCCGCTGTCGCGCCGCGCGACGGCGGCGGCGGTGCGCCATCGGGTGCGCGCGGCGGTGTCGCGGCGGGGTAAATGAAGCCTTCGAGCACGATCTCGGCACGTGCGGGAACGCGCAGCGACTCCAATCCCGGTGTCAAACACTTGGCCAGCTCAGTGCGGCTGCCGCGCAGCAAGCCCGCAAACTGATACTCGGACAGCGAATCGGGCACGGGGGTGACGGCGCCGAGCATCGTCGCCGGATCGGCGCCCAGTGCGACGGCCATCGGAAAAGGCTTGCCGGGGTTCGCCTGGGCGAACTCGCGGAAGTCGAGCGCACCGCCCCGGTGGGCGAGCCAGCGCATGATGACCTGGTTGCGTCCGATGACCTGTTGGCGGTAGATGCCGAGATTCTGGCGTTTGCGATGCGGCCCTTTGGTAATGACCAGGCCCCACGTGATGAGCGGGGCGGCATCGCCGGGCCAACAGGTCTGAATCGGCAGCCGCGCGAGGTCGACATCGTCGCCCTCCCAGACGATCTCCTGACACACCGGGCTGCCGACTTCCTTGGGCGCCATGTCCCAAACGGCCTTGGCCATGCCCAGCAGCTTGCCCGCATCCTTGAGCCCGCGTGGCGGTTCGGGTTCTTTGAGCGTCGAGAGCAGGCGACCGATATCGCGCAACGAACCGAGCGCGTTCTCGCCTTTATCGACGCCCATGCCGAGCGCCACTCGTTCAGGGGTGCCAAACAAGTTGGCCAGCACGGGCATGTCGTAACCGGTCGGCCGCGCAAACCACAGCGCCGGGCCGGCCGCTTTGAGGACGCGGTCGGCGAGCGCCGTCATCTCCAGCACCGGCGATACCGGCACGTCTATGCGACGAAGCTGGCCGGATCGCTCCAGTTGCGCGGTGAAGTCACGAAGATCGACATATTTCATGAAACAAACCGTTACCAAAAATTTTTACGGAATTCATACGGCCGGTGAAAACGGCCGTTTGAATTCCAGGAAAGTCGGAGTGACACCCTTGTAAACGCGGGGTTTAGGCAGGGCATTTTACCGGTCAAGGTGTCCAGACGTCACGGCAAAACAGCTGTTACAAATTACTTTTGGTAATGTTCTGTCGTGATAATAGTATTGACTGTTTATATATGGCTGCTACAATCCGCCCGTTGAATCCAAAAAGGCGGCTTTGAAGACGGGTAGGCCGACCCGCTCAAGCTTAGCGACAACTACAACATTGACGTGGATTTTCAGTCGCTGGTTTTCTCACCGAGGTCGGGAAACCAGTGTTTTAGGAAGCAGCGCGGGCAATAGCTCGTCAGCGCCAGAGACCTGAACAGGTCGGCGTGCTGCGGCGGTAGTGGCATCGTCCAAGACACACACGATGCCCCGCCTTGTTCCCTATGCCGTAAATGAGCGTTACACGGGATGCCTGGCGGGCATCGCGGCTCATTTCCATACGCCCCGGGGCCACCCCGTGGTGACGGCGTAACCGGAGTACGTAGTATGAAGAAGTCTGGTTTATCACCCTGGCTACTGGCCGTGATTCGTGCGCTCGGCGCGCGAGGTACGGCAACGGTAGCCTTGGCTCGTCGCGATTGGCGTCGCCTCGCATGGCACGGCGGTCGTGTTGGACTCTATACGTCCAGCGCGGTGGGCCTGGTTGCCGTGGTCGGCACGCTGGCGCTGTGGGCGCAGCCGACGTGGCGCGCCGATCTGGCGTCGCAAGTCGGTCCGCTGCTCGAGGCCGCCACGGGATCCGCCCATGCGGCCGATCCGGGCGGCAACGGCGCTGTGGTCGCTGAGCGCTCGCCGTCGGACGCGTCGATGATGGCGCAAGCGGCGCAGCACGTGCCGTCGGCCGCCGTGCTCGCGGCTTATATTCCGAATCAGCGTGTGGCCGCCGATGCGCGCGCCACCAAGCCGCTGGACTCGCGCGAGCAAATCGCCGTCGCCGACTATCTGGCGCGTCGCTATCGCGTGGCCGGAGACGTCACGGGCAACCTCGTGCGCGCGGCGTACTCGACCGGCAAGGAAGTCGGCCTCGATCCGCTGCTGCTGCTGGCTGTGATGGCCATCGAGTCGGGCTTCAACCCGTACGCCGAAAGTACCGTGGGTGCGCAGGGCCTCATGCAGGTGATGTCGAAGGTGCATCGTGACAAGCTTGAGTACTTCGGCGGTCCCGAGGCGGCCCTGCACCCCATTGCCAACATCAAGGTGGGTGCGCTGATCCTGAAGGAATGTATCGCCAGCGGCGGCTCGCTCGCTGGTGGTCTGCGCCGCTATGTGGGGTCGACCAGCGCAGGCGACGGTGGATACGGTGCCAAGGTACTCGCCGAGCGCGATCGACTGCGTAGCGTTGCCATGGGACACAAGGTCTCGCCGAACGCGCCGCAAGCGCCGGTTATCGTCAGCTCGGCCAAGCCTGTGGCGAAACCGGTCTCGGCTGGCAAGTCGGGCGAACCGACGGATTCGGTGGCGACGCCGGCGGCCTCGGTGGGCAAGGCGGCCGCCAAGTCGCTCGAAGCGGACGACAGCACCGCCGCCTGATCGGCCATCGGCGGCGTGGTGTGCCTGGGCCGGTGCATCGTTTTTCCCGTCGAGCCGTCGGCACGCGACGGTTCTCTATAGAGAGCGCCATCGCGGCCCAAGAAAAAACCCATCGAAGTGATTCGATGGGTTTTTTTGTTTTTGCGTCCCAAGTACGGGGCTGGCCGGCGACTCAGCCGGCAGCGAACACCCGTTCGATGCGGTCCATCGCCTCGTGCAACTGACCGAGCGACGTGGCATACGACAAGCGAATGTAGCGGCGCGGCTCGGAAAAACCAAAATCGAGTCCCGGCACGAGCACGACGTCGGCTTGTTGCAAGAGAGACTGCGTGAGGCGGTCGCTGTCGGCGGCGTCCGGATGCGATACGCCGGTGCAGTCCGCGTAGACGTAAAACGCACCGTCAGGCATCACGGGAACCCGGAAGCCAAGGCGCTCGAGCGCCGGCACGATGTAGTCGCGTCGCTCACGGAAGGCATTCTTGCGCGCCTCGAAGATCGCCATCGTTTCCGGTTGGAAGCAGGCCGTCGCCGCATGTTGCGCCACGGCGGAGGGGCAGATGAACAGATTCTGCGCGAGCTTCTCGAACGTCGACACCATCGACGGCGGCACGACCAGCCAACCGAGGCGCCAGCCTGTCATATTGAAGTACTTCGAGAAGCTGCTCACGACCAGGACATCGTCGCCGAAGGTTAGCGCCGTGGTGGGTTGGCTGTCGTAGGACAGGCCCTGGTAGATCTCGTCGACAAGCGTGAAGCCGCCGCGCGCGCGCACGGCTTTGACGATGCGGGCCAATTCCGCTGTCTCGATGGACGTGCCCGTTGGATTCGACGGCGAGGCGAGGAGCACCCCTTTCGTTGCCGCGCCCCAATGGGATTCGATGCGCTCGGCCGTCAGCTGGAATCGCTCCGCGGGGCCCGAGGGGATCAACACGGGTTTTCCGTCGAAGGTGGAGACGAAATGTCGGTTGCACGGATAGCAGGGATCCGGCATGAGCACTTCGTCGCCCACGCCGACCAGCGCGGCACACGCCAACACGAGGGCGGCCGATGCACCGGCCGTCACGACGATACGCGACGGTTCGACCTCCACGCCGTAAAAGCTACGGTAATAACCGGCGATGGCCTCCCGCAGGGCGGGGATGCCCATCGCCCCCGTGTATTGGGTTCGCCCGTCACGCATAGCCTTCACCGCCGCCTCGATCACTGCCTCGGGGGCCGTGAAGTCCGGCTCGCCGATGCCCATGTGAATGACGCGATGCCCCGCCTTTTCGCGCAGCGCAGCCTGCTTGGCCAGCTCCATGACGTGAAACGGGGCGATGTCGTCGACACGTTGCGCCAGCTTCAGTGCGGCGGGGGCGAGGTCGGGCGTTCGATCCATGATGTCGGGGGGGAGACAGGAAGGAGAGGGTGGGGGACTTGCGGGGCGAACGCTACGGGGCGATTGCCCCGTTCGGCGTGCACGCGACGCGGGAGGAATCGTCAGGCCGGCCGGCCTGCGATACCTTGCGCAGCCCTCGCGTAGGGCTATGCGCTTTTGCCGCGACCGCCATTGCGATTCGCGGCGACTTCGTCTGGCCGCACTTCCGCGGCCAACTTGTCGAGGACGCCATTCACGTAGCGAAAGCCTTCGACACCGCCAAAGGTCTTGGCGAGTTCGACCGCCTCGTTGATGACCACGCGGTACGGAATGTCCAGGTGGTGAATCAGTTCGTAGGCACCAATGACCAGCACGCCATGCTCGACCGGCGACAGTTCGGCGGCCGGGCGGTCGAGGTAGGGCTGGAGTTGCTGCGACAAGGCGTCCGCCTCACGGATGCTGCCGTGCAACAGGGCATCCAGGTGCGTGCGGTCGGCCTTGTCGTAGCCGGGGGTGGTGCGCAGGTGCGCATCGATCTCACCCGCGTGGTCGCGCGAGAGCAGCCATTGATACAATCCTTGCAGCGCAAATTCGCGCGCGCGGCGGCGAGCACTCTTCATTACCGATCTTCCTCTTCTTCGTCTTCGTCTTCGTCCAATCCGTCGTCGCCACCGAGCATGTCGATCGCTTCGAGCAGATTGGCCATTTCTACCGCCACGCGGGCGGCATCGCGGCCCTTTTCGGCGGCGCGCGCTTCAGCCTGTTCGTCGTTCTCGGTCGTGAGCACCGCGTTGGCGATGGGAATGCCGAAATCGAGGCCAATACGCGAAATGCCGGCACCGCTCTCGTTCGAGACCAGTTCGAAGTGATATGTCTCGCCGCGAATGACTGCGCCGAGCGCGATCAGCGCGTCGAACTGGCCGCATTCGGCCATCTTCTGCAATGCCAGCGGAATTTCCAATGCGCCGGGCACCGTGACGAGCAGCACGTCGTCGCCATCGACGCCGAGGCGGTCGAGTTCGGCCACGGCAGCGGCGCGAAGTGCCGTGCAAACGGCGTCGTTGAATCGTGCTTGCACAATGCCTATGCGCAGGCCTTCACCGTCGAGTTCGGGCTGATATTGTCCGATGTCCATAATGGGCTTCCTCTAAAAAAGTACCGTCCAGGCGGTGCGGCCAACGTTGTGCCGGCATGCCCGAGACAGGCATGGCTCGGCAAGGTGATGCCCCGCTGCCACTGGCGGGCGGGCCATCGATACAAGACTATTCAGGCGCCCGGTGCGCCGGGCATCGGCTGGAAGCCGGTGACCTCCAGGCCATAACCTGCCATGTTGGGGATTTTGCGCGGGCTCGAGAGCACCCGCATTTTACCGACGCCCAGCTCGCGCAAGATTTGCGCGCCAACGCCGTGCGTGCGGAAGTCCACAGGGCGGCGCTTGGCGCGCGCCGCCTGCTCGGTTTCGTCGAGCGCTTCGAACTGATTGAACAGATGCTCGGGCGTCTCCACGCAGTTCAGCAGCACGACAACCCCTTTGTCCGCCTCGGCAATCGCTTGCATCGCGCCCGCGAGGGTCCAGGAGTGGGTCGACACGCCGGTCTCGAGCAGGTCGAGCACCGAGAGCGGTTCGTGCACGCGCACGAGCGTTTCGTCGGCTGGGTTCGGAACCCCGCGCACCAGCGCGAGGTGCGGATTGCCGCTCGGCTTGTCGCGGTAAAGCGTGGCCTGGAACGGGCCCCAGGCCGTTTGCATTTCGCGCGTGGCGACCGTCTCGATCATCGATTCGGTGCGGCTGCGGTAGTGGATCAGATCGACGATCGTACCGATCTTGATGTTGTGCTGCTCGGCGAACTCCAGCAACTGCGGCAGGCGTGCCATCGTGCCGTCGTCGTTCATGATTTCGCAGATGACGGCGGCGGGCGTGAGGCCGGCCATGGCCGTCAGGTCGCAACCGGCTTCGGTGTGACCGGCGCGCACCAACACGCCGCCGGGCTGCGCCATGATCGGGAACACATGACCCGGCTGGACGATGTCCTCCGGACGCGCGTCGCGGCCAATGGCCGTCTGCACCGTGTGGGCGCGATCCGCTGCCGAGATGCCCGTGGTGACGCCTTCGGCCGCTTCGATCGACAGCGTGAACGCGGTGCCGTACTGGGTCCCGTTGCGGTAGGTCATCAGCGGCAGGTTGAGCTGCTTGCAACGCGCCTGCGTGAGCGTGAGGCAAATCAGGCCGCGGCCGTATTTGGCCATGAAGTTGATGGCTTCAGGCGTCGCGAACTCGGCCGCCATGACCAGGTCGCCTTCGTTTTCGCGGTCTTCCTCGTCGACGAGGACAACCATGCGGCCGGCCTTCAGCTCGGCAATGATTTCTTCTGTAGTGGCCAACGGCATAGCGGACAACGCGGGGCGGAATTTGGAAAGGCTCTATTCTACGCCAAGCGGGTGTCCGTCTGCGTCCGAATCTCGCAAGTGCGCGAATCCGGATCGGGTGGGGCCAGTGAACCGCGTGACGTGCCAATCCGGGCGACGTCGTGGGCCGTGGGTGCGCCTTGCCGCATGAGAACATGAGGACGCCACCGAAGGGTGCGTCCCCATGTCTCATTTTGACGCCGAACGTCCGTGCGCTGGGCCGCGGCGCGCTACGTCACGCGCCGAGATACGCGCGTTTGATGTCGTCGTTCGCGAGCAGGTTCTCGGCCGAGTCGGCGAGCACGACGCGACCGGTCTCGAGCACATAGCCGCGATCGGCCACGTTCAACGCCTTGTTCGCGTTTTGCTCCACCAGAAACACGGTGACGCCTTCTTCGCGAATCGCGCGAATGATGTCGAAGATCTGCGCGATCACGAGCGGTGCCAGGCCGAGCGTCGGTTCGTCGAGCAACAGCAGGCGCGGACGGCTCATCAGCGCCCGCCCGATGGCCAGCATCTGCTGTTCGCCGCCCGACATCGTGCCCGCGCGCTGCTTGCCGCGCTGCGCGAGCCGCGGGAACAGTTTGAACACGTGGTCCATCCCGGCGTCGATCTGATCCTTGGAGGCGAAAAAGCCGCCCATCTTCAGGTTCTCGATGACCGTCAGACTCGGAAATACCCGGCGGCCTTCCGGTGAAATCGCCAGCCCCATGCGCATGATGTCGTGCGTGGCGCATCCCGTGATGTCGCGATCTTCGAACATGACACGTCCGCTCGATGCGCGCGGCGTGCCGCACACGGTCATCATCAACGTCGTCTTGCCCGCGCCGTTACTGCCGATGAGCGTGACGATCTCGCCCTTGTTCACTTCGATCGACACGCCCGAGAGCGCCTCGACAGCCCCGTAATGGGTATGGATTTGTTCCAGCTTGAGCATTATTCCTCCCCGAGGTAGGCCTTGATGACGCGCGGGTCGCGCCGCACCTCGTCGGGCTTGCCGGTCATGATCGGCTTGCCGTGTTCCATCACGAGAATCCGGTCCGACACGCCCATGACGAGGCTCATGTCGTGCTCGATCAGCAGCACTGAAATCCCGAACTCGTGACGCAGGTTGTCGACGAGTTGCTGCAACTCGACCTTCTCTTGCGGATTGAGGCCGGCGGCCGGTTCGTCGAGCATGAGCAGACGCGGTTCCGTGATCATGCAGCGTGCAATTTCGAGACGTCGCTGGTGTCCGTACGACAGCGTGCCGGCCTCGCGGTTGGCGACGGCCGTCAGGCCCAACCGGTCGAGCCACGCCTTGGCGCGCTCGAGCGCCGCGCGTTCGGCGCGACGGAACGCGCTCGTCGAGAACAGCCCTTGCAGAAAGCCGCTATGCACGCGCATGTGCTGTGCAACGAGCAGGTTCTCCACCACCGTCAACTGGCGGAACAGGCGGATGTTCTGGAACGTGCGTACGAGGCCACGTCGCGCCACGCTATGGCTCGGCAGGCCGGTGATGTTGTCGCCGTCGAGCGTGATCGAGCCGCCCGTGGGGCGATAGAAGCCGCCAACGCAATTGAATACGGTCGTCTTGCCGGCGCCGTTCGGGCCGATGATGGCGAAGACTTCGTGCGGGCGGACGTCGAAATCGACGCCATCGACGGCCAGCAGACCGCCGAAGCGCATCTGCAGGCCGGAGAGTTTCAACAGTGCTGCACTCATTGCGGCAACTCCACGTGCGGGCGGGTGGCGGGCAACAGGCCCTGCGGACGCCACATCATCATCAGTACCATCACCAGGCCGAAAATCAGCATGCGGTATTCGGCAAAGTCGCGCGCGACTTCCGGCAGGACGGTCAGCAGAATCGCCGCGAGAATCACGCCGATTTGCGAGCCCATGCCACCGAGCACGACCACGGCGAGGATCAGCGCCGATTCGATGAATGTGAACGATTCGGGCGTGACCAGCCCCTGACGTGCGGCAAAGAATGCACCGGCGAGCCCGGCGAACGATGCCCCGAGTGTGAACGCGGAGAGCTTGATGCGCGTGGGGTTCAGGCCGAGCGAGCGGCACGCGATTTCATCTTCGCGCAACGCTTCCCAGGCGCGGCCAATCGGCATGCGGATCAGGCGGCTAGTGACAAACAGCGTGAAGCCCACTAACGCAAACGCCAGCAGGTAGAGGTAGATCACCATGTGCGAGCCGTCGTACGGCAAGCCGATCAGTTCGTGGAACGTCTTCACGCCATCGACACTCGATGATCGCGCCATCTCGATGCCGAAGACACTGGGCTTCGGAATGCCCGAGACACCGTCCGGTCCACCGGTCAGGCTCGTCAGGTTGTTCAGCAGCAGGCGGATGATTTCCCCGAAGCCGAGCGTCACGATGGCCAGATAGTCGCCCCGCAGGCGCAGCACCGGGAAGCCGAGCAGGAACCCGAAGGTGGCGGACATGAGTGCGGCAATCGGCAGGCATTCCCAAAAGGTCAGGCCGAAGTACTGGTTGAGCAGGGCATATGTATAGCCGCCGACCGCGTAGAAGCCGACGTAGCCCAGATCGAGCAGACCGGCGAATCCCACGACGATGTTCAGGCCCAGGCCGAGCACGCAGTAGATGAGGGCCAGCGTCGCCACATCCACCGCGCCGCGCGAGCCGACGAACGGCCACGCGAGCCCGATGGCGAGCAGCACCCACATGGCGCTCAGTTGCTGACGGCGTCCCAGGGTGGGGATGGCCGGCAGCGTGATGGCACGCGTCGAGCGCAGCAGGAACGGCTTGAGCATCTGGAACACGAAGACGACGGCCGCGGCGATCCAGACCGGACGCCAGTGCTGCTCGATCACGACGCGGTAGCCGTCGAGCTTCAGTTGCAGGCCGAGGATGGGGGCGGTGAGCACGATCGTCACGAGTGCGGAGATGACCGCACCCTTGAGGGTGTCGCCGGCCGGTGCGCGTTGGGCGGCGCCGGACTTGAGCGTGAGGGGTTGTGTCATGGTCGACCTCAGACTTTCTCGACGTCGGGCTTGCCCAGCAGGCCGGTGGGGCGGAACAGCAGCACCAGCACCAGCAGGCAGAACGCCACGATGTCCTTGTACTCGGAAGGCATGTAGCCGGAGGCGAGCGTTTCCGCCAGCCCCAGCAATACACCGCCCAGCATGGCGCCGGGAACGCTGCCGATGCCGCCCAGTACCGCTGCCGTGAAGGCCTTGATACCGGCGATGAAGCCGATGTACGGATTGAGCTTGCCGATGGTCAGGCCGATCAGCACGCCGCCGACGGCCGCGAGCATGGCGCCGAGCACGAAGGTGAACGAGATCACGCGGTTCGTATCGATGCCGAGCAGGTTGGCCATGCGCATGTCCTCGGCGCAGGCACGGCAGGCGCGGCCCATGCGCGAGTTGGCGATGAACAGCGTGAGCAGAATCATCAGCGCGACGGTCACGCCTACGATCAGCATGCGCGCGTAGGGAATGGTCACCGTGAAGTCACCCATCGGGATATCGATGGCGCCGGAGATCAGCATCGGCACGGACACGTCGCGCGCTCCCTGGCCGATCTGCACGTAGTTTTGCAGGAAGATGGACATGCCGATGGCGGAGATCAGCGGTCCGAGACGCGGGCCGCCGCGCAGCGGGCGATACGCCACCCGCTCGATCGCAAAGCCATACAGGCCGGTGATCAGCACCGAGACCAGCAGCGCCGCGCCCAAAACGAGCGGCAACGGGTAACCCGCTGCGGTGCCGATGGCCGTCAGTGTGACGAGACCGACGTAGGCGCCGATCATGTAGATCTCGCCGTGGGCAAAGTTGATCATGCCGATGATGCCGTAGACCATCGTGTAGCCGATGGCAATCAACGCGTAAATCGCGCCCAGCGTCAGGCCGTTGACCAGTTGCTGGGCAAACTGCGGGAAAAATTCGTTCATGCGGGAAGCCTCGCGACGAGCGGTGGCCGAGCGCGAATGCACGCCGCCCGCCGGGAACGGCGGGCGGCTGGGGGGATTCGCTGGCCGGTAAAGCGTCAGGAAATCAGTTGGCGGCGGTCTTGGTGGCGTCTTTGTGCCAGGTGTAGACCACGAACTTGAACGACTTCAGATCGCCTGCCGCGTCATACGCCACCTTGCCGATCGGCGTGTCGAACGTGTTCGCGTGCAGGTACTTGGCCACCTTCTCCGAGTCGGTGCTCTTCGCGCCGGCAATGCTCTTGGCGATCAGTTGCACCGCCGTGTAGGCCGGCATCTGGAACGGACCGTTCGGATCGCGCTTGGCGCTCGCGAAGGCCTTCACCAGCTTGGCGTTGGCCGGGTCGGCCGCGAAGTCGGCGGGCAGCGTCACGAGCATGCCTTCCGAGGCCGGGCCGGCGATCGCCGTCACGTCCTTGTTGCCCACGCCTTCCGGACCCATGAACGTGGCCTTCACACCTTGTTCGCGTGCCTGGCGCAGCAGCAGCCCCATTTCCGGGTGATAGCCGCCGAAGTACACGAAGTCCACGCCCTGTGCCTTGAGCTTGGTGATGACGGCCGAGTAGTCGGAGTCGCCGGCGTTGATGCCTTCGAACAGCACAACCGGGATCTTGGCGGCGTCGAGGTCCTTCTTCACCGACGTGGCGATACCCTGGCCGTACGACTGCTTGTCGTGCAGCACGGCCACCTTCTTCGGCTTGACCTTGTTGATGATGTACTGCGCGGCCGCCGGACCTTGCTGGTCGTCACGGCCGATGGTGCGGAAGATGAAGTGACGCTTCTTGCCTTCGGTCAGTTGCGGTGCAGTCGCCGACGGCGTAATCATCACCACGCCTTCGTTCTCATAGATGTCCGATGCCGGGATCGTCGAGCCCGAGCAAACGTGACCGATCACGTACTTGATCTTCTGGCTGACGATCTTGTTGGCGACGGCGACGGCCTGCTTCGGCTCGCACGCGTCGTCCATCATCACGGCTTCCAGCTTGTTGCCGTTCGCCCCGCCTGCCGCATTGATTTCGTCGATGGCGGTCAGCGCACCCGCCTTCACCATGTCGCCATATTGGGCGACCGAGCCGCTGAACGGGCCGGCGATGGCGATCTTGACGGTCTCGGCGTTGGCGCCCGTGCCGAGAACGGCAAGCGCAGCGGCGACGAACAGGGATTTGTGACGGAACTGCATCGTGGACATCTCCTTGATTTGTATTTTTTGAGCACCCGGTCGTGCGGTGCGCTTGATCGACGGCGGAACCCGGTCGGTATTGGCTCACTCCTGCCGCAGGCGACAGAAACGATGCGCCATAGTAGCGTAATCCGCCGTTAAATTGGAATAGCTATCCAGAGATGCCGTAAAACCCGCATGAATAAAGCGTTTCAAGACGTTGAAAAGAAAAAAATAAGAGTCGTCACAACGATGATACGTAGTACTACGCAGATTGAAATCTAAAAAAATCGGCGATGAATCGACAAATCGAGGGGCGAGTCGGCGGCAAGGGAGAAGACGGGATGGATTGTCGAACAGGACATTTTGGATACAATCCGCCATTCATTGATATCCAATTCAGGCGGTTTGCATCCGATCTCGGAAGCGCCGGATCGATCGACGCGCTACATCGCCAAGGTGTGACGCCGATTGCGCGAGCGCCGGATGAGCGCGAGAAAGGCGTTGAGAATCGGGGAATCGTCGTCGCGCCGGTACATGCAGTTCAGTTCGATGGCGCGCAGATGTCGTGATTTCAGCGGTCGGTACACCACGCCGGGTAGCCGCAGGTTCGCCGCCGACTCCGTCGTCACGCAAACGCCGAAGCGGCTCGCGACGAGCGCGATCGACGTCACGACATCCTCCACTTCCTGCTCCACGCGCAACGTCACGCCCTCGGCCCGAAACGCGGCGGCGACTTCCTCTGCGAGTCCCGGCACCGGGGCGTTCGGATACAGGATCATTCGCTCGTTATCGAGATCCGCCAGGGTCAGCAACGCGCGCTCGCATAGCGGATGACCTTCGTAGAGCGCGACGAGAAACGGCTCGCGATGAATCCAGTCGACGACGAGATCCGGCTCGTCCGGAATCAGCCGATTGAAGCCAATGGCGATGCGCCGCTCGCGCAGCGCCGCGATCTGGTCGGTCTTCGACAGGTTGTGCAGGCCGATCTTCACTTCGGGGCGCTCGGTATGAAAGCTCGCCAGCAAGCGCGGAATCGCGTTGAGAATGCCCGAGCTGAAGATGCCGACGTCGAGCCGTCCGATATAGCCTTCGCCGGCGAGGCGCGTCTGCTCCTCGGCGCGGCGTGCGAGCGCCAGGATGTTCGGCACTTCGGCAAGCAGCGTCTGCCCCGCGGCGGTCAGCGTGGCGCCCTTGGGGGTACGCACGAATAGCGGTGTGCCCAGCTGGGCTTCGAGCGCGTGAATGTGGCGGGTGAGCGGTGGCTGCGCCATGTTCAGCCGCTGTGCCGCCCGCCCGAAATGGCCTTCCTGCGCGACGGCAAGAAAGTAGCGCATTTGCTTGATGTCCATGGACGGCTCCGTTCCGGCGGGATAACGTGATACCGAAATAGTATCGGAATCTGGAAAATAGGTATTGGACGGTATCTCTCGGCGCGCGCATGATGGCTTCCTCCGAAAGCTTTCTTTTCGGCATTTTCAGGGGGACAGCCTCATGCCAATCGTACAAATCCATTTGGTGGAAGGTCGCGACGACGCCACCGTGAAGGCCTGCGTCAAGGCCGTGGCACGCACCGTCCACGAGACACTCGGCGCACCGCTCGAATCGATCCGCGTGTATGCGACGCAAGTACCGGCCGCGCACTGGGCGGTGGGCGAGCACACCAAGGATGAGCCGGCGGCGCCGGCCAGGGCGGACGCCCGATGAGCGCGACCTCGCCGCGCGACGCCGCCACACAGGCGCGCCTGCAGCAGGCGGCCGACGCGCTGCACGACGCCGGGCGCTCGCACCGCTTCATCGCCCCGCTGCGCGACACGTACGCGCCGCTCACCATCGATGACGCCTACGCCATTCAGCGTATCAACACCGAGCGGCATCTGGCGGCCGGGCGCCGCGTCGTCGGCTGCAAGATCGGCTTGACGTCGGTCGCCGTGCAGAAGCAGCTTGGCGTCGATCAGCCCGATTTCGGCTTGCTGTTCGACGACATGGGCTATGGCGACGGCGAGCCGATTCCCGCCTCGATCCTCACGCAGCCGAAGATCGAGGCCGAGATCGCCTTCGTCATCGGCCGGGATTTGAGTGTCGACAACCCGGGCCAACTCGACGTCATCAACGCCATCGAGTACGCGTTGCCCGCGCTGGAGATCGTCGGCAGCCGCGTGGCCGACTGGAACATCCGCATCACCGACACGATTGCCGATAACGCATCGTCGTCGGCCTACGTGATCGGCAATACGCCGAAGACGCTCGCCGAATTCGACGTGCGCCTGTGCGGCATGGTCATGGAGCGTCGCGGCGAGCCGGTGTCCGTCGGCGCGGGCGCGGCCTGCCTGGGCAGCCCGATCAACGCCGTGGTGTGGTTAGCCCGCACGATGGCGGCGGTGGGCACGCCGCTCAAGGCGGGCGACCTGGTGCTTTCGGGCGCGCTTGGCCCGATGGTCGCCGTGGCCCCGGGCGATATCTTCGAGACCCGTATCAACGGCCTGGGCTCGGTCCGCGCCGTGTTCGAATCTGCCAGCGAGGCGGCACGATGAGCCACATTCAAGACTACGCAACGCTGCTCGACGACGCGGCCCATTTCGCGCACGAGGTCGAACAGTTCGATACCGACAATCGTCTGTCGCTCGACGACGCGTACGCCATTCAGGCCGCATCGCTCGCCCGCCGCGCCGAACGCGGCGAGACGCGTGTTGGCGTGAAGATGGGCTTTACCAGCCGCGCGAAGATGATGCAGATGGGGCTCTCCGATGTGATATGGGGGCGCCTCACGTCCGGCATGCAGATCGAGGAGGGGACGGCCATCGACTTCAAGCGGTACGTGCATCCACGCGTCGAGCCGGAAATCGCCTTCATCCTGAAGCAACCGCTGGAAGGCCATGTCACGGGCCCGCAGGCGCTCGCGGCGGTCGAAGCGATTGCGCCGGCCATCGAGATCATCGATTCGCGCTACAAGGACTTCAAGTTCACGTTGCCGGAAGTGATTGCCGACAACGCGTCGTCGAGCGGCTTCGTGATTGGGGCCTGGCACGATCCGCATGTCGATTTCTCGAATCTGGGATTGGCCATGACGATCAACGGCCGCACCGTGCAGGTGGGATCGACGGCGGCGCTGCTCGGCCATCCGCTGCGTTCGCTGGTCGCAGCGGCGCGTCTGTCAGCCGCCGCGGGCGAGCCGCTCCAAGCCGGCTGGATCGTGATGGCTGGCGGTGCGACACCCGCCGAATATATCCAGCCGGGCCAGTATGTGTCGGTGGAAATGGAGGCGCTCGGTCGCGTGGGCTTCCACGTTTAAGCGCACGCGGCGCACCCGGCGACGGGGATTCAGTCGCGCTTGACGCGGGCCATCACCCGCAGATCGCTCTCGATCATGCGCACGTCCGTGAAACTGAGCGCGAGCCTGTCGTCGAGCGACGTGAGCGCAGGCAGGTGGAACATGCCTTGCGCGTCGCCGACGATGCACGGCGCGAGGTAGGTGAGCAGTTCGTCCACGCAGCGCTCGCGCAGCAGTGAACCGTTGAGCTTGTAGCCCGCCTCCACGTGGAGTTCGTTGAGCTGGCGCTCGCCGAGCGTGCGCAGCAGCGCCGAGAGGTCGACCTTGCCGGTCGTATTGGGCAGGTCGAGCACCTCCACGCCCAGGTCGCGCAGACGAGACGCGCGCTCGTGATCGCCGTTGGCGCAGATTACGAGCGCGTTGCCGTTCGCGAGCACCTTGGCGGTCGGGGAAATCTCGAGACGCGAATCGACGACGATGCGCAGTGGCTGGCGTGTCGTTTCCACCTCTCGCACGGTGAGCGACGGATCGTCCTCGCGCACCGTGCCGATGCCGGTGAGAATGGCGCACGCGCGCGCCCGCCACGCGTGGCCGTCGGCGCGCGCGGCCGGGCCGGTCAGCCATTGGCTCACGCCGTTGTGCAGGGCCGTCTTGCCGTCGAGGCTGGCCGCCACCTTCATGCGGACCCACGGCGTGCCGCGCGTCATGCGGGCGACGAACCCGATGTTCATTTCGCGCGCCTCATGCTCCAGCAGTCCGCAGCGCACTTCGATGCCCGCGTCGCGCAGCAGGCTCAGGCCGCGCCCGGCCACGAGCGGGTTCGGATCTTCCATCGCGGCGATCACGCGTTTCACGCCCGCGTCGATGAGCCCCTTCGCGCACGGTGGGGTGCGGCCGTAATGGCTGCACGGTTCGAGCGTGACATAGGCCGTGGCGCCACGCACCGACTCGCCCCGCGTGCGCGCGTCTTTCATGGCCTGCACTTCGGCGTGATCCTGGCCGGCCGGCTGCGTGAAGCCTTCGCCGATGATCCGTCCGTCCTGCACGATTACGCAGCCAACGCGAGGATTCGGCGTGGTGGTGAACATCGCGCGCTCGGCGAGCGCCAGCGCGCGACGCATATAAGAGAAATCCTGTTCGGAGAACATGAGGCGTCAGAGCATCAGCGGCCGGTCGGTCAACGCATTGTCCGGCGCCGCGCCGGCATGGGCCGGCAGGAATTCGCGCGCAATGCCGCGCAGGGTGTTCAGCGCGTCGAGCACGCTCTGGACATAACGTTCGTCACGAAAGCCGGCGCTCATCTGCGCAACGACGGTGTCCCACGTGCGGGGGGATACCAGCGCGTCGACGCCCTTGTCGGCGATCAGCTCGATATCGTGATCGGCGATGTTGATGTACAGGAGAATGCCCGTGCGCTCGCCCGTATGCGCCACGCCGAGCTGGCGAAACAAGTGAACGGCGCGTTGACGGCAGGTATGCCCGTGCCATACCGCAGCAAGCGGCATGGCAGCTTCGATCACTAGGCGAATCTCGCAGCGGTGCTCCTTTTCGGAATCGCGGATGGCGGCTTCGAGCGCATCGAGCGCCTTGTCCGGGAAGAGCCACCGGGCGTGCGCTCGCCAGGTGCCCAAATGCCGCAGCCAGCGCGAGACATCGTGCGTCTTGTGTTGCGTTGGGATTGCTTCGTTTGCCATCGCCATCACCAGTTCCCCGACGAACCGCCGCCGTCGAATCCGCCACCGCCGCCGCCGAAACCTCCGCCGCCGCCATCGAATCCGCCGCCGTCGTTGCGTCCCCAGCCGCCCAGACCGCCCAGGCCGCCACCCAGCCCGGCGCCGAAGCCGCCGGCACCGATGCGCCCGCGTTGGCCGGTGAGCACCCGCGAGCGCGGGTCGGTGGGACCCACGCCCGGCAGACCGGGCCCTTGAAACCGCCGGCGGCTTTCCATCAGGACCACCATCCCGATGATGAAGACGATGAAGAGCAGCGGCAGGAAATCGGACAGATCCGAGTGCGGCGCGCGCGTCGACGGCAAATTCGGGGCGGGCAGCGCCTCGTTGTTCATCGCCGCCTCGACCGCCGCGACGCCGGCGGCCAACCCGCCGAAGAAGTCACCGCTGCGGAAATGGGGGGCCATCACGTCGCGCAGGATTCGCCCGGAGATGGCATCGGTCAGCGAGCCTTGTACCCCGCGTCCGACTTCAATGCGCATCTTGCGCAGGTCGTTCGGATTGTTCTTCGCGATGAGCACGATGACGCCGTCGTCCACGCCCTTGCGGCCGGCCTTCCAGGCATCGGCCACGCGAATGCTGTACTGGTCGATCGTCTCGGGAGCCGTGCTCGGCACCATCAGAACGAAAATCTGGCTGCCGCGTTGTTGCTCGTATTGTGCGAGCTGTGTCTCGAGCGCGTTGCGCTGCTCGGGCGTGAGTGTGCGGGTCAGGTCGGTTACCCGCGCGGTGAGCGCGGGCACGGCCACGAGATCCTCTGCGCTGGCCGGCAACGCCAGCGAGCCCAGGCACGCCAACGCCAGCGCCAGCATCGCCCAAAGCGTCGGTCCCCAATGCCAACTGCGCGAGTGCCCGCCGCGCGCGTCATCCGTCACCGGACGGCGCGTCGGCATTCCACGGCCCTTTGGCGACACCTTGTAGTCCGCGGAGATGGCAGCCATGATCCGATCCTCAGAATTTGACGGCCGGCGCGGTCGAAATGGCCTTCTCGTTCTCGACCGTGAAGTTCGGCTTCGGCCCGTAGCCGAACATCTTCGCCGTCAGATTGTTCGGGAACTGGCGCACATACACGTTGTAATCCTGCACGGCCTGAATGTAGCGATTGCGCGCCACGGTGATGCGGTTTTCCGTGCCTTCGAGCTGCGATTGCAGGTCACGGAACAGACCGTCGGCCTTCAGGTTCGGATAGTTCTCCGAGACGGCCATCAGGCGTGAGAGTGCGCCGGACAGTTCGCCCTGCGCTTGCTGGAAGCGCTTGAACGCCTCGGGGTCGTTGAGCGTCTCCGGCGTGACCGTGATGCTCGTGGCCTTCGCGCGCGCGTTGATCACCTCGGTGAGCGTCGTTTGCTCGTGCGTGGCGTAGCCCTTGACCGTGTTCACCAGATTCGGCACCAGGTCGGCACGTCGCTGGTACTGGTTGACGACTTCACTCCAGGCGGCCTTGACCGCTTCGTCCTTGACCTGAATCTGGTTGTATCCGCAGGCGGACAGCAACGAGGTGAGCACCCCCAGCGCCAACCAGCGCACGAACGATTGGCGAAGCTTTGTCGGCAACGACACTTGCATGATGTTTCTCCCTGTGATGGTCAGACTGGCCGACTCGCTAGGTGTGCGAAATCCGGCCGAAGACAGCCACGTGACCTGCAACGATCACGCAATGGCGCGAAACGCGTCGCGGGCAGCGTCGAGCGTGGCGTCGATGATCGTGTCGTCGTGCGTTGCCGAGACGAAGCCCGCTTCGAAGGCGCTCGGCGCGAGATACACGCCGCGATCGAGCATCGCATGAAAAAACTTGTTGAAACGGGCCACGTCGGACGTTGTAACTTCCGCGAAGCTCTGCGGCACGTTGGCACGGAAGTACAGGCCGAACATGCCGCCGACGCTGTCGCCCGAGAATGGCACGCCAGCGCTCTGGGCGGCCTCGACGAGCCCGGTGACGAGCTTCGATGTGCGTTTGGCCAGATCCTCGTAGAAGCCCGACGCCTGAATCAGTTTGAGCGTGGCGAGGCCGGCGGCCACGGCCAGCGGATTCCCGGAGAGCGTGCCGGCCTGGTAGACGCCGCCCAGCGGTGCCAGGTGCGACATGATGTCGCGTCGTCCGCCGAACGCGGCGGCCGGCATGCCGCCGCCGATGACCTTGCCCAGGCAAGTGAGGTCGGCCGTAATGCCGTACAGCGCTTGCGCACCGCCCAACCCGACGCGGAACCCGCACATCACCTCGTCGAAGATAAGCACGGCGCCATGGGCGGTGCACAGCTCGCGCAGCGTCTGCAGGAAGTGACGCGAGCCGCGCACGAGGTTCATGTTGCCGGCCACCGGCTCGACGATCACGGCCGCGATCTCGCCGCCTTGGCCGGCGAACAGTTCGCGAAGCTGTTCGACGTTGTTGTACTCGAGCACGAGCGTGTCGCGCGTGACTTCGGGCGGCACGCCGGCCGACGACGGCGCGTTGCGCGTCGAATCGGCGAACGTGAGCAGGCCGGAGCCGGCCTTCACGAGCAAGCTGTCGGCGTGGCCGTGATAGCAGCCCTCGAACTTGACGATCTTGTTGCGGCCGGTAAAGCCGCGCGCCAGGCGCAGTGCGCTCATCGTCGCCTCGGTGCCGGAGGACACCAGGCGCACCTGCTCGATGGACGGCACGAGGCCGCAGAGGGTCTCGGCCATCACCACTTCGGCTTCGGTGGGCGCCCCGAAGCTGAAGCCTTGCGACATCGCGGCGTGCACGGCGGCGACGACGTCCGGATGCAGGTGGCCGACGATCATCGGGCCCCACGAGCCGATGTAGTCGATGAAGCGCGTGCCTTCGGCGTCCCACATATAAGGGCCTTGGGCGCGGGCGATGAAGCGCGGCGTGCCGCCGACCGAACGGAAGGCGCGCACCGGCGAGTTCACGCCGCCGGGGATGGTCTGCTGGGCGCGCGCGAAGAGCGCGGCATTGGTAGTGTGTTCGGACATGACTTCGACTTTGTGTGCCTAATGCGTCGATTCTAGCGGATGGCGGTCAAGTCCGGGACTTCTCGCCGCGCGGGGCTTCTGTTAGATTGAAGGTCACTCCCTCAACGTCAAGGAAAAACAGGCCCGCCGACATGTTCACCGTCCATTCGCAACGCCCCTCGATCACTGTCTCCACGCTCGACCTTGAACGCCTCGAAGCGCTCATGGCGCAGGCGCCCCGCGCGGCATTGCCGTATGTGGAGGCACTCGAAACAGAGCTTGCCCGGGCGAGCGTCGTCGAACCGGAGCAGATGCCGGCCGACATCGCCACGATGAACTCGGTGGTGCGCTACCGTGATCTCGCCGCGCAGCAGGAACATCGCGTCACGCTTGTGTATCCGCAACATCTGGCGAGCACGCCGAGCGGCATTTCGGTGCTCGCGCCGGTGGGTAGCGCGCTGCTCGGCTTGCGCGTCGGTCAGTCGATTCAGTGGCAAGTGCCAGGCGGCCACCAGATCGCGCTGACATTGCTCGGCATCGATTACCAGCCCGAAGCTGCCGGCGAATACCACCGCTGATCCCCCGTCTCCGACGCCGTACTGGGAGATTCGGTTCTCCCGAGTCTTCCTACCGTTCCTGCCTGTTCGTCAACCCCTCCTGAAGCTTCCACCGCTTCCCGCAGGTCCGCAAACCCGCAGTTCCCGTCGTTTCCCAAGTCCGCCGGCTCAGCGACGCAGCCAGCCGCGCGCAATCGGCCACGCCATCAGGCGGCGATAGAGGGCTTCGAGGATAGCCGCGACGATACGACTCGTCTCACGCGCACTCGCGGTGTGCATGATGAGCGCCACTACGATCGATACCGCCAGCGCACCGACCATATCGAGCGGCCAGTGCACGCCAAGGTAGACGCGCGCCCAGCACACGGGCACGGCGCATAGCAGCAGGAGCCGGCCGAGCAGGCGAGGCGAGCGCGCGAGCGTGCCCATCAGGACGAACGCCGACGTGAACAGGATCGACGCGTGATTGCTGGGGAAGGCACTCGTCGGCGCATGCGGGAGCAGGTTCGTGCCGAGACCGACGACGAACGGCCGCGGTTCGAACCAGGCCAGACCGATCACACCGTTGACCAGTAGCGCGAGCGCTACGCCCAGCAGACCGTGCACGGCCCCCTCGCGGTCGCGACCGCCAGCGAGCCACAGGAGGGTCAGGCCCACCGGGAGCAGCAGGATCAGGTATTTGGCGAGGAGAACGGCGATGGCCAGTTCTCCTTCACTGACATTGGGCGAGGCATTGACGGCCAGGAACAGGGCGCGGTTGATTGAATCCATGAAATTCGGGGAGCGGGAAGCAGAAATAGGCCAGACCGGTTGCCCGGTACGCCACCGGGCGGCGTGCGGTGCCGGTGCCTCGACGGCCGCCGGTGGGCGGTTTGTGACGAAAACATGACAGATTCTGACTGAGCCGCTTCCCGCTGGAAAGTTGCATTCGTCATCATTTTGTAACACGGTGAATTGTCACTTTTCTTTCGACGCACTCGGGGGTAAAATCGCGCCGTCATAGCTCTCAGGAGGTCCTTCCGTGGACAGTAGTTCTAGTGGTAGTTGCCGGTCGGCGCAGGTCGACACCATCACCGCGAGTTAGTCCCCGGGATCTTCCCTGCCGCTAACTCGCATAGCCGGGTTGGCGCGCACCTCTGATGTACGCATCGAATGTCCAATGCCCTTGGCCACCGCGCCGAAGGGTTTTCTTGGGCCATACCGATAGCGTCCGTCTTTCGTAGCACGCTCCCTAATTTGCTTTACGTCTGCCGTTCGGGCTGTCCCGTTGCGCGCAGGGGTTCGTTTTCAGGCCGTTTGCCGTGGGCGCCGGTGATGAAATGCGAGTCTCTCGTGCGCGCCGGGCCGATTGCCGCGCGGCCGGGAGAATCATCGTGTTCCGTTACTCCATGACCCTTCGCGGAGGCAATCCGCAAGCCCTGATGCTGCCCACCGAGTGCCTGCATCACTATCACGTCGCCCCGCATGCCGAGGACGCCGCTGTCACGGCGCGCCCGGGCGCGAGTGCGCGACTCGGACAGTGGCTGCTGGCGCTCGTGCGTCGCAACGATCCGACCGGACGCGCGGGCTGAGCCTGCGCGATAACGGTCCCCAGGCATCGGCGACTGGCCGGTGCCCAGCGATATCAACCGTATTTTCAGGATGTATCCGATGCAACAAGCTCTCACGTTCAGCGAGCGACTGATTGCGGTGCTTGGCGCGCGCCTTGGCCTGCGCTTCTTCCGCCGCCGCGACATGCTCGAAACCCTCGATGCGCCAGCGCATGGCCACGAGGCACCGCCAGGTTTGCTCGACGCCGCCCGCGACGCCGGCCCCGATCTGCTCGCCCGTCTGCACACGACGCGCGACGGTCTGTCGGATGACGAGGCCGCCACCGTGCGGGCACACGTTGGCGTCAACGAAGTCGAGCACGAAAAACCGTTGCCCTGGTGGCGGCACCTGTTCAACTGCTACCGCAATCCATTCAACCTGCTGCTCTCGGCACTGGCCGCTGTGTCGTACGCGACCGACGACACCGAGGGAACGATCATCATCGCGTCGATGGTGATCATTTCCACGGTGTTGCGATTCGTGCAGGAGGCGCGCTCCTCCAAGGCGGCGGAAAAGCTCAAGGCCATGGTGAGCACCACGGCGACGGTGCTGCGCCGCGAAGTGTTCGGCCATGAGGGCGTAGAGGCCGACCACGTGCGCCGTCTGGGTCGCATGGGCCGTGAAATTGCGTTGGCCGAACTCGTGCCGGGCGACATCGTGCTGCTCGCGGCGGGCGACATGATTCCGGCGGACGTGCGCATTCTCGCGGCCAAGGATCTGTTCGTCTCGCAATCGGCGCTTACCGGCGAGGCACTGCCCGTCGAGAAATTCGCGCACGCTTGCGAGTCCGGCGGCAGCAATCCGCTCGCCTACGACAACCTCGCGTTCATGGGGACGAACGTCGTGAGCGGGTCGGCCACGGCTGTCGTCGTGGCGACGGGGGCGCGCACGTTCTTCGGCTCGCTCGCGCAGCGCGTCACGGCGCAGCAACCGACGGTGACGTCGTTCCAACAGGGCGTGAATCGTGTGTCGTGGGTGCTGATCCGCTTCATGCTGGTCATGACGCCCATCGTGCTGCTCATCAACGGTTTCACCAAGCACGACTGGCTCGAGGCGTCGCTGTTCGCGCTGTCGGTGGCGGTGGGCCTTACGCCCGAAATGCTGCCGATGATCGTGACGGCCACGCTCGCCAAGGGCGCGGTCGTGCTCTCGCGCAAGAAGGTGATCGTCAAGCGGCTCGATGCGATCCAGAACTTCGGCGCGATGGATGTGCTGTGCACCGACAAGACCGGCACGCTCACGCAGGACAAGATCTGTCTCGAACGTCATACCGATGTCTGGGGCCACGCCTCGGAAGATGTGCTCGAGTATGCCTATCTCAACAGCTTCTACCAGACCGGCCTGAAGAACCTGCTCGACGTGGCAGTGCTCGATCATGGGGAGCTGCACCAGCATCTCGACATCGTGAACCGGTATCGCAAGATCGATGAGATCCCGTTCGACTTCCAGCGCCGTCGCATGTCGGTGGTGGTCAGCGAGAACGGCGATCATCACGAACTGATCTGCAAGGGGGCGGTGGAGGAGGTGATGGCCGTGTGCAATCGCGTGCAGCATGGTGCGAACGTCGAGCCGCTCACGCCCGATGTGCTGGCCCGCCTGCGTCGCGTCACGGCCGACCTGAACGCCGAAGGTCTGCGCGTGGTGGCCGTGGCAACGCGCCACTTGCCACCGGTGCGCGACAGTTATGGCATTGCGGACGAGAGCGAACTCGTGCTCGTCGGGTATATCGCGTTTCTCGATCCGCCCAAGGAGTCGACGGCGCCGGCGCTCAAGGCGCTCGCAGCGGCGGGTGTCCAGGTCAAGGTGCTCACGGGCGACAACGATCTCGTGACGGCGAAGGTGTGCCGCGAAGTGGGGCTGGCGGTGAACGGCTGCGTGCTGGGCGACGACATCGAGGCGATGAGCGACGCCGAACTGGCGCACACGGTCGAACGCGCCAACGTATTCGCCAAGCTCACGCCGTCGCACAAGGAGCGCCTGGTGCGCCTGTTGCGCGCGAACGGCCACGTCGTTGGCTTCATGGGCGACGGCATCAACGATGCACCGGCCTTGCGCGCGGCCGACATCGGCATTTCGGTGGACACGGCGGTGGACATCGCCAAGGAAGCGGCCGACCTGATCCTGCTGGAAAAGAGTCTGATGGTGCTGGAGCAGGGCGTGATCGAGGGGCGTCGCACGTTCGCGAACATGCTCAAGTACATCAAGATGACCGCCAGCTCGAACTTCGGCAATGTCTTCTCGGTGCTGATCGCGAGTGCGTTCCTGCCGTTCCTGCCGATGCTGCCGTTGCAACTGCTCACGCAGAACCTGCTCTACGATTTGTCGCAGACGACGATACCGTTCGACAACGTCGACGACGAACAGCTCACGAAGCCGCAGCGCTGGAATCCGGCGGATCTGTCGCGCTTCATGGTGTTCTTCGGCCCGATCAGTTCGATTTTCGACGTGCTGACGTTCGTGGCGATGTGGCATTGGTTCGGCGCGAACAGCGCCGAGCATCAAACGCTGTTCCAGTCCGCCTGGTTCGTCGAGGGGCTGCTGTCGCAGACGCTCATCGTGCACTTGATCCGCACGCGTCGCATTCCGTTCGTGCAGAGCCGCGCGGCATGGCCGTTGCTGATGATGACGGCCGCCGTGATGCTGATCGGCGTGATGCTGCCGATGTCGCCGTTCGCGGACACGTTCAAGATGCAGGCATTGCCGCTCGCGTACTTCCCGATGCTCGCGGCCATCCTGCTCGCCTACGCTGTGCTCACGCAAATGATGAAAGGCATGTTCGCGCGACGGTTCGGGTGGCAGTGAGCGCACGCGCCTCGGCCTGACGCACCACGCCAGCGGCGAGAGGATCGCCGCTGGCGTTCACCTCATGGGTTCCGGGGACGCTCAGTCATCTACCCAGGTCCCGGACGGACGGTCGAAATGTTGGCTGCGAGGGGCGAAGACGTCGCGCGCATCGTCGAGTTCCAGCGTCACGTCGAGCGCGCCGTCGTTATCGCGTGTGGCGCTCGCGAACTACGGTCAGCTTGAGTGTATTCGCATTGCGACGTCAGTCGAAGCGCAAGGACCGTGCGCGACCTCCACACGGCGTTTGGGTGACACGGTGATGTCCAGTGCTGCATACAGCTCGTCGAGCGCGTCCCGTGTGCCGACGAGCAGCGCCGTCGTTTGCCCGCTCATGTCGGTGACGACGCTCACGAGCGTTTTTCCCTGACAGGTCTCGCGCGCCGCAACGAATTGCGTCGAGGTCAGAGCCGCGAGCGTGGCGAAGCGGTCGGCCTGCACTAGGCCGTTGATCTGGAAGACAGGTTGCGTGGCGCCGGTGGCGCGCAATGCGAGTTTTACGTTGACACCATCGCTGCGGGCGCCAAGCGCGGTGAGCAGCTTGTCGCGTCCCTGCGGACCCAGCGCGCAGCGATCGCCGTGAACCCATCGTGAAATCGTGTTGCCGGTCATGCCGGTCGCGTAGGCGAGCCTGGCCAACGGGGTGCCCGAGAGCTTGATCAGCAGACGGGCGATGGTGCGGTGACGCTGTTCGATGTCGTCCATATCGGGTCTCGTGTCGTGGGGAAGGGCGGACAGGCCGCGCCGTTCGGACTCAGAAGGCCATCGTCACTTCGAGCTGGACGTCGATCGCTTTGCGAAGGGCGTCCGAGCACGGCATGAGCGGACGACGAACCGTCTCCGGGCACAGGCCCAATGACGCGAGCGCGGCTTTGATCGCCACGGGATTGGGCTCGGAAAACAGGCGTCGGATGAGCGGCTTCATGCCGTTGAAGAGCATTGTGGCGTGCACCATGTCGCCCTCGCGCGCGTAGCGAAGCAGCTTCAGATAGAGATCCGGCCGCACATGTGCCGCCGCCGAAATGCATCCGCGCGCACCGGCGTGCAGTGCGGGCAGCAACTGCATATCGTCGCCGCACAGCACGGGCATGGCGACCTGCGACGGCAGGTGCGTGAGCGAATGCTCGTCGCACTCCTTGATCGCCGCGAAGGCGCTGTGTGATGCCAACGCTCGGATCGTCTCCACGCCGAGCGCCACGCCAGTACGCAGCGGCACGTTATAGAGCACGAGCGGTTTGCGCGTCACGGCTGCCAGCGTGCGGTAGTGCCAGAGGATGCCGTCTTGCGACGGTCGCAGATAGTAGGGCGGCGGCACAAGGTAACCGGCGAGCGGCAGATCGTCGAGGCTGCCAATCTGATGCGCGGCGTCCGACGTGTCGGCCGCGCCGACGCCAGCCACGACGGGCGCATGGTCTTGGGCGAGATGGCACGCGGTCTCGACGAGCCAGCGGCGTTCGTCGGGGGCCAGCAGCGCACCTTCGCCCGTGGTGCCGGCCACGACAAGACCGCTGACCCCGGCAGCAAGGTAGAAGTTGACCAGACGGGCGAAGGCGCTGCGATCGATCTGTGCGCCGTTCGCGCCTGTCATGGGCGTGACGAGGGGAATCCAAACGCCTTCGAAGATGGCTGGGTTCATGGCGGGGGGCGGATTGGCGGGGCGAAGGGGGCGGAACACCGGGGACGTTGAACGCTCAGGCGGCGGGGCGAAGACGCAGCACACCAAATTCAGCTTCTGGCAGCGATTGCATGACGGCGAGCATGGCCCGCGAGGCTTCGACGCGCGGCAACGCAATCGATACCACGGCGGCGGTATCGTGCCGGATCGGGCGAATTGTCTCGACGCGCCACGGCAGCGGCAGGCTCATCGCCAGCGTGACGGCGAGCGTGGAGACGGCCGCGCGGCTGAGCGTGATGTCGAGCGTTGCATCGAGACGTGCGCGTGGGGGGCACCGATGGCGCTCACGCGCGGCGGAGAAAGCGTCGGCCAAGACGGCACTTGCATCGGGAGGTTCCAGACGGGCGCGTTGGGCGATGGTAGGCATGGCAACGTGTCGATTGACGACAGGGGTGACGACGGAGCCAGTCTAGGGATGCATGAATAAAAAAGGCGTCAAGATTTCTTGACGCCGTCCCGACGCGGCGGCAGCCCCACCGTCATGGGGGCTTCGACCGACCGCATGAATCTCATCGTCGTGTGACCTGACAATCGCCACCCGCAACCTATACTTTCAGAATGATTTTGTTTGCCATCCGCAGAAGGTGAAATCGCGCCCCGCAGGCGTCGCGTGGTATACGGCGCGGTCATCCAGCCAAGACGACGCTCTCGTGTGAGGAGACCATCATGACCCGCAAATTCATCGATTGCCGGGAATTCCCGAGCGCAATGAACTGTTCCGTGGCGCTATCCGCAGATTCCGAAAACGAACTGATGGAAGCGGCCGTGCAACACGCCATCACGGTTCACGGACATACCGATTCCGCCGAGCTGCGTTCGCAACTGCGTACGCTATTTCACGACGGGACACCGCCGATCGACGCACCACGTCACGCGTAATCGCACATCGTTCGCCGGACAGTCACGAGTGCTTCGGATACTCCGAGTCGTCGAACAGCACGCACGCGCCATGCGGTGCGGCGCCGACGTTGCGCCGGAATAGGCGGAATACGTTACGCCACGGGTCGAACGGCCGTTGCGGTACCGGGACCGGGGCGCGCGCGGCGAGCGTGGCGTCGTCGACTTCGCAGTGCAGCAGGTTCTTCTCGCAATCGATCGTGATGATGTCGCCATCCTGCACGCGCGCGAGCAGGCCGCCTTGCTCCGCCTCCGGCGACAGGTGAATGGCGGCGGGCACCTTGCCCGACGCACCGGACATTCGCCCGTCAGTCACGAGCGCCACATGATGGCCTTCGTCCTGCAGGAGGCCGAGCATCGGCATGAGCTTGTGCAACTCCGGCATGCCGTTGGCCTGCGGGCCCTGGAAACGCACCACGACGACGACATCGCGCGTCAGTTCTCCCGCCTTGAACGCCGCTTGCGCGCTCTCCTGATCAGAGAACACGCGTGCCGGAGCGCGAACCGTCTGATGTTCCGGCTTGACGGCGGATGACTTGATGACCGCGCGCCCCAGGTTGCCCGCGAGCATGCGCAAGCCGCCTTCGCGCGCAAACGGGCGCGATGCCGGGCGCACGATGCCCTCGTCGAGACTGTTGTTGGGGGCGTCCTGCCAGGAGAGCACGTCGTCGTGCAGCACGGCTTCCTGCGTGTATGGGCGTAGACCGTGCCCCATGACGGTGGTCACGTCATCGTGCAGGAATCCGGCGTCGAGCAACTCGCGAATCAGGAAGTTCAGGCCACCCGCCGCATGGAACTGGTTCACATCCGCCTTGCCGTTCGGATAGACGTGAGCGAGCAGCGGTGTGACGTCCGACAGCTCGGCGAAGTCCTGCCAGTCCAGCAGAATGCCGCCCGCATGCGCCATCGCCACCAGATGCAGCGTGTGGTTGGTCGAGCCGCCCGTGGACAGCAGGCCGACGACGCCGTTGATGAACGCTCGCTCATCGAGGATATGCGACGTGTTGATACCGGTCTTCGCCAGCGCCACGGCGCGCGCCGTGGCCGCCTGCGTGAGCGCATGACGCAGCGGCGTATGCGGATTGACGAATGACGCGCCGGGCAAGTGCAGCCCCATGAATTCCATGAGCATCTGATTGCTGTTGGCGGTACCGTAGAACGTGCAGGTGCCTTCGGTGTGATACGCGGCGAGTTCGGAGTCGAGCAGCGCCGCGCGCGTGACGCGGCCCGCAGCATACTCCTGCCGGATGCGCGACTTCTCGTCGTTGGGCAGCCCGGAGGGCATCGGGCCCGCCGGGGTGAAAACGGCGGGCAGATGGCCGAACGCCTGGGCGGCGATGACCAGCCCCGGCACGATCTTGTCACACACGCCGAGGAACATGGCGGCGTCGAACATCTGGTGCGAGAGCGCCACGACCGAGGCCATCGCGATCACATCGCGCGAGAACAGCGAGAGTTCCATGCCCGCATAACCCTGCGTGACGCCATCGCACATTGCGGGCACGCCACCGGCCACCTGTGCGCTGGCACCATGCGCCCGTGCTGCGGACTTGATGACGTCGGGGAACTCAACGAACGGGGCGTGCGCCGACAACATGTCGTTGTAGGCCGTGACGATGCCGATATTCGGCGTGCGCTCGGTGCGGATCTTGATGCGGTCGTCGGCGGGGGCGGCGGCCAGCGCGTGCGCGAGATTGGCGCAGCCGATCGACTCGCGACCGGGCTGCCCCTGCGTGGCGCGGGCCACGCCCTCCAGATAGGCCTGACGGCTTGAACGGCTGCGCTCGATCAGTCGCTGGGTCACACGCTCAACCACCGGATGCAGCGGTACATTTTGCGAAGACTGGGTCATGGGGTGTCCGGAACGTTGTAGGTCGCTCGACGTGGGTGATGTAGTCAAAGAACGAAACTTTGTTGATTTAAAGTGTAGTTAAACTACAATGCAGTGTCAAAGTTGCGCTTCTTCGGTGACATTCGGACATTTGCCGTGTCCGGCGGCCCATTCGCCGCTTGCTGGCTCGCCCGTTGGCGCGCCGAGCGGAGCCCGGGAGAAGCGTTCGGCCGCACGGGAGTCCACGCTGTCTATGACCACGCCTTCACCCTATACCTTTGTCTTGTTCGGCGCCACCGGCGATTTGTCACTGCGCAAGGTGCTGCCCGCGCTGTTCCGGGCGTTCCGCACGGGGCAATTGGGCGCCGATGCCGACGCTGGCGCCGGTGCGAGTACCGGCCGCATTTTGGCGATTGCCCGCAAGCCGATGGAGGCCGCCGCGTATCACAAGTGGTGCGAGGAACACGTGCGCGGGCACATCAAGTCCGATGTCTGGGACGAGGGCGCATGGTCGCGGTTTCTCGCCACCATCGACTACATGCCGCTCGATCTCGGGCGTGAAGCCGAATTCGGCGTACTGGCCGAGCGCCTCGCCCAACGGCAGGGCGTGCGCATCTTCTATCTGGCCACCGGCCCGTCGCTGTTCATCCCCATCTGCGAAGGACTGCGCAGCGCCAGGCTCAACGAGAACAGTCGGATCGTGCTGGAAAAGCCGCTCGGGCACGATCTGGCCTCGTCGGAGGCGATCAACGATGCGGTGGGCGCGAGTTTTCGCGAAGACCAGATTTACCGCATCGACCACTACCTCGGGAAAGAGGCGGTACAAAACCTGCTGGCGCTGCGCTTCGGCAACGCGATCTTCGAGCCGTTGTGGCGACGCGAGTTGATCGACAGCATTCAGATTACGATTGCCGAGGAAATCGGCGTCGAAGGGCGCGGCGAGTTCTACGAACAGACCGGCGCGCTGCGCGACATGGTGCAAAACCATCTGCTGCAACTGCTCGCCATCGTCGCGATGGAGCCGCCGCTGTCGATGGACGCCGACGCCGTGCGCGACGAGAAGCTGCGTGTGTTGCGCTCGCTGCGTCAGCTCGACGACGACACGGTCGCGCGCAACGTGGTGCGGGGCCAATACGGCGGTGGCGCGATCGGCAAGTCGGCGGTGCCGGCCTATGTCGACGAGCCGGGCGTGCCGCCGTCCAGCCAGACGGAGACGTTCGTGGCCCTCAAGGCCGAGATCGACAACTGGCGCTGGGCCGGCGTGCCGTTCTACCTGCGCACGGGCAAGCGGCTGGGCGAGCGCGTGGCGGAGATCGTTGTCAACTACCGCGCAACGCCCTATCCGTTGCTCGGTGAAGCCACGGCGCAGGCCGGCGCCAATCGTCTCGTCATCCGTTTGCAACCGAACGAATCGATCCGCCTCTACTGTCTTGCGAAGCAGCCGGGCGACGGCATGACCCTGCAAACCGTTCACCTCGACCTGGCGTTCGACCAGTTCTTCAAGGGACACCGGATGGATGCGTACGAGCGCCTGCTGCTCGATGTCATCAACGGGCGTCTCGCGCTCTTTGTCCGTCGAGACGAGCAAGAGGCGGCCTGGCGCTGGGTCGCGCCGATCCAGGCGTACTGGTCGCGTCAGCACAAAGGGCCAAAGCGTTACGCCGCCGGCACCTGGGGGCCGCCCGCCGCAAGCGCGCTGCTGGCACAGTCCGGTACGAGCTGGGTCGAAGAAGACAACTGAGGCGGATCGCCGGGCGAGGCCCGGCGCGTCGGTCCGACGTCATGTCAACCGGAGGCAAACACCCATGATCCACTGGCGCACCTTCCCCACCCGGCAGACACAGGCGCTGGCGCTCGCCAACGCCGTCGTTGCACGGCTCGACGAAGCCTTGACGATTCGTCCGCGCGCGTTGCTGGCTGTATCGGGCGGCACGAGTCCGAAGGCATTTCTCTTGCAACTGGCCCGGCTTCCCGTGGCGTGGCGCGACATTGACATCACGCTCGTGGACGATCGCTGGCTGCCGCCCACGCACGCCGAGAGCAATGCCCGGCTGGTGGCCGAGACACTGCTGCCCGGTGCGACGGGTGCGCACTGGTTGCCGCTGGTGGACACCGCGACGTCCGCCGCGCTGCAGGTGAGAACGCTCAACGACACGTGGAGGCATGGCGTGCCGCAAGTGGCCGTGCTCGGCATGGGCGAGGACGGCCATACGGCGTCGCTCTTCGCCGACGCGGCGCAATGGCACGACGCCATCGCCACACACGACAAATTCGTGCTTGTGCAGCCGCAGCACGCGCCGCACCTGCGCGTGTCGTGGTCACTCGCCGCGCTCGCGTCCTGCGAGCGCCTCTTGCTGCAAATTCAAGGTCCGGCCAAACGCGCCGTCTTCGAAGCGGCGCAGGCCGAGGTGCAGGACAACGCCATCTCCCGGCTGATCCATTGTGAAGGAGTGAACATCGATGTCTTCTGGAGTGAGGAATAATCCTCCGCACGTAAGCGGTCCCCGGCTGCTGGCTGACATCGGCGGTACGAACGCCCGGTTCGCGCTGGAAGTCGCACCCGGCGATCTCGTCGAGATCCGCGACTATGCTTGCGACGATTTCTCCGGCGTTCCCGAAGTCATCCGTGCGTATCTTGACGAGGCCGATCACGCTGAGCCGGTGCGGCATGCCGCGATCGCGATTGCGAATCCGATTGCCGGTGACGAGGTGCGCATGACGAATCGCGACTGGCACTTCTCGATTGAAGCGACACGCCGTGCGCTGCGCTTCGAGACGCTGCTGGTCGTCAACGATTTCACCGCACTGGCGATGGCGCTGCCTTACCTGTCCGAGGCACAGCGGCGTCAGGTGGGCGGCGGCGAACCACAGCCGGGCGGGGTAATCGGCTTGCTCGGTCCGGGCACCGGCGTTGGGGTGTCCGGCTTGATTCCGGCGGCAGACCGCTGGATCGCGCTCGGCAGCGAAGGCGGGCACACGACGTTCGCGCCGGCGGACGAGCGCGAAATCGAGGTGCTGCGCTACGCATGGAAGCAGTTCCCGCACGTGTCGTTCGAGCGTCTGGTAGCCGGTCCCGGCATGGCGCTCGTCTATCAAGCCTTGGCGGCGCGAGACGGCCGCTCGGCGCCATCGCTGGAGACCCCCGCCATCGTAAAGCTCGCCCAGGCGGGCGATGCGCTCGCGCGTGAGACCGTCGATTGCTTTTGCGCGATGCTGGGCACGCTCGCGGGCAATATCGCGGTGTCGCTGGGCGCGGTGGGCGGCGTGTACTTGGGGGGCGGCGTGATTCCGAAGCTCGGCACGTTGTTCGAGGACTCACCGTTTCGTCAGCGCTTCGAGGCAAAGGGGCGATTCGAGGCGTATCTGAAGGCGATTCCGACTTACGTCATTACGGCCGATCATCCGGCGTTCCTGGGCACGTCCGCCATCCTTGCCGAACAGCTCGGCACGCATGCGGCGGGCGCGGGCGCGCTGATCGACCGTCTGCATCGGTTGCGCGACCGGTTGAGCCCGGCCGAGCAGCGCGTGGCCGAACTCGCGCTCAAGCAACCGCGTGCGCTGCTCGCGGAGCCGGTGTCGGAAATCGCGCGTCTGGCGCGGGTGAGCCAGCCCACGGTCATTCGCTTTTGCCGCAAGCTCGGCTGTCAGGGACTGTCGGACTTCAAACTCAAACTCGCGAGTGCGCTGACCGGCACGCTGCCGGTGCGTCATGGACAGGTGCACGTGGGCGACTCGGCGGCGGAATTCAGCGCCAAGGTGCTCGACAACACCGTGTCGTCGATTCTGCAGATGCGCGAGCATCTCGACGCGCGCACGCTCGAGGCGGCCGTCACCTTGCTCGATGGTGCCCGCCGCATCGAGTTCTACGGGCTGGGCAACTCCGGCGTGATCGCGCAGGACGCGCACTACAAGTTCTTCCGCTTCGGCATGCCGACCATCGCGTACGGCGACCCGTATCTGTTGCAGGCGTCGGCAGCGCTGTTGGGAGACGGCGATGTGGTGGTCGCCATTTCCGCGTCGGGCCGCTCGGCGGATCTGAACCGCGCGGTCGACATCGCCGTGGCGCGCGGCGCGAAAGTGATTGCGCTCACGGCGCGCAACTCTCCGCTGGCGCGCAAGGCGACGCTCGTGCTGCCCAACGATCACGTCGAGACGATGGGCGCTCACGTGACGATGATCGCGAGAATTCTGCACCTCGCGGCGATCGACGTGCTCGCCGTGGGCGTGGCGATTCGGCGCGCCGGGCCAGGGGCGGAGACGGCCGGCGAGGGCGCGCTCGATTGGCTTGGCCACGGCAGCGGACGGGACGCGGAGACGCCTGCCGGTCGTGTCACAATGGGCGCATACTCCCCCTCATGATTAAGACAGAAGAGGTTTGCGCATGTCCGAACAAGAACCGGTCCATGCCACCCGATCGATCGCGGATCCGGTGGAAGCCGTCGCCTACCTGAAGACGATTTACGATGCCAACACGGCGTACCTCCGCGCCGCTTTCGACCGCTTCGCCACGCAGAAGGAGGCGGCGCGGCGCGTGAGTGCGCACTATCCGTTCATTCGCATCACCACCGAAGACATTACCCAACTGGACAAGCGTCTGTCCTATGGCTTTGTGTCGGGGCCGGGCAGCTATCAGACGACGGTCACGCGACCGGATCTGTTCGAAAACTACTACGTCGAGCAGCTTCGCCGTCTGGCGCACAATCACGGCGTGGCCTTCGAAGTGGGCGTCTCCGACGAGCCGATCCCTGTGCACTTCGCCTATCAGGACGGCGTGTACCTCGAAGGCGATCTCGATCAGACACACCTGCGCGCCATGCGCACCGCGTTCGACGTGCCCGATCTGGCAACGATGGACGACAGCATCGTGAACGGCACGCGCGATCCCATGCCCGGCGAGATCTTGCCGCTCGCTCTGTTCACGGCGCCGCGCGTGGATTATTCGCTGCATCGCCTGCGCCATTACACAGCGACCTCGCCCGAAAATTTTCAGAACTACGTGCTCTTCACGAACTACCAGTTCTATATCGACGAGTTCGTCGAACTGGGACGCGAGCTGATGAGCGCGACCGACGATCCGGCCTTGCGCGAATACCGCAGTCAGTACACGGCGTTCGTCGAACCGGGCAACGTCACGCACTGGAACCAGAACATAGCCGCGCTCGACGCGCGGGGCACGCCGCCGCCGCGCCTGCCGCAGATGCCGGCATATCACCTCGTGCGCCCGGACAACACGGGCATCACGATGGTCAATATCGGCGTGGGGCCTTCCAACGCGAAGACCATCACCGATCACATCGCCGTGCTGCGCCCGCATGCCTGGGTCATGCTGGGTCACTGCGCAGGGCTGCGCAACTCGCAGCGCTTGGGCGACTACTGCCTGGCGCACGGGTACGTGCGTGAGGATCACGTGCTCGACGACGATCTGCCGCTATGGGTGCCGGTGCCGCCGCTGGCCGAGGTGCAGGTCGCACTCGAGCGTGCCGTGGCCGACGTCACGCAACTCGACGACTTCGAACTCAAGCGTGTGATGCGCACGGGCACGGTCGTCACGGTCGACAATCGCAACTGGGAATTGCGCGATCACCGCGAGCCGGTGCAGCGCATGAGTCAAAGCCGGGCGATTGCACTCGACATGGAGAGTGCGACGATTGCAGCGAACGGCTTCCGTTTCCGGGTGCCGTATGGCACCTTGCTCTGCGTGAGCGACAAGCCGCTGCACGGGGAGCTGAAGCTGCCCGGCATGGCGGACCGGTTCTATCGCGAGCGCGTCGACCAGCATCTGAAGATCGGCGTGAAGGCGATGGAGCTGCTGCGCAATAACGGTCTGGATCGTCTGCACAGTCGCAAGCTGCGCAGTTTCAACGAAGTCGCGTTTCAGTAACGGACGCCGGCGACCGCTCAGGAAAACACGCGCCTGGCGTGAATGCCCAGACCCAGCGCCACGCTGGCGAGACGGTCGCCGAATACCGGTGTTGCTTTCGGAAAGGCCGCGCACATGGCACCGGAAAGGCTGCGCAGCCCCGTGGAGCCGCCGGTGAAGTAGAGCGCATCGACATCTTCGGCGCGCAGTCCGGCCAGCGCCGCCGTATGCACGGCGCCTGCCGTGATGCTCGCGATTTCGTCGCTGACCGCTTCCACCAGGCCCGCTTCCGAGAACGCGACCGCGAGATCGCGTTCGATCACCGACAGATCGATGCGCGTCTCGCCGCCTGAGGCGACGTTGATCTTCGCGTCTTCGGCATGACCGACGAGCGCGTGTCCAAGGCGTTGCTCGACCGTGCGCATCAGGCGCCGGTGATGGGCAGGGTCGGCGTACAGATGCGCCGTGAGCGCCAGTTCGCCAACGCGCTTCGGCGTGTAGACCGTGTTGATCAGATGCCAGGTTGCCAGATCGAAATAGATCCGGTTCGGTACTTCCTTGCCGTCGGGACCGAGCGCCTTGTAACCGAGTTCGCGCAAGATCGTGGCCAACTCGATGCGGCGGTCGAAGTCCGTGCCGGCGATATGCACGCCGTGGTGGGCGAGCACGTCGTCCTTGCGATCGAGATGGCGTGCCCGTTCCGGTCCGACACGCACCAGCGAGAAGTCCGAGGTGCCGCCGCCAATATCGATGACGAGCACCTGCTGTTCATCGCTCAGACGCGATTCGTAATCGAACGCGGCTGCAATCGGCTCGAACTGGAAATGCACGTCATGGAACCCGACGTCGCGCGCGCTTTGTTCGAGCGAGCGTTGCGCGGCTGCGTCGGCGCGCGGATCGTCGTCGACGAAAAACACGGGGCGACCCATGACCACATGACGCAGGTCGCCGCCGCTGGCCTTCAGCGCGTGCGTGCGCAGATGGCGCAGGAACGTGGCGATGATGTCGATATAACGCATCGCCGACCCGTTACCGAGGTCGGTCGTGCTTTCGATCAGGGAGGAGCCGAGCAGGCTTTTGAGCGAGCGCATTAGGCGCCCGTCGTAACCATCGACGTAATCGGCGACGGCTTGACGGCCAAACGACACGCGGCCACCTTCATCGGCGTTGAAGAATACGGCGGTCGGCAGCGTGCCGTAGCCGGCTTCCAGCTCGACCAGACGCATGGCGGCGCCGTCTTGCACGGCGACGGCAGAATTCGAAGTGCCGAAATCGATGGCGCAGAAGCTCATGGCATTTGCGGCCCGCACAGGCGAGCCGTAAAAGGTCGGCAGTGTAGCACGGCCGGACGGTCGGCCGGATGGAGGCGCTCGGGCGAGCGCTGCACGACGCTCATCCGCGTGCCGAATTCGCGTCGGGCTGGGCCGCGGGCAGCGTACGCAGGCTGCTCACCACGGCCGCGACTGCAGCGAACGCCGCCGCGACATAGAGCGAGGCGCGCGTGCCGAAGCCCGACGGGGCGACGCTGAAGATGAGGGCCACGAGCGCCGCACCCGTCGTCTGCCCGGTCAGGCGCGCAGTGCCCAGCATGCCACTTGCGCCGCCGCTGCGATGGGCGGGCGCGGCCATGAGCATCGCGTAGTTGTTGGGCGACTGGAACAGTCCGAAGCCGAAGCCGCACAGGGCCATGCGCCAGACGATGTCGGCCGATTGCGGGTGCGCGGGCAGCAGGCCGAGCGCGAGCAGGCCGAGGGCGAACGCCGCCAGACCAATCGCACCGAGCAGACCGGGCTTGTAATACTCCAGCAGGCGCCCGGCCAGCGGCGCGACGACAACGATGGTGAGCGGCCAGGCCGTCATCAGCAAGCCGGTCTGCACACGATCAAAGCCCAGCGAATCCTGCAGGAAGAAGGGCAGCGCGACATACGCGAGCATTTGCGCGCAGAACGACGCCATCGACGTGCAGATCGACAGCCCGAAAATCGGAATGCGCAGCAGGTCCAGCGGCAACAGCGGCACCGGCTGGGTGCGTTGGCGTCGCACGAAGACCGTGCCGATGACGATCGCTGCGGCGACTTCGAGCGCCACCAGCCAACGCGCCTGACCATGCCCGAAGGCGTCGATGCCGGAGATGAGCAAGCCGAAGGTGAGCGCACTTAACAGCGCCCCAGTCCAGTCGAAGGGGTGCGAGGCGCGGGCCGTGTCGGGCAGCGAGCGCACGGCGATGACAAAGGCGACGACGCCGAGCGGCACGTTGATGGCAAAGAGCCACGGCCAGTGCGCGATGGACAGCACGCCGGCGGCAATCGTCGGGCCCGCAGCGGATGAGATGGCAACGATGAGCGCGTTGAGCGAGACGCCGCGCCCGAGCCAGCGCGACGGGTAGATGGCTTTCACCAGCGCGGTGTTCACACTCATGATGCCTGCCGCCCCGAAGCCCTGCACCACGCGTGCGAGCGTGAGCGTGACGAGCGAATCCGAGAGCGCGCAGCCAAGCGAGGCGACGGTGAACAGCGCGAGCCCGACGGTATAGACGCGGCGGTAACTCACAATCTCGCCGAGTGCGGCGAGCGGCAGCAGCGAGATGGTGATGGCGAGCTGATAAGCGTTGACGATCCAGATCGACGTGGCAGGACTGGCGTTGAGGTCGCGCGCGATCGTGGGGAGCGCGACGTTGGCAATCGCCCCATCGAGCACCGCGAGCGAGATCGCGAGCATGACGGTCGCAACGGCCCATACCCGGGCGGGCATGGGCATACCGTCGGTGTGTGTGTCGGACATGTGGGCAGCGGAAGACGGGACGGGCGCGCACCGGGACGCCACAGCGGGCGGTGCGCACAACGAAAGCGTCATCCTGCCCGAAATTCCTGGACCACGCGGGGCCCTGGCGCAGAGCCTTATGTTTACAAGGGTTTCATTTGTTCCATTGTGTTTCGTTGAATGGAACCAAGGTTCCGCTGATTAAAACGCGTTCATCGACAGCAGTCATTTGCCTCAAGCCGCCGTGGCGCCATCGTGGAAACGCGCGATCCGGATGTTGCCGAGCGGGTGATACGTCGAGCTGGTCGCGATGGCGGCGAGCTCGGCATCGCTGTCGAGTATCGTCTGGACCCCGATGGCGGCGATCGTGCTGGCCGGCGAGCGTCCCGGGCAGGTGTGGGCGCCGTGCCCGAAGGTCCAGGCCACGTCGTCCGGTGCGGCGCCGGCGGGCGCGGCGGCAAGCACCACCAGGATGGCATCGCCGCGTGCGAGCGTTCGTTCATGGATGATGGCGGGCGCGTGCAGGAATCGACGGGTGTTTTGCACGGGGGGATCCTGACGGATCACCTCGCCGATGGCGGTGATGGCGACGGCAAGGTTGGCCGTTAGCGATTGAGCACCGTTGACGGCGGGCACAGCGCCGGGCGACGCCTGCTGCGCGAGCCGGCGCAGGCTGTTGGCCACGAGTCCGGCGCAGGCGTCATGCGTTTGCGTAAAGAGGCCCACGACATTGGCCGTGAGCGCCCCGTAGTCGACGGCCTCGTCGCGTGCCGCGCTTCGGGCCGTGTCGCGCAACCAAGTTCCTGGGGCGGCGTCGTTGTCGAGCCAGCGCATGGCACGATGGCGAAGCGTCGTGGTGGCGCTGTGTCCGCGTGCGAGCCTCTCGGCGCGCGGAGACGACTGGGTGGACTCGGCCATCGCCGCGACCAGCGTGCGGACGTCGTCGTACACGTCGACCCACTGTGAGGGAGGAACGCCCAGCCACGCCGCGAGGGCATAGATCGGCTGACGGAAGACAAAGTCGTCGAGGCGCGCGCAGGGTGTCTCCCCTTGGGCGAGATAGGCGTCTGCACAGGCGGCCTGGCTGGCGTTGCGCAGCCGGTCGAGGGTGGCGCCGTCGGCATGCAGCGTGGCGAGTCGAGCCTTGAGCCAGGGCTTCATTGCCGCATGCGCGGCGCCGTCGTTCATCCTGACGAGTGTGCCGAACCAGTCGCCGGCGGCGCCATTGGCCAATGCCGCGGGGACGGTCGCGCCAGCCGGCCGAACACCGCACGCCGGATGACGCAGCACGGCGGCCATGGCTTGCGGGCTGGCGGCGACCCACATACCGAGCGAGGCATCGAAATCGAACGGGCGTCGCGCGGCGAGCGACTGGTAGTACGGATACGGGTTGGGGTGCACGACGGCGGCCAACGCACTGGCGGGCGGCGGCACGGTGAGGAGATCGGCGGTGGCGGCAAACATGGCGGGCATCTCGATTTGAGGGGAACGGGACTCATCATGGCGCATCGGCCGACCGGCACGTTTCATCCCATCCTGAAGTGTTGAACGCATCCCCCAGCCTATACTGCCGATGCTGTGCTTCATCATCCTTACAGGAGTCCTGCTGTGGACATCGCAAGAGATCACGCCCCCGGCGTCAGTTCACTCGCCGCGTTGCTCGCCGATGCCGGGCGGATGACCATGCTGTGGGCGTTGATGGACGGTTCAGCCCGTCCGGCGGGGGAGTTGGCGTTGGTGGCCGGGCTGTCGCCGTCCAGTGCGAGCGGCCATCTTGCCCGACTGGTCGACGGCGGCGTGCTGGCGCAAGAAGCACGCGGACGCCATCGTTATTTCCGCATCGCCACGCCCGAGACCGCCGCGGCCATCGAAGCGCTTGCCAGCGCCGTGCTTGCCACGCGCGATCTGCGGCCGCGCTCTGTCCCTGTCAGTCGTTCCACGCCGATACCGCTTCGCCACGCGCGGACCTGTTATGACCATCTCGCTGGGGAAGTTGCGGTCGATCTCTTCGCGCGGATGCATGCGCACCGTTGGCTTCGGATCGACGGTAGCGACGTGGCGCTCACCGATATGGGCGTGGAGGGACTCACGGCCGTTGGCGTCAACCTCGCCACGGCTCGCGCCCATCGACGCCGCTTCGCCTGCACCTGCCCCGACTGGAGCGAGCGCAAGCCGCATCTGGGGGGTGCGTTGGGGGCGGCGCTGCTCAGCACCTGCCTCGACGCCAAGTGGCTCGAACCCACCCGGGCGCCGCGCGCGTTGCGCGTCACGCCGCTCGGGGAACGCAAGCTCGCGGCCATCGCCCTCTGAAGCGAGGCGATGGCGGTGAAGTCGCGAAGGCTCAGCCGCGTTCGGCAGCGGCGAGAAACGCGGGTGCGTCGGCCAGCAGGATGGCGAGATCGGCCGCGCCCGACTTCACCGCTCGCGCGGTGCGCTCGCGCGTCAATGTATCAGTGCCCACCAGCGAGCGCGGACCGGCAACGCTCAGGGCTGCCAACGGTCTGCCGTGAGCGTCCAGCACAGCGGCGGCGCAGGCGTCGATGCCCGCTTCGAAGCCGTCCTGACTCCAGGCGCATCCGGCGTCGCGATCACGTTCGAGCTGGGCGTCGAGCGCAGCATGCGTGCGTGCGCTTTGTGCCGTGGCGGCAGCGAGCGGTTCCGGCCCGAGCAACGCACGGCGGCGCTCGGTGCTCAGATGCGCGAGCAGCGACCGGCCCGGTGCCGTCAAATGTGCCGTGACGCGGCTGCCCGCGCGGATATTGCTGACGAGCGGTAACGCCGGCGTTTCGCACAGCAGATAGCGAACCTGGGCGCCGTCGAGCACGGTGAGATAGCTCGATAGTCCGGTCTCGGTCGTCACGCGCGTGAGTACGCGCCGCGCTGTCGCCAGGTGATCCTCGCCGGCGAGTGCGCTGGCCGCCAGTGTCAGGAAATTCAAGCCGAGCCGATGGCCACCCTGCGGCAACGGCTCCAGCACGCCCTCGAATTGGAGCGTCTCGATCAAACGCATGACGGTCACCCGATTCACCCCAATGCGGCGGCCGACGTCGCTGACATTGGCCGTCGACCCGCCGTCCGCCACGAAGCGCAGCAGCTTGAGCGCACGCATGACCGGCGTCACGAGGCCCGCTTGTCCGGTGTCTTGCGCGTCGGTGGTGGACTCAATGTCTTGCGTAGCTTTGTTCATGCGGTCGATTCCAGTCATCGGGGGCATCGGGAGCATCGGTATAGGGCGGCGCAGCGATCGCACTTGCGCCGCCGCAGGTCACTCAGGCCGCGAGCGGGACTTGCCACGCGTCGTACTCGTAGACCCAGTCGGCATTGCCGCCTTCCTTGAGCCACTGGTTGCCGCGCGAGCCGATCTGCACGCGTGCCGTGCGTTCGCGTCGCGATACCTCGTAGCGCGCGAGCGCGGCGGCGAGCGTGGAAAGCTCGGCGCTTGGGCCCACGGCCGCCAAGTGGCGAGACAGTACCACAGCATCTTCGATCGCCATGCCGGCGCCTTGTGCCATGAACGGCATCATCGGATGGCTCGCATCGCCCAGCAGCGACACCCGATCGCGCGACCATTGCGGTAACGGATCGCGCACATACAGCGCCGACTTCAGCACGCTGTCGCACGCGTCGAGCAGGGCGCGCGCTTCGGGGTGATAGTCGGCGTACATCGCGCGCAACTCGTGCACGTCGCCGGGTGCCGTCCACGATTCCAGCGTCCAGCTGTCCTGGGGCGTCGTGGCGAAGACAAAGATGTCGCGGCCGAGATTGAGCGGGAACGTCACGATCTGGCTCGACGGGTTCGGTCCCCACCACTTCGTGAACGCGCCTAGATTCGGCACGCCGTCGAGTTTGTCCGCGGGCACGACCGCGCGATACGCCACCACGCCAGTGAACTCCGGCGATTCCGGCCCGAACAGGCCGGTGCGCACGACCGAGTGGATGCCGTCCGCGCCGATGAGCACATCGACGTCGTCGTGCGTGCCGTCCGCGAACGCCAGTCGAATGGGGCCGGGCTGCGCGTTGCCCGGCGCTTCGAACGATACGAGTTTCTTGCCCAGCGCAATCGACGTCGCGGGCACGGCCTGCTCCAGCGCCTGCAACAGGTCGGCGCGATGCATCGTGAGCTGCGGCGCGCCGTATTTCGTCTGCGCCGTGCGGGCCATCTCCAGACGCGAGGTCTCCTCGCCCGAATCCCAGGTGCGGCTGATGCGATGGCTCGGTTGCGCGGCCGATTGGCGCAAGGCGTCGCCGACCCCGAGGCCGTCGAGCGCGCGCACGGCGTTGGGTGTCAGGTTGATGTCCGCGCCGACCCGGGCGAACTGCGCTGCCTGCTCATACACGCGCACACGGAAACCTGCGCGCAGTAAGCCGATGGCGGCGGCCAGACCGCCGATGCCGGCACCGTTGATGCCGATGAGAGGAGCTTGCATGGGAACATCCTTTGACGAAAGTGACGACAAACCAGAAAAATAATAAGTTCAAATATGAACATGATGTTCAAATATTATTGTTTTTGATTCGATCAAAGGCAAGGCATCCTCGGGTAAATCCCGAGGAAACGGACAGGCCCTGACGGGGGGCGAGCCAGGACGCCCGGCAACGCTCGTGGGACGAACGGTGCCGCTCGCTGCGCAGCTGGGGCGGAGATCTTCGTCGCTGTACCGGCGCGTTAGCACGCCAATTTATTCTTATCAATTCGTGAATCTCCGCTGCGGGGCTCATGCGTCACCTGGCCTAAGCTTCGCTCAGTTGGTTTCATAAGTAATCCAACGTTTCATAGGTGGAACGTCGAAAAAGCAAATGCGGGACGAGGCGACTGGCTTGGGTTGCCGCGCATCGCATCCGGCGTCGTCACCGTTCTCGAATCATCGAACGACAGGAGTACACAGATGAAGCGGTTTCCGATGGGGCGGATCCCTGGCATGACGGCGCTGGCGGCGGCAATGCTGCTGGCGGCGGGGGTGCCGGTCGCTGCGCAGGCGCAGAGCAACGTCACGATCTACGGCAGCCTGGATGCCGGCATGGCGTACGTGAACAATCAGGGCGGCAACGCGAACTGGATCGCCCAGCAGGGCGCGACGCAGCCGGATCGCTGGGGCTTTCGCGGGGTCGAGGATCTGGGCGGTGGCAATCGTGCCATCTTCCAGCTGGAAAACGGCTTCTCGACGCTCTCGGGCAACACGGTCAAGGCGGGCGCGATGTTCAACCGCCAGTCGTGGGTTGGCCTGCAGTCGGACAAGATGGGCACGTTGACCATCGGTCACATGACCACGTTCAACTTCGACTGGCTCGGGCCGATGAGCACGGCCTACCTGGGCATGAACTGGTACATGTTCCACCCGGGTAACATCGACGAGCTGGCGAACACGTCCGTCGTGCAGGTCGACAACTCCGTGCGCTACGTCACGCCGGACTTTGCGGGCTTCAAGGCGGGCAGCATGATCTCGTTCGGCAACAACACGAACTTCGCCAACGGGCGCAAGTGGAGTGTGGCCGCGAACTATACGAACGGCGGCTTCAAGGCGTCGGCAGTCTACTCGAACGAGAACAACCGCACGCCGAACGTTGCCGTGCTCGGCGGCGCGACTTTCCAGGGACAGGCGGTTGGCAGCTATGCGGCGTCGAACGTCGAGAACATGGGCGCCGGCGTGTCGTATGGCTTCGGGCCGTGGCTGCTGCACGCGTTGTACACGCGCGTGAAACTGCAGTCGCCGGGCTTCAGCGACACTTACCAGTCGTTCGACGGCGGTGCCAACTATGCGACGGGCGTGGCCAACACGATCACCTTCGGCGCGGCCACGACTTCGCTGACGGGCAAGCGCTGGACGCAGGTCAGCCTGGGCGACGTCTACGCGTTCTCCAAGCGCACGCAGGTGTATCTGAGCGGTGTGTATCAACACGCGAGCGGCAATGGGGCGGTGACGGCCATCAACACGATCGGCGCGTCGTCGACGGGCAATCAGTTCATCATCCTGTCGGGCGTGCATCACTCGTTCTGACGCCTCGCAACGCCAACGCATTGCGAGACGCCCCTTGTGGTCTCACTTCCCACGCCGGCCGGCCTTTGCCCGCCGGCGTTTTTTTTCGTCTCGGCTGTTGTGTTGGCTGTGCAACGCCTGCGGGTGCGGGTTTCCCCTAGTCAAAAAACAATTTTGAACGGGCAAATCCCTCCCTATAATTGATCCATAAGTAAATCAACGTTTCACATATGAAACGTGTCCCGCAAGGGAAGACAGGTGGCAAGCCATGCAGGCGAAACGACGCAGCAGGCTGCCCGAGGCAAGTTGAACATCCAGAAACACGGTGGTTTCCCATGCTCAGGTCGATTCAATTGAAGGACGCGAACGTAGCCGAGGCGAATGCCGAGGCACGTCAGGCGCAGCCGGCGGCGGCACCCCTGCCGTTCGCCATCGAATACCGCGGCGTCACGCGTCGGTTCAAAAATCGCCAGGGCAAGGGCGAGATGACGGCCGTCTCGGACGTCTCCATCGGCATCAAGGCCGGTGAGTTCGTCTCGCTGATCGGCCCGAGCGGCTGCGGCAAGAGCACGCTGCTCAACATGGGCGCCGGTCTCTACGCGCCGAGCGAAGGGCAGGTGACGCTCGCGGGCAAGCCGGTGCGCGGCCCGTCGCAGCAAGTCGCGTTCATGTTGCAGAAAGACCTGCTCATGCCGTGGCGCTCGATTCAGAAGAACGTCGAGCTGGGCATGCAGATCCGTGGGCGCAGCAAGGCCGAGCGGGCGGAAGTGGCCAAGGCGCTGCTCGCGCGTTGCCACCTGAAGGGCTTCGAGAACCACTACCCGCACCAGCTCTCGGGCGGCATGCGTCAGCGCGCGGCGCTGGCCCGCACGCTGGCCGTCGAGCCGGACGTTCTGCTCATGGACGAGCCGTTCTCGGCGCTCGATGCGCAGACCAAGATGGTGCTCCAGCAGGATCTCGCGCAGATGCTCGCCGACGAGGGCAAGACCGCGCTGATGATCACCCACGACCTCGCCGAAGCCATTGCGCTCTCGGATCGCGTGTTCGTGATGAGTGAGCGCCCGGGCACGATCATCGAGGAGATCACGATCGATCTGCCGCATCGCGACAACCCGATCGAGCGCCGCAAGCAGGCGGGCATGAACGAATACGTGGCCCATCTGATGGAACTGCTCAAGGTGGGTCGCGACGACCACCTTGGTTGATCCTCGTCCCCGACACTGCAAGACACTGGAATCCTCGCTATGAAATCCCTTTCCAAAACGCAACTGACCGTTGGCAGCTTCGTGTTGCTGCTGATCTTCGCGGCCATCTGGCAATGGGGCCCGACGGCGTTCGGCGTACCCGAGTTCGTGCTGCCCAAGCTGTCGTCGACCGTGATCGAAGGCGCCCGCATGTTCCAGGTCGAGAACCTGTGGCTACACATCGGCGTGACGGCCATCGAAGTGATCGCGGGCTTCGTGATCGGCTCGGCGCTGGGCGTGGTGATCGGCGTGGTCCTCGGTTTGTCGCCGTCGACCGAAGCCATGCTTTCACCGTACATCCTCGCGCTGCAGATTGCGCCGAAGGTCGCGTTTGCGCCGCTGTTCGTCATGTGGATGGGCTACACGATCTACCCGAAGATTCTCGTGGCTGTACTGATCGTCTTCTTCCCCGTGATGATCAATGTGCTCGGCGCCGTGCGCGCCGTCGACCCGGACATGGTCAATCTGGTGCGCGCCCTGTGCGGCCGCCGCTGGCAGATCTTCCGCTTCGTTGAATTCCCGTCGGCCATGCAGGCGCTCTTCGCGGGCTTGCGCATCGCGTCGACGCTGGCCGTGATCGGCGTGACCGTGGGTGAGCTGGTCGGTGGCGACCGTGGCCTGGGCTATCTGCTGGTGTATGGCGAAGGTCAGGGCAACACCGCGATGGTGTTCGTCTCCATCGCCGGGCTCACCGTCATCGGTATCGCGGCGTACGCCGCCGTGGTCTGGCTGGAACGCCGCGCGTTGCATTACGTGCCGCGTGCCGCCATGAACATCGCCTGAACGACGAGGAATTTCACCGTGAACGAACTGCCCATCCCCCCGCTCGACGCCAACACGCTGGCGCCGCTCGACGGCAAGAAGCTGCTGATCACCGGTGGCGCGCGTGGCCTTGGCGAAGGGTTCGTCCGTGCCGCCGTGACACGCGGCGCGCAAGTGACGATTGCCGATATCGCCTCGCAGGCCGGCGAGGCCCTCGCGGCCGAACTGAGCGGTGTGGGACATGCCGTGTCGTTCGTGCGTGTCGACCTGTCCGATCCGGCCTCGGTGGACGCGGCCGCCAAGGGGGCTGCCGAGCGCATGGGCGGCATCGACGGGCTGGTCAACAACGGCGCGATCACCAACTCGGGCGGCAAGCTGGCCGCCGAGCTGAGCATCGAGACGTGGGACGCGGTCATGAACGTCAACGTGCGTGGCACCTGGCTCATGACGATGGCGGCGCTGCCGTTTCTGCGTGCATCGGGGCAGGGGCGCGTCGTGAACATCGCGTCGGATACCGCGCTGTGGGGCGCGCCGCGCCTGCTCGCTTACACCGCCAGCAAGGGCGCCGTCATGGCGATGACACGTTCGCTCGCCCGCGAACTCGGCCCGGACGGCATCACCGTCAACGCGATCGCGCCGGGACTCGTCGAGGTGGAAGCCACGGCCTACGTGCCTGCCGAGCGTCATCGTCATTACCTGGAGGGACGTGCGCTGCCGCGCGCCCAGGTGCCCGACGACGTGATCGGCCCCGTGCTGTTCCTGCTCTCCGATGCTTCCCGTTTCGTGACCGGGCAGGTGCTGCCGGTCAACGGCGGCTTCGTGATGCCCTGACGAGCCGTTCTTATTCGCAACGCCTTCAAGGAGTTAGACCATGGCGCAAGCCGACGCTAAAAACACCGCGACGCCACAGGCCGTCGAGAGCTGGACGCAGGCCGAAGGCCAGGCGTTCGGCGACTGGCTGGACACGCGCGTAGCCCGTTTCTCGACGCGCAAGTACGACTGGGACGCGCTGAAGTTCCAGGCCGACTACGACCCGAAGTACCGCCGCGCGCAAATGCGCTACGTCGGCACGGGCGGCACGGGCGTGGCCAAGGACGTCAACACGGTCCCTGCCGGTCACTTCACGTTCTCGACGATGGTAATCCCGGCCGGCAACATCGGCCCGAGCCACATCCATATGGATGTCGAAGAAATCTTCTTCGTGATGCGCGGCAAGATGAAGGTGATCTGCGAGCGCGATGGCGAAACCTGGGAAGCCATTCTCGGTGAGCGCGACCTGATCTCGGTGCCGCCTGGCGTGTATCGAACGGAAATCAACATTGGTGACGAAGACGCGCTCATGTGCGTGATGCTCGGCTCGCAAAAGCCGGTCACGCCGACGTACCCGCCGGATTCGCCGCTCGCGCAGATCAAGCGCGATCTGAAGTAAGCCCGCCGGGGGCCGTTGTCCCGGAAAGTCCGGTGAGGGGCTTGCCCGTCGCAAGCGCCACACCGGCAGGAATTCACAAAGCAAGACGTTCAGTCCAAGCCATGCAAGCCGAAGCCTTTCAGTCCGAAGTACCCGAAGATGCCGCCGTCGCGCCGCTATGCGCGCGTCTGGACGCCTTCCCGTACCGCACCGTCGCCACGCGCGCGGGCACCGTGGGCTATCGCAGCGCTGGAACGCAAGCCGAAGGTGCCATGCCGGTCGTGATGCTGCACGGCATCGGGTCCGGTGCGGCGTCATGGCTCGCGCAATTCGAAGCCACCGGCCTGGATACCGCGCTTTACGCATGGGACGCGCCGGGTTACGGGCAGACGACGAATGTCGCCGACGCCGAGCCGCACGCCGACGCCTATGTCGAAGCGCTCGCGGCGTGGCTCGATGCGCTGGGGCTGGCACGCGTCGCGCTCGTCGGTCATTCGCTGGGCGCGATCATGGCAACCCAGTTCGCGAGCCGTGCGCCGCAGCGCGTGAGCGGGCTCTTTCTCTGCTCGCCGGCCGGCGGTTACGGCAAGGCCGATGCGCAGGTACGTGTGAGCAAGCGCGACGGTCGTCTGGCGATGCTCGACAAGCTCGGCCCGACCGGCATGGCGCGCGAACGCAGCGACAACCTCGTCGCCCCGAACGCCGCGGCCCTGCCGCGCGCGTGGGTGAAATGGAACATGGCACGCGTGCTGCCCGCGGGCTATCGTCAGGCAACGCATCTGCTCTCGAATGGCGACGTCGCCGGCGCGCTAGCGCAATACGTGGCGGCGAATGCGGGCCCGGTCGCGGTGGCGGTCGGCGCACAGGATGCCGTGACGCCCCCGGCGGCTTGCCAGGCGATCGCCGAGGCGGCCGGTGTGCCGCTGCAAATCATCGAAGGCGCTGGGCACGCGTCATATATCGAAACGCCAGACGTTCTGAATGCCGCGCTCGCCGCGTGGCTCGAACGTATCGCGGCAGGAGAACGTTGAGATGGCATCCGTAACGCCCAAGCGCATGACGGCAATGGCCGAGGCGCTCACCGAAGACGACACGCTGCGCGAGCCCGCGATGCAAGGCGAGGGCGAGAGCGAAGATCTCGTCGACGGCGCGGCCACCGAGACGCGCTACCTGGTACCGGGCCTTGAGCGCGGCCTGCGCATTCTCACGCAATTCTCGCCGCGCGAGCCCGTGTTCAGCGCACCGGAGCTCTCGCAGCGACTGGGGATTCCGCGCACCACGGTCTTCCGCTTGTTGCAAACGCTCGAAGCGATGGGTTTCCTGGAGCGTGCAGGCGGTGAAAAGAATTTTCGTCTGGGCGTGGCCGTGCTGCGTCTGGGCTTCGAATACCTCAGCTCGCTGGAGCTGACCGATCTGGGCATCCCGATCATCGAACGGCTGCGCGACGCCACGCAGCTCACGTCGCACATCGTAATCCGCGACGGGCGCGACATCGTGTTCGTGGCGAAGGCGCAGAGCGTGGCGAGCGTGTTCAACTCGATCAAGGTCAACGTCGGCACGCGCCTGCCGGCGCATGCGACCGTACACGGCCATGTGCTGATGGGCGACCTGACGCTGGCCGAGCTTCGCGCGCTGTACCCCGAAAAGACACTCGAAAAATACACGCCGCAGACACCCGAAACGATCACCGAGCTGTTCGAGCGCGTGCGCGAAGACGCCGAGCGCGGCTACGCCGTGTCGGCCTCGTCGTTCGAGCGCGGCATCAGCGTGGTGAGTGCCCCGGTGCGCAACGACGCGGGACGCATCTGCGCCGCGATCACCGTCACCATTCCGCGCGCCACGCTCGATGCGTCGGTGCTCGACGCGGGGCTGATCGCACAGGTGCGCGAGGCGGCCGACGCGCTGTCGCACCGCCTGAACTACCGGCCGGGCAGCGACGACCGGGCCACCCCCTACATGAAGTCACTGGGATTGAAATGATCAAGATCGACCTCACCCAACGCGCGGCGCTGGTCACAGGCGGCTCGTCCGGCATCGGCCTCGCCACGGCCGAACGCCTGCTCGACGCCGGTGCCGCTGTCGCGATCTGCGGCCGCAACCCCGAGCGCTTGGCGCAAGCCGAAGCCCGTCTGCGCGAGCGTCATGCCGAGGCGCGCGTGATTGCCGCACAGTGCGACGTGCTCGATGCCAACGATGTCGCCGCGCTGGCCGAGCGCATTCGTGGCGAATTCGGGCGTCTCGACATGCTGGTCAACAACGCGGGCCAAGGTCGTGTGTCGACGTTTGCCGACACGACCGACGACGCCTGGCGCGAAGAGCTGGAGCTGAAGTATTTCAGCGTCATTCGCACCACGCGCGCCTGCCTGCCGATGCTGCGCGAAGCCGCCCGCGAGACAGGGGATGCCGCCATCGTCTGCGTCAACTCGCTGCTCGCGCTCCAACCGGAGCCGCACATGGTGGCGACGTCGTCGGCGCGCGCGGGGATCCAGAGCCTGGTGCGCTCGATGGCGAGCGAATTCGCGCCCGACGGCGTGCGCGTCAACAGCATTCTGATCGGCCTGGTGGAGTCGGGCCAGTGGCGCCGTCGCTTTGCCGCGCAAGGCGAAGGCAAGACCTGGGAGGAATGGACCGGCGAGTTGGCCCGCAAGAAGCAAATTCAGTTGCAACGTCTGGGCAGGCCTGAAGAGGCGGCCGCAGCGATCTTTTTCCTGGCAAGCCCGCAGTCGTCCTATACGACGGGCAGCCACATCGATGTTTCCGGAGGCTTGGCAAGACATGTCTAACACAACCACCGTCGGCGAAGTCATCGCGGCGTTTCTCGAGCAGTGCGGTGTGAAGACCGCATTCGGCGTGATCTCGATTCACAACATGCCGATCCTCGACGCCATCGCGCGTCGCGAAAAGATCCGTTATGTCGGCGCGCGCGGCGAAGCCGGTGCGCTGAACATGGCCGATGGCCTTGCCCGTGTTTCGGGCGGTCTCGGCGTGGCCTTCACGAGCACGGGCACCGCCGCGGGCAATGCGGCCGGCGCCATGGTCGAAGCCCTCACCGCCGGCACGCCGGTGCTGCACATTACCGGCCAGATCGAAACCGAGTTCCTCGATCGCGATCTCGCGTATATCCACGAAGCGCCCGATCAGCTCAGCATGCTGCACGCGATCTCGAAGGCCGCCTATCGCGTGCGTTGCGTCGACACTGCGCTCTCGACCGTGCGCGAAGCCGTGCGCGCGGCGCTCACGGCGCCGGCCGGCCCGGTGAGCGTGGAGATTCCCATCGACATCCAGGCGGCGGAAATCGAATGGCCCGCCGATCTGGCCGCGCCGCACATCACGGTGCCGACGCACGACGACGCCCGCGTGGCCGAGCTCGCCGACAAGCTGGCCGCCGCGCATCGTCCGATGCTGTGGCTGGGCGGTGGGGCGCGCGGGGCGGAAGCCGCCGTCAAGCGTCTGGTCGACATGGGCTTCGGCGTGGTCACCAGTGTGCAGGGTCGCGGCATCGTGCCGGAAGATCATGCCGCCACGCTCGGTGCGTTCAACATCCACCCGACGGTCGAGACGTTCTACAAGTCGTGCGACGCCGTGCTCGTGGTCGGCTCGCGTCTGCGTGGCAACGAAACGCTGAAGTACAAGCTCGCGCTGCCGCGCCCGCTCTATCGCGTCGACGCCGATGGCCTGGCGGACGGCCGTGGCTACCGCAACGACCTGTTCATCCAGGGCGACGCCGCACGCGTGCTGAACGCGCTGGCTGACCGTCTGCAAGGGCGCCTGTCGATCGATCCGGCGTTCCACGCCGATCTTGCGGCCGCTCGCGAGGTGGCCGTCAAGCAGGTCGCGGAAGGTCTCGGCCCGTACCGTCAACTCGTCTCCGCACTGCAAAGTGCGCTGGGCCGCGACTTCAACTGGGTGCGCGACGTCACGATATCGAACAGCACGTGGGGCAACCGTCTGCTGAAGCTCTTCTCGCCGCGCGCCGGTGTGCACGCGCTGGGCGGCGGGATCGGTCAGGGCATGCAGATGGGTATCGGCGCGGCGCTCGCGGGCAACGCGAAGAAGACCGTGGCGCTGTGCGGCGACGGTGGTCTGATGGTCAACGTGGGCGAACTCGCCACCGCCGTGCAGGAAAAGGCGCCGGTCGTGATCCTGCTGATGAACGATCAGTGCTACGGCGTGATCCGCAACATTCAGGATGCGCAGTACGGCGGTCGCCGTCACTACGTGCAACTGCACCAACCGGACTTCGCCGCGTTCTGCGCGAGCCTGCAGCTCAAGCACGAGCGCATCACGGCCATCGATCAGGCGGAGGCGGCGGTCGCACGCGCCGTGGCGCACGACGGCCCGGTGCTGCTCGAAGTGGACATGCTGTCGGTCGGCAGCTTCGCTTCGCACTTTGCCGGTCCGCCGGTCCGGGAGCCTGCGAATGCATGAATTGAACCACCGTCCCGTTGACGTCGCGCTGATCGGCTTCGGCGCGATCGGCTCGAAGGTCTATGAGGCGTGCGCGAGCGATCCGTATCTGCGCGTGGGCCACGTGATCGTGCCGGAAGACGCCGCCGCCCGCGTGCGCGAGAGCGTGCGCGCCGACACCGAAGTGGTGTGTTCGGCGCAGGCGCTCTCCAGCCGCCCGGACTTCGTGCTCGAGTGCGCGGGTCACAGCGCGCTGTCGGGGCACGTGGTGCCGCTGCTCAAGTCGGGGGTGGATTGCGCGGTGGCATCGATCGGTGCGCTGTCCGACACCGATCTGCTCGCTGCACTGGAACAAGCCGCCAAGGACGGCGCGTCGACGGTTACGTTGCTCTCGGGTGCCATCGGCGGTATCGATGCGATTTCCGCTGCGCGCGAAGGCGGTCTGGACGAAGTGCTGTACACCGGTCGCAAGCCGCCGATGGGCTGGCTCGGCACGCCGGCCGAGCAGGTCTGCGATCTGGCAACGCTCACTACCGCGACGGTGATCTTCGAGGGCAACGCCCGCGACGCGGCGCGTCTGTATCCGAAGAATGCGAACGTGGCGGCGACCGTGGCCATCGCCGGTCTGGGGCTCGACGCGACGCGCGTGCGCCTGATCGCTGACCCGACGAGCACGCGCAACGTGCATCACATCATCGCCCGCGGGGCGTTCGGCGAGATGTCGCTGGAGATGTGCGGCAAGCCGCTGCCGGACAACCCCAAGACGTCGGCACTGACCGCGTATTCGGCCATTCGCGCGCTACGCAATCGCGTTGCGAACTGTGTGATTTAGCAGGAAGAGCATCATGAGCCATCAAGATTTGCTGCAAGGGTTTTCGAGCGACATTCTGGTCGGCGGCGAATGGCGCGCCGGCACCGGCAAGCGCTATCAGAGCCTGTATCCGGCCGACGAGAGCGTGAATGCCGAGATCGCGGCGGCGGGCGCCGAAGATGCGATCGACGCCGTCGAGGCGGCCGATGCGGCCTGGCGTCGCGCGGACTGGGCGGGCTTGAAGCCGCATCAACGCGCCGCCGTGCTGCATCGCGTGGCGGACGGCATCACGCAGCGCGCCGAAGCGCTGGCCCATCTGCAGCGGCGCGACAACGGCAAGCCGATCAGCGAGACGCGCGCGCTCGTCGCGAGCGCATCGAGCACGTTCCGCTACTTCGCCTCGTGCCTCGAGACGCTGGAGGAAACGCTGACGCCGTCGCGGGGCGACTACCTGACGATGAGCGTGCACGAGCCGCTGGGCGTCGTGGCCGCCATCACGCCGTGGAATTCGCCGATCGCTTCGGACGCGCAGAAGCTGGCCCCGGCGCTTGCCGCCGGTAACGCCGTGGTGCTCAAGCCGGCGGAAGTGACGCCGCTCGCCTCGCTCGAACTGGGCCGCATCTGCGAAGCGGCCGGTGTGCCGCGCGGCGTGCTCTCGGTGTTGCCGGGCAAGGGCTCGGTCATCGGCGACATCCTGGTGCGCCATCCCAAGGTCAAGAAAGTCGCCTTCACCGGCGGCACCGAAGTCGGTCGTGGCATTGCGCGGCTGGCGGCGGAAAAGCTCATGCCGGTCTCGCTCGAACTCGGCGGCAAGTCGCCGACCATCGTGTTCGAAGACGCCGACATCGATCATGCGGTGGCCGGTGTGCTCTACGGCATCTTCAGTTCGTCGGGCGAATCGTGCATCGCGGGCTCGCGTCTGTTCGTGCACAAGGCCATCTTCGACACCTTCGTCGAGCGGCTGGTGGCCGGCGCGAAGCAACTTCGCGTGGGCGATCCGCTGCGCGAAGACACGCAGATGGGGCCGCTGGTGACGTCGTCGCATCGCGAGTCGATCGAGCGCTATGTCGCCATCGGGCTGGAAGAGGGCGGCCGCCTGTTGTGCGGCGGCGAGCGTCCGGCGGGCGATGGCCGCGAGAAGGGCTACTTCTATCAGCCGACCATTATCGCGGGCCTGACGAACCAGGCACGCATGGTGCAGGAAGAAATCTTCGGCCCGGTGCTGGCGGTCTTGCCATTCGAGAACGAAGACGACCTGCTGGCCGAGGCCAACGACAGCGTCTACGGTCTTGCGGCCGGGATCTGGACACGCGACTTCAAGCGCGCCTGGCGCATCGGGCGTGCGCTCGAGACCGGCACAGTCTGGATCAACACCTACAAGCAGTTTTCGATCTCGACGCCGTTCGGCGGCTGGAAAGAGAGTGGCATGGGGCGTGAGAAGGGGCGTCTGGGGTTGCTGGAGTACACGAACCAGAAGAGCCTCTATTGGGGCATCAACGACAGCCCGCTCGCGTGGGCGGGCAAGGTCTGAACGTCAGTCAGTGGCAGAACACGCCGCAATGCACAGGGTATTGCGGTCATCCGATACTTGAGCGAGGCAGAGATATGTTGTCGATTTTCCGTGGATCGTTGGCGCGCCGTGCGCGTCGTGCTGTTGGCCTGTGCGCCGTGGCGGGACTCACGAGCCTGGCGGCGCCGGTAATGGCGCAGCCGGCTACCCAGCAGATTACCTATCTGCTCCCGGCGCCGGCCAACCTGCCGGCCTTCGCGCCGCTGATGCTGGCCGAGAAGAAGGGCTACTACGCGGCGGAAGGGTTGTCGGTGCGCTGGCTGACCGTGCAAGGCGGTGCCGACGTCGGCAAGCAGCTCGCCTCCGGTAATGGCGATCTGGGCGGCGGCCTGGGCGACACCCCGATCGTGCTGCGTCCGAACGGCATTCCCATCAAGGGCGTGGCGCTGCTGGGCGGGCGCACGCTGCATCAGTTGGTCGTGCGCAACGATGCGAACATCAAATCGCCCGCCGACCTGAAGGGCAAGACGATCACGGTGCTGTCGTATCAAGACACCGGCTTCTACGCGACGCTGGGCCTGCTCGCCTCCGCGGGTCTCACGCGGACCGACGCGCGCATCCAGGGCGCCGGTCCGGCAGGCGTGTGGCAGCAGGTCGCCACGGGCAAGGCCGACGCGATGGTGGGCACGCCGGAGTGGGCGCAGAATATTGAAGATGCCGGCGTGAAGGTCACGATGACCTCGACCGACAAGTACTTCCCGGGCATGGCGCAAGCGGTTCTGGCGTCGGACAAGACCATTGCCGAGAAGCCGGAGATGGTCCGCAAGTTCGTTCGTGCCACGATCAAGTCGGTGGCCGAGATCATGCGCGACCCGGCGGCCGCGGCCAAGGAATACTGCGCGACCGTGCCCGGCTACAAGGGCAAGGAAGCCGAGATCGAGAAGATCCTGACGTATTACGCCCGCAACGTGTATCCGGGCCAGGAGCGTCTCGGTGCGTTCGATCCGGCGCGTGTGACGAAGCTGCAGGATTTCTATATGCAGGAGAAGATCATTCGCGAAAAGTCGAACCTGGCCGACCTGTTCACCAACCAGTTCGTGCAATAACGCGAGACGACACATGAACGAAAACGCCCCGGGCGCCGCTGCGGTCACCCAGCCCGACACGATGTTGCTGACGGTGTTCCTGCGTCACGATCAGTCGAACAATCTGGACGATTTCCAGGAACGCCTGAAGGCGGCCGAATGGTGGGAGCGTTTTCCGCCGGCCGGTGTGAGGGTGGTGTCGTGGACGGTGGCGATGGGCTTTGGCCAGATCGTCACGCTAGAACTGCCACCGCACCTGCTGCCGGCGGTCAACGTCGAGCTGGAGCGCTCGGCCTGGGGAGTGTTTCGCACCGAATGCTATCCGACTTACGATTTTGTACCCGTGCACGCGCGCATTCGCGAACGGGTTCACCAGGGAGGGAAATGATGGACCGCTATCTCGAACCGAATCAAGCGCGTCGCCATGAGCCGACGCAATACGAAAGCCTGCTGGGCGACGCCATCGAGCGCGCCTATGCCGCCGGCACACACGATCTGGCTGGGCTGGTGGCCTATCTGAATCGCACGGGCCCCGGCCCGCAAGCGGGCGACGTGTGGACCGAAGCGGTGTACACCGCGCAGATCGCCCGAATGGCCGAAGAGTAACAACATCACAGAGTTCGATCGCTGCGCGCCGCGGGTGCGCGGCGATCGCGATGGAGACGTCCCCCATGACTACGCAACAGCCTATCCTCACTGCCGACGCCATTCTCGAGCGTGGCCTGAAGAACCTCTGGTATCCGATTTGCCCGTCGCACATGGTTGGCCGCGAGCCGGTCTCGCTGCGCCGCCTGGGCAAGAAGCTGGTGTTCTGGCGCGACCAGGACAACCAGGTGCATGCCCTCGATGATCATTGCCCGCACCGTGGTGCGCCGCTGTCCAAGGGCATCGTGATGGGCGATCGCATCGCCTGCGGCTATCACGGCGTGCAAGTGCGCTGCGACGGCACCGTGATGCGTGTGCCGGGCAGCCCGGGCTGCAAGCTCGAAGGTTCGCGTCCAACGCAGGCGTACCACATTGTCGAGCGCAACGACGCGATCTGGCTGTACAACGCCACTGAGAACATCGACACGCCGCCGCCGCTCGTGTTGCCCGAGGAACTCGATGCCGACGGCGAGTACTCGTCGTTCCTGTGCTACACCGAGTGGAAGGGCGACTACCGGTACGTGCTCGACAACGTGATGGATCCGATGCACGGCACGTATCTGCACAAGCAGTCGCACTCGATGGCCGAGGGTGACAACACGGCGGCCTTCCGCATTCGCGACACCGACCGTGGCTTTGTCTTCGAGAAGGAAGGCCAGCGTGACGTGAACTTCGACTGGACCGAGTGGGCCGATACCGGCACGCACTGGATGCGTCTGGAGATTCCGTACCCGAAGACGGGCGGCCCCGGCGGCAACTTCGTGATCGTGGGCAGCTACACGCCGGTCTCCCCGACGCTGGCCGCCGTGTTCCACTGGCGCTGCCGCAAGCTCGACGGCTGGCAACGCGATACGTGGCGCTTCCTGTATCGCAACCGTCTAGAAGCGCGCCACTGGGCGGTGCTCGAACAGGATCGCGTCATGCTCGAAGACATGGAGCCGGATGCCAACCAGAGCGAGCATCTGTATCAACATGACATGGGTATCGTGCGTCTGCGTCGCCATCTGAAGAACCTGGCGAAGGCGGAACTCGAGCGCATTGCGCAGGGCAAGGCGTAAGCCGCGCGAGACGCTTCATGCCCATCGACCCACCTCTCAAGGCCGAGCGGATCCGTGCCCAGGCCGTGCCCGATCTGGGCGCGGCGACCTGGAGCAACGGCATTCGCGTCGGCAACGACATCGTGCTCTCGGGCATGACCGCGCACCCAGCCACGCGCGCCGCCGTCGAGCCGCTCACGACTTACGAGCAGACGCGGGTGGTGCTGGGCAAGATCCGCGCGCTGGTCGAGGCGGGTGGCGGGCGTCTGGCCAACATCTACAAGCTCGTGGTGTACGTGACCGACATTGCCGACAAGGACGAGGTCGGCCGGGCCCGGCGAGAGTTTTTTGCGGACGTGGCGGCGAACGGCGGGGCGTATCCGTGTTCGACGCTCGTGGAAGTGAGCGGCCTGGTGTTTCCGGAGCTGCGAGTGGAGATCGAGGCGTTCGCGCGTCTCGACATCGATTTGTCCGCCGCGGGCTGAGCCGGCGGACGTCAAGAGTATCAGCAACATCTGAGAGCGGCGTTATGAGCAAGTCAACTCTGTCGGCCATGGTGCGCACGCTTCGCTTCGAAGCGGCGGGCATCATGAGCATCGAACTCGTGCCGGTGGCGGGCAGCGGCACCCCGTTTCCCGACTTCACGCCGGGCGCGCACATCGATCTGCATCTGCCGAGCGGGCTGGTGCGCAGCTATTCGCTCGTCAATGCGCCGGGCGAGCCGAACCGCTACGTGCTCGGCATTCTTGCAGATCCGAAGAGCCGCGGCGGCTCGCGCTTCATCCACGACAATTTCCGCGTGGGGATGACGCTGGAGATTTCCGCGCCGCGCAATCACTTCGAACTTGACGACGCCGCCGAGCACACGGTGCTCGTCGCCGGCGGGATCGGCGTGACGCCGATTCTCTGCATGTATCGACGCCTGCGTGCGCTCGGTCGCCACGTCAAGCTGATGTATTGCGCGCGCACGGCGCCGCAAGCCGCTTTCGTCGACGAGCTGAACGCGCTGGGCGGCGACATTACCTATCACTTCGACGACCAGCACGGCGGCAAGCCGGCGTCGCTCACGGCGTTTCTGTCCGGGCAGCCGGCGGGCACGCACGCATACTGCTGCGGACCCGGCGTGATGCTCGACGCCTTTGAAGCGGCGTGCGCCGAGGCTGGCATCGCCAACGTGCACATCGAGCGCTTCGCTGCGGCGCCGGATGCGCCGCCGCCCGCGACGTCCGAGGGCTATGTCGTGAAGCTCGCGAAGTCCGGCAAGGAGCTGAGCGTGCCGGCCGGGGCGACGCTGCTCGAGACGTTGCTCGCCGCGGGTATCGACGCGGAGCATAGCTGCATGGAAGGTGTTTGCGGCGCTTGCGAGACGCGTGTGCTCGAAGGCTGCCCCGATCACCGTGATTCGGTGCTGAGCGCGGCTGAGCGCGCCGGGAACAAGGTCATGATGATTTGCGTGTCCGGTTGCAAGGGCGACCGTCTGACGCTGGATCTGTGACCGCGCCCACCTTGAACCCCTACCCGAGACTGTCATGACGATTCTGGGCATTGAACAAATTACCTACGGGGTCACCGACCTCGACACCTGCCGTCGCTTCCTGGGCGACTGGGGCCTGACCGAGGTGTCCGCCGACGCGCATGGCGCGCGCTTCGAAACGCTGAACGGTTGCCGTGTGCTGGCCGTGCGTCACGACGATCCGTCGCTGCCGCCGGCGATGGAGGATGGACCGACGCTGCGCGAAGTGACGTGGGGCGTGACGACGGCCGAGGAAGTGGCCGCTATCGCAGACCGCTTCGCCGACCAGCCAGGCTATTTCTTCAAGGACGGTGCGACGGGTTGCATCGATCCCAACGGTCTGGCCGTGCGGGTGGAAGTGACTGCCAAGCGGGCCGTGGACGTGAAGGGCGCATTGAGCAATCCGTGGGGGATCGCGGCTCAGCGCGTGAACACGCCGAGCCCGGTGTATGAGCGTGCCCAGCCGATCGAAGTGGGGCATGTCGTGTTCTTCACCAACGCGCTCGCGGCCACGCAGACGTTCTATGAAACGAAGCTCGGCTTCGAGCTGTCGGATCGCTATCCGGATCGTGGCGCGTTCATGCGCTGTGCACCGCACGGCGGCCATCATGATCTGTTCCTGCTGGCGTTGCCGAACGGCAAGCGCGGGCTGAACCATGTGGCGTTCACCGTGCGCGATATCCACGAAGTATTCGGCGGCGGCATGCATATCGACCGCTGCGGATGGGAAACCCAGTTGGGCCCGGGCCGTCACCCGATTTCTTCGGCGTATTTCTGGTACTTTAAGAATCCGTGCGGCGCGCTCATCGAGTATTACGCCGACGAGGACATCCTTACGCCGGAATGGCAGCCGCGCGACTTCGAGCCGGGGCCGACGGTATTTGCCGAATGGGCGGTGGACGGCGGACTCGACGGCAACACCCGCCGTCAGAAAAAGGGGAGCGAAGCGCCAACCGGCAAGTTCATGACTGACACGGCCAAGCGCTGAGTCGGGTCATCGCGGAAGCGTCAATCCCGGGGGGGATGACGCGCCGCATTTCACGAGTTGTCGCGAGAAGCGGGAACCGGCGCGCGATGTGGCGTCATGAGGCCCGGATCGACCTTGCCAGACGTGAGGTCGTTTCGGAAGGCGTTCATGGCGCGCCGGCAACCGTCCTGCCGACGCTTGTGGCACGAGGGGGCACGCGTTTGCGCTGCCCCTTTTTGCATGGTGCGATTACTTCGCCAATTCCGCGTCGATGGCGGCGACCAGACGCGGGTCGTCGGCCTTGACGTCCGGTGAGAAGCGGGCCACGACCTGCCCGTTGCGTCCGATCAGAAACTTCTCGAAATTCCACAACACGTCGGCCGGGTTCTCGCGGACTACGCCGAATCCTTTCAGACGCTCGCGGAACGGGCCTTCGCCGATCGCTGCGGGCTGTGCTTCGACAAGCGCCGTGTAGAGCGGGTGACGGTCGTCGCCCAGTGCCGAGAGCTTGGCGAACAGCGGGAACGTGACGTTGTATTGCGTGGTGCAGAAGTCGAGGATCTCGGCATCGGTGCCGGGCTCCTGACCCTTGAAGTTATTGGCGGGGAAGGCGAGGACTTCGAGGCCGGCGGCGCGCTTTTCTTCATACAAGCGTTCAAGGCCCTCGTATTGCGGTGTGAGGCCGCACTTCGACGCGACGTTGACCACCAGACGCACGCGTCCCGTATAGTCGCCCAAGGTTGCGGCGCCGCCGTCGTTGCGCGTCACCGCGATGTTTTCGATAGGGGTGCTCATGCGTATTTCCTTTCTTGGTTCGGTCAGCCGAGTGTAGCGCAAGCCTGTGGGACCCTGCCGACCGGCGAAAAAAATGCCGATTGACAGTCGGTAAATGGTATGGAAGGATTCGCGGATTAAAAAATGACGGGCGCTGTCAAGCGCGTCGTACAGGTGAACAAACACGGGGTCGTTCGAATGTTTCGTGCCGCTTCTCGCACCATCGGTGATTCTGCCCCAGAGGCAGGCCACATCATCGCCTTGAATCAGACCGCGCTCATGCCGTAGCGAGCGTGTGCCGCGACGCTCACGCATCCAATCCTTCTGACCGATACGGCCGGACTTCCCTGCCATGACGGAGGTCTTGCGCCTACGTGTCGGTCGCTGCGCGCGAGCCCGTTCCGAATCCACGAGTCAACGCGTTGCAATAAGAAAGCCGTATTCCGGGAAATCGAATGAATCGCATCTATCGTGTGGTATGGAGCGCCAGTCTGGGCATGCATCAGGTCGCGTCCGAAGTGGCCGGCGGTCATGGCGGAACGTCGCGCTCGGCGGACCACCGCCGTGTGCGCAAAGCGGCAGTCGCCGCCGTCGTTGCAGCGGCTTCGCTGAACACAGGACCGGTGTGGGCAGTCCCGCCGGCGGCCGCCATCATGGACGGCCGCCGGCTTCTCTTTGTCGGTCTGGCCGACACCGCCTCGTCGACGAATTGGCGCTATGACGGTACGACCCTGTCGATCACGGGCGCGACCTTCGCCGAAATCGTGAACACATTCGGGACAATTTCGAACGCTGGCACGCTGGTCGGCGGTAACGCATTGCTGATTTTATCGCGGGGCAGTGTGGCGCGTCTCGAGAATAGCGGGTTGATTTTCTCGCCGAGCAACGCGGGCATCGACAACGCTGGCACACTGGCGTCTGCATTCAATTCCGGCTCGATCTCCGCCGCCAACGGGTATGGTGTGGAGAACACGTCGCATCTCGGCGAGTTGACCAACACGGGGACTATCTCGGGCCGTTATGGCGTGGCCTCGTTCATGGGCAGTCTATCGACGCAGTTGGGCACGCTGACGAACAGCGGCACCATTACGGGCGCGCAAAGCGGGGTGATGAACCGAAGCGCGACCCTCGCGACGATCGACAACCTGCCCGTTGGCCTGATCGATGGCACCAGTGGGCTCGGCACCGGCACCGGCATCGACAACCGCGGTACCGTGATCGGTAGCACGACCTATCACGGCATCATTGGCACGATCAACAACGCTGGAACGATTTCGGGCGGGAACTACGGCATTTACAACGAGGACTCGATCGGTACCATCAACAATCTCGCGGGCGGGCTCATTTCCAGCGCCGGCGCGGCCATCGCGAATGCCTCCGCAGCGGCCACGATCGGACAGATCAATAACGCCGGCACCATTGCGGGCAACATTTCCCATTCCGGCACGCAAGCCTTGTCCATCGCGGGGGCGTCAGGCGCAGCGCAGGGCACCCTCACGGGTTTCGGCAGTGCTATCCCCGGAACCCTTTCCAGCTCGCTCGCCGATATACACTTCAACGGCGGCAATCTCCTGCTTAACGACGACCTGAACCTCGCTGGCACACGAACGGCGTTCAACGACGCGTCGGTATTGCAAGTGAACAATGCCATCCAGGTCTCAGGCGATTACGCACAGGCGGCAGGCGCCACGCTTCAGATCGGTGTTGCGGGCAATGCGGTTACGACCGGCGACTTGACGACCGACAGCGGCTACGGACGACTGGTTGTGAGCGGCAACACGACACTGGCAGCGGGTTCGAGTATCGCGTTACAGTCGCTCGGCTATTCGTTTGCGGCGGGTCAGCGCTATGTCGTGATCGACACGGCAGGCTCGGCCACCTACAACGAAGGTTCGCTGGTTTATCGCGTCAACGGTTCGTCGACGCTCGGCGCGACCGGCGCCACGGTGGCTAACGGCAGTCGGCAGGATCTGGTCGTGACGTTGATTTCGGATACGAATGCCGGTTCCGACAACGGCGGCGGCACCGGTACGACACCGCCCGCCGACCCTCGCACCAACGCCTTGCTTGCGTCGGCACCCAACGCGCAGTCGTCGCTGCGGGGCTTGCTGGGCTACACCGGCGTGAGCGACGCCCAACTGCTGAATCTGTACAACGCGGCACTCGGGTCGCTGAGCGGCGGTTCGACGGACTCGGCCAATCGGGTCGGCAAGCAACTCGCCCCGGCGCAGAATACGCGTGCCGCAGGCGCGGCCACCTTCGAATCGCTGGGCGTGGTCGGTGCGCACGTCAACAGCCTGCGCGTAGCGCAGGCCGGGGGCACCGGGATTGCGACGGGCGACAGCGCAGCCAACTGGGGCGTCTGGGGACAGGCCTTCGGCGGTCACGCCAGCCAGTCGGTGCGTAACGACGTCGACGGCTACAGCGCCAACTACGGTGGACTGGTCGTCGGTGCTGACAGAGCATTCGGCGAGCGCTGGCGTGCGGGGGGAGCGGTCCAGTTCTCGCGCACGGCGATCGACAATGACGGTAGCACGTCGGGCAATACGACCGGCGTGAACGGGTATGGCCTCATTGGGTACGCCGCGTACACCGGCGAGCCGTGGTACGTGAACCTGTCAGGCTCGGCGGTGCTGCAACACTACGATACGACGCGATCGGTGTCGATGCCGGGATTCAACGGCGTGGCCCATGGCAACTTCAACGGTCAACAATTCGTGTTCGGCGCCGAATTCGGCTGGCCACTGGCGCTGGGACGTGCCATCGTCACGCCGCTGGCGGGCGTTACATATGGCTATCTGAACCAGAACGGCTATACCGAAACGGGTGGCAATGGCTCGGCGCTTACGGTCGGCAGTGTCGGCGCTAGTTCGGTGCGTAGCGCGCTGGGGGCGAAGGTCGCCTTGCCATTCGAAACGGCGAGGGGGATGTGGGTGCCCGAACTGAGCGTGCGTTGGCTGCATGAGTACAACCGTACGCGTCAAACGACGGGCGCGAGCTTCGCTGCGGATCCGTCCGGCCAGACGGCGTTCACGACCGTGGGCGCTACGCCGGTGTCGGACCTGGCCGATATCTCGCTGGGCCTGACCCTGATGAAAGCGAACAATCTGAGTGCCTCGATTCGCTACGACCTGCAAGCGGGGGCGGGCTTTGTGTCGCACACGGGGATTGTGCGCGTACAACAGCGCTTCTGAGCGTCGCGCGTGTTCGGAAACGTTCGTACGCGTCCGGCGGTCGCAACGATTGACATGGCAGCGACCGCCGTGGAAGTATCGCGCAGTGCCTACCGTCTCCCGACCGCCTCTCGATGTCTGCCGCCGCTTCGACTCCCGGAATGCTGACCTTCGCTCAGGCGATTGCGTTAGCCCATTCGCATTGGCAGGCGGGACAGGCGCCCCAGGCCGAAGTCCTGTGCCGGCGCGTGCTGGACGCGTCGCCCGAGCACCCGGACGCGCATTATCTCCTCGGCCTCATGGCCCATGCCTATGGCAAGCGCGACATGGCGATCGACCATCTGCGCACCACCTGCCGGGCGCCCGGTGCGCTGGCGTCCAGTTGGTCCGATCTGGCCGAGATGTGTCGGCAGGCGGGCCGGCTCGATGAGGCGCTGGCGGCTGCGCGCCGGTCCGTCGAAATCGATCCGGCGTTTGCTGCCGGGTGGAACAACCTCGGAATAGTGTTGCAGGAGGTCGGACAGCTCGATCAGAGCTTGGCATGCCTCACCCGCGTGAGCGAACTGCTGCCCGCGTCGGCCGATGCGCACAACAATCTCGGGAATACCGCGCGTCTGCTGGGGCGTCAGGAGTCTGCCGAGACGCACTATCTGCGGGCCCTTGAAATCGACCCGCTACGCGCGGACGTGCACAGCAATCTGGCGTCGCTGCTGAGCGCACAGCAGCGCATTACCGAAGCGCGAACTCTGGCGCGCCGCGCCATTGAGTTGGATCCGTCGTTCGTCGACGCCTACCGTAATCTTGCCGACATTGAAGTTTCCAGTGGAGACGTGGCGGCGGGGTTGCAGGTCGTGGAGATCATGTCGGCGTTCGCCCCCCAGCATTTCTCCACGCTCGTGACGCGTGCCCGGATTCTGCCGCTGGTGGGACGGTTGGACGAGGCACTCGATTGTGCTCGCGATGCGCTCGCCCTCCAGCCGGAGAGTCACGATGCGCGGGCTGCGCTTGCGCTTGTCGAGGCGCAGAAGGTTACGCGCAATCGCCCGGCACTCGTCGACGGTGTCCCGCCCTCGGTGCCGCAGTTGCTCGCCACACCGCCGGATATGACCTCGGTTCACGACGCCATCGTGGCGTGTGTCCGTGCGCAGGCGTACGAAAGGGCTGAGTCGATGCTGCGCGAGGTCGTGGGCGCCGAGACCGCGCCCGTGGTGATGTGGCGATTGCTTGCGATGGTCTTGCGCGCGCAAGGCAAGGTGCACGAGGCACGAGACATACTCGACAGGCTTGCCCGTCAGGTGCCTGGCGACCTGTCCAACCGCTTCGATCTCGCCGAGACGTTGCTCCTGCTCGGCGACTTCGAGCGTGGTTGGCGCGAGTATCGCCACCGCTACCGCCTCGAACATACGCAGTCCATTGAGCGCAAGGTGCAACGCCCGCGTTGGGACGGCAGACCGATTCCCGGCCAGACGCTCCTCATCCACGACGAGCAGGGCTACGGAGACACGTTCCAGTTCCTGCGCATGGCGCGCTGGGCGCGTGAGCGCAGTCAGGCGCGCGTGATCCTGGAGATCAATCCGGAAGCATTGCCGATCGCCAGGCGCATGTGGGGCGATGACGATATCGTCGCTCGCGGTACGTTGCCGGTGACGTTCGATCAGCATTGCGAACTGATGAGCCTGCCAATGGCGATGGGCTTGACGCTCGCCGATCTGCCGGGCGACGTATCGTACCTGAGCGCCGACCCCGAGCGCGTCGCCCATTGGCGCGAAAAATTGGCCGACCTGCCGCGCCCGTGGGTCGCCGTGGTGTGGGCGGGGCGCCCGGAACACGTCAACGACGGCAACCGGTCCATGTCGCTCGCACAACTCGGCCCGTTGGGGGCGAGTGGCGCGACGTTCCTTTCGATTCAGAAGGGGCCGGCGGCCTCGCAGGCAAGTACACCCCCCGACGGCATGTCGATGGTGTCGCTGAGCGACGGGATCCGCGATTTCGAGGACACTGCGGCGATTTTGCATCTCGCGGATTTGTTGGTGTCGGTCGATTCGTCGCCCGTTCATCTGGCAGGCGCGATGGGACGTCCGGTATGGGTGCTGTTGCCGTTGGTTCCCGATTGGCGCTGGCTGCTCGGTCGCGACGACTCGCCCTGGTATCCGGGGATGCGTCTGTTTCGCCAGGAGGCCCGCGCACACTGGCAACCCGTGGTCGAACGCATGGCGCAGGCACTCAAGCACTTCGTGGTGGAATGGCGTGATGGCGCGATTTGACCGAAGGGCGCGGCGCAGCGCCATGAACGCCATGCTTGCAGGGTGGCAGCGCGGGATGCGTTACGTTGCCGCACTGGCTGCCCTATCGCTGGCGTCTGGGTGTGCCAGTGTGGATCGCGACGCGCATGCCGATGCGTTGGCCGGACCGGCGGGACTGCACCGGGAAGTGCTGACGGCGGGCGATTTCCGCCTTACCGTGTTCTCGCGCATTACCCGCCCCGACAAGCCTCTGCGCATCTACATCGAAGGCGATGGATTGGCCTGGGTTTCGCGCAGTGAGCCATCGCTGGACCCCACGCCGGTCGCGGCAACGGGGCTGGCGCTCGCTGCCGCGGATTCGTCCGCGAAGGCCGCCGACAACGTCGCCTATCTGGCGCGACCCTGCCAATTTACGCCGATGCAGGACAATCCCCGTTGCGCCGTCGCGTATTGGACCGGCAAGCGGTTCGCCCCCGAAGTGATCGAATCAATGAACGCGGCAGTCGATCAACTCGTGGCCCGTACCCCTGGGCAGCCCGTGGAGCTTGTCGGCTACTCGGGCGGTGGCGCCATTGCCGTGCTGATCGCTGCGCGCCGCCACGACGTCGCCGCGCTGCGCACGGTCGCGGGCAACCTCGACACCGAGTACATCAATCGGCTGCATCACGTCTCGCCGATGCCGGCGTCTCGTAATCCTATCGACGTGGCGCGGCGAATCGCAGGCATTGCGCAGATCCATTTCAGCAGCGCGCAGGATACGATCGTGCCGCCGGACGTCGCGCGGCGCTTCGCGGCGGCGGCGGGGGGATCCTGTGTGACGACGGTCACGGTGCGCGGGGTCGCGCACGATGGCGATTGGGCGCAACATTGGCGTGAACTGCTCGCACAAGTGCCGGTTTGCCGAGACCGCTAGCGGGTTGCGGATGGCCTGACGCCCGTCACCGGTGTCAGCTTTCGCGCACCAATGCGGCGATTGCCTCGACGAGTGTGACGCCGCCACGCAGCGCGTGTTTGCCGTCGTCGCGGAAGCGGAAGTCGCCGTTGTTGAATCCGTCGAGCATCTGGATACGTGGCAGCGGGTTGCGCATACCTTGCGCGCGAAAAAGGGGATCCCAGCCCGCTCGGGGCACCGCCTCGGCGCAGACGTCGCGAACGAGCGTACGGGCGAGTGCGGCGGCGATGTCGTCGGGCGAGTAACGCTCGGGGCCTTCGATTTCCCAGATTGGGTTGTCGCTGAACGGCGCCTGCATGGCGCGCGCCGCGAAATGGGCGACGTCGCTCACCGAGACCATCGGAAGCGCCCGATCCACCGGCTGCAAATAGCTCGGCAGCTCCCCGCGTTCGCGAGCGGGCTCGATGTCCCACGCGAAGTTCTCCATCAGCCAGGCCGGGCGCAGGAACGTCACCGGCAGCGATAACGACAGCATCGCCGCCTCGAACAAGCGCAGCGCGGTGAGCAGGCTGGGCATTTCGCAGTCGGCGCCGATGCTCGACAGGCACACCACGCGTTTCGGGCGAGTGGCGGCCAGCGCTTGCCGAATCGCGTCGATCAGGCGCCGCGCATGCGAGAAGTCCGGCTCGGGGTCTGCGTTCGGTGGGAGCATCACGAACACGGCTTCGCTGCCGCGAAACGCGTGGGTGAGGGCGTCGACATCGTCGTTTTCCGCGACGGCAATCTCACCGCCCAGTGCGGCCCATCGGCTCGATTTGACGGCATCGGGGACGACGACCCGCAACGGTAGACCTGCCTTGAGAAGGTCATGTCCCAGCACGCTGCCCACTCGCCCCGTGATGCCCATTACGGTGTACATGGTCACACCTCACACGCAGTAACGTTGCCGTAAAAGTAACACGGGAACCGGCGGCGCATAAATCGCAGGCGTGACGGCCCGACAACGGTGACGGGCCGTCACGTTGTTCTAGGGCATAAGCTTGGGTCGTTTGCCGGGCCCGGGGGAATGGATCACCCGACAGGGGCTGATGAACTTGTCGCTGGCGACGGCCGCCTGCGCAAAGGTCTCGAAGTAGATCGCGTGGTCGGCATTTGCCACGTGCGCTCGTTCAATTTCTTCCGCCGACGCGTTCCATGCGAGCCCCAGATACTCGCCATGGTCGTGGAACCAGACGACATAGCCCTTTCTCGACAGCGGTTTCGGCAGGTCCGGTGCTCCGCTCGTCCCGAATCGCCTCGTCATGCCTGCACCTCGGGATTTCACGTTCTCATCGTTCGAATCGCGCATGGGTTGCTCCCAGAAGTTGCCCCCACCGATGTGGGGGACGCTTCCATCATCCCAGCCGTGAAATCACTTGAGTTTCAGCAACGTCCGAATTGTCGGCTCGGGACGTCGCCATGCGAAAGCCTCGACGTATTTCCCAAATCGATGCGTGGGGGCGGTTGGCGCTTCGCAAGCCTCAATAGCGGTATCCCAGTGTGAGCATCACCGAGCGATCGTCGCCCAGTGCCACGGCGTTGCTCAGACCTCCTGTGTAGTAATGCTTGTTGAAGATGTTCTTCAGATTCAGCGCGGCGTGCCAGCTCGGTGCCGTGTAGCGCACGCCCACGTCGCTGACCACGAAGCCCGGAATCGTGTAGCCATACGCATAGAGGTTGCTCTGACCACGTACACCCCCGTTGATCTCCCAGCGCCGCAGTTCGCCCGGCAACCGGTAGCGTGCGAACAGGTTAAAACTGTGCCGTGGCACGTTGTTGATGCGCACGCCATTGGTCGACGGTGCCTGGCCGCCATCGTCGGCGATCACGGCCGACGTGTAGGCGTAGCCGCCGGTCACGCTCAACTGATTCGTCGGCGCGGTGTTGAAGCTGACTTCGACGCCGCGCGAATGCTCTTCGCCCACGGCAATGCTGTAGCCGTCGTTGTTCGGATCGCTCTCCAGCACGTTGCGGCGGCGCAGGTCGAATGCCGCGAGCGTCACACTCGTGTGGCCCTTCTGGAGGTCGAACTTCACCCCCGCTTCCCACTGCTTGCCGGTTTCAGGATCGAAGGCGTTGCCGCTTACGTCCGCGCCGCTGTTCGGGTAGAACGAGGTCGCGTAGCTCACATAAGGGCGCACGCCGGGGAACAGCTCGTACATCAGCGCAAGCGAGCCCGTGGTGGCGTTCGACGGGTTGCCGCTCGTGGTGTCGGTCAGCTTGTTGAGTACGTTGCTCGACGCACTGTCGTAGCGCATGCCCGCCAGCACGCGCCAGCGCTGGCCGAGTGCGATCTGATCGCGCGCGTAGACGCCCAGATCGCGGATCGTAGTGTACGCGCGCGTTCGTGGCGTGGATGGGCATGTGATGGCTCCCGTGTAGACCGGGGCGTACATGTTGATCGAACCGACCGAGCACGTGGTGGTGGTCACGTCCTCGCGCCCGCGCATGTAGTCCATGCCGACGGTGATCTCGTGGCGGCCGAACGCGGTGTCAAAGGTCTTCTGCGCGTTATTGTCCAGCGAGAGCGTGTCGCCGGACCATTGCGAATCGGTGGCCGTGCGGCTCAGCGTGTAGCCGTTCGAGGCGACCTTTCCATTGGCGACGAGCTGACCGCCCAGCGCGAACTGTTGCCAGCGAGCATTCTGGTTCACGGTCCAGCCCGAGTCGAAATGGTGGGCGAAGCGGTAGCCGATACGTGCCTCGTGCCCCGAGTAGGGCCGCTCACCGGGCTCGCCCGTGAAGGTACTGCGCGACAGGCTGCCGTTCTTGTTCGGGATCAGCGTGCCGGACCACGGCAGGCCTTGCTGGCGGAGGTAGTTGCGTTCCTGATAGCTCGTCAGGATCGTCAATTCCGTGCGCGGGCCGAGATCAAGCGATAGCGACGGCGCGATATAACGATTGCGCGACCAGACATAGTCGGTGGCGTCGTGGCTGTTCGTCGCCAGGGCGTTGATGCGAAATGCGGCCTTGCCGTTCTCCGAGAGCGGCGTACCCATGTCGACGGTGCTCTGGTAGAAGCCGTGACTGCCCACGGTGGCATCGACGTTGGCGAACGTGTCGGCTTCCGGCCGCTTGCTGACCATGTTGACCATGCCGCCCGGCAGCACGAGTCCGGAAAGCAACGTAGCCGGTCCCTTGATCACTTCGATCTGTTGCAGTCCGAAGGTTTCTTCGGCGAAGCGGTTATTGATGGCCGTGCGCAGGCCGTCGAGATACACGGAATCCGACGCCGTTTGGCCGCGAATGATGAAGTCGTCCCAGCCCCGTCTGCCGTACGTGCCCGAGATCACCCCGGGCACGTCGTGCAGCGCGTCGTTGAGCGTCTGGACCTGTTGCGCGTCCATCAAATCGCGCGTGACGACACTGATCGATTGCGGCGTCTCGCTCAAAGGCACCGACGACTTCGTGACCTGAGCGGCGGCGGGCGCGTCGAACGCGGTGCGGGGCGCGCCGCTCGCACTGACAGACACTGCGGGCAGCGCAACGGTGCCAGATGCACTCACGGACGTGGCGTCGGGCGTGGCGGTGTCGGTGTTCGTTGCGCTCACGGCAGCCGAACTCGCCACGTCAGTAGACGTGGCCTGCGCGAAGGCGAGCGGCGACGCCGCGATGAAGACCAGCGGCAGTGCAGCGTAATTCTGGAGGCGGCGCATCGATAATAATAAAAATAGAAATGAGAATTATTATTAATTAAGTTGCGTATGCTACTACGGGTCGTCCCCGGTAATCAATGCGCGCTGAAATATTGCCCATGTCCCGAGTGCCGGCGCGGGGCGGGCTCATCCAACCGAGTGTGGAATCGTATCCGCCGATACGACAGGGTGAACCAGCAGGATCTCAGCTAGCGGATGATCGTCTTGAATACGCGATTTCGGTCGACGGTCGCCGCGTCAGGCAGGCCATTGCCATCGTCGTTGGGGGGCACCGAATCCACATCCTCGAGAACGGGGCCGGTGTAACGTCCGCGGGGTCGGATCACCTTTCCGACCTTGAGCTGCTCCATGCTATGCGCAAGCAGGCCGACACTTCGTGCGGTGGCGAATAGGGCGAAGGAGGCGTCGCGAGGAAGCTTGAGTTGAGAAGCCAGAACGGCAAGTGCGACATCGATGTTCGGTTGAAGCCCCGTCAAACGGGTCACCTCCCCGATAAATGACGCCAGTTCTTCGGGGGGATCGAGGCGTTCCAGCAACGCCTGGGCGCGCGGGTCGCCTTCGGGATAGAGATGGTGGCTGAACCCAGGGATCGGGAGGGCCGACTGCAAGTGATGGGCCACCACACTTTCCGCCCCTACTCGCTCTACATGATCGAACACGGCACGGACACGGCCTGACGCGTCGCCGTGCAACGGGCCTGAGAAGGCCGCCAGCCCGGTGAGCAGGCATCCCGGCAGCGATGCGCCGGTGGATGCCGTGATTCTTGCGGCAAAGGCCGAACTGGTTAGCTCGTGGTCGGCAACGAGTACCAGGGCTCTGCGAATGAGGTCGGTGCCTTCGCTTCCTTGCCCCCATCCAAGCGCCAGTCGTTCATGCGTGAGCGTCGCCTTTTCGCTGCATTTCGCACCAAACGCTTGGGAGACGAGCGCGACCAGGTGGCCCGCCTCGGTATGCAGTGCTCGGTCGGTTCGGCCGTGTGTCGAGTGACCATTCGCGGCAAGCGCGGCCAAGGACATGAAAGCGCACTGTCTGCCGCGCTCTTCCCACTGCAGCGGGGTTCGGTCAATGTCGAAGGCAATTGGCGATCGTGCGTTCCACAGGATGGCGGCAACGTCTTCGAGCGTCGATGCCTGTGACAGGCGAATGCTATCGCGCCCGCGGTAGTACGCGCGCCCTTTGGAAAACGTAGTGATTGCGCTGTGGATGCAAGGCTCGGCGCCGAATATCGTGCCTGCGGCAAGGGCGGCGCGTTTGCGGCCGACCTGCTTCTTTCGGCAAAGGATCGCGACGTCCTCTGCGCGATACAAGCTCTTGCGCGGGTCGGCGGGGTCCGGCATGACGGCGATGTTGCCTCGGCTGACGTAGGCGTAGATCGTCTGCGCTTGCACGCCCAACTGTCGGGCCGCTTCGGTCAACGTGATCCAGGTTCGCATGGAATAGACGTTCGCTATAGGGCAGGGCGCTCAAAACGGGCAGCGGGACTCACTCGTTTCGAGTGAGTCCCGAGCCGGTGGCTCAATATTGACGTCTCTTCAAGTAAAAGTCATCTCGCTGGGCTTGCGCTCAAGGACTTCAATGAGGATCTCGCCCGGCGACTTCACAAAAAGTGCCCGGACGCCGGCACGGACCGACTTGATCGGCTCGACGATGTCGGCTTCGCAGGCCTTGAGGTGATTGAAGGCGGCATCGAGATCATCGACGGTCACGCCGAAATGATCGATGCCTTGCGTGCGCGTGCCACCTGAGATTTCGGTCGTATGCGCGCCGGACAGTTGGGTGATGAATAAGTTGATGGACCCGATGCGAAGATCCACACGCCCCGGACGTCGAACGACTTCCGCATTCAGGCACCGGGCAAACCACGCTGCCGTGGCTTCAGCGTCTGCCGAGCATAGCTGAAGGTGATCCCATTTGAATTCAATCATGTCGTTCGTGCGATAGGTGGGGGCGTTCAAAGCTCGATTCTGGAGAGCTTGCCGAGGAGAACGGAATACGAGAACGTACCGAGCAGGCAGATAGCGCCCATCAGATTCAGTGCCCAGTAAAACTGTCCCGTGCGTTGTATGACGTAACCGATCATCAGCGGCGTCGTCACGGCAGCAATGTTGGCGGCGAGGCTCGTGATACTGCTGGTGAGACCGACATACTGGCGCGGCGCGATCTCGGAGACGGCGGCCCAGGACATCGAGCCGACACCTTGCGCGAAGAAGGCGATGGTCAGAATGGCGATGACCATCGCGTTGGATTCGACAAAGTTCACCAGGACGATGGACGAGCCGAGCAGCGTTCCGATGACCAGCGGCGCTTTGCGTGCGGCGGAGAGGGAGACGCCACGGCGAATGAAGAAGTCCGAGAGACAACCGGCGACGAGAATGCCGAGCGTCGCGCCCAGGAAGGGGAGTGCCTGAAAGATTCCAACCTTGATCATCGACATATGGCGCGCCTCGGCCAGATACGTCATGAACCACGTGGTGAAAAAGACCAGAATCGTGTTGTTGCAGAACTTGCCGAGGCAAATGGCCAGGATCTGGCGATACCCGAGCAGTTTGAGTGCCATGCGCCAGTTGAATTTTTCCCGCGACTTCTGCGCGGACGGGGTGCGCGATTCGTTGATGTAGTCGAGTTCGGCCTTGTTCACCCAGCGATGTCGCGAGGGATCCCGGTAGGCACAGAACCAGATCACGCTGAAAAGAATGCCGAAGCCGCCCGTCACGAAGAACACGGAACGCCATCCCGCGGCGGCCGAGATCCACAGCAGAAGGCCCGTAAAAATGGGCGTTCCGATGTACTGTCCCATGACGTAGACGCTGGTCGCGAATCCGCGCTCCTGCGTGGGAAACCAAAGCGTCACCGCGCGTGCATTCGATGGAAACGCGGGGGCCTCGAGCGCACCCATCGTCAGGCGAGAGCCAAGCAACATGTGATAGCCATTGGCCAGCCCCTGCGTGAGCGTCGCGAGCGACCATCCCACCAGCGACAGCGCATAGGCGATGCGTGAGCCGAGCACGTCGGCAAGGATGCCGCTGGGTAGCAAGGCGAGGGAGTACGCGAGACCGAATGCGGCGAACAGCTCGCCCATCTGCATCTTGTTCAATGCGAGGTCTTTCGAAAGGCTTGGGGCGACGATGCCGAGGGCGGATCGGTCGACGTAGTTAAGAATCGTCGCGATCAGCAACATCGACAGCACGACGTATCTGACCTTCGATGGTCTTGCCGTGATATCGCGTGATGCCGTATCGAGTGCTGACAGGTGTTGTTCCTCTGCAAATTTCATCGATGTCTCCTGATCGGTGGCCTGCCCGTTGCTTTTTATGTGGGGCGGGCGAGGGGGTTATCCGCGGCCTACGAAAGGCATGGTGGTGGCCATGAGGGTCATGTTGAGGACGTTGGCTTCGAGCGGGAGGCTGGCGATGTGAACGACAGCGTTCGCGACATGAGCGACGTCGATTCGAGCTTCCGGGGCCATGCTGCCGTCGGCCTGAAGCACGCCACGTGTCATTCGCTCCGTGAGCGACGTTGCCGCATTGCCGATATCGATCTGGCTGCAGGCGATGCGATAGGGGCGCCCGTCCAGCGCCAACGATTTGGTGATGCCCGACACGGCGTGCTTGGTGGCGGTGTAGGCGATGGTGTTGGGGCGGGGGGAGTGCGCCGAGATGGATCCGTTGTTGATGATTCGACCGCCTTGCGGCGTTTGGTTCTTCATGATGCGCCAGGCCGCTCTCGCACACAGGAACACACCCGTCAGGTTGGTGGCGACGACGTCGTTCCAGAAGTCGAGCGGGTATTCGTCCAGCGGCACGGCGCCGGCGTTGCGTCCGGCGTTGTTGAAGAGGACGTCCAGACGTCCGAATTCGCGAAGGATTTGCGCAAATGCCGCGTCCACGGAGCGTTCATCGGCGACATCGGCCGCCGCGACATACGCGTTGCCGCCTGCGTCATCGATGGCCGCTTGGGTTTCCTGAAGGGGCGCATCCCTGCGTCCGATCAGCGCGACGGTGAATCCGGATGCGGCAAACGCGATGGCGGCCGCTCGACCGATGCCGGAACCGGCACCCGTGACGGCGGCGAACTGCTTCGAGGTCGACATGACATTACCTTTTCTCAGTGGGTCACGAACCGAGAATGGCATCGGCCGCGTCGGCCGGGCAATCTTGATTCGTTCAATCAACATCTGGAAGCGCACCCAGTCGGTGGCGTGTCAGGGTTTTCCTGATGAGCGAAAGGTGGAGGGCATCCCATGGTGGGATGCGACCGAAGGGCGCGCGTGGACGGCGGTCATAGGTTGATTGATTCAATCAACATTGACCTTGGGCTGGCGGGTTTCGTAGTCTTTGTGCGACCGTCTACTTGGAGAAAAGATCATGTCGGAAAGCACGCGCACCCAACTGTTGATCGCGCGAAAAGTGCCGCAAGCCGTGGCGAGCCGCGCAGTGTCGGAATTCAACGCCTACGTGACCGAATCGGATATGGATGCATGGGCGGTGGTGGAATTCTGCAAGGCGCGCGAGGTGCCAGCCGTTCTGGTCGGGAAGAAATCCGGCTTGCAGGAAGCGCACATTGCGGCGTTGCCATCCACGGTGAAGATCATTGCCAATGCCAGCGCGGGCGTTGATCACATGAACGTGGCGTTCGCCCGCGAGCGAGGCATTGTCGTGACGAACGCGCCCGATGCCTTGACCGAATGCACGGCGGACTTCGCGATGTTGCTGGTGCTGGCGGCCAGTCGGCGTGCGGCGGAATACGAAAAAATCATGCGCGCCGGTTGGGGGAAATCGTTCGGCATGACGGACATGCTGGGCACGCGCGTCAACGGGAAAACGATTGGCATCGTGGGTTTCGGACGTATCGGGCGAGCGGTCGCAAAGCGCGCGCAGGCGTTTGGCATGAAGGTGGCCTACACCGACATTCAGCGGGCATCGCCGGCGCTGGAGAACGGGGCGGTGTTTTATCCAAGCCTCACGGAACTGCTTCCGCATTGCCAGGTGCTCTCGCTGCATGTTCCTGGTGGCGGATCGCCGCTCATGACGAAGGCGCAGTTCGATCTCATGCCGAAGGGGGCCGTATTTGTGAATGCGGCGCGTGGCGATCTGGTAGATGAAGATGCGCTTTACGGCGCATTGACGTCGGGGCACCTTTTCGGCGCGGGTCTCGACGTGTATCGAAATGAGCCCAATGTCGATGCCCGCTTCGCATCGCTGGACAACGTATTTCTTACGCCTCACATGGCGAGCGCGACGAAAGAGACGCGCGACCAGATGGGGTTCACCGCGTTGGACAATGTGGCGGCTGTGCTAGCGGGGCGTAGCGTACTAAACGCGGTCTGATGGGGTTTGCCTTCGCAAGACGCTCATATGGCGTTTGCCCCGACGTGTGGCGGCGAAGCGGCGTAGCGGCGTAGCAGGGATGACGCCTGGCATTTTCAACGCCGCGGCAGGCCGGTGACGGTGAACTGACCCCGTAAAGTTGGACGGGGAAGTGATGGCGGTAAGGGCCGGGTTCTGTACCGCACGGAACTTAGCCCTTCTGGCTGGCTCGAGCCTGATGCGGCCGTGATCGTAGTCGTGGATGCCGTGGGCAAAGGCGGGGCGGATCTAGACGCCCCTTTCGGGTCGCGGGTCATGCGGCGAATTTCAGATCGCCGGCGCCGTTGGTGCTTCCCAGAATCGCTTGTCGAATGGCCGATTCTGAAGGATAGCGCCTGACGTCAAATCGCACGAGGCGCACATTGACTGCCTTCAACACGTCGTCCTTCTTTGCGTCCCGCGCTCGTTGTTGCTTTCCCTCATGCGACGGGTCATCCAGCTCAACTGCGGCAGCGATTGAAAAGTCAGGGGTGCAGACGAGGAAGTCCACCGATAGTTGCGCGATTCGGTTGAAGTGCGAATGGCTCTTGCCGCGCTTGGTTCGGACGATTCGCTTGATATCGACCTGTGCCAGAACGATGTATCCGGGCAAGCTGTTGACCAACAGCCGATAGAACGCTTGCTCGGTTTTCGTGAGCGGTTTCACGGCGTAGTACGCGGTCGAGTCGATGGCGATGCCCGCCCTGCGTTTGCGCGGTCGAACCGTCTCCAACATCAACACCATGACAACAAGCAGGGCAAGGGAAAGCAATGCCAACCCCATACGAAACCTCCGAAGTTCACGGATAAGTGGGGGGCACTTTTTGATTTTTCCTGCGGGAAACCTTTACGCCGGATGCTATCGATGGGCGGCGAGCTTGTCCCGCGCATTGTAGTCTTACATCCCTACGCAAGTTGTGCGCATATGCCGCCTCCATCGATGTGAGTGGCACAACTGTGGCATCGAATGATGTTGAAATTCGTGCCTTAGGGTCGTGGGTTCACCGTGATTCCGTCAGCCCGTCTTCGTTTCGCCGCTTATACGTCACAAACGTTTTCGCAGCGCGTCGAAACTTTTCGAGTGTCGACGTATAGGCTCGGATATTCGGAAGTTGCTGAAACGCAAGGTTTGGCACTCCTGCGATGATGAAGTCAGTCGTTAGCGCGGCTAAATTTATTCACATGTCAGGAGATTTTGATGAGTGATTCAAACAAGAGCGGCGGGAAGGACGAAGAAATCGGCGGTCAAGGCGATGGCGGGTTCGACCTCCCCAAGTCGTTGACGCGCGAGGGGCATGTTGTCTGGTTCCACGAATACAAGAAGTACCTCGGTTACGCGTGGGACGAGCGAGCAGGAGAAATCAGGCGAGCGCATGTGTCCGACCCCGAGCACGCGATTTACTTTGAGACGTTCGCAGAAGCGATGGTGGCGACGGATACGTTGATGGGCCCGCACGTCATTATTCACGCGGCGAGGCGGGGTGAGAAACCGCGATTGGTGAGATAGATTGGGTTGCGGCCCATCCAATGCGGTGGGCCGTTATCGGCAATTTTCCGATACAGCCGCATTTCTTTAGTCGATATGAGCGGCACCTGGCCCCCCAGAGGCATCACTAAATTGAGGGGGTAGTCTCGCCCATTGACCGATTGGTCGTTGAGTATTGCGTCGTCTTGATGTTCACCATTATTGGCGATAGGACGTCTGCGGACTTTTCTGCGAGCGCTCCTACGGTGCGCTGAGCCAGAAATGAAAAAGCCCGCTCTGTGGCGGGCCTTCTATGCAGCTGAGATGTTTTGTTACGTTGTGGGCTGCAATCGCTGAACGAATGCAACGCCTTTATGATTCTCGATGAGCTTAATCGCTGAAGTTTGAGAAAATGTCAACGTTAGTGAATGGTGTAGCGTCAAAACGAGATCCTGGAGTGTATTGTCGGACTCCAGATCGACAATCTTTAGCCCCACTGCACGAGCCTTCTCCTTGTTGATATGACGATTGTGGCTCTTAGATGTTGCCTGTTGCCCAAGCAACTTTGCAATCTCGTTGATTTTTGCTACGCGAACTGCTTCTTCTTCTGTGGCGAACATGCAATTCGAAAGGAATCGTCGAAGCAGTTCATCCGACCATGCAATTGCGTGTTGGCATGACGTGATCAAGGTGGGCCAATACTTTGCGATGATCGGTTTCCAGATTTCGATGGCTTCCGGATTTTCCTTGATTTGCTCGGCCGCCTGAGTAAACTCTTCGATAATACCTTGAGCCGGCATGCCACCAATCTGGGGATCTACGGGGCCTAGACTGGACTGTCTGCCCATTACGATTTCTTTGCAGGACAACGCAATCAACGTTCCGCCGGACATGGCCATTTGCGGAATGATGGCGCGGATATCGCCGTCATAGAGCGAATGAAGATAATCGATGATTGACTCAGTCGCCGCGACATCACCGCCCGGTGTATGCAGGATCAAATCCAACCCCTTGGATCTGTCTACATCATGTGAGCATGTCATGAAACCCGTTTTATCAGCATCTCCGATTGATACGTCATTGCGGACTTGGGGTTTCTGCAGCCAGCCGGAGTAGTACACCAACACATTTCGTTTGGTGTGTCTGTGAAGTTTCAGGAGATATTTACTGCGAACTTGGTCGTGAGGTCCTTTACCGTAGCCTTGCAGCTCAGATAAAACTTGGTTCCAGTTCGGCATTTTTCTCTTTCTTTAGAACACCAGTGCCGTTGCTAATGACGATGCGATGAACGACCTTCTTCCCGTTCTCGCTGTCCCCTGTGTTGAAAAAACGATCCTTCGCCGCCTCGATATCTTGGATGCTCTTGTCGGCTAGCGGAAGATCAAGTGCTGCGAAGACCGATGCGATGTCCTGATCGTTCATGAACCGAGTCATGATCTATTTCCTCGCGTGAGTCCAGTTGATTCGAATGTAAAAACCGAAGCCCAGATAGCAAAAAACAGCGCAGCCGCATACATGCAAACTCGCTGAATGTCAAGTGATCCCGCCTCGGTATCCTGATCGTACCGCAACCGTTGGTTGAAGGTCAAGACTAGATGTGAGTATTTGCCACTACTCTGCTGTAGATGACGTGGCTGCGTTTTGCTTTTGGGAAAGATGCTTTTGCGGAATATTCCGCAAAACTGTGGATAAGTGCGATAGTCAGCACTTCGGCGGAATGTCTTTGGAAATCTGTGGTGCCCAGGGCCGGAATCGAACCGGCACGCCTTGCGGCGGGGGATTTTGAGTCCCCTGCGTCTACCAATTTCACCACCTGGGCAGGTGTGCGTTCACCGAGCGGTGTCGCAGCGTGACTCGTTCAATGAACCTAACGGCTCACCGGACGAAGGCGAGATTATGACCGAAATTCTTCGCGGCCACAAGCCCGCCCCGTCGGCGCTCAATGAACTTGCTGTTGACTCTCGAGCACGCGCAGCAGCGACGACGTGTCGTCATGCCCCCAGCCGCGCTCCATCAGCGCCGTCAGCTGGGCTTTCACCAGTGACAGCGCCGGCAGCGAGAGCCCTGCGTCGGCCACGGCGTCCAGGATCATCGCGAAATCCTTGTCGTGCAGGCGCGCTTCAATGCCCGCCGCAAAGTCGCGATGGGCCATCTTCGGCCCCATCATGTCGAGCATTCGACTGCCCGCCAGCCCCTGCGAAATCGCTTCGATGACCTTGTCCTGATCCACGCCGTTGCGCGCCGCGAACAGCATCGCCTCCGCAATGCCCTGGATATTGATCACCTGCACGATCTGATTGCACGCCTTCGCCACCTGACCCGCCCCCACGTCGCCCACATGCGTGATCGTCGTGCCCAACACGGACAACAGGGGCTTGACCTTCTCGAAGACGTCATTCGACGCGCCGACCATGATCGATAGCGAGGCGTCGGCCGCGCGAGATGGCCCGCCAGACACCGGCGCATCCACCAGCACAATCTCGTGAAGCGCCAGGCGCGCGGCCATACGCCGCGTCGCCTCCGCCGAAATCGTGCTGTGATCCACGCAGATCGCGCCCGCCCGCGCCCCATGCACCACGCCATCCGCCCCAAGCAGCACCGCCTCCACGTCCTGTGTCGTCGTGACGTTGGTCACGACGAAGTCCGCATCGGCGGCGGCCTGCGCGGGCGTTGCGAACACTTCTGCGCCCTGCGCGACGAACGGGGCCGCAGCCTCAGGCCGGCGCGCGTAGAGGTGCAACCGATGCCCCGCGACCATCAAATGACGAACCATCTGGCCGCCCATGGCGCCCAGCCCGATAAACGCGATGGTGTATGTCGTCATTCCGGGATCAATTCGAGACGTAGACGAACTTTCCGTTCTTGATCTGCCCCATCACGCTGGCACGCTGATCGAGCCCCACGTGGTCCTTCGGGCTGAGATTCATAATGCCGTTCGGAATGGCGAGATTGTGCGTGGATTCGAGCGCATCGCGCAGCGCCACACGGAATGCCGGCGTGCCCGGTGCCGCCACCTTCACGGCGCGCGGTACGGCGTCGTTGAGCAGATCCCATACGCCATAGGCGTCGGCGGCGAACTGCGTGACCGTATCGGGGCCATATTTGGCCTCGTACTGCTTGGTGAACGCCAACGCCGCCGTGCGCGCCGGATGCCCGGCCGGCAACGTCTTGGCAACCACACCCGGCTGCGTCGGGAACAGCGTGCCTTCCACGTCCTTGCCCCCCACGCGAACGAAGTCGTACGTGGCGATGCCGTGCGTCTGGTAGATCTTCCCGGCATACCCGCGCTCCTGCAACGTGCGCTGCGGCAACGCCGCCGGCGTGCCCGATCCGGCTACCAGGACAGCGTCAGGCTTGGCCGCCATCAGCTTCAGGATCTGGCCCGTGACACTCGTGTCCGTGCGGTTGAAACGCTCCTGGGCCACGACCTTGAGCTTGCGAAGTTCGGCAAACTTCGAGAACTCTTTCCACCAGCTCTCGCCGTAGGCATCGGCAAAGCCGATAAAGCCTACCGTCTTGATCCCGTGGTTGGCCATGTAGCGCGTCATCACGTCGGCCATCGCCGAATCGTTCGCGGCCATCTTGAAGGCCCACCGGCGCTTGGCATCCTGCGGCTCCACGGCGACGGCCGAACCGATCAGGGTGATCATCGGCGTCTCGGCCTCCGAAATCGGGTCGAGCATGGCCAGTGCGCTCGGCGTAATGTTCGGGCCAACGATGACGTCGACCTTGTTCTCACTGATGAATTTGCGCGCGTTCTTCACGGCCGTACCGGGGTCGGTGCCGTCGTCAAGGAAGAGGTAGTGCGCCTTCTGCCCGCCAATATGGTCAGGCCAAAGCTGCATGGCATTCTTGCTGGCGATACCGATGGCGGCCGCCGGGCCGGTCGACGACAGATCGATACCGACGGTGATATCGGCGCGAGCCGCCGTCACAATGCCGGCAAGGGTCAGGGCAAGCAGCACGCCCGACAGGCGGATGCCGCGAAGAGGTGAGCGCATGGGGTCTCCTGTTGATCGAATCGCGTAAGCATACCGCACCGCTTGCGTTCGGCCAGCGAAGAAAAATAGTGCCAGGCTCACCCCGGAATGCGAGGGGCGGCACGCCCGGTGACCGGGCGTCGGCGCGCTACGTTTCCCCAACGCCCCTGGAGGGCTTAAAGCTCGTAACTTTCGTGTTCGCCGCGCAAGGCTTGCTCGACCAGCTTGCGCGTCAGGATCGGCGAGAGCAGTTCGACCATCGTGAACACGTAGCCGCGCAGATAGGCGCCCTGTTTGAGGGCGACGCGCGTCACGTTCGTGCCGAAGAGGTGCCCGACCTGGAGCGCCCGGAGGTTACGGTCGCGCTCGGGATCGAACGCCACCCCCGCCAGAATCCCCACGCCAAGCCCCAATTCGACATAGGTCTTGATGACATCGGCGTCGATCGCCTCGAGCACGATGTCCGGCTGGACATGGCGCAGCGCGAAGGCCTGATCGATCTTGGCGCGGCCGGCGAATTGGGGGTCATAAGTAATCAGCGGATATTTCGCCAGATCCTCGATGCCGACGGACGGGAGTTGCAGCAGCGGGTGATCCGGCGGTACCACGGCCACGTGCTGCCATTGATAGCAAGGCAGCGACACCAGATCCTTATAGCCGGCAATCGCTTCGGTCGCGATGGCCAGATCCGCCTGGTCGTGCAGCACCATTTCTGCGATCTGCGTCGGGCTCCCCTGCAAGATCGAGAGCCGCACCTTCGGATACCGCTTCTTGAACTCGGCCACCGCGTGCGGCAGCGAATATCGCGCCTGCGTATGCGTCGTGGCGATCGCCAGACTGCCCTGATCCTGCGCGGCGTAGTCCTTGCCGATCCGCTTGAGGCTCTCCACCTCCAGCAGGATTCGCTCGACGGACTCGAAAATGATGCGCCCGGGCTCGGTCAGATTGCGGATGCGCTTGCCATGCCGGGCAAAGATGTCCACCCCAAGCTCTTCTTCCAGCTCGATGATGGCCTTCGAAACCCCCGGCTGGGAGGTAAACAGCGCCTTGGCGGCAGCGGTCAGGTTGAAATTCTGGCGAACGGCTTCGCGCACGAAGCGGAACTGGTGCAGGTTCATTTGTATAACTTTCGAAAATATACAAACAATTTTTAATTCGTTTGAAGTATATAGCGTTTTCATTACAGTGGGTGCCACTGTTTCGATAACGTTATTCCCGCCAGGCATTAAGCACCAACAGGAACGTCATACATGTCGCTGTGGCTCGAACCCCTCTCCGGATTTGGCGTCGGCCTGCTGGTCGGTCTGACCGGCGTCGGCGGGGGCTCGCTGATGACGCCGCTGCTCACGCTGCTGCTGGGCTACGCGGCGCCGGTCGCGGTTGGCACCGATCTGGCGTTTGCGGCGGTGACCAAGAGCTTCGGCACGGTCGCGCATCGCTCACACGGCCACGTGAAGTGGCACATCGTGCGCAGGCTCACGCTCGGCGCCTTGCCGGCGGCGCTGGTGACGATCGTTGTCCTGAAGCGCCTCGGTGGCATCGACGACGCGGCGCTGCATGTCATCAAGCTGACGATCGCGGCCTCGGTGCTGCTCACGGTGCTCTCGCTGCTGTTCCGCGCCAAGTTGCTGGCGGCGCTGCGCACCCACCCGAACTGGCAGTTGACGGGCCGCAAGCAAGTCGTGGCCACCGTGCTGGTGGGCGCCGTGATCGGCGTGCTCGTCACGATTTCCTCGATTGGCGCCGGTGCCGTTGGCGCGACGCTGATTCTGATGCTGTACCCACAGTTGGAACCGGCCGAAGTCGCCGGAACCGATATCGCGTACGCGGTGCCGCTGACGGCCATTGCGGCGCTGGGTCATATTTGGCTCGGGACGGTGCACTGGGCACTGCTCGGCAGTCTGTTGATCGGCTCGCTGCCCGGGATCTGGCTGGGTGCGAAGCTCACCCGTCATCTGCCCGAGCGCGTGGTGCGCGGGGCGTTGGCGGCAACGCTCACGCTCGCGGCAGTGAAGCTGGTCGGCTGACCCCCACAGACAACAAGGAGTTCGCGACATGCGAAACGAATCCCGCTGGGAACCCACGCAAGCGACTACACCGTCGAACGGGGCCGATGCCGAGCATCAGGACATGGCGCTGCTCGACGAGATGGAAGCCGTGCTGGCCGAGCGCCTCGCGCGCATCGCGGGTTCGCATCGCAACGTGAAGTTTGCCAGCAGTCTGGCCGCTGAAGACATGCTCATTACGCACGTGATTCTGCGCCAGCAACTGCCGATCACCGTCTTCACGCTCAATACCGGGCGTTTGCATGCCGAGACGCTGGGCATGCTCGATCAGATCAAATCGCGCTATGGCTACGACGTCGCGCAGTACGCGCCGCAGGCCGATGCCGTCGAGACGTATGTGGCCGAGCACGGTGCGAATGCGTTCTACGAAAGTGTGGACCTGCGCAAGGCGTGCTGCCAGATTCGCAAGGTCGAGCCGCTGGGCCGCGCGTTGGTCGACGCCGACGCCTGGCTCACCGGCCAGCGACGCGAGCAGTCGGTCACGCGCGAGGAGCTGGCGTTCGCCGAGCACGACGATGCCCGCGGCATCGCCAAGTACAACCCGATCTTCGACTGGACCGAAGCGCAGGTGTGGGCCTATCTGACGGCGCGTGACGTGCCGGTCAACCCGCTGCATGCGCGCGGCTACCCGAGCATCGGCTGCGAGCCGTGTACGCGCGCCATCCGCCCGGGGGAAGACAGCCGCGCCGGGCGCTGGTGGTGGGAGTCGCGCGACAGCAAGGAATGCGGATTGCATGCAAGCAACCTGAGCCAGATCCCGGTGTCCGTGCAGTCGAGCTGAGGCATCGGGCACGGCGCAGGCGGATCAGGCGAACCCGCAAGACATATGACGATGTGACGAGCTCAAGCGGCGACGCATCGTGACGAATCGAATCACGGAAATTTCGGAATCATCAAGGAAGGGAACACTATGGGTGCGATGCACGAAGTCGCGCAAGCCAACGGCTCGCGTATGGATCATCTGGACTGGCTCGAAGCCGAATCGATGTACATCCTGCGCGAGGTCGTGGCGGAGTGCCGCAAACCCGCGCTGCTGTTCTCGGGCGGCAAGGATTCGGTCGTGGTGCTGCACCTGGCGCTCAAGGCCTTTGGTCTTGGCCCGAACCGCAAGACGGTACTGCCGTTCCCGCTCGTCCATATCGACACCGGTCACAACTATCCGGAAGTGATCGAGTTCCGCGATCGTCACGCAAAGGCGCTCGGCGCCGAACTGGTCGTAGGTCACGTGGAAGATTCGATCGAGCGCGGCACGGTCCGCCTGCGTCGCGAGAACGATTCACGCAACGCGGCGCAGGCCGTGACACTGCTCGAAACCATTGCCGAACACGGCTACGACGCCATGATCGGCGGTGCGCGCCGCGACGAAGAGAAGGCTCGCGCAAAAGAGCGCATCTTCTCGTTCCGCGACGAATTCGGTCAGTGGGATCCGAAGGCGCAGCGTCCGGAACTGTGGCACCTGTTCAATGCGCGTCTGCACAAAGGCGAGCACCTGCGCGTGTTCCCGATCTCGAATTGGACCGAACTGGACGTGTGGCAATACATCGCCCGCGAGAACCTCGACCTGCCGTCGATCTACTACGCGCATGAGCGCGAAATCGTGCGTCGCAACGGGTTGCTCGTGCCGGTCACGCCGCTCACGCCGAAGCAGGACGACGAGTCGAGCGAACTGGCGTCGGTGCGCTTCCGTACCGTCGGGGACATCAGTTGCACGTGCCCGGTTGCCAGCGTGGCCGCCAGCCCGGTGGAGATCATTGCCGAGACGGCCGTGACCGACATCACCGAGCGCGGCGCCACCCGCATGGACGATCAGGCATCGGAAGCCGCGATGGAACAGCGCAAAAAGCAGGGCTATTTCTAAGGCGCCGAACCGCCGCCATCCGCCCTAAGTACAGACACATCGGCCCGCCGGGCGCGCAGAGTCGCCGCGCCAGGGGCCACGCAATCGAGTCAAGACATCATGAGCCTCACCCCGCATCTGGAAGACCTCGGCGTGCTGCGTTTCATCACGGCAGGCAGCGTTGACGACGGCAAAAGCACGTTGATCGGCCGTCTGCTGTACGACAGCAAGTCGGTGTTGACCGACCAGCTCTCCGCCATCGCACGCGCCAAGCACAAACGTACCGCCGGCGAAGACATCGACTTCTCGCTGCTCACCGACGGCCTTGAAGCCGAGCGCGAGCAGGGCATTACCATCGACGTCGCCTATCGCTACTTCACGACCGCGCGTCGCAAGTTCATCATCGCCGACACGCCGGGCCACGAGCAGTACACGCGCAACATGGTCACGGGGGCATCGACGGCGCATGCCGCGATCATTCTGGTCGATGCCACGCGCGTGACCGAAGTCGACGGCCACACGGAGTTGCTTGCGCAGACGAAGCGCCACAGTGCCATCGTCAAACTGCTGGGCCTTCAGCACGTCATTGTCGCCATCAACAAGATGGACCTGATCGACTACAGCGAGACAGCGTTCAACGCCATTCGCGCCGCCTATCTGGATCTGGCGCAGCGCCTGGGGCTGGCGGACGTGCGCTTCGTGCCCGTCTCCGCGCTCAAGGGCGACAACATCGTGTACGCGAGCGAGCGCATGCCGTGGTATCAGGACGAACCGTTGCTCGATATGCTCGAATCGCTGCCGGTCGCGCAGTCGGGCGGCGAACTTCGCTTCCCGGTGCAACTGGTGGCGCGTCAGGACGGCGCTCATGCCGACGACTTCCGCGGCTACATGGGGCGCGTGGAATCGGGTTCGGTGCGTGTCGGACAGGCGCTGCGCGTGTTGCCGGCAGGCCGCACGGCGAGCGTCGCCGAGATCATCGGGCCGCGCGGCTTGCTCGAGGAAGCGTTTGCGGGGCAGTGCGTGACGATTCGTCTGACGGAAGACGTGGATGTGTCGCGCGGCGACACGTTGGTGGCGAGCGCCTCGACGCTGGCGCCGTCGCGCAAACTGGCCGCCGACGTGTGCTGGTTCGATGAGGATGCCCTCGCGCCGCAGCGCAAATACCTGCTCAAGCAGGCGACCAGCACGGTGTACGTGAAGGTCGGCAGCGTGGACACGGTGCTCGACGTCAGCACGCTCTTGCACGGCACGGACAAGGCGACCCTCGCCATGAACGACATCGGCCGTGTGCAGTTGAGCTTGCAGAAGCCGGTGGCCGCCGACACCTATGACGCGAACCCGGCCACGGGCGCGTTCGTGTTGATCGACGAAGCCACGCACCACACGGTGGCAGCGGGCATGATCCGCAGCCTCGCGGCGTAAGCGTAAATATTGCGTATTGCGTTACCCGGCGCACGGTCCCCCGGAAGGAGCCAGCGCCAATCCCTCACGAACCATGGCGACATCATGACGGTGACTTCCTCGCAAACCGGTACGGCGCCGGGCAAGGTCTATCTCGTTGGGGCGGGCCCCGGCGCGGCCGATCTGATCACGGTGCGCGGCGCACGACTGTTGGCGCAGGCCGACGTGGTGCTGCACGACGCGCTGGTCGAACCCGAGATGCTGGCGTTGTGCCCGCAGGCCAAGCGCATTGCTGTCGGGAAGCGTTGCGGGAAGCAATCGAGTGCGCAGCACTTCATCAACAAGCAGTTGATTGATCACGCGCGGACCCACGCGCTGGTGGTGCGCTTGAAGGGCGGCGATCCGATGCTGTTCGGTCGCGCCGACGAGGAGTTGCGCGCGCTGGAGGCGGCAGGCATTGCGGTGGAAGTCGTGCCCGGCATTACAGCGGCGCTGGCCAGTGCGGCAGCGCTGGGGCGTTCGCTGACGCTGCGCGGCGTGTCCCGCAGTGTGGCCTTCGCCACGCAAAGCCGTGCGCCCGAGTCGGCCGAGATCGCGGCGCAGGCGTCGGCCGATTCGCTCGTCTATTACATGGGACGAGACAGTGCCCAGCGCATTGCAGTGGAATTGATCGCGGCCGGCAAGCCCGCAGCGACACCCGTGGCGATCGTGGAGGCCGCAACGACATCGCGCGAGCGACGCGTGCGCCTTACGCTGGACGATGTTCGCCAAGGGTTGGCGGCGTCGTGGTTCGACGCGTCGCAGCCGAGTGTCCTGCTCATCGGCGAGGCGTTCGCACATGCGGATGCCGCGTCGTTGCACGAGTGGGCAACGCAGGCGGCGATGGCGGCCTGACGGCGAGCGTCAGTCAGCGTCATTGGTGCCGGTAAAGGTTTACGCAAAACGGCGTCACAGTTCACCCTGTGACGCCGTTTTCTCATTCTGGCGATGCCCTGCCGAGATGAGGCGATTTCCCTCAGCCGCCGTCCATCATCCTGCCGCAATAGTCGGCGAGGGCGTCGAGCACTGTGTCGTCCTCGCCGATGGCGGCGCTCACGCGCAAGTCGAGCTGGGGATGGGCGGCGCGGCAAGCGTCGGCGAGCGCCGGAAGATCACGCCTCACGTGGCCACCCTGGCCCAAAAAGACCGGCACCAACGTGATATCGAACGTTCCCTGCGATGTCATGGTCGCCACGGCGTCGCCGAGGTTCGGCGTCATCAGTTCAAGAAAGGCTAGCTGAACGTCGGCGTCGGGACGCCGGGCGCTCAGCTTGTCGCGCAGACGCTCGAACGGTTCGGCCCAGCGCGGGTCGCGGGATCCGTGGGCGAACAGGACGATGCCGGGTTTGCTGGACATGATCGGCGGCTCAGTGTTTATCGACCCAGCGCAACGCCGCGATGGCGAGCACCAGATAGAGTAACGACGGTAACGCGGCGGTGAACCACGCCGGCCAGGTGTTGAGCAAGCCCAGGTGCGAGAACAGGTTGTTGATCAACTGGAAGCTCATGCCGAGCATGATCCCGCCGAACACCTTCAGGCCGATGGCCCCGGCGCGCGCGTGCAAGTAAGCGAACGGCAGCGCCAGCGCCATCATCACAAAGACGGCGAACGGGTACAGCAGCTTCTGCCAGAGCGCGAGACTGTAGCGGTCGGTGTTCTGCTGGTTTTCCTTCAGATGGCCGATGTAGCTGTAAAGACTGCCGATGGCCATGTTGTCGGGCGAGACCATCAACACGGACAGGATCTGCGGTGTGAGTTCCGAGCGCATCTGCACCGTGGCGATATGCACCTGCTTGCTCTGCACCAGGGCGCGCAGCGGATCGGTGCCGGCCGCGGCGTCGTTCGTTGCGCTGAAGACCGTTTCGGACACGTCTGTCAGCTTCCAGAAGTTTGGCGCTTCGAACTGCCCCAGCTTGGCCAGTCGCACGCTGTCGAGACGCAACTTGTCGTCGAATTCGTAAATGCGAACGTTGGCAATGGTGTTGTCGGGATTGAGCGTGCCGACATTGATGAAGCGGGTGAGGCGCGAGCCGTCCTGATCGACGGTGTCCTTGACCCAGACACCCGAGCGAAACCCTGCCGAGACCGAACTGCCCAGCGCTTCGAGACGAATCTTCTGCGCGAGTTGCTCGGCATTCGGTGCGACGTACTCGCCAATGACGAAGGTGATCAGCACGATCGGGAAACCGATTTTCAGCAACGAGCGCAACGCCTGACCGGTCGAGAGCCCCGAGACGCGGAAGATCGTGAACTCCGAGTTGCCCGCCAGTTGTGCGCAGACATAGATGGCGGCAATGAGCGCGGCGACCGGAATGATTTCGTACATGCGCTGCGGCGCGAACAGCAGCACGTAGGCGAGGGCATGCTGGAAGCGGTATCCCCCACGGCCGACGTCGCCCAGTTCGCTCACCAGGTCGAAGAAGACGAACAGACCGACGAACGCGAGCAGCACGAACAGGAACGCCAGATAGATCTGGCGAGCAAAGTATTTCTCATAGATGCGCATCAGCGAATCCCTCCCGATGCAGGCATCCCGCCGGACCGGCTGAGACGACGACGTCCGAACAGCCCACGGAAGCGCACGCGGCGCAGGTAAAGCAGCACGATGACAACCATGGCGAGCGCGTGCAACAACCACACGCCGATGGCGAGCGGCATGCGCTCTTGCGCCACCCACGCCTGCGAGAGGCTCAGCAGGTTGGTGTACGCGAGGTAAATGAGCACGGCCATGATCAGGTTGACGGTGCGGCCGTGGCGCGGGTTTTGATAGGCCAGCGGCACGGCGAGCAACACCAGCGCGAGCGCGAGCAGCGGCAGGCCGATACGCCAGACGATCTCGCCGCGGAAGATCGGGTTCTGGATCTCACGGAACAGGCGCAGGGTCGGCACCCCCTTGGTCGGGGTGTTGTCGGTTGGCGCGGCTGCCGGGTTGTCGATCTTCACGCCATAGCGCTCGAACTCCATCACACGGTAATCGGGCTGGCCGGGCACGCCATCGTAGCGACGGCCCTTTTCCAGCACGATGTAGCGATTGCCGTCCTTGGCCGTTTCGATATGCCCCTCTTTCGAGACGACTACGCTGACCTTGCCGTTCTCGGTGCCGGAGACGAAAACGTTGTGCACCTTGGTCGCGTCCGGCGAAACGGTCTCGACAAAGAACACCCGGTGGCTCGCGGCGCTTTCGCGGAACTGGCCCGGCGCGATCATCGAGACGTCGTCGCGTTGGGCGAAGCGGGCTTCGAGCGCGGAGATCTGCTGGTTCGCCCACGGCCAGGCCACGAGTGCGCAGAATGTGATCACGGCCAGATAGGGCGTGGCAAAGCGCAGCACCGGCTTGACGAAGTGGGTGATCGACAGGCCCGAGGCGAACCACACGACCATTTCCGAGTCGCGGTACCAGCGGGTGAGCACGAACAGAATCGAGACGAACAGCGTCACGATCAGAATGATGGCCAGGTAGCCGATCACGGCCAGGCCGATGAGCACGAGGACGTCGCGCGGGTCGGCTTTCCCGGACGCGGCGAAGCCCAGGATGCGGATCATCATCGTGGTGAGCATGACGGTGATCAGCACCATGAAGACGGCCCCGGCGGTGTAGTTCAGCTCGCGCTGCAGGGAACGCTGAAAAATCATGTGATGGCGATTGGGGTGCTCTCGCGGTTGGGCGAGCGGGGAAAAAAGCGGATAATTGCGGATCGTACGAATTTTACCCGAGGAAAGCGCGATGGACTTTAGCACAAAAGCCTTCGATTCGACCAAGGCCGGTCAGGCCGGCCTTGCCAACGCCAAGACGGAGTGTCTGGTGGTCGGTGTGTTCGAGCAACAGCCGCTCGCGGGGCTCGCCAAGGCGCTGGACGTCGTCAGCAAGGGCCTGCTCGCCCGCATGGTCAAGCGTGGCGAACTCGATGGCAAGCTCGGCAGCACGCTGATGCTGCATGAGGTCGCCGGATGGAGCCAGGCACGTGTGCTGTTCGTCGGTCTGGGCCGCGAAGACCAGTTCTCGCCCAAGGGCTTCAACGAAGCCGCGCGCGCCGCCGCGCGCGCGGTGCTGGCGTCGCGTGCGTCCGATGCCATCTGGACACTGCCGCAAGCCGCGGTGGCCAAGCGGGACACCGCCTGGGCCGTGTGCGCCTCGATCCTCGCCCTGCGCGAGGCGACCTACCGTTTCACACAGATGAAGAGCAAGGCCGAGCCGGCCAACACTGCGCTGCGCAAGGTGCTCTTCGCGGTGGCGCCCGAGGACCTGAAGGCGGCCAAGGTCGCGGCCAGGCACGGCGAGGCGATCGCCAACGGCATGGCGCTCACCAAGGACCTGGGCAACCTGCCGGGCAACGTCTGCACGCCGACCTATCTGGCCGATACGGCCCGCAAGCTCGCGCGCGAGTTCAAGCTCAAGGCCGACATCCTCGGGCCGAAGCAGATCGAAGCGCTCAAGATGGGCTCGTTCCTGTCGGTCGCCCGGGGGTCGGTGCAGCCGCCGCAGTTCATCGTGCTCAAGTACGAAGGTGGCGCCGCCAAGCAGGCCCCGATCGTGCTGGTCGGCAAGGGCGTGACGTTCGACTCGGGCGGCATCTCGATCAAGCCCGGTGAAGGCATGGACGAGATGAAGTACGACATGTGCGGCGCGGCCTCTGTGCTCGGAACGATGCGTGCCGTCGCCGAGATGGGCCTCAAGCTCAACGTCATCGCCATCGTGCCGGCCACGGAGAACATGCCGGGCGGGCGTGCGACGAAGCCGGGCGACGTGGTGACCAGCATGTCCGGCCAGACGATCGAAGTGCTCAACACCGATGCCGAAGGCCGCCTGATCCTGTGCGACGCGCTCACCTATGCCGAGCGTTTCAAGCCGGCCGCCGTGATCGACGTCGCCACGCTCACGGGCGCCTGCATCATCGCGCTTGGTCACGTGAACACGGGTCTCTTCTCGAAGAGCGACGCGCTCGCCGACGAACTGCTCGCGGCAGGTCGCACGGCGGGCGACACGGCTTGGCGTTTGCCGGTCGAGGAGGAGTATCAGGAGCAGCTCAAGTCGAACTTCGCCGACATGGCGAACATCGGCGGGCGCCCGGCCGGCAGCGTGACGGCAGCCTGCTTCCTGTCGCGCTTTACCGAGAAGTATGAATGGGCCCACCTCGACATCGCCGGCACGGCATGGAAGAGCGGGGCGGCCAAGGGGGCGACGGGGCGTCCGGTGCCGTTGCTTACGCAATTCCTGATCGATCGCGAAGCCCGGTGACGCGCGTCGACTTCCACACGCACGTGGCGAACCGGCTCGATTACGCGTGCCGGTTCGCGCGCAAGGTCTACGGCGCCGGACAAACGCTCGTGGTCGTCGGTGAGCCCGACGTGCTGCGCGCGTTCGACCAGACGCTGTGGACGTTCTCGCCGCTCGAATTCGTGCCGCATTGCTTCACCCAGGACCCGCTTGCCCCGCAGACACCCGTCGTGCTGGCCGCCCTCGATGAAGAGGTGCAGCATCATCAGGTGCTGCTGAATCTGGCGGGCAGCGTGCCGACGCACTTCGCACGCTTCGAACGCGTGGTCGAGATCGTGGGCGACACGCCGGACGAATTGTCCGGTGCGCGCGAACGCTATCGTTTCTACCGCGATCGCGGCTACACCCTCAACAATTACGACCAGAGAGGCGGATCGTGACGAATGAGCCCGAGCGCACGGACCCCGGCATTCCCACGCTGACCGAAGTGCTCGCCCCCGGGGAGGCAACGCCGGTGCCGGATCCTGACCCGGCACCGGTGGCAGCCGAGCTGGGTGTGCCGGCCGATGTCGCGGTGTTTGCCGAGCGTGTGAGTGCCCGGCTCACGCTGCAACTGGCCGATGAAATCACGACGATGGTGGAGCGCCGCTGTCACGACGCACTGATCGATCAGACGTCCTGGCTGGTGCAACTGATCGGCAAGCAGGTCGCCGACGCTTTGCAAGCGCAATTGCCGGACCGAATCCGGCAGGCGGTGATCGAAGAGGTCGCGAAGCAGGTTCGTTCGTAGCGCTCGAGGGGCGGTGGTTGCCGACGGGCCATGCTGTAACGCGCAGCAACGCTTACGGCCGTGCATCCGAGGCCTCAGTGCCCGACGCCTCAATGTCCGAGGCCAAGAATCCAGCGTGCCAGACGGCTCGCCTCGCCCGGGGCGAGCTGTGGGCTGGCGGGCATCGGAATACTTCCCCATTTACCGCGACTGCCGTCCGCAATGGTTCGTGCAAGATCGGCGGCGGCGCCAGGCTGACCTTCGTAACGTTTGGCAATGTCCCGGTAGGACGGCGCGAGCAACGTCCGGTCGACGGCGTGGCAGGTCATGCAATTGCGCTCGCGGGCGAGCTTTTCCATGGCTTGGGCGTTTTGCGTGTATTGCGCCCCCGTGGCCGACGGCGACGGCGGGGTTGTCTGCGCGAGAGCAGCGCCCGCCGCGATCAACAGCCACGCACCGACCATCGCCCCGGCAGACTTGCCGTTGCTTGCCTTCATTCGATACTCCCCGATCGTTCACAGATCCCGATGCGGGGCTGCGTGAGTTGGACGTCCATGGGTGACGACGTTGGGCAGGCGCATCGATGCGCCATTATAAGGCGGCGCGCACAATGCGCGACTCGGCACAAAGGTGCATGAAAAAACGGCACCGTGGCCAGGGAGGCAAGCGGTGCCGTTCGTGCGTTCCAACGTCAAGGTCAGCCCGTGACCGCCCCCTTGTTGGCCGGTTGTGCCAGTGCGGCATACTTTGCCATGACGCCCCGGGTATAACGAGGCGCGGGCGCCTTCCACGCGGCGCGACGCCTTGCCAGTTCATCGTCCGGCACATTCAGTTGCAGCAGCAGCTTGTGCGCGTCGATGGTGATCGAGTCGCCTTCGTGCACGAGGGCAATCGTGCCGCCCACGAACGCTTCGGGCGCCACGTGCCCGACGACCATGCCCCACGTGCCGCCCGAGAATCGGCCATCGGTAATGAAGCCGACCGTCTCGCCGAGTCCCTTGCCGATGATTGCCGACGTCGGCGCGAGCATCTCCGGCATGCCCGGGCCACCCTTCGGGCCGAGGTAGCGAAGCACGAGGACGTCGCCCGCCTGGATCCTGTCGGCGAGGATCGCGTCCATCGCACTTTGCTCGTCATCGAACACGCGCGCCGGGCCGGTGATGACCGGATTCTTCAGGCCCGTGATCTTCGCGACGGCGCCATCTTCCGCCAGATTGCCCTTGAGGATCGCGAGATGCCCTTCCTTGTAGAGTGCCTTGTCGATGGGGAAGATCACATGCTGGTCGGCACGCGGCACCGACGGCACGTCCTTGAGTTCTTCCGCGAGGGTCCTGCCCGTGATCGTCATGCAATCGCCGTGCAGCAGGCCGGCGTCGAGCAGGATCTTGAGCACTTGCGGAATGCCACCGGCCTTGTGCAGGTCTGTCGCCACGTACTTGCCCGACGGCTTCAGGTCGCACAGGACCGGCACGCGCTCGCGAATGCGCTCGAAGTCGTCGATGCTCCAGTCGATGTCGGCAGCGTGCGCGATAGCGAGATAGTGCAGCACTGCGTTGGTGGAACCGCCCGTGGCCATGATGAGCGCCACTGCATTTTCGATGGACTTGCGCGTGATGATGTCGCGTGGCTTGAGATCTTTCTTGACCGCTTCGATCAGCACGCGCGCCGATTCGGCCGCCGAGTCGACCTTTTCCTGATCGGGGTTGGCCATCGTCGACGAATACAGCAACGACATGCCCAGCGCCTCGAACGACGAACTCATCGTGTTGGCCGTGTACATGCCCCCGCACGACCCGGTCGACGGACACGCATTCTTCTCGATGCCCTTGAAATCGGCCTCGGTCATGCGCCCGGCGGTGAATTCGCCCACGGCCTCGAACGACGAGACGATGGTGAGATCCTTGCCCTTCCAGTTGCCCGGCTTGATGGTGCCGCCGTAGACATAGATGCCCGGCACGTTGATGCGCGCCAGCGCGATCATGCCGCCCGGCATGTTCTTGTCGCAGCCGCCGATCACGACCACGCCGTCCATCCACTGCCCCTGCACGGCGGTCTCGATGCAGTCGGCAATGACTTCGCGCGAGACGAGCGAGTACTTCATGCCCTCCGTGCCCATCGACATGCCGTCGGAAATAGTGGGAGTGCCGAACGTCTGCGGATTGGCCTGATGGGTCTTGATGGCGTCGACGGCGGCGTCTGCCAGCCGCTGCAGCCCTGCGTTGCACGGGGTGATCGTCGAATGGCCGTTGGCCACGCCGATCATCGGATTGTCGAAGTCTTCTTCCTTGTAGCCCAGCGCATAGTACATCGAGCGGTTGGGCGAACGGGCCACGCCTTGCGTGACGTTTCGCGAACGACGGTTGAATGCCATGACGGTCTCCTGTGGGGATGCACCACGCCACACGCTACCGCAGCGTCGCGCACAAGCGTTGTTGTATCACGCTGTCATGCCGGCGGTACGCCCGTCGTCCGGGTGCGCCGCTCAAGGGCATTGCTGCTTCACTACTGCGTCACTTTACGTCAAGTCCTGCGCGGGAGCCGCCGCACGCGACGGCTCCCGTGATTCACGCCGATCGCATCGATCGCACCGACCACTTCAATCGGCGCTTTCGTTGCGCATTCTTTGCGTTATCCGCGCTTGCCCAGCTTCAGTTGCGACAGGTCGCGCACCGCGCCGCGGTCGGCTGAGGTGGCCAGCGCGGCGTACGCTTGCAGTGCTTGCGACACCGCACGCTCGCGATTCGCCGGCTGCCATGCCTGGTCGCCACGGGCTTGCATGGCGGCGCGGCGGCGCGCCAGTTCGTCGTCGGACACGGCCAGATGCATCTTGCGCTGGGTGATGTCGATTTCGATCACGTCACCGTCTTCCACCAGACCGATGATGCCGCCTTCGGCCGCTTCCGGCGAGGCGTGGCCGATCACCAGACCCGACGAACCGCCCGAGAACCGGCCGTCCGTGAACAGGGCGCACGTCTTGCCCAGCCCCTTCGATTTCAGGTACGACGTCGGGTACAGCATTTCCTGCATGCCCGGGCCGCCTTTCGGGCCTTCGTAGCGGATCACGACCACGTCACCCGGCTGGACCTGATCGCCCAGGATGCCGTCGACGGCATCGTCCTGGCTTTCGTACACGCGCGCACGGCCCGTGAACACCCACTGCGATTCGTCGACGCCGGCCGTCTTCACGATACAGCCCTTCTCGGCGAGGTTGCCGTACAGCACGGCCAGGCCGCCGTCCTTCGTATAGGCGTGTTCCTTGTCGCGGATACATCCGGTTTCCCGGTTCAGATCGAGCGAGGGATAGACCGACGACTGGCTGAAGGCGATGGTCGTGGGCACACCGCCGGGGGCGGCGCTGTAGAACGTGTGCGCCTTGTCGCCCGCGTCGGCGGCCACATCCCACTGCGCGATGGCGATGCCGAGCGTGCCGCTGTGCACGTTGCCGCAAGACGTATCGAGCAGCCCGCCGCGCGCGAGTTCACCCAGAATGCCGATGATGCCGCCCGCACGGTGCACGTCTTCAATGTGGTATTTGTCGGTCGCCGGGGCCGCCTTGCACAGGCAGGGAACCTTGCGCGAGATGCGGTCGATGTCGGCCATCTTGAAGTCGACGCCGGCTTCCTGCGCGGCGGCGAGCAGGTGCAGCACCGTGTTGGTCGAACCGCCCATCGCCACGTCGAGCGCCATGGCGTTTTCGAACGCTGCCTTGGTCGCGATGTTGCGCGGCAGCACCGAGGCGTCGTCTTCCTGGTAATAGCGACGGCACAGATCGACCACGAGACGGCCGGCCTGTTCGAACAGCCCGCGGCGCCAGGCGTGCGTGGCGACGATGGTGCCGTTGCCCGGCAACGCGAGACCAATGGCTTCGGTCAGGCAGTTCATCGAGTTGGCGGTGAACATGCCCGAGCACGAACCGCACGTCGGGCAGGCGCTGCGCTCGATTTCCGCGACTTCGGCGTCGCTCACTTTCGGGTCGGCTGCCTTGATCATGGCGTCGATCAGGTCGATCTTGGCGATGACCTGGCCGTCGCCATTCTTGACCTTGCCCGCTTCCATCGGGCCGCCCGAGACGAACACGACCGGAATGTTCAGGCGCATGGCGGCCATGAGCATGCCCGGGGTGATCTTGTCGCAGTTCGAGATGCAGACCATGGCATCGGCGCAGTGCGCGTTGACCATGTATTCCACCGAGTCGGCAATCAGCTCGCGCGACGGCAGCGAGTACAGCATGCCGCCGTGACCCATGGCGATGCCGTCGTCCACGGCGATGGTATTGAATTCCTTGGCTACACCGCCGGCCGCTTCGATCTCCTTGGCGACCACAGCGCCCAGATCGCGCAGGTGCACGTGACCCGGCACGAATTGCGTGAAGGAGTTGACCACGGCGATGATCGGCTTGCCGAAGTCGTCGTCTTTCATGCCGGTGGCGCGCCACAGGGCGCGGGCGCCGGCCATGTTGCGGCCGTGGGTCGAGGTGCGGGAACGGTATTGAGGCATGGTCGTCTCTGGAACGCTGTGCTTGTGGGATGAACGAATACGCGGCCGCCAGGCGACATTCGGTCTGAATTCGCTCTGGATTCGGTCTGGACTTGCGCGTGGCTGGGCGAAGCTGCCATGGCCGCGCGGCACGTCAGCGTCGGCCGGGCATCAAGATTCGTCTTTCCTTGAATGCTTGTCAAATATATTATTTGACTCGGATTGAGTCGAAAAACATATCATGGATCTACGTCAACTCAGGTACTTCGTCGCGGTGGCCGAAGAGCGGCATTTCGGCCGTGCGGCCCAGCGTCTGTCGATGACCCAGCCCCCGCTCTCGCAGCAGATCCGGGCGCTGGAGGCGTCGTTGGGGGCCCCGCTTTTCGTGCGGACCAACCGGTCGGTGGAGCTGACGGCCGTGGGCCGGCAACTACTGCCCGAGGTACGGCGCATTCTGGCGGACGCCGACGCGCTGCCCGCGTTCGCACAGGGGCTGGCGCATGGGGAGGTCGGCACGCTCTCGCTAGGCTTCGTCTCCACGGCGGACTATGGCATTCTGCCGCCGCTGCTGCGCGAGTTCGGCGAGCGCTATCCGCGCGTGCGTCTGCAACTGCTCGAAGCGACGAGCGACGTGCAAGTCGAGGCGCTCATGGATGGACGCATCGACGCCGGCCTCTTCATCCCGCCGGTGCCTGCCCGTTACGCCAACGAACTGTCCTATCTGCCGATCGTGCGCGAACCGCTGATGCTGGCGTTGCCGGCCGGGCGGGGCATGGCTGCCGGCGACGACACCGCTGCCGACGCCCAGCCGGGCGCCCCGGTCAGTCTGGCCGACTTTGCCGACGAGCCGCTCGTCATCTTCCCACGGCGCGTGGCGCCGGCGTTCTACGACATCATCATGGGCTGCTACGCCGCACTTGGCCTCACGCCGCGCGTGGGGCAGGAGGCCATTCAAATGCAGACCATCGTGAGCCTGGTGTCGGCGGGCATGGGCGTGGCCCTGGTGCCGCAATCGCTGTGCCATCTGCGCCGCACCGGCGTGACCTATCGCGCGCTGCGCGAGACGAGCACCCTCATCGAGACGGGCCTGCTCTGGCGTACGGCCGAAGTCACCCCTGTCCTCGAAGGATTTCTCGAAACGGCGCGCGCGGTGGCCCATACCCCACCGGGGGCAACGCTGACGAACTGAAGGTCGCTGTGATTGGCGGTGCCCGCCAGGCCGCCGCGATAGGGGGCGCTCGTGGTATTGTGCTGCCCATCCCAACGCCTGCCGGTTCAGTTGCCCAGGCGAGCTGTCGCTGGCGTGCCACTCGACGGCAGCAATGGGTTGCCTTGACAGCGCATCCGCCCTCCGACGGAACTTTTGTTCACGAATCGATTCTTCTGATCCATGCTGATTCATCCTCAATTCGACCCGGTCGCGATTCATCTCGGCCCGCTCGCCATCCGCTGGTACGGCCTGATGTACCTGGTCGGCTTCATTCTGTTCCTGGTCGTGGGGCGCGTGCGCGTGCGCCAGCCGTCCATCGCCGCGCAAGGCTGGAAGGTGCAGGATCTCGACGACATGCTGTTCTATGGCGTGCTCGGGGTGATTCTTGGCGGACGTCTCGGCTACGTGCTCTTCTATAAGCCGGCGTTTTATCTGGCGAATCCGATCGACATCTTCAAGGTGTGGGAAGGCGGCATGTCGTTCCACGGCGGGTTCCTTGGCGTGCTCGTCGCGATGTGGCTGTTCACTCGCCGTCGTGGCCATTCGCTGCTTGAAGGCACCGATCTCATCGCACCGATGATCCCGCTGGGGCTCGCTGCCGGTCGTCTGGGCAACTTCATCAACGGGGAATTGTGGGGACGCGTGACGTCACCCGATTCGCGCTTCGCAATGTTGTTCCCGCAATCGGCGGGCGAAGACGTTCAGTGGGCGATGGCGCATCCGCAGGCGATGGCCGATCAGGCGATGGCGGCGGTGTTCGCGCAATTCCACGGGCTGCCCCGCTATCCGTCGCAGTTGTTCGAATTCGCGCTCGAAGGCGTGGCGCTGTTCCTGCTGTTGTGGTTCTTCGCGCGACGCGCGCGCCCAGTGGGCGCGGTGTCCGCCATGTTCCTGGTGGGCTACGGCGTCTTCCGCTTCCTCGCGGAATTCACGCGTGAGCCCGATGCGTTCCTCGGCTTGCTCTCGTTCGGGCTGTCGATGGGCCAATGGCTGTCGATGCCGATGATCGTCGCGGGCGTCATCATGCTCGTATGGGCGTATCGCCGCCGGCCAGCGCGGTCTCGCGCCTAAGGCGTCGGCAGGCGCTGCGCCATAGAGAATCAGCCAACGGGCCGCCGGAGACGTTTCCTCCGGCGGCCCGTTGGCTTTTGGGGCAAGCTTCAGCTCGCCTTGCGCTCGAGCGCGCGCAATGAGGCCATCAGATCAGCGAAGCGCTCGCCCTGCACGGTGACGTGGCCGCGAAGCCGTTCCGATGCCGCGTCGGCATCGCCCGCTTCAATGGCGCGGAACACGGCGTCATGTTCGGAGAACGATTGGTTCGGCCGGTCGCGTACGCGCAGTTGCAAGCGGCGGTACACGCGCAGTCGTCGGTGCAGCTGCAACGCCGTTTCCTGAAGATAGGTGTTGTGACTGGCCTGATAAATCAACGCGTGGAAATGCGCGTTGACTTCGTAATAAGTGTCGATGTCCCGCGCCTCGGCCGCCGCCCGGCTGGCCTCGTGCGTCTCGCGCAATTCGGCCAGTTCCTCTTCGGTGATGCGGCGCGCGGCGAGGCGCCCGCACATCGATTCGAGTTCCGCCATCACTTCGAACATCTCGCATAAGCGCTGCGGGTCGATCTGCGCGACCACGGCGCCCCGGCGAGGACGAATCTCGATGACCCCCGACGACGCCAATTGAATCAATGCCTCGCGCAGGGGCGTGCGCGACACGCCGAACGCGCTCGCCAGTTCAACTTCGTCGAGACGCATGCCGGGCGGGTACTCGCCCACGGCAATCTTCTCCTCGATCGCCTGGCGTAGCGCTTCCGATCGCTTCGGTTTTACGGTCATGACGCTCTCGCTGGGTTGTGTTTCGGTCCCGTCGCACGGGGCTCAATCGGATTCATGGTTGTCAAAGTAACGCTTGAAGCCCGCCTTGAAGATCGGGGTATACGCCGAAAATGTATTATTTTGATGGTCAATTTGTATACACCATGCTGGATTGACTATACGATTTCATCCCGAGAGCGGCAACTCGCGCACTCGAAATACCAAAAATCAAAGCAGTCATCCGTACATGCAGTGCCGGCGAACCGGTGGTGCACCCGCGGCGGGAAGCAAAACCCGCAGCGGGCGATGTCAGGCACCGGGCTTCGCTGGTTCACCACTGACAGAAGTGACAGGAGACGCCATGGAGACAAATCATTCCCCGCTGCGGCGGCAACTCATGCTCGGTGCCGCATCGGCACTCGCCACCGGCGGCTTGGCCAGCCCATGGGGCAACGCATTCGCGCAGTCCGGCCCGCTCAAGATTTCCCATCAATTCCCCGGCGGCACGCTCACCGAAGGCGACTTCCGCGATCGGCTCTGCCGCAAGTTCGCGCAGGAAGTCGAGACGCGCACCCACGGCGCGCTGAAGTTTCAGGTCTATCCGGGCAGTTCGCTCATGAAGACTAATGCGCAGTTCTCGGCGCTGCGTCGCGGAGCCCTTGATCTTTCGCTCTATCCGCTGCCCTATGCCGGGGGCGAAGTCCGCGAACTCAACATCGGGCTGATGCCGGGGCTGGTGACGTCCTATGCGCAGGGCGCTGCGTGGCGCCACGGCGAGATCGGCAAGGTGCTCACCGATGTGCTGGCGGAGAAGAACGTCGTGATCGTGAGCTGGGTCTGGCAGGCAGGCGGCGTTGCGAGCCGCGCCAAGCCGCTCGTTTCGCCTGACGACGCCAAGGGGCTCAAGGTGCGCGGCGGCAGCCGCGAGATGGACATGATGCTCAAAGAGGCCGGCGCGGCCGTCATTTCGCTGCCGTCGAACGAACTCTACGCCGCCATGCAGACGGGCGCGATGGACGCGGCGATGACTTCGTCGACGAGCCTGATGTCGTTCCGTCTCGAAGAGGTATCGAAGCATCTGACCACCGGGCGCAACAAGTCGTATTGGTTCATGCTCGAACCGCTGTTGATGTCGAAGCAGGTCTTCGACAAGCTGCCCAAGGACCAACAGCAGGCGATCCTGCAAGTGGGGGCGGAACTTGAGTCGTTCGGCACCGAAGCCGCCAAGGCCGACGATGCGCAGATCGCCAGCGTCTATACCAAGGCCGGCGCGAAGGTCTACGACCTCGACGAGGCAACGGTGATGAAGTGGCGCGACATCGCACGACGCACCGCGTGGAAGGACTACGCGGGCCGATCCGACACCTGCGCGAAACTGCTCGCGCTCGCCCAGCAGGTGCCTGCATGAGTGGGGCCGCCGTGAGCGCGGAACCGGCGGCGGCACGCACTCGCCTGCTGCGGCGGCTCGACGCCCTGTTACAGGGCGTGAGTCGTCTGCTCATGGTCGTGTGCATGTTGGCGCTGGTCGGGGCCGCGCTCGTACTCAGTTACAGCGTGTTCGCGCGGCACGTGCTCAAGCTCGCCACCGACTGGCAGGACGAAGCCGCTGTGTTCCTGCTGGTCGGCGCGACCTTCGTCTCAGCCGCGCATGTGCAGCATTTGCGTGGGCACATCGGCATCGAAGCGATCACGACCTTGCTCTCGCCGCGCGTGAACCGGGTGCGGCGCTGGTGCGTGGACATGGTCTCGTTCGCTTTCTGCGGCTTTTTCGCATGGAAGTCGTGGACGCTGTTCTGGGAAGCCTATGTCGATGGCCAGACGAGCAGTTCGACGTGGGGGCCGCCCCTGTCGATTCCGTATGGCCTGATGGCCTTCGGCATGACGTTGCTCACGGTGCAATTGCTGTTGCAAGTGGCGATTGGCGCCGGCGAAATGGGAAAACCTGCGGGCCATGACGCACCGCTCGGATCGGATCGTACGGGAGGGCATGCATGAGCGAACTCGGTATCGGATTGCTCTATGGTGGCGCGACGCTCGTCGCCATGTTCTCGGGCATGCCCATCGCATTTGCCCTGGGGGCCGTGGCGGTGGCGTTCATGCTCGGCTTCATGCCGGTCTCGTCGCTCGATACGATCACGCAGAACGTCTATGAGGAGATGGCGAGCATTACGCTGCTTTCGATTCCGCTGTTCATTCTGAAGGGGGCCGCCATCGGCAAGTCACGCGCGGGCCAGGACCTCTATCTGGCATTGCACGCGTGGATGCGCCGGATTCCGGGCGGTCTGGGCATCGCCAATGTGTTCGCCTGCGGGCTGTTCGCCGCGATGGCCGGATCGAGCCCGGCGACGTGCTCCGCGATCGGCAGTGCAGGGATTCCGGAGATGCGCCAGCGCGGCTATTCGCCGGGATTCGCCGCGGGGATCATCGCGGCGGGCGGAACGCTGGGCATTCTGCTTCCGCCGTCGATCACGATGATTCTCTACGCGGTGGCCGCAGAGCAGTCGCTCGGGCGGCTGTTCCTCGCCGGAATCGTGCCCGCGCTGCTGCTGGTGGGGCTTTTCTCTTGCTACGCGGCGTGGCGCTACCGACACGAGTATGCGCGCGCGCAAGTGGCCCTCGCCCGCGACGGCACGCCGTCGCCGTTCCCGAGCGAGCCGCCGGCCACGATGCGCGAGAAGCTGGCGCTGTTGCCGCGCGTGCTGCCGTTCGTGACGCTGCTCATCGGCGTGATGGCGGCGCTCTACGGCGGCTATGCCACGCCGTCGGAGACGGCTGGCCTCGGCGGCCTGCTCGCGATCGGGCTCATCGCCGTGATTTATCGGATGTGGAACCCGCGTCAGCTTGCGCCGATTCTGACCGGCACGTTGCGCGAGTCGACCATGCTCATGTTCATCATCGGCATGTCGCTGCTTTATTCGTACGTAATGAGCTATCTGCACATCAGCCAGTCGGCGGCGCAATGGATCGTGGGGCTGCATTTGTCGCGCTGGGTGCTGCTCACGGCCATTCTGCTGATGGTGGTCGTGCTCGGCTTCTTCCTGCCGCCGGTAAGCATCATCCTGATGACCGCGCCGATCATTCTGCCGCCGCTGCGGGCCGCCGGCTTCGACCTGGTGTGGTTCGGCGTGGTGATGACGATCGTCATGGAATTGGGGTTGATTCATCCGCCCGTAGGACTCAACATCTTCGTCATCAAGAATACGGCGCCCGACATTGCGTTGCGCGACATCGTGTGGGGCGTGATGCCGTTTGTGGTGTTGATGGTGCTGGCCGTGGTCCTCATTTGTGCGTTGCCCGGCTTGTCGCTGTGGTTGCCGGATCGACTGATGGGATGAGAGCGCTTTCACGAAATGCGGCAATATTCGCTGGAGGGTGCGTCATCGCGGTATAGCCGGTGTGCTTGCCTACCCGGGCGCAATGTCAGGAAGCCATGAAGGATGAGCCAATCATGTCAGCCATGTCCGTTCCCGTCTCGTTGAGTCCGTCGGAGATGGACTCAACGATGGCCGCGTCGTCTACCGCGATGGCCTCGTCCTCGCCATCCGCGTCGTCGCCTTCCCAACCGGGGCGGGGCACGCCCGAGACCGTGTCTGACGTGAGCGCGCCGGTACCGTCGCCCAAGCCGTCGCTCGGGGCGCGCCTGGGACAGTGGTTCGGCCGCGGCGGCGGTAAATCGGGGGGGCACGGCGGCGGGCCGAAAGACGGCAAGGACGGTAAAGGGAGCGCCAAGGTCACGCCGGCAACGCTGTCGCCGCGTGCGCAGAGCGCGCTGCGGCGGCAGTTGACGCTGTGCCTGGCGGCGCGGCTGACGGACTCCGCCGCCAACGACGCCGCGCGCGATTTCATGACGCGCTACACAGCGGCGTCGCCCGACACGCAACTGGCGCTGCTCGCGGTCGTCGCCGACGCTTGTGCGAGCGACGGCTCCCCGGGGGCCGAGGTCGGCAGGGACGGCGACGGTGCCAGTGCCAGACGCGCGGCCGGCGGTTTGGCCGGTGCACTCGGCAGTGCGCGTGTGCGCTTTCTCAAGCGCTTCAATGCGCTGCCCGATGGCCTGCCGTTCCTCGTGCGCTGGCGCGCCGACATGCTGGAACACCGCGCGGTGTTGCCCGGACTCGCGGCGCTCGAAGAGGATCTCGGCAGTCTCTTTTCGACATGGTTCGACGTCGGACTGCTGGAATTGCATCCGATCACGTGGGATTCGCCGGCGTCGCTGCTCGAAAAGCTCATGCGCTACGAAGCGGTGCATGAGATTTCGTCGTGGGCGGATCTGCGCAACCGGCTCGATTCTGATCGGCGTTGCTATGCGTTCTTTCATCCGCGCATGCCGCGCGAGCCGCTGATCTTCGTTGAAGTGGCGTTTGTGCCCGAGATGGCCGCCGACGTGCATTCGCTGCTCGACGAGAAGGCGCCGCTCGAGGATCTGCGTCGCGTGCGCTGGGCGATCTTCTATTCGATCTCGAACACGCAGCCCGGCCTGCGCGGGGTGAGCTTCGGCAACTTCCTGCTCAAGCGCGTGATCGACGAACTGCAAGTCGATTTTCCGAAGCTGCGCAATTTCGCGACGCTCTCGCCGATTCCGGGGTTCAACGACTGGCTCAAGTCGCTGTCGACCCTGGCGCTTGTGCAAGTGCTTGGCCCAAAGCGCGCGAAACTGCTGGGGCAGGAGGGGGCGCCGGCGCCCGATGTCTCCGGCGCGCAGATGGTGGCGTGGTTGCAGGCCTCTGCCGAGCGCAAGGGCGCGCAAGCATCGCAGCGCAGTCTTGGCGAAGCGCTGGCCGCGTACTATCTGGCGCGCGAAACCGTGCGGGGACAGCCGCGTGATCCGGTTGCGCGGTTCCATCTGGGCAACGGCGCGCGCGTGGAGCGCATCAACTGGCATGCCGATCTTTCGAAGAAGGGCGCGAAGCAGTCGTGCGGCATGATGGTCAATTATCTTTACGAGCCCGACGAACTCGACGCCAACCTTCAACGTCTCATCGACGGCGAACCCGCCCTTGGACGCGCCGTGGCGAGGCTGCTCTGAACATGACGACGCTTTGGTATGCAAACCAGTATCTACGCCCATCAACCGCATGGAGGAACGCGTGAGTGAAGTCCTGCGCGATGATCGTTCGCTTGACGACGGATGGGTCACGCTGACGCTGTCGAATCCCGGCAAGCTCAATGCGATTTCGGTCGCCATGTGGCGTGCCCTGCGCGCGCATCTGCAAGCGCTCGACGAGGACGCGCGCGTGCGCGCCATCGTTATTCGCGGGGCGAAAGGTCACTTCGCGGCCGGCGCCGATATCGAAGAGTTTCCGCTCGAGCGCGGCAGCTACGACGCGCTGCGGCGCTATCACGGCGAGGTCATCGGGCCGACGCTCGACGCCTTGGCACATTGCCGGCATCCGAGCGTCGCGCTGATCGAGGGGGTGTGCGTGGGCGGCGGCCTGGAGATCGCGGCGCATTGCGACTTGCGCATTGCCGGGGAGGGCGCTCGTTTCGGCGTGCCGATCAACAAGCTCGGCTTTCCAATGGCGCCCGGCGAACTGCGCGGCGTGCTCGCCCTGGCAGGCCGCGCGACAACGCTCGAAATCTTGCTGGAGGGGCGCGTCTTTGGCGCGGCGGAGGCGCGCGAGAAAGGACTGCTTACGCGCGTGGTGGCCGACGACGCGGTGGAACACGAGGGCTATGCGTGCGCGCGGCGTCTCGCCGCCGGCGCGCCGTTGGCCGCCCAACTGAACAAATGGCTGATCGCCCGGTTGGCACCGACCGTGCCGCCGTTGTCCGAGGCCGAATGGCAAAATGCGTTTTCGTATTGGGATTCGCACGATCACCGCGAAGGGGTGGCGGCATTCCTCGAGAAGCGCCCGCCTGACTTTTTGGGGCGGTGAGCGACGCCACGTCGTCGCTGCTTTTTTTCCAGTCAACGCATCCACTGTTTCAAATCCGGTTCTGTTTATGACGCAAGACACCAATCTCTACCGACTTTTTGCCGAGCGTTTTCCCGCCGATAAATCGGCGTGCGCGATCGAGACGCCCGAAGGGCTCTATTACAGTTGGGACGACGTCGAGCGCGCGAGCGCTCGCATGGCGAACCTGCTCGCGAGTCTCGACCTGACACCTGGCGCACGTATTGCCGTGCAGGTCGAAAAGTCGCCGGAGGCGCTGCTGCTCTACCTCGCCACCTTGCGCGCGGGGTTCGTGTATCTGCCGCTGAATACGGCATATCGCGAGGGCGAGATCGCTTACTTCGTCGAGAACGCCGCGCCGGATGTCGTGGTGTGCAGTCCGGCAAATTTCGGCTGGGTGTCGAAGGTTGCGTTCACTAACGGTGCGAAGCACGTCTATACGCTCGGCGACGATCGTACGGGTTCGCTGCTGGAGCGCGCGGCGTGGTTCGACGACTCCTTCGAGACGGTGCCGCGTGCGCCAGATGATCTCGCCGCCATTCTGTACACGTCGGGCACGACGGGCCGCAGCAAGGGGGCCATGCTCTCTCACGGCAACCTCGCGAGCAACGCGCGCGTGTTGCACGAGTTCTGGGGATGGGGCGAGCGCGAGGGCGGCGACGTGCTGCTGCACGCGCTGCCGATTTTCCACGTGCACGGGTTGTTCGTCGCGAGCCATGCGGCGCTGTATTCCGGCAGCAAGATGATCTGGATGACGAAGTTCGATGCACGTGAAGTGCTGCATCAACTTTCGCGTGCCACGGTGTTCATGGGCGTGCCGACGTATTACGTCCGGTTGCTGGCGGAGGCGGGGCTCGATCGCGAGGCGTGTCGCAACATGCGGCTGTTCATTTCTGGCTCGGCACCGCTGTTGAGCGAGACGTTCGACGCCTTCCGCGAGCGCACCGGCCATACGATTCTGGAGCGTTACGGCATGTCCGAGACGGTCATGCTCATCTCGAACCCGTATCGCGGCGATGCGGCGAGCGTGCGCCGCGCGGGTACGGTTGGCGTGCCGCTGCCGGGGGTGACGGTACGCGTGGTCGGCGACGACGCACAGCCATGCGGGTCGGGCGAGATCGGTCACATCCAGGTCAAGGGGCCGAACGTGTTTGCCGGCTACTGGCGCATGCCGGAGAAGACCGCAGAAGAGTTCACCGACGACGGCTTCTTCAAGACGGGCGACGTTGGAAAGTTCGATGAGCAGGGCTATGTGCACATCGTCGGTCGCTCGAAGGATCTCATCATCTCGGGCGGCTACAACGTTTATCCGAAGGAAATCGAGGGCTTCATCGACGAGATGGACGGCGTGGCCGAGTCGGCGGTGATTGGCGTTCCGCACCCGGACTTCGGTGAGGCGGTGGTGGCCGTCATCGTGCCGCGCGACGGTGCAAAGGCACCCGACGAACGAACGGTCATCGACACGCTCAAGCAGCGTATCGCCAACTTCAAGGTGCCCAAGCGTGTGCACGTCGTCGCCGAATTGCCGCGCAATACGATGGGCAAGGTGCAAAAGAACTTGCTGCGTGAGCGCTTCAAGTAAGCGCGATGCAGCATCGCGCGTCGGTCATCCAATATTGAACGTAAAAGAATGCCGCCCTCGACGGGGCGGCATGATAACTCACCTAACAACGTGCGGGCCCGCGCGGCTTACTTCATCTGCACCGTACCCGAGACCGTCACGGTCACCTGCGTTTTGCCGCCTTCGAGCTGCATCGGCGGCGCGGCGTCGGCGCCCGCACTCATGGCCATTGCCTTCATCGCGTACGGACGCGGCATCATCGGCGCGTTCGCACCGACCTGCACCTGACGGATCGTGTAGCTGCTGTAGCCGAAGGCCTTCGTGTTGTTCTGCGCCTGATCGCGGAACGCCTGGATGGCCTGATTCGTCAGCTCGGCCTGGGTCTTCTCCTGCGCTTCACGCGAGAGCGAGAACGACACGCCGTCCATCTGCATCTGGTTCGAGATCTGGCTGGCGAGACGCGATGCGGCACCGAAATCCTTCGAAGTCATTTGCAGTTCGGTGCGGCCTCGCCATGCGGTGATCTTGCCGTCGCGGTTGGTCGTCGGGTAGAGCGAGACGTTACCGGTCTGAACCTGCACGGCATTCTGGCCCTTGGCCACGGACATCGCGCTGTTGGCCTTCTGTGTGAGATTGCGCGACACGGTCGCGGCGTCGGCGCCTTGCTCCTGCGCGGACATCGTGATGTGAACGGTGTCCTGCTCGACTTCCTTCGTGGCGTGCGCTTCGAGGCCCAGTACACCCGAGACCTGACGGTTGGCATCTTCACCCGACTGGGCGTAGGCGACATTGGCGGCGGTGGCGATCAGCAGCGCGGCAGCGAGAGATTTGCGCATCGTATTGTCCTTTTTCGAGTGAGAGTTCGCCTGGGCGTGGCGAACGGTTGACCGGTCGCTCGCGCGGCCTTCGCGGCATGACGCTCGCCACATGATGGCGTGTCATGCGGTCATGGCCACAGGCTATGCCGGTATCGGCAACCTGATACAGACGCTATCGCAACCGGGTTGGTTCCCCCGACACTTTCAGTCTTCAAGCAGATGCCGGGTGATGAACTTCCAGTGTTTGGGCGACACGGGGGTGATCGAGAGACGGTTGCCGCGGGCGAGGACCAGCATGCCGTCCAATTCCGGCGTCTGACGCATTTCCGTGAGCGGCATGAGGCGTGTCTTGCGATCCAGTTTGACGTCGACCAGCAGCCAACGTGGCGAATCCGGCGCCGACTTGGGATCGAAATAGGGACTCTTGGAGTCGAACTGGGTAGGGTCGGGATAGGGCGTCGACGCCACCGTCGCGAGTCCGGCGATACCGGGCACCGCACAGCTCGAATGATAGAAGAGCACGCCGTCGCCCACGCGCATCTCGTCGCGCATGAAGTTTCGTGCCTGATAGTTGCGCACGCCCGTCCACGCCAGGGTCTGGTGCTTCGCGCTGGCGAGATCGTCGATACTCGCCTCCTCGGGTTCGGACTTCATCAACCAGTAACGTTGTGTCATGCCGTTTCAGAGTTAAAGTTGTTGTAACGGTAGCAAACATCGCTCAAATTGACCAAAAATCGACGCATTTTGGATGGATGGGTTGCTGCGCTGCGATCCTTGGCCAAATCCTATACTATGCGTTTGTGATCTTCGTGTGACGATTGATGTGACCGGTTGGCGGAGTGCCCTGTCCGATCTCGCAACGGGCAGTGCTCGATGCGCTTGTCAACCCGCCATTCACACAGGTCGCGCGTACGTGCTTGAGCGATACATGTTCAACCCCCTATGCCGATAGGAGCGTGTCATGGCAGCAGAGCCGTCTGTTCGAACCAATGCGTTCATCTTTTATTCCCTCGCGACGGTGTCTTTCATCGAGACCAGCGTGCCGGAGTTCGTCTCCACGCTCAACCAGATGTATGGCGACGACGACGAGATGAGAACGTGGCTGCGCGATACCTGGCTGCCCGAGGAAGTCGAGCACGGGCGGCTCGCCAAGGACTACATCGCGCGTGTCTGGCCCGAGTTCGACTGGGCGCCGGCGTACGACGCATTTCTGGAACGCTATAAGCCGCGGTGCGATGTGCAGCACATGCGGCCGTCGCTGGCCCTCGAGGCGCTTTCACGCTGCGTGACCGAGACGCAAACGGCCATGATCTACCGCTGCCTGGAATCCTATATGCCGGTCGAGGAACTCAAGCAGATGATGCATAAGTTGAGCAATGAGGAGGTCGGCCACTATCGCTATTTCCGCAAGACATTCGATCGGTACAACGCGGTGGAGCAGCGCGGGGTGATCCGGCGGCTGAGAACCATGGTCGCGCGCAGCGAACTGGTGCGCGACGAGGACATTGCGTTCGCGTTCGAGCCGCTCAATCGATTCTGGCGCACACCGCCGCCGTTCGAGACGATGACCTGGGACGCGTTCCTCGCGATGTCGGGCGATGTGATGAAGCAGTACATGCCTGTCGAGGCGGCCACGCGCATGATGTTCAAGCCGCTGGAGACGGGATCGTGGTGGCGCGACCGTCCGGTCAAGGCGCTGCTGAGCTTTATGGTGCGCCGGCAGTATCCGCAACTGGGCAGCGAGGCGTGAGGGTGCCGATTGTCGGAACCTCGCGACGGTTCGGATGACGGATCCGATCACGGCAGACGAAAAAAAACCCCGCCGAGGCGGGGTTTTTTCGTAGTCGGTGAGAACCGTATTACTTGTTCGTGCCGACGACTTCGACTTCCACGCGGCGATCCGGTGCCAGGCACTTGATCAGCTGACCGCGATTCTTCTGGTTGCAACCGGTCGTGACCGGGTTGCGCTTGCCCTTGCCTTCCGTGTAGACGCGGTTGGCTTCAACGCCCTTGCTGACCAGATAGGCCTTCACAGCTTGAGCGCGACGCAGCGACAGACGGTCGTTGTACTTGTCCGAACCGATGCGGTCGGTGTAGCCCGTGGCAACCACGACTTCCAGGTTCAGTGCTTGAACCTTGCCAGCCAGGTCGTCCAGCTTGGCCTTGCCTTCCGGCTTCAGGATGGCCTTGTCGAAATCGAACAGGGCGTCAGCTTGGTACGTCACCTTCTGCGAAACCGGAGCGACCGGAACCGGAGCCGGTGCCGGAGCCGGTGCCTGGGCGATGATCGAACCATCGCATTTGGCATTGGCCGTGGCCGGGGTCCAGTAGGCATCGCGCCAGCACAGTTCGTCCGAGCCGTTCTTCCAAACCCACTCGCCGCTGCCGTTAACCCAGTTGTCGTTGACAGCTTGTTTCGAGGCCGCGATCGGACCCGGAGCGGTCTGGACATAATTTTGAGCCATAGCCGAAGCAGCCATCACTGCGGTAGCTGCAACGATCGCGAGCTTAGCGAATTTATTCATATTTCTCCTCTCGAAATGAGATTACCGCAGGGTTACTGCGAGCCTAGACGACGGTACCAAAGTCTTACATCGCTCGAAGTATAACATCGGCCTTTGCGCCAAAGCATGGCCCATGCACTTCGAATAATGTCTAACTTATGCCACGGCATTTTGCCATAGCGCTTCCGCCACCCGTGAGCAAAACCCCAAGTTTGCCGCCCGTCGTGGCGCAGTTGTGGCGTGAGCGCAACACCTTTTGAGGCCCCTCGCCAACCGTTTCATTCTTCGTCGTCATCGATCGTTTTGGTATGCCGGACGTGTCTTGTGCATCGCATCACGCTCGTTTCGGATGCCAATGACGGGCATGTTAGAATCTTAAGATCATATCGCCGGCAACCGCCTATCGCGATTAGGGTTTGATAGATACGAATAATGGATCAGTTCGCCAAAGAAACTCTCCCGATTTCGCTTGAAGAAGAAATGCGGCGGTCGTATCTCGATTACGCCATGAGCGTGATCGTCGGCCGCGCCCTGCCAGACGTGCGCGACGGCCTGAAGCCGGTGCACCGCCGTGCACTGTTTGCCATGCACGAGTTGAATAACGACTGGAACCGGGCATACAAGAAATCGGCACGTATCGTCGGTGACGTCATCGGTAAGTACCACCCGCACGGCGACGCCTCTGTATACGACACCATCGTTCGTATGGCGCAGCCGTTCTCGCTGCGCTACATGCTGGTCGACGGGCAGGGGAACTTCGGCTCGGTCGACGGCGACAACGCCGCTGCCATGCGATACACCGAAGTGCGCATGGCCAAGATCGGCCACGAGCTGCTCGCGGACATCGACAAGGAAACCGTCGACTTCGGTCCGAACTACGACGGCAGCGAGAAAGAGCCATTGATCTTGCCGGCCCGCATCCCGAACCTGCTGCTCAACGGTTCGTCGGGGATTGCGGTCGGCATGGCCACGAACATTCCGCCGCACAATCTCAACGAAGTCGTGGAAGGCTGTCTGCACGTGCTCAAGCACCCGGAAGCCACCATCGACGAACTCATCGAGATCATTCCGGCCCCGGATTTCCCGACGGCCGGCATCATCTACGGCATCTCCGGCGTGCGCGAGGGCTACCGCACCGGTCGCGGTCGTGTGGTGATGCGAGCGAAGACTCACTTCGAAGACATCGATCGCGGCCAGCGCGTGGCGATCATCGTCGACGAGCTGCCGTATCAGGTGAACAAGCGCTCACTGCTCGAGCGTATTGCCGAGCTGGTCAACGAGAAGCGTATTGAAGGGATTTCCGACATTCGCGACGAGTCCGACAAGAGCGGCATGCGCGTGGTGATCGAACTCAAGCGCGGCGAAGTGCCCGAGGTTGTGCTCAACAATCTCTATAAGCACACGCAGCTGCAAGACACGTTCGGCATGAACATGGTGGCGCTGGTCGACGGCCAGCCCAAGCTGCTGAACCTGCGCGAAATGCTGGTGCACTTCCTTGCGCACCGCCGCGAAGTGATTACTCGCCGCACGATCTACGAACTGCGTCGCGCCCGTGAGCGTGGGCATGTGCTCGAAGGTCTGGCGGTAGCGCTTGCTAACATCGACGACTTCATCGCGATCATCAAGGCGGCACCGACGCCGCCGATCGCGAAGGCCGCGTTGATGGAAAAGGCATGGGATTCGTCGGTCGTGCGCGACATGCTCGCGCGGGCCGAAAGCGATACGCAGGGCGGCCGTGCGGCCTACCGTCCGGAAGGGCTCGACGCCGCCGTGGGCATGCAGGCCGACGGACTCTACCGTCTGTCGGAGACGCAGGCGCAGGAAATTCTGCAGATGCGTCTGCAGCGCCTGACCGGTCTGGAACAGGACAAGATCGTTTCCGAGTACAAGGAAGTGATGGCCCAGATCGCCGACCTGCTCGACATCCTGGCGCGCCCTGAACGCGTGACGGCGATCATCGGCGACGAACTGACGGCCGTGCGCGCCGAGTTCGGCGACGAGCGTCGTTCGACCATCGAACACAACGCCACCGAACTCGACACCGAAGACCTGATTACGCCGCAGGACATGGTGGTTACGCTGTCGCACTCGGGCTACATCAAGTCGATGCCGTTGTCCGAATACCGCGCACAGAAGCGCGGTGGCCGAGGCAAGCAGGCTGCCGCGACCAAGGACGACGACTGGATCGACACGCTGTTCATTGCCAATACACACGATACGATTCTGTGCTTCTCGAATCGCGGCCGCGTGTATTGGATCAAGGTCTATGAAGTGCCGCAGGGGTCACGAACCTCGCGCGGGCGTCCGATCGTCAATATGTTCCCGTTGCAGGACGGCGAGAAGATCAACGTGGTGCTGCCGGTCAAGGCATACACGGAAGATCGCTTCGTGTTCATGGCCACGAGCCTGGGCACGGTCAAGAAGACGCCGCTGACGGCCTTCAGCCGTCCGCTCAAGAAGGGCATCATCGCGGTGAATCTCGATGACGGCGACGTGTTGATCGGCGCGGCCATCACCGACGGTGCCCACGACGTCATGTTGTTCTCGGACAGCGGCAAGGCGGTGCGTTTCGACGAAAACGATGTGCGTCCGATGGGACGCGAAGCGCGTGGCGTGCGCGGCATGCAGCTCGAAGACGGGCAGACGGTCATCGCGCTGCTGGTTGCCGAGAACGAGCAGCAGTCGGTGCTCACGGCGACCGAAAACGGCTACGGCAAACGCACGTCGATCACCGAATATACGCGCCACGGCCGTGGCACTAAGGGTATGATTGCGATCCAGACGAGCGAACGCAACGGCCGGGTGGTCGCGGCGACGCTGGTCGAGCCGGATGACGAGATCATGCTGATCACGACCGGCGGGGTGCTGATCCGTACGCGCGTGTCGGAAATTCGCGAAATGGGCCGGGCCACGCAGGGGGTGACGCTGATCAGCCTGGACGAAGGCACGACGCTTTCGGGCCTGCAACGCATCGTCGAGTCCGATGCCGAAATCGCGGAGAATGGCGGTGATGCTCAAGATGGCGACGAGACGCCGGAAGCGGATGTCACGGAATCATGACTGACGTAACGCGATGTAAGCTGCGGGCGCATTACCCCGAAAAGTCAGTAGAATCTGGCTCGATGCAGTGAAGTGCCCAGGCGAGGATGCATCTATTTATCGCCGGACAAAGCCGGCGAACTTTGGAGTGACTATTACTATGCAACATAACGTCAAGAAGTGGATGTGGCTGCTGCTCGCAGCGCCGGCAATGGCGATGGCTCAACAAAGCGCCCCGATCGATGCCGACAAGAAGGCCGCCATCAAGGACCTGCTCGACGCCATCGACGCGAATAAGCTCGTCGCTGCCATCGGTGACGGCGCGCAGCAACAGGCGAAGCAATTGGCGCCGCAAGTGCTCGAACGCCAACTGGTCGCCAACAAGACGATGAGCGATGCGCAGAAGCAGGCCATTGTGCCGACGCTGCAAGAGCGCTCGGTGCAAAAGCTCGTCGAGGGGGCAGGCAAGGTCTTCACTTCCGACGCGTTCAAGAACGATGCCGTGCAAGCGCAATACGCGGCTTATGGCAAGTTCTACACCACCGACGAAATCAAGGGTCTGACGGCGTTTTACAAGAGCGCGGTCGGCCAGAAGTACATCAAGGTGCAGGATCAGGTTGGCCAGGAAGTCGTTGGCGGTCTGATGCAGAAGTACATGCCGCAATCGATCGACGCGACCAGCAAGCAAGCGGACGCAGAGATTGCCGCGGCTGCCAAGTCGGCACCGAAGGCGCCGGCCAAGAAGTAAATTTCGGCCGGTCCCGCTGGGATTGACCGATAATGGCCGTTTGCGAGCGATCGCAAACGGCCATTTTGCATTGACGGTGTGAACTGCCGGGTTTTGCTCGGAATTTTCCGGCAAAGCCATCGTCCAGCGGCGGAATTGGGGCGGACACCCGCACGTCGAAGGCATCTGGCGGTATAGTGGGTCTTCGCCGCCTCGCAAACGAGTCATCGTCAGACGTGAAACGCAAGCCGCACGGGGCAGTGTCCGTCGGCTTGCGTTTCACTTTTACCGTGGCAAAACATTATGACGCGCGCTTTCAATTTTTCGGCCGGTCCGGCGGCGCTGCCGGCCGAGGTGCTGGCACAGGCTGCCGAGGAAATGCTCGACTGGCACGGCGCCGGTATGGGCGTGATGGAGATGAGCCATCGCGGACGTGAGTTCATGAGCATTCTGGCGCAGGCGCAGGCCGATCTGCGTGAGCTGCTCGCCGTGCCGGACAACTACCGGATTCTGTTCATGCAGGGCGGCGCGCTGGCCGAGAACGCGCTCATCCCGATGAACCTGTTGGGCGGCGAGCGTGCGGGAGAGCGTCGTACGGCGGACTACGTCGTCACCGGGTCGTGGTCGGTGAAGTCGCAGAAGGAGGCGCGCAAGTATTGCGACGTCAATATCGCCGCGAGCACCGAAGCCGAGAAGTTCACCCGCCTGCCGACAATGGACGAATGGCAGTTGTCCAAAGATCCGGCTTACGTGCATATCTGTACGAATGAAACCATTCATGGCGTCGAGTATTTCTGGACGCCCGATTTGGGCGCCGCCGGGCGGCCGAACGTGCCGCTCGTGGCGGACGTCTCGTCGCACATTCTTTCGCGTCCGATGGATGTGTCGAAGTTCGGCGTGATGTACGGCGGTGCGCAAAAGAATATCGGTCCGTCGGGGCTGACGGTGGTCATCGTGCGCGACGACTTGCTTGGCCGCGCGTTGCCGATCACGCCGAGTGCGTTCGATTGGAAGATCGTTGCCGAGAACGACTCGATGTTCAACACGCCGCCGACCTACGCAATCTACATCGCCGGTCTGGTGTTCCAGTGGCTCAAGCGCCAGGGGGGACTGGTGGCCATGGAGGCGCAGAACAAGGCCAAGGCCGATTGCCTCTATGGCTACCTGGACAGCAGCGAGTTTTACCGCACCCCCGTCGCGAAGGATTGCCGCTCGCGCATGAACGTGCCGTTTTTCCTGCACGACGACGCATTGAACGAGTCTTTCCTGGCCGGCGCTCGCGAGCGCGGCCTGCTGCAACTCAAGGGCCACAAGTCCGTGGGAGGCATGCGCGCCTCGATTTACAACGCGATGCCGCTGGCCGGCGTCAAGGCGCTGGTCGATTATCTGCGCGAATTCGAGCGCAGCCACGGCTGACGAGGGCGAACGGCCGGCGCAAAAGGAATGTCCCGACGCGCTTCGGGACATCGCGCCAAGCACGGTCGAATCGCCCGCCCCTGTTCCACTGCATGACGACAATACGCTCCATGGAAGACGATCTGAACGCATTGCTGCGCCCCTTGCGGGAGAAAATCGATGACATCGACGCGCAGCTTCTGAAACTGCTCAACCAACGCGCCGCCGTCGCCCTGGAAGTGGGCGAAGTCAAGAAGCGTTTCGGCGCGCCGGTGTTCCGGCCTGAGCGCGAATTGCAGGTCATTTCGCGTCTGCAACAAACCAACGACGGCCCGTTGTATGGCGACAATCTGGCGTCGATCTGGCGCGAGATCATGTCGGCCAGCCGTGCGCTGGAGAAGGTCATGACGGTCGCTTACCTGGGGCCGGCCGGCACCTACAGCGAACAGGCGGCATTTGCCTACTTCGGACAAAGCGTGAAAGGCTTGCCGTGCCCGTCGCTCGACGAGGTGTTCCGCGCCGTCGAGGCCGGCAGCGCGGACTTCGGCGTCGTGCCGGTCGAGAATTCGACCGAGGGTGTCGTGTCGCGCACGCTGGACCTGCTGCTGCAAAGTCCGCTGACGATCAGCGGCGAAGTGGCTTTGCCGATTCATCACAATCTGATGTCGCTCTCGGGCACGCTCGACGGGGTCAAGCGCATCTGCTCGCATGCGCAGTCGCTCGCCCAATGTCAGCACTGGCTTACGGCGCATTTTCCGCTGCTGGAGCGGCAGGCGGTGTCGAGCAATGCTGAGGCGGCGCGTATGGCGTCGGCCGATCCGACCATTGCGGCGATTGCCGGCGAGTCCGCGGCGACCCAGTACGGACTGCAGGTGGCCTACGCGCACGTGCAGGACGATCCGCACAACCGCACGCGATTCGTCGTTGTCGGCACGCAGGATCCGGCGCCGAGCGGCCACGATCAAACATCGCTGATTCTCTCGGTACCGAATCGCGCCGGTGCCGTGGTAGCGTTACTCGAACCGCTGGCGAACAATGGCGTGTCGATGACGCGCTTCGAGTCGCGTCCGGCCAAAAGCGGCGCGTGGGAGTATTACTTCTACGTCGATTTCGAGGGGCATCGCGACGATCCCAATGTCGCCAAGGCGCTCGACGCGCTCCGTCAGAACGCGGCTTATTGCAAAGTGCTCGGGTCATACCCGCGCTCCGCATAACGGGGCGGCGGACGAAACACCATGAGTCTGAATAAACTCGTCATCTGCGGCGTCGGCCTGATTGGCGGTTCGCTCGCACGTGCGCTCAAGGCCGCGGGTGCCGTGAAGGAAGTCGTTGGCGTCGGGCGCAGCGAGGCGTCGCTGGCGCGCGCGCGCGAACTCGGTGTGATCGATCGGGCTGCCGTGTCAATGGCCGAGGCCGTGGCGGGGGCCGATATCGTCGTGCTCGCGGCGCCGGTGGCGCAGACGCCCGCATTGCTCGCGGCGATCCGCCCGTTTCTCGGTGGCGATACGATCGTGACCGACGCGGGAAGTACCAAAACGGACGCCGTAACCGCCGCCAAGGCCGCACTGGGCGACGAAGTCTGGCGCTTCGTGCCGGGGCACCCTATCGCCGGGGCGGAATTGTCCGGTGTCGATGCAGCGAAAGCCGATTTGTATCTCGACCGGCGCGTCGTGCTGTGTCCGCAAACGAACAATCGTCACGAGGACGTCGCGCGGGTGCGCGCGATGTGGGAGGCGACCGGGGCGCGTGTGTCGGAAATGTCCGAGACGCAGCACGATCGCGTATTCGCGTCGGTCAGTCACCTGCCGCATGTTCTCTCGTACGCGCTCATCGCGCAGATTCTCGAAGCCCCCGACGCTGCCTCGAAATTCGGTTTCGCGGGCGGTGGTTTTCGCGACTTTACGCGCATCGCGGCATCGAATCCGGAAATGTGGCGCGATATCTGTATGGCCAATCGCGAGGCACTGCTCGCCGAACTCGATGGCTACGTCGCGACGCTCGCGGGTTTGCGTCAATTGATCGATGCCGGTGACGGCGCCGGTCTCGAGGCCGTCTTCGCGCGCACCAGCCAGGCGCGCACGAACTGGGCCAAGCAACAGGAAAAGTAATGGAAACGCTCGATCTGGGTCCTTACGGACACGCCGAAGGCACGCTGCGCCTGCCCGGCTCGAAAAGTATCTCGAACCGCGTATTGCTGCTCGCCGCGTTGTCCCACGGCACAACCCGCGTGCGCGACCTGCTCGCGTCGGACGACACGAAGGTCATGCTCGACGCCTTGGCGACGCTTGGCGTCAAATGTACGCAGGTCGGTGACTCGCGCGATTTCATCGTTGAGGGCTGCGGCGGTGCATTTCCCGTCAAGACGGCCAAGCTGTTCATGGGCAACGCGGGCACGGCCATTCGTCCGCTGACGGCGGCGCTCGCGCTTAGCCACGGCGACTATGCGGTCTCAGGGGTGGCGCGTATGCACGAACGCCCGATCGGCGACCTGGTTGACGGCTTGCGTCAGCTCGGCGCGCATATCGATTACGTCGGTAACGCCGGCTATCCCCCGCTGCATATCCAGCCGGCCGATGTGGCCGCACCGTCGGCGCCCATTCGCGTGCGTGGCGATGTGTCGAGCCAGTTCCTTACCGCGTTGCTGCTCACGTTGCCGCTGTTGCCGTCGGCAACGGGCGAGATCGTCGTTGAAGTCGAGGGAGAGCTGATTTCCAAGCCGTACATCGACATCACGCTGCGACTGTTGCGGCGCTTCGGCATCGATGTCCGGCAAGACGGATGGTCGCGCTTCACGTTGCCGGCGGCGGATGCCGGCGGCGCGAAGTATCGGAGTCCGGGCGAGGTCCGGGTCGAAGGCGATGCGTCGTCGGCGTCGTACTTCCTCGCCGCCGGGGCCATTGGGGGCGGACCGCTGCGCGTGGAAGGCGTCGGCCGCGACAGCATTCAGGGCGATGTGCGTTTCGTGGACGCCCTCGCGGCGATGGGCGCGCGCGTCACACTGTTCGACGACGCCATTGAAGTGCACGGCGTCGACACGCCGAGCGGCAAGCTGCGTTCGCTCGACATGGACTTCAATCACATTCCCGACGCAGCAATGACGATCGCGGTCGCCGCCCTTTTCGCGGACGGCACCACCACGCTGCGCAATATCGCAAGCTGGCGCGTGAAGGAAACGGATCGTTTGGCCGCCATGGCAATCGAACTGCGCAAGGTGGGGGCAACGGTGGAGGAGGGCACGGACTATTTGCGTGTCACGCCGCCCGCCGCACTCACACCGAACGCGGCCATCGACACCTACGACGATCACCGTATGGCGATGTGCTTCTCACTCGTGAGCCTGGGCGGCGTGCCGGTGACGATCAACGATCCGAAATGCGTTGCCAAGACGTTCCCGACGTATTTCACCGAGTTTGCGCGCGTTGCGTCCTAGCGCGTTGCAAATGCTGGGTCGCACGCCGTTGTTGAAAGGGCAGAACTGACGGTACGTACGCGCGTCGGCCCCTGATTGTCGGAAGACCACTCGGGGGCCGATCACGCTGGCCGTGTGCGTGGCCAGGCCCCTGGCACGAGATCGACCGCCCGGTGCACCTCAATTTCCCTCCTGTCTATCTGCATAGCCCCGCGTGCCGCGCGGCTCGGGATCGGCGTGCTCTGCCTGCCTCGCCCCGGAAACATCCGGCCTCTCCGGCGCTTTCGGCCTCTCCGGCACATCCGGCACATCCGGCACATCCGGCACATCCGGCACATCCGGCACATCCGGCACATCCGGCACATCCGGCGCATCCGGCACATCCGGCACATCCGGCACATCCGGCGCATCCGGCACATCCGGTACATCCGGCACATCAGGCGCATCAGGCGCATCAGGCGCGAGCCGGCCGGACGTCACTTTTCCCAGCCACCCGTCGGCGCATTTGTGCGGATTTTCGCGCAATGCGCATGTCGCGACACGCGGGCACCGTGCTGCATCAAGGCATTGCGTTCGCCGATGTGATTGGCATGCGAATTGCATAACGTTCTCCAAACAATCGAATATCGATCATCAGGAGACATGTCATGACATTCACCCGCCTTCCCATTTACTGACCCACCGGGCCCAACCGGCCCGGCCTCAGGCCGTCGGTTCCCATTCGCTTCCCACGTAGCAGAACCCTGACCACGTGCGTCATTGCGGCTTTCGCCGCGCGGCGTGGACAGGTCTTGATGTCAAAACGATCCAGAGGAGATTTCAATGCACGCGCGACTGACCCGTAAAACCGCCACTTCGCTGAAAATGACCGCCGCCGCGATCGCTTGCGCGTTCGCCAGCCTGGGGGCGCAAGCTGCACAGGCGCCAGCACAGATCAGTATTGGCACGCTCTACGCGAGCACTGGCCCGTTCGCGGTGGCTTCCCAGGGGCAATACGAAGGGCTGAAGTTCTGGGCCGACACCGTCAACAAGCAGGGCGGGGTGCTCGTCAAGGCATACGGCAAGAAGATTCCCGTGAAGATCGTGGCGTACGACGACCAGAGTTCGACGTCCACGGCCACCACGCTCTATAACCAGTTGATCACGCAGGACAAGGTCGACATCCTCGTGGCCGACTTTGGGTCGGTGCTGACGTCGGTCGCGGTGCCGCTCGCGGCTGAGCACCACATGCTGTTGATCGATCCGACCGGCTCGGGGGCGAACTTCTTCACTCAGAAGACCGATTACCTCGCCGATGTGAGTATTCCGTCGTCGACGGTCTGGCCGGTGCCGCTCGCCAACTTCCTCCTCAAGCAGAAGATCAAGCGCGTGGCGATTGTCTACGGCGCGAACGATTTCGATGCCTCGCAAGCCGAAACGATGAAGGCGGAACTCGCGAAGGGAGGCGTGACGCCGGTGTTCTACCACAGCGTGCCGACCACGGAATCGAACTACAACGTGCTGCTGCACACGGCGAAGGCCGCCAATCCCCAGGCGTTGCTTGAATTCGGCTACGCGCCGAACGACATCGCATTCCTGCGCGCGCTGTCGCAAAGCGGCCTGCATTTCGACATGACGTTCACGATCTTCCCGGGGCAACTGCTGCAACTGCTCACGAAGAATGCGGGGGTCGATGCGCTCGCCTACACGTACACGTACCCCACGCCGCCGCTGGTCAAGTACGACAAGGTCACTTACGGGATGAATACCGCGCAATTTGTGCAGGCGTTCCAGGCCGACCAACACAAGGATCCGACCTTCCTCGACTCGGCCGGTTACAACACGGGCATTGTCATGGAGAAGATGCTTGGCGACGCACCGACGTTTGCACAACCGGCCTTCCATCAGGCCTTGATGGACATGTCCGGAAAGACGACCACGCTGCTGGGGCCGTTCCAGATCAATGCGAACGGGGCGCAGCTCGGCCAACCGTTCCCGGTCGCCCAGATGGTGCCGGACGGCAACAAGGGGCTCAAGTTCGTCGTCGTGTATCCGGACTCGCATGCGACCGGCAAGCCGGTGTATCCGGCGCCGACGCACTGATCGTCAGTCGCATCGTCTGATCAGGAACCGGCCGGCGCCGAACGACGGCGCCGGCGACGACATCCTCGCTTGCGAAGGGACGAACGTGGAACTTCTTGCTTATGCCGTCATGGGCGGCATTCTGTACGGTATCTTCTTCACGCTGGTCGGCCTGGGACTCAATCTCGTGTTCGGCGTGATGCGTATCATCAATCTCGCGCACGGGCAGTTCATCGTGCTGGGCAGCTATGCGGCGTGGATGGTCTCGCATCATTTCGGCCTGAGTCCGTTGTGGGCCATTCCCGTGTCGGTGGCCGCGGCAGCGATCATTGGCTGGCCGATGTATCGGGCCGTCGTGCCGCGACTGCAGCGCAGCGACGACCCGGAGATGCTGTCGTTCATCCTGTTCTTCGGCATTGGCCAGATGCTCGAGTCGTTGACGGTACTGATGTTCGGCGCCGACCAGCGCTCGTTGCCCGACGATGCGCTCGGCAGCGGCAATCTGGGGGCCTTCGGCCAGCAGTTTCCCGATAGTTGGTGGTGGGCCGCCGGCATCAGCGTTGCGGCGCTGGTTGTGCTGTGGCTGTATTTCTCGCGCACGCGGTTCGGCTATGCAACTCGCGCAGTGATGGCCAATCGGGAAGAGGCCGTTGCCACCGGAATCGACGTGCGCCGTGTGTCGACCATTGCGTTCGTCGCAGGTCTCGCGCTCGCGGGCATCGCGGGCGTGTTCGTGCCGTATCTCCTCGGCTCGGTGTCGCCCGATCTTGGCGACAACCTCACCACGACCGCGTTCGCGATCGTGGTCATCGGCTCCCTTGGCAATCCGCTTGGCACGATTGCCGGCGGGCTCGTGTTCGGTCTCGGCACGATGCTGATGCAAACCTATTACTCGTCGTGGTCGAACGTAGTGCCGTATGCGCTGCTGTTGATCATTGTGCTCATTCGTCCCTCGGGCTTGCTCGGAAAGGCGGTGCGTCTTGCTTGATACCACTCTGAACCCCACCGGACAGACGGCGCCGCGACGCTTGCGCGCACCGGCTATCACGCTTGCAGTGGTTGCCGCGATCTTCCTCGTGGCACCTCATGTGTACGCCAACCAGTCGCTGCTGTTCACGATCATGACGTTTATCGTGCTGGCACAGGGACTCAACTTGCTGTACGGCTTCACCGGCTATTTGCCGTTCGGCTATGTGGGCTTTTTCGGCAGTGGTGCCTATGCAACGTCGCTGCTCGTGCTTCATACGCACCTGCCCATTCTCGCGTGCGTCGCGGGCGGCGGCCTCGCGGCCGCACTGCTCGGGCTGGTGCTCGGGCCGCTGTTGCGGCTCTCGGGCGCCTACTTCTCGATTGCGAATCTCGCGGCGTCGCAGATCATCTACTTCGTTGTGTCGAACCCGAACCTGTCCGACGTGACCGGCGGCCCCTACGGACTCAAGATCGAACAGGTCTACAGTCCGGACGCAAGCTACGCCTGCATGCTCGGCGTTTTGCTCATCGCGTGCGCATTTGCGGCGTACTTCCGCACGTCCGGCTTTGGCATGTCGCTGCGTGCGGTCAAGCAGGATCCGGTGAGCGCGGCGATGGCGGGCGTCAACGTTGTGCAGGCGCGTCTCGTCGCGTGGCTGGTGTCGGCATTGATCGCCGGGCTCGCGGGCGGCACCTACGCATGGGGCATCTCGGTGTTCTATCCCGACGCGGTGTTCACGTTGCAGTTCTCGGTGTTCGCCATCGTGTTCGCACTCTTCGGCGGCGTCGGCACGGTCATCGGGCCGATTGTCGGCGCGGGGCTGCTCTACGTCCTGTACGCGGCGATCGGGATTTCCACGCCACAGTACTTCCAGTTCATCTATGGCGGTCTCATCGTGCTGCTCGTGCTGTTTCTGCCGGGTGGCCTCCTGTCGCTGCTGCAACGTCGGGGTATCCATGTCTTCTGAATTGTTGCAACTCGTGGGCGTTCACAAGCGCTTCGGCGCACAGGTCGTGCTCAACGATGTGAACTTTGCTGTCGTGCCCGGCGAGATCGTCGGTCTCGTCGGCCCGAATGGCTCCGGCAAGACGACGACCATCAACGTGATCTCGGGGCTCCTGCAGGCGGACGAGGGCGCGATCGATTTCCTCGGGCAAACGATCAACCGCATGCCGATGCACCGGCGTGTACACCTTGGCATCAACCGTACGTTTCAGGTGCCGAAGGTGTTTCGCGACATGACCGTGCACGAGAACGTTGAAGTCGCGGCGCGCAGCGTGCGTCTGGATCCCCGCGAGATCGGACCGATTCTCGAAGACATCGGTCTCGCCAGTGTGGCGTCGCGTGTCGCGGGTTCGCTGACGGTGAATCAACAGAAGCTGCTCGATCTCGGACGGGCGCTCGCCACGCGGCCGCAATTGCTGCTGGTCGACGAGATTGGTGCGGGGCTCAATCCCGCGGAATTGAATGTGATTGCCGAGTTGCTGCAACGACTGTCGGCACGTGGCATCGCGATGATCGTGGTCGAGCACTTGCTCGATTTTCTCAACCGCATCACCGAACGTGTGATCGTGCTCGGCGCCGGGCGCATGTTGTTCGAGGGACCGCTCGCGTCGGCAGCGCGCGACCCCGAGGTGATCGCTGCATTTATTGGAGCGGCATGATGACGGCATCCCTGGTAATCGAAGGCGTGGAGGCCGGCTATGGGGACATGCAGGTGCTCTGGGGCGTCGATATGCGGGTCGAGCCCGGGCAAACCGTGTTGTTGCTCGGTGCAAACAGCGCGGGCAAGACGACGCTGCTGCGCACGCTGATTGGGCTATTGCCGTGCAAGGGCGGGCGCATCACGCTCGACGGCGAGCGCATTGACACGCTGCGGCCTGATCAGCGGATTCGGCGCGGCATCGCATTCATGTCGGAGCTCGGTGTATTTCCGACGCTGTCGATCGACGAGAACATCGCGCTCGGCGGCTATTTCATGCCCGAAGCGAAAATCCGTCAGCGCAAGGAAGTGTTGTTCGCGCTTTTTCCCGCACTGGCGGCGAAGCGGCGTGCTGCCGCGGCAAGCCTGTCGGGGGGGCAACGCAAGATGCTCGGCATCGCGAAGGTGCTCATCGCCGAACCCCGCCTCCTGTTGATGGACGAGCCGTCCTCCGGTCTCGCGCCGGTGTTCGTCAAGCACGTGATCGACGCGTTGCGCACGGCCATTGGCGACGGAACCTCGTTGCTGATCGCGGAGCAGAATATCGCGTTCCTCGATCTTGCCGATCGCGGTTACTTGCTCGATCACGGCAAGGTTCGCGTGTCGGGCTCGCGCGCGGAGCTCGAAGCGAGCGACGCCGTGCGCGAGACTTACTTCGGGCTGTAAGGTTCGTTTGGCGAACGATGTCCGGGATGTCGACGCGTTGTCGTCGCGGACGCAGGACGCGGGCCTGATGAGGCCCCCTCCCGCCAGAGGATCGAGCGGAGCACGGGGATCGGGTACGCCGGACAAGCGCTTGTGCCGATGGTCGTCGGTCGCCGCACCGTTAGAATGATGGCTTCAGAGGAGACGGTGCGATGGGGCGGTGGGCAATGGACGTTCGCGGGCCCGCGGGGCGCGGGCTTGCGGGGAGGCGGTCGTGAAGTTCGTCAGCGCAACGTCGCGTCGCACGCGTGTTTTGCTCGCGCTCGTGGTCGCGTTCGCCTTGCTGACGGTGGTGGGCGCATGGGTGGCCTATCGTTACGCGGAGCAGGTGGAGATTCGCACGCTGCGAGACACCGCTGCGCACCGGCTCGACGGCTACGAGAACGCGCTGACGAGCGAGGTTCGACACTATAGCTATCTGCCGTCGCTCGCGAGCCTGAATGCCGACGTGCTCTCGATGCTGCGCCATCCGACCGATCGCGATCTGGTCGCGCGGGTCAATGCGTATCTGCAGACCGTCAATGCAGACGCGGGCTCCAGCGCGTTCTACGTGATGGACAAGCAAGGCAACACGCTCGCGGCGAGCAACTGGAACCAGCCGAAGACGTTCGTCGGGTCGAACTTTTCGTTCCGCCCGTACTTTATCGGCGCCATGCGAGACGGCCATGGCCGTTTCTACGGGCTGGGCACCGTGAGCAATGAGGCGGGCTATTTTCTGGCCGAACGGATCTATGACGACGCGCATCGCGTGCTTGGCGTCGTGACGCTCAAGGTCAATCTCGACCGGATCGAATCGGTCTGGCGACAGGGCGCCGAGCCCGTGCTCGCCGTCGATTCGCATGGCGTGATCATGCTGTCGTCGGTGCCGGGGCTCAAATACAGGACACTACGTCCGCTGTCGGCGGCCGCGCGCGCCGAGATCGTGAGTACGCACCAGTACGATGCGCCGGGGGCACTCATGCCCGCTGGCTTCACCATCGAGCGCACACTCGCACCCAATGCGTGGATCGAGTCGGTGGCGCGCGACAATCCGCTGGCCGCCAGCCTGCCGACCCCTCAGCCGTTTCCAACCGAATTCCTGGTCGTTACCCGTCCCGTATCGGGCACCGACTGGCACATTGTCGTGCTGTCGAATCTCGCGCCTGCGCGAGCGGTGGCGCGTGCATTGGCCCGATCGGCCGCGCTCGGGCTCGCATTCGTCGTCGTGCTGGCGCTGACGGTGTGGCAGCGACGGCGCATTGTCGCCCAACGGCTGGCACTGCGCGAGGCGCTGCAGCAACTGAACGAGGAGCTCGAGCGCAAGGTCGCGCGGCGCACTGCGGCGCTGAGCCGCGCGAACCGCAATCTGGAGCACGAGGTCGCGATGCACAGGGAAACCGAGGCGCAGCTCAAGGCGGCATTCGAGGAGCTTGTGCAGGCGGGCAAGATGGCGGCGCTCGGGCAGATGGCGGCGGGCGTCACCCACGAGCTCAATCAGCCGCTCGCGGCGCTACGCACGCTGTCGGACAACGCGCTGACATTCCTCGAACGGGGGCGGCCGAGTCACGCCGAGGCCAATCTTCGGATGATCGGCGAGTTGATAGAGCGAATGGGGCGGATCACGTCGCAACTGAAGCGCTTCGCCCGCAAGGCGCCGACGCAGCTCCAGCCTGTCGTTGCCGCCGAGGCGATCAATAACGCGTTGTTCCTCGTTGGACAGCGGCTGCGAAAGGAGCGGGTCGAGCTCATGTTCGACGCGCAATTGGCCGATGCCCGCGTGCTCGCCGATGCCAATCGGCTCGAGCAAGTGCTCGTGAACCTGTTCACGAACGCGCTCGACGCGATGGCCATCACCCCGGTGCGACGCCTTGAGGTGACGGTCGAGGCGGATGGCAATACGACCGTGATCCGGGTGCGCGATACCGGCATGGGGCTTTCCGAGGCTGTGCGCGCGCGGCTCTTCGAGCCGTTCTTCACGACGAAGGAGCAGGGCACGGGGCTGGGCCTCGGGTTGGCGATCTCCGAGGGCATCGTGCGTGAGTTCAGCGGTTCGCTGAAAGCCTCCGGCCGGCCGGAGGGCGGCGCCGAGTTCAGTATTTATCTACGTACGTACAGGGAGGGCAACCCGTGATCCCAGACAGCTTGCGCGTGCTGCTCGTGGAGGATGACGCGGCAGTGAGGCTCGGTACTGTCCAGGCGTTGCAGCTAGCGGACATCGAGGTCGACGCGTTTGGAAGCGCCGAGGAGGCGCTTGAGCACATCGACGGCGATTTTCCGGGTATTGTCGTCAGCGATGTGCGTCTGCCCGGCATGACGGGACTCGAACTGCTCGAACGCGTGAAGGCAATGAGCGCGTCGATGCCAGTCATTCTCGTGACCGGGCACGGCGACATCGCGATGGCGGTACAGGCCATGCGCCTCGGCGCTTACGACTTCGTTGAAAAGCCGTTCGCGTCGGAGCGGATCGTCGAGCTTGCGCGACGTGCGCTCGAGCACCGACGGCTTACGCTCGAACTGACGGCCGTGCGCAGGCAGCTCGAGAGTCGTGATCGTATCGATGCGAGGATCCTCGGGAATTCGCGACCCGTGGAGCATTTGCGCAAGCTGATCCTCGAACTGGCCAATACCGATGCGAACGTGCTGGTGTTCGGCGAGACGGGCACCGGCAAGGAACTGGTTGCGCGCTGCCTGCACGACTTCGGCCCGCGCCGCGACAAACCCTTTGCCGCGCTGAACTGCGCGGGCCTTCCCGAATCGCTATTCGAGAGCGAAGTGTTCGGCCATGAGGCTGGCTCGTTCACGGGGGCGTTGAAACGTCGCATCGGCAAGCTGGAATATGCGCAGGCCGGCACGCTCTTTCTCGACGAGATCGAGACGATGCAGATGGCACTTCAGGTCAAGTTCCTGCGTGTGCTTCAGGAGCGCCAGTTCGAGCGGATTGGCTCGAACGAACTGCTGCCGATGAATTGCCGGATCATTGCCGCGACGAAGGCGGATCTGCTCGAGCTCGCCCGCCAGCAGCGGTTTCGCGACGATCTCTACTATCGGCTTGGGGTGATCGTGCTCGAGATCCCCTCGCTACGGGAGCGTCGGGAAGACATTCCGCTGCTGTTCGAGCACTTTGTGCTGCGGGCGGCGGCGGCGTACGGTCGTCCGGTGCCGGAGATCGGCGCCGAGCGTCTGAATCGGCTGATGGCGCGCCCGTGGCCCGGAAACGTGCGCGAACTGTGCAACGTCGCCGAGCGCTTTACGCTCGGACTCGGGACCGGAGATCCGGACGACGGCCCGCAGGGGACGCCGCGCACGCTCGACGAGCAGATGAACCTGTTCGAGCGGCGTTTCATCGAAGAGGCGTTGCGCGCGTCCGGCGGACGCGCATCGCTCGCTTGCGAAAAGCTGGGCATTCCCCGAAAGACCTTGTACGACAAGATGCGGCGCCTCGGCATCGCGTCCGATGATTTCAAGTGAAATCAGGGCAAGGGAAGCGATCGGATCCATCGGCCGGTCGCGCCCCCTGCCGCCGCGAGACCGCGATTCCGGCGGCGCGTCAGTCGTGCGCGAGGCACGACGGCTATACTGGTCAGGTCAGCGTTGCTTGAGTTCGCTGCCGGTCGCCGAATCGATGGTCGCGATCCCCCATTGCCACCCTAACCCCGGGCAGTTTGAAGGCGGGACAACGTGCGGTAGCGAATTCGCATAGCGCCCCTCGTGGCCGCCGCGGCCCGGTGGTCGGGATCTATCTCACCCGTGCCCTTGAGCGCGCCCGGGCGCCCGATTCATCGGTGCGAGCCACGGGGCATGTCGCCCTCCCGTGCGTAGAGACCCCCATTCGGACTGGCTAAGGGATAATCGCGATCTTGCGCGGCGGCCGAGTTTTCGGGACGCGCCAATGGTGCCTGCGCAAAAATAGTAATCATTACTATTTGCGCACGAGATTTCATTTTTTGATGTTTTGAACACACAGAGACGAAGGGATGCCTGATTTCACGATGGTGGACGACTCGATTCCGGTCATTACGGTGGATGGCCCAACGGCATCCGGCAAAGGGACGGTGGCACACCGTGTGGCCGATGCATTGGGCTTTCACTATCTCGACAGTGGGGCGCTGTACCGGCTGACGGCGCTGGCGAGCGCCCGGCACGGGATCGATCCGGACGACGTCGGGGCGCTGACGGTGCTCGCAGAGACGCTCGATGTGCGGTTCAAGGAGCAGCGCATCTGGCTGGCCGGGGAGGACGTCACCGACGCGATACGCGCCGAGGCGATCGGCAACCGGGCATCGAGCATCGCCGTGCACAAGGCGGTCCGTCACGCGCTCGTGTCGCTTCAGCGGGCCTTCAAGACCGCGCCAGGCCTCGTTGCGGACGGTCGCGACATGGGCACGGTGATCTTCCCGGAGGCCGATCTGAAGGTGTTTTTGACGGCCACACCGCAGGCGCGCGCCGAGAGGCGTTATAAGCAATTGATAGAAAAAGGATTTTCTGCTAACATAGACAGTCTGATGCTGGATCTTGAGGCGCGCGATGCGCGGGATCGTACCCGTGCCGAAGCGCCCCTACGGCCAGCAGAGGGTGCGCGGGTACTCGACACGTCGGGGCTGAACGTCGATCAGGCGGTGGCCCAGGTGCTCGAATGGTTCGCGCAGGTGCAGTATCCGCAAGGCGCCTGACAGGGTGTTTCATGCAGTCACCCGTCGTGGCTTTGTCAACCTTTAACCCAACCGTTGTGCGTGATCGTCAACCCCCCCTTCGGGTGACGGACGTCAGCGGCGTAATCCACATTTATGTCCGACCTGCAAACCTCGACTAACGAATCATTCGCGGCACTCTTCGAAGAGTCGCTCTCCCGTCAAGACATGCGTGCTGGTGAAGTCATCAGCGCAGAAGTCGTTCGGGTTGACCACAACTTTGTGGTCGTCAACGCCGGGCTCAAGTCCGAAGCGTACATCCCTATCGAAGAATTCCTGAATGATCAGGGCGAGGTCGAAGTTCAGGCCGGCGATTTTGTTTCCGTGGCGATCGACGCCCTGGAAAACGGCTACGGCGACACCGTGCTGTCGCGCGACAAGGCCAAGCGTCTGGCCTCGTGGCTGCAACTGGAAAAGGCCCTCGAATCGGGCGAGCTCGTGACCGGCACGATTACCGGCAAGGTCAAGGGCGGCCTGACCGTCATGGTCAACGGCATCCGCGCATTCCTGCCGGGCTCGCTGGTGGACACGCGTCCGGTCAAGGACACGACCCCGTACGAAGGCAAGACCCTCGAATTCCGTGTGATCAAGCTCGATCGCAAGCGCAACAACGTTGTGCTCTCGCGTCGTGCCGTGATCGAAGCCACCCAGGGTGAAGAGCGCGCCAAGCTGCTCGAGACGCTCAAGGAAGGCGCGATCGTCAAGGGCGTGGTCAAGAACATCACCGACTACGGCGCATTCGTCGACCTCGGCGGTATCGACGGCCTGCTGCACATCACCGACATCGCCTGGCGTCGTGTGCGTCACCCGAGCGAAGTGCTGTCGGTTGGCCAGGAAGTCACCGCCAAGATCCTCAAGTTCGATCAAGAGAAGGGCCGTGTCTCGCTGGGCGTCAAGCAACTCGGCGACGATCCGTGGGAAGGCATTGCTCGCCGCTACCCGCAAGGCACCCGCCTGTTCGGCAAGGTCACCAACATTACCGACTACGGCGCATTCGTCGAAGTGGAATCGGGCATCGAAGGCCTGGTTCACGTGTCGGAAATGGACTGGACCAACAAGAACGTTGCACCGACCAAGGTTGTCCAGCTGGGCGACGAAGTCGAAGTCATGGTGCTCGAGATCGACGAAGACCGTCGTCGTATCAGCCTGGGCATGAAGCAGTGCAAGGCGAACCCGTGGGACGACTTCTCGCGCAACTTCAAGAAGGGCGACAAGATCAAGGGCGGCATCAAGTCGATCACCGACTTCGGCGTGTTCATTGGTCTGCCGGGCGGCATCGATGGCCTGGTTCACCTGTCGGACCTGTCGTGGAGCGAAACCGGCGAAGACGCCGTGCGCAAGTACAAGAAGGGCGACGAAGTCGAAGCCGTGGTTCTGGGCATCGACGTCGAGAAGGAACGCATCTCGTTGGGCATCAAGCAGCTCGAAGGCGATCCGTTCAACTCGTTCGTGGCCATTCACGACAAGGGCTCGATCGTTGACGGTACCATCAAGGCGGTCGACCCGAAGGGTGCCGTCGTGTCGCTGGGTGAAGACGTCGAAGGTTACCTGCGCGCTTCGGAAATTTCGCACGACCGTGTGGAAGATGCCCGCAACGTGCTCAAGGAAGGTGAAGCGGTCAATGCAATGATCGTCAACATCGATCGCAAGTCGCGCAACATCAACCTGTCGATCAAGGCGAAGGATTCGGCTGAACAGCAAGAAGCGATCAGCAAGATGTCGTCGGATAGCTCGGCAGCGAGCGGCACCACGAATCTGGGTGCCCTGCTCAAAGCCAAGCTGGACAGCCAGAATCAGTAAGGTCCAAGGCCTATGACCAAGTCTGAATTGGTCAACCAGTTGGCGGCGCGGTTTCCCCAGTTGGTGCTCAAGGATGCCGATTTCGCGGTGAAGACCATTCTCGATGCGATGGCAGACGCGCTTGCGCGCGGTCATCGAATCGAGATCCGCGGTTTCGGTAGCTTCGGGCTCAACCGTCGGCCACCGCGTGTCGGCCGCAATCCGAAGTCGGGTGAGAAAGTGATGGTGCCGGAGAAATTCGTGCCGCACTTCAAGCCCGGCAAGGAGTTGCGAGAGCGGGTTGATCACAAGGCGTCGGACCAATAAGGCCCTTTGGGATCTACTACGCGAGAAAAGCGCCTTCGGGCGCTTTTTTTGCATTTGGCGGCAAGACGTGCGGGCCACTGACGCCAACGTGAAGCTTGCTGCAGTAACGGCGCCTGACGGAGCACATCCGGTACAATACGGCCACGTGCCGGCCCGGGTGCGTCGGCGGCATCGACGCCGTGGCCCGTGGCCGCTCAAGTCGCAAAACATACGGCAACCCTGCCGCAGGAGCCTTTCGGCATGAAGCTGATTGTTTGGATCGTTCGTCTCATCGTGTTTGTGGTGTTGCTGTGTCTCGCGCTCGCCAACACGGGCGAAGTCACGTTGAACCTTTTCCTGGGGCATACGTGGACGGCACCGCTCATCATGATCGGCCTGGCGTTTTTCGTGGTCGGTGGCGTCATCGGCGTGCTCGCGACATTGCCGAGCCTGATGCGTCAGCGCCTGGAGCTACGCCGCACGCGGCGCGATCTGGCCCGTGCACAACGCGACCCCGAGGCGGGGGATCAACCGCCGATGCTACCGCCGGTCTAATTCGGGCGACACGGCGCGCGACGCTCGCCCTCTTCATCGACTGTTTCAACGACAACACGCATTCATGGAATTCGAGGTCTGGTGGCTATTGGCCATCCCCGTGATTTTTGGCTGCGGCTGGGTGGCCGCACGCCTGGATCTGCGCAGCTTGCTCTCCGAGAGCCGTAATCTGCCGGCGTCCTACTTTCGCGGTCTGAACTTCCTGCTCAACGAGCAGCCCGACAAGGCGATCGATGCCTTCATCGAAGTCGCCAAGCTTGATCCCGAGACCACCGAGCTGCACTTCGCGCTGGGTAGTCTGTTCCGTCGTCGCGGCGAGACGGAGCGCGCCATTCGTGTGCACCAGAACCTGCTCTCGCGCCATGACCTGCCGTCAGCCGATCATGAGCACGCGCTCTACGAACTCGGCCACGATTTTCTCAAGGCGGGGTTGCTAGACCGTGCCGAAGAGGCGTTCGGCCGACTGCACACTGGGGCTTATGCCAAGGCAGCGCAACATGCAAAGCTCACGATCTATCAGATCGAGAAGGAATGGCATAAGGCGCTGACCGAGGCCGAGGCGCTGAGTGACCTCGACCCTGCCGTGTCGTACCGCAAGGAGATCGCGCAGTTCCACTGCGAGCTGGCGCAGGAAGCGCTGCAACGCAAGGACGCCGACGCCGTTACGCAAGCGCTGGACGCTGCGCTCGCGGTCAATCCCGCCAACGTGCGTGCGCCGCTGCTGCGCGGCGACATGCTGCTCGCTGCGGGCGACGCCGAAGGCGCGTTGCGCGTGCTTCGCACCATCGAGCAGCAGAATCCGGTGTACCTCGGCCTGGCGGCCAAGCGCCTGATGCGGGCGTATGAGGCATTGGGCCGGGCGAAAGAAGGGCTCGCCGTGCTGAGCGATGCGCTGCGCAAGAATCCGTCTGACGATCTGCTGGAGATCGTCTATGAGCAGTCGATTGCCCTCGAAGGCCCGGAAGCGGCGCTCAAGCTCATGCGCGAACAGATGCACCGCGCGCCGAGCGCGCCCGGCATGGTGCGCCTGCTCGAAGCCCATGCCGCCACGGCGCACGGCGACACGCAGTCGGACCTGCAGCTCATGGGCAAGCTCATCACGCAGCGTACCAAGTCGTTGCCCCGGTATGTCTGCGACCAGTGCGGCTTCCGCGCGCGATTGTTTTATTGGCAATGCCCCGGCTGTAACGGCTGGGAGACCTATACGCCGCGACGTGTCGACGTGCCGGCGGCCTCCTAATTACTCTTAGTTCGCGCAATCATGAAAGTCACTATCATCGGCTCCGGATACGTCGGCCTCGTCACTGGGGCGTGCCTGGCGGACGTCGGCAACGACGTGTTCTGCCTCGACGTCGATCCGCGCAAGATCGAAATCCTGAACAACGGCGGCGTGCCGATTCACGAACCCGGCCTGCAGGAAGTCATCGCGCGCAATCGCGCCGCTGGCCGCCTTCAATTTTCGACCGATGTCGAAGCCTCGGTCGCCCATGGCGACGTTCAGTTCATCGCGGTGGGCACGCCCCCGGACGAAGATGGCTCGGCCGACCTTCAATATGTCGTGGCCGCGGCGCGCAACATCGGCCGCTACGCCAAGAGCTTCAAGGTCATCGTCGATAAATCGACCGTGCCGGTCGGTACGGCCGACAAGGTGCGTGCTGCGGTGGCTGACGAACTCGGCAAGCGTGGCGAAAACGTGTCGTTCTCCGTCGTTTCGAACCCCGAATTCCTGAAGGAAGGGGCGGCCGTTGACGATTTCATGCGCCCGGATCGTATCGTGATCGGTGTGGACGACGACGCCGACGGCCAACAGGCGCGCGCGATGATGAAGCGCCTGTATTCGCCGTTCAACCGCAACCACGAGCGCACCCTGTACATGGACGTGCGCTCGGCGGAATTTACCAAGTACGCGGCAAATGCCATGCTCGCCACGCGTATCTCGTTCATGAACGAGATGGCCAATCTGGCCGATCGCGTCGGCGTGGATATCGAAGACGTGCGCAAGGGCATTGGCTCGGACCCGCGTATCGGCTACCACTTCCTGTACTCCGGCTGCGGCTACGGTGGCTCGTGCTTCCCGAAGGACGTCCAGGCGCTCGTGCGCACCGCCGAGGACTATGGCCTGCCGTTGCGAATTCTTAACGCAGTGGAAGCCGTCAATGAAACGCAAAAGGCCGTGCTGATCGACAAGATTGTCAACCGCCTCGGCGACGATCTGTCGGACAAGACGTTCGCGTTGTGGGGGCTGGCGTTCAAGCCGAATACCGACGACATGCGCGAAGCCCCGAGCCGCCGCGTCATCGCCGAGCTGGTGCGTCGTGGCGCCCGGGTGCGCGCTTACGATCCGGTGGCGCTCGACGAAGCGCGCCGCGTGGTCGCGCTCGACTTCGCAGACGATGCCGAGGCGCACGCCCGCATCGATTTCTGTGCGACGCAGAACGACACGCTGACGGGCGCCGACGCGCTCGTCATCGTCACGGAATGGAAAGCGTTCCGCAGCCCGGACTTCGCGCGCGTGAGGGCGGCGCTTTCGCTGCCGCTGATTTTCGACGGCCGGAATCTGTACGAACCGGACGCTATGAAGGAGCTGGGCATCGAGTACCACGGCATCGGCCGTGGGGTGCACGAGTCGGCCTGAGTTACGAGGAACGACAGATGACTTTGACGGCAACTTCGCTCACGCGCACGGTGCAGGCACCCGGCGTGCCAACCGTGCCTCGCGCGGCGTTTAGCCGCGCGCGCGTGCTGATCGTCGGCGACGTGATGCTCGATCGCTACTGGTTCGGCGACGTCAATCGCATTTCCCCGGAAGCGCCGGTGCCGGTGGTGCACGTCAAGCGCAACGAAGAGCGGCTGGGCGGTGCGGCGAACGTGGCGCTCAACGCCGCGTCGCTGGGGGCGCAGGCCGGGCTGCTTTGCGTGCTGGGGGAAGACGAACCGGGCGAGCGCGTCGTCGACCTGCTCGACGAGAGCGGTGTGACGGCCTTTGTGACCCGCGACGCCGATCTGGCGACGACGATCAAGCTGCGCATCGTGTCGCGTCAGCAGCAATTGCTGCGCATCGATTTCGAGAACCAGCCGGCCCGGGAAGTGCTGCTGGCGGTGCTTGATCAGTATCGTCAACTGCTCGACAGCTACGACGTCGTGCTGCTCTCGGATTACGCCAAGGGCGGCCTGACGCATGTGCAGCCGATGATCGAAGCGGCGCGCGCCGCAGGCAAAATGGTACTCGTGGACCCGAAGGGCAGTGATTACGAGCGATATCGCGGCGCCAGCATCCTGACGCCGAACCGCTCTGAATTGCAGCAAGTCGTGGGCGAATGGCGCTCGGAAGACGACCTGACAGCCCGCGCGCAGACGCTGCGTGAGTCGCTTGATCTCGAGGCGCTGTTGCTCACGCGTTCGGAAGAAGGCATGACGCTCTTCACCGCGAGCGGCGCGCTGCACGTGCCGGCGCAGGCACGCGAAGTGTATGATGTTTCAGGCGCGGGCGACACTGTGATCGCAACGCTCGCCGCATCGCTTTCTGCGGGTCTGCCGCTCGCGCAGGCCGTTGTGCTCGCCAATCGCGCGGGCAGTATTGTCGTCGGCAAGCTGGGTACGGCGACTGTGGACTACACCGAACTCTTTTCCGAACTGACATGACCATCATCGTGACCGGTGCCGCGGGATTCATTGGCGCCAACCTCGTCAAAGCCCTCAACGAGCGCGGCGAAACCAACATCGTGGCAGTCGACAACCTCACGCGCGCCGACAAGTTCCGCAACCTGGTCGACTGTGAGATCAGCGATTACCTCGACAAGACCGACTTCGTCGCGCGCTTCCAGCGTCGTGAATTCGGCCGTGTGCGCGCGATTTTCCACGAAGGCGCCTGCTCCGACACCATGGAGACCGACGGCCGCTACATGATGGAGAACAACTTCCGTTATACGCGTGCGTTGTTCGAAGCGTGCCAGGCGCAGACCGTGCCGTTCCTCTACGCCTCGTCTGCGGCGACGTACGGTGCGTCGGAAACGTTTGTGGAAGCACGGGAATTCGAGAAACCGCTCAACGTCTACGGTTACTCGAAGTTTCTGTTCGACCAGATCGTGCGTCGGGCGATGCGCGAGGCCGGCGGCAAGCTTCCGAGTCAGGTGGCCGGTTTTCGCTACTTCAACGTCTATGGCGCGCGTGAGGCGCACAAGGGGCGTATGGCCTCGGTCGCGTTCCACAACTTCAACGAATTCCGCGCCAATGGTCGGGTGAAGCTCTTCGGTGAATACAACGGCTACGCTGCCGGTACGCAAAGCCGCGACTTTGTGTCGGTGGAAGACGTGGTGAAGGTGAACCTGCACTTTTTCGACCATCCTGAGCGAAGCGGCATCTTCAACCTCGGCACGGGCCGTGCCCAGCCGTTCAACGATATCGCCGTTGCCGTGATCAACACGCTTCGCGCCGAAGCGGGGGAGTCGGCGCTGTCGCTCGACGAACTGGTCAAGCAGGGACTCGTGGAGTACATCCCGTTCCCCGACGCGCTGCGCGGCAAGTACCAATGCTTTACGCAGGCGAACATTGATCATCTTCGTCAATCGGGTGGTTATCAGCAGCCTTTCTACACGGTGGGTGAGGGCGTCTCGCGGTACGTGCGCTGGTTGCTCGCGCAGTAAATGGCGAGTCACAGCGCAAGACGGACGGGGAGCCCACTGGCTCCCCGTTTTGTTTGATGTTGTGGGCGTGCGATGTCATCCGTAGCCGTTCCTGGACGTTAAGCCATAATCGGGGTGTCGAGGATGTCCACGATATCCGCGATATCGGCCCGAGTGACTTCATAAGGAACAGATCATGCTTCGCAAGTTCTTGCTGGCGGTTGTTGCCTTTTTCACCCTGTGCGGCCTGGCCATGGCTGCCGTCGACATCAATACCGCCGACCAGGCGCAGCTCGAATCGCTCAAGGGCATTGGGCCGGTCAAATCCAAAGCCATCGTCGACGAGCGTAACGCCCACGGCCCTTACAAGGATGCGGCGGACGTTGCCAAACGCGTCAAGGGGCTGGGCGCCAAGTCCGTGACCACGCTTCAGTCCGAAGGCATGACGATCAACGGGCAGGGTGGGGCCGCGGCGCCTGCGGCACCGGCCAAACCGATGCCGCCTGCCGCGCAAACGCCTGTGGCACCTGCGACGACCGCCAAGCCCATGACGCCGGCGGCGCCTGTCCCATCGACGACGACTCAAAAGACGCCTGTGCCGACGCCTGCCGCCGGTTCGACGATGAAGCCTGCGGCGCCAGGTGCGGCGACTATGTCGGCCAAGCGCTCGACGCCGGCTCCGGTGGCGGCATCGGCCGCAGGCGCATCGGACGCGAAGGCGACCCGGTCGAAGAAGTCGAAGGATGCCAAGGCGGCCAAGGCGGGCGCGGCCCCTGCCGCGGCATCGGCGCCGGCGGCCGCGCCCGCCGCAGCCCCGGCAAAGCCCTCCAAATCCAAGAAGGCCAAGGCTCCGTCGGCGGCTAGCGCACCGAAGCTCTGACGCCCCGACGGGCGGCCGGGCATCGCCATTGCGATGTCCGGCCGAAATCCCTCCCCTGAGCGCGGACATGGCCGGTGGATTAGAATGTTCCGATTCCCGACCGAAACAGCTTAGCGCAATGGCCTACAAGACTATCGAAGACACCATCGGCAATACGCCGCTGGTACAACTGATGCGTTTGCCCGACGACGAAATCCGTCGCCGCAACAACGTGATTCTCGGCAAGCTCGAGGGCAACAACCCGGCGGGGTCGGTGAAAGACCGTCCGGCGCTGTCGATGATCAAGCACGCCGAATTGCGCGGCCGCATCAAGCCCGGCGATACGCTGATTGAAGCCACGTCCGGCAATACCGGCATTGCGCTGGCGATGGCTGCGGCCGTTCGCGGCTACAAGATGGTCCTCGTCATGCCGGAAGATCTCTCCATCGAGCGCCGTCAGAGCATGGGTGCGTATGGCGCTGAGATCATCCTGACACCAGTCAAGGGGGGCATGGAATACGCCCGCGATCTCGCCGAGCAGATGCAGCGCGACGGACGCGGCATCATCCTCGACCAGTTCGCCAACCCGGACAACCCGCTCGCGCACTACGAGAGCACCGGTCCGGAGATCTGGCGCGATACCGAAGGGCGCGTCACCCACTTTGTCTCCGCAATGGGTACGACGGGCACGATCATGGGCGTATCGCAGTATCTGAAAGAGCAGAGCGACGCGGTGCAGATCATCGGCGCCGAACCCGCCGAAGGCTCGCGCATCCCGGGCATTCGAAAGTGGCCGGAAGCCTACCTGCCGAAGATCTTCGATCGGGCACGTGTGGATCGCACCATCCCCGTGACGCAGGCGGAAGCGGAAATCATGGCGCGCCGTCTTGCGGCGGAAGAGGGAATTTTCTGCGGGATCTCAGCTGCGGGCGCCTGCCAGATTGCATTGAATCTGGCGCATGAAGTCGAGAATGCCACGATCGTGTTCGTGGTGTGCGATCGCGGCGATCGTTATTTGTCGACCGGGGTGTTCCCGGCGTAATGCGCCGCGGTGCCGGTCACGCGCACGTGACGGGATGCCTCGCATCATGAACAACGGGACCCAGTGGGTCCCGTTTTGCATGGCGAGTGCGGCTCGGCATCCTGTCTTACGGAGCGCGCGCTGCCTTGATCGCGTCGGCAAGATCGTACACCGACATCGCGTAGAAGAAGCTACGGTTGTAACGCGTGAGCACGTAGAAGTTCGTCAGACCCATGCGGTATTCGGTGGCTTGTCCCGGCGTAGGCAGATCGACGATGAGCACCGGCGTGTCGAGCGATGCCCCGACATCGAGCCGCGGCTCGTTCATCAGCATGCCTGCCTTGATGAAGTCGCCGAGCTTCCAATGCGGCTCAGGTTGCCCGTCTGCCCCGGCTTCGGCCAACCCCTGACTGCCGCGATCCCCGGCGATATTCCAGACGACCGGTTGTTTCGCCTGCCAGCCGTGCTGCTTGAGAAAATTGGCGACGCTGCCGATGGCGTCGGCCACATCGTTCGTGAGGTTGATCTTGCCGTCGCCGGTGTAATCGACGGCGTAGTTGCGGATCGATGACGGCATGAACTGCGGAATGCCGATGGCGCCCGCGTACGAACCGTAGATGCCGAACGGATCGACCCCGCGCTCGCGCGCGTAGAGCAACAGGTTTTCCAGCTCGTTGCGAAACAGCGCCATGCGCTCCGACCGGTTGCGGGCGGGCGGATAGTCGAACGCCAGCGTGGTGAGCGCATCGATGGTGCGGAAGTTGCCCATGTTGCGCCCGTAAATGGTCTCGACGCCGATGATCGCGACGATGATCTCCTCGGGCACCCCATATTGTTTCGCCGCGCGCGCGAGTGCCGCCGCATTCTGGTTCCAGAAACGCACGCCGCCGTTGATGCGCGTGTTATCGAGAAAATTCCGCTCGTACCGTGTCCAGTTCTTCTGGCCGGGCGTGGCGGGCGGTGCCGCCAGACGCGCCGCCGTCTGCGAGAACACCACGCGCGAGAAGACATTTTGCAGCTCGGCGCGATCGAATCCGTCGCGCGCCACGAGGTCGTTGATGAACGCGTCGACCTCGGGGTTCGCCGCATAGCGTTGCGGTACGACCTCTTCCTCGAATTCCGCCTTTGCGATCGGCTTGGCGCGTGTTTGCGCGTGCACGCCGGCAGACGTCAGCGCGAACGTGCCGACGCAAAGCGCCACGCCGAACGCCTGCGCGAGCCGCAACAGTGGCGAGAGGGAGGGGGTGTCGGCACGTTTGCGCAGGGCAGCCGCGCGAGGGCGGTCAGTGTCCGGTCGATGGGGCGGGCGCGTGTGCGCCGGCGAGAGCGAATCGTACATCCGTACCGGTGATGTCATGCTGTCTGTCAGGCCTGTATGAAGTCCGAAGGCAACGCAGCCACCTTGGCCGCCGTCGCGTTAGTCGCGTTGACGCGTTCGTCAGGGCGTGCGTCAGTGATCCGAGACGCGCCGATAACGAGAGCATCAACCATTCATGCCGGTTCCCGCCGTCCCGAAATTCAGGTGAACGGCCCTTGCCGGCTGACACGGGTCTGCTGGGAGACTGCTTGGCAGTATAACCGAGTGCACCTGTGATACCTTAAGGCCTGAGCACTGTCCGTGACAGGACTCATGGGGGATGCCGGCCATCGGCAAGCGAGCGCCAGTGTAGTGCGGCATCGCATGCCACGCGCTCCGCCCGGCCGCTACCGGACGCGAGGCGCACGGCACGGCGGGCGTCCCCCACCCGTCCCACCATAACGATTCGAAGCGATAGGCGACACACCGAATGGCTACCGGGTTTTATACGCACCCCGATTGCATCCGTCACGAAATGGGCGAGTGGCATCCGGAATGTCCCGAACGGCTGCGTGCCATCGAGGACCAATTGATCGCAGGACGCATCGACGGCCTGCTCGAGCGCCGTGAAGCCCCAGCCGCCGACGAGGCCAGCCTGCGGCTCGTGCACACGCAGGATCACATCGACTTCATTCGCGACAACATCCCCGAGTCCGGCTATTTCCCGATCGATCCCGACACGTTGCTCAACCCGTACTCGTGGCGTGCGGCCACGCGTGCGGCCGGTGCGGCGATTGCGGCGACCGATGCCGTGCTGCGCGGCGAGCTCGACAACGCGTTTTGCAGCGTTCGCCCGCCGGGCCATCACGCCACGCCTACGCGCGCCATGGGTTTTTGTCTGTTCAATAACGTGGCGATCGCTGCGGCGCACGCGCTCGAAGTGCACGGACTCTCGCGGGTGGCGATCGTCGACTTCGACGTGCATCACGGCAACGGCACGGAAGCCGCGTTCGGCAACGATGAACGCGTGCTGATGTGCGGCATTTTTCAGCACCCTTTCTACCCGTTTTCGGGCGCGGTCGATCCGGCACCGAACATGCTCAACATTCCGATCGCCGCGCGTACCTCGGGCATGCAGGTCCGTGAGGCGATCGACTACGGCTGGCTGGGTCAACTCGACGCGTTCCGTCCGGAGATGATCTTCTTCTCGGCGGGCTTCGACGCGCACCGCGAAGATGACCTCGGCAATCTCGGTCTGACCGAGGCGGACTTCGCGTGGATCACCGAACGCGTGAAAGCGGTGGCGGATCGTCATGCGAAGGGGCGCATTGTGAGCTGCCTGGAGGGCGGCTACAACCTTTCGGCGCTCGGACGCAGTGTCGTGGCGCACCTGAAAGTGCTCGCCGACGTTTGATAATTCGCGCTTGACGACTGTGCGATGCCGCGCGAAACGACGCGGTACGGGAGAGAGACCATGACCGCATCCGAAGCGACGACAGCGACGCCTGAGCCGCTTGTTCTCGTCACACGAGGTGAAGGCGAGCTGGCCGGTGTGGTCACGCTGACGCTGAATCGCCCGCGTCAATTCAACGCCCTCTCGATAGCGATGCTCGACGCGCTGCAACGTGCGCTCGACGACACGCAGCGCGATGCCAGCGCGCGCGTGGTTGTGCTGGCGGCCGCCGGTCCGGCGTTCTGTGCCGGACACGATCTCAAGGAAATGCGCGCCGAACCGTCGCTCGACAGCTACCGCGCGCTGTTCAATCAATGCACGCGTGTGATGCTGACGATGCAGCGCATGCCGCAGCCGGTCATTGCCCGCGTGCATGGCATTGCAACGGCGGCGGGATGTCAACTGGTTGCGATGTGCGATTTGGCGGTGGCGACGTCGGCGGCGCGCTTCGCTGTCTCCGGCATCAACGTCGGCCTTTTCTGCGCGACGCCGGGTGTGGCCCTCTCGCGCAATCTCTCGCGCAAGCAGGCGATGGAGATGCTGCTCACGGGCGATTTCATCGACGCGCAGACGGCCCGCGAGCGCGGTCTCGTCAATCGTGTGGTGGCAATGGAGCGGCTTGACGCGGAAGTGGCGGCGCTATGCCGTTCGATCCTGGCGAAGCCCGCCGCGGCGGTGGCAGCGGGCAAGGGGTTGTTCTACCGGCAGGTCGAGACCGGCATCGAGGCCGCTTATCAGATGGCGGGGCAGACGATGGCCTGCAACATGATGGACGACTGTGCGCTGGAAGGGGTGCAAGCGTTCATCGAGAAGCGCGCCCCCGACTGGGCGAAGCGGCCCGACTGACGAGGACGGCGCCCCGAAGCGCCCGATGCGTTTTGGGCGCCGAACGTGCTTATCGAATCGTTTTGCGGTTCTCGCGCCTTACCACTGCTTTTCCAGCACGAGCGGCCCGGGCATCGCCGTACGGCTTACGGCGTATCCCTTGTCGGTGAACCAGGCGCGCAGCGCCTTGATCATGTCCGGATTACCGCAAACCATGATGCGCGACGTGGCCGGGTCGAGCGTCGCCCCCATCGCCTTCTCCAGCTCGCCTGACGCCAGCAGCGACGTCACACGTCCGTTCAGCGCGCCTGGCGTTTGCTCGCGCGTCACGCACGCGGCGTAATGCAGTTTATCGACCAGCGACGGATCGACGTCGGGGTGCGAGAAATGCTTCAGCTCGTCGTAATAAGCGAGGTCGTGCGCCCATCGCACACTGTGCACGACGAAGAGGCGTTTGAAGCGGTGCCATACCGCGGGGTCGCGCAGGATCGACACAAAGGGTGCCAGGCCAGTACCGGTGGCGAGCAGCCAGAGGTCTTCGCCGCCGGTGAATCGGTCGAGCGTCAGGAAGCCATAGGCGATGTGATCGACGAAGAGCGTGTCGCCGACCTTGAGTTGCGCCAGACGGGGCGTAAGTTTCCCCTCGGGAATCGTAATCAGGTAGAACTCCAATGTATCTTCATTGGGCGAGTTTACCAATGAATAGGGGCGCCAGATCATCTCGCCGCTTTCGCTGTCGTCGTCGGGAAGTCCGAGCCGCACGAACTGTCCCGCTGTAAATTGCAGGCCGGGCGGTCGCGTGGTCTTGATACTGAAGATCGTCGGCGTCCAGAAATGCATGCCGGTGACCGTTTGCGGCGAGTATTTCGTCTGCGCTTGCATGCCGGAGGCTCCTCGCAGTTCCACACGTCTTCAGTGTAGCGCGCAGCAGGGCGGCACGTGACGAGACCCTGCTCGCGTGCGGGGTTCCGGGCGTGCGTCGAGTGCCTGGCCGACGCCATTGCTCAGACGCTATCGTGTGCCCCGACGGTCGGTTGCGTCGGCTGCGCCGCTGGCGTGTCGGGCAGGTGTTGCATCAGCCACTGTGTCAGTTCGTCGATGACCTTTTCGCGATCGAGATCGTTGAGCGTTTCGTGAAAGTGCCCGGGATAGAGGCGCAGTGTCTTGTCCTGCGAGCCCGCGTTGCCGTGGAATTGCTCGCTTGCCCATGGGGCGGTGAGCCGGTCGGCGGTGCCGTGGAAGACGTACAGCGGCAGACGTAGCGCGTCGGCGTTGGCGTGAATGCGCGCCATCGCGTCGAGCAGCTCGGCGGCGGTGCGCGCCGGCGTGCCGCGATAGGCGTTGAGTGAATCTTGCTTCGCGGCGGCCACCACGGCCTTGTCGCGCGCGATCATGGCAGGATCGATCTTGAAGACGGGCACCTTGGGCAGCCAGCGCGACACCCAGCGCCCGGCTTTCACCATCCATGGGGCGACGGGCTCACCGGGCGCGAGCGCCGGGCTGCTCAGCATCAGCGCGCGCACGTTCGCCGGTGCCCGGGTGATGGTGTACAAGGCTGCGATGGCGCCCCCCATGCTGTGGCCGAGCAGGAACAACGGTGCCGGACCGAACTGGGTGCGCACGTGCGTGAGGAAGATTTCAGTGTCGTCGAGGTACTCGTCGAAATGCTTCACAAAGACGCGCGCGCCGCCCGAGCGGCCGTGCCCGCGAAGGTCGTAAGTGACGGTGGCGAGGCCTTGCGCGGCGAAGTGCTCCGCCAGGCGTGCGTAACGCCCGCCGTGCTCGCCCATCCCGTGGATGATGGCCACCACCGCGCGCAAGCGCGCCCCCCCGGTATCGGGCGTCCAGCAATGGACGTGCAGTGAAAGGCCGTCGCTCGCGTGCAGGCGCGATTCGGAATACGTAGTCATGTCTCCTCCTGACGCGTTGGCCGAGTGGCCGTCACGCGTGCGATGGCACAGCGATTATCGGGTGCGCCATTCGATCATAGGCGCCTGAGCGACGGGGTGATTTCTCTAGAGGAAATGCACCACACGGGGACTGGCTGCCCGTCGAGATTTCCATAAAAATAGCACGATCGTTCGGGGTAGATCGGTTGCGTGACAGCGCGTACCGGTCGCGTTATGGCGTCGCTGACTTGCGGATTGTGCATTTGCGGCAATTCAGACGGGCATCACGAATTAACGCCACAAAATGCATTGAATCGACAACAAATGCGTCATTCGCTGTGTGGTTATAATGACAGCGGATTGACGTTAACGTAACTTTGGAGCGAGTTCATGAAGATCCTGGTACCGGTCAAACGGGTAGTGGATTACAACGTAAAAGTTCGCGTGAAGAGCGACGGCAGTGGCGTCGACATCGCGAAC
>NZ_MKVU01000018.1:0-214158 GCF_001899225.1 Pandoraea sp. 64-18 | reverse complement strand
CGCTGAACACATCTTATGGCGCAATGAAAAAAGGCGCCGACGTTGCCGTCGGCGCCTAGAGAAAGGATGTATTGGGATGTATCCATACATCGAAAGCTGGTCTGCCCAGGAAGCCCTACAAACCAAGGGCGCTGCGTTACTCAATCACGAACTATGTATGGTTAAGGTATAAGTCTTCGCAGCTGGCTTTTCATTGCGCGCGACGGACGTGGCCTTCTCAGGCTGCGACTTCCTCGATGCTCAGCGCCTCGCCGCCGGCCACGATCGCCAGCAGGCGGTCGACGTTCGGGTGCGCGCCCGGACGATTGCGCGCATCCGCCGTGTGTTCGCCGAAGACCGCCAGCCCGTGCTCGGCCGCTTTGGCGTCAAGCGTGCCAAAGGCCTGCTTCAGATAGTGGTACACGGCGAGCGAGCCTTGCTTGCCCGGTGCGTTCTCGATGGTCGCCACGACTGCGCCCGTGCCGTCGCGTAGCGCAATGCGCGCGATGCGCTCGATGCTGCCGACGGCGGCCATCTGTGCGAGGTTGTCCTTGAAGACAGGGGTCGGTTCGATCATTGCCATGGGGGTGCGGCTCCTGCGGTTACGTTGCGTTCGAAAAATGTTGCGGGCCGAATGGTATCACTCCGGCCCGCGCGGCTTCACACAACGCTCACGCACGTCGCCATTGCAGGATCGTCAGCGTCAGCACGCCTGCGATCAGGCCCCAGAACGCCGAGCCGATGGACAACAGCGTCAGGCCCGACGCCGTCACCATGAACGTGATGAGCGCCGCTTCGCGCTGGCGCATGTCGTGCATGGCGTTGGCCAGGCCGTTCATGATCGAGCCGAACAGGGCGAGCGCGGCAATCGAGACCACGAGGGCCTTCGGAAACGCCGCGAACAAGGCGGCGATGGTCGCCCCGAACGTGCCCGCGATCAGATAGAACGCGCCGGACCATACGGCGGCCGTGTAACGCTTGGCCGGGTCCTCGTGGGCTTCGCGTCCGGTGCAGATGGCTGCCGTGATGGCCGCCAGATGGATACCGTGCGAGCCGAACGGCGCGAGCAGCACCGAGGCGATCCCCGTCGTCGAAATGAGGGGAGAGGCCGGCACGGTGTAACCGTCGGCACGCAGCACGGCGAGCCCGGGCACATTTTGCGAGGCCATCGCCACCACGAACAACGGGATCGCGATGCTGATCGTGGCCGACAGCGAGAACGAGGGCGTAGTCCACACGGGCTTCGCAAGCGCGATGTGGAAGTGGCTGAAATCGAGCAAGCCTGCGCCGCCCGCGACCGAAGTGCCTACGATCAGCGCCAGCAGAATGGCGTAACGCGACGCAAAGCGCTTGACGACGAGATACGTGAAGAACATCGCAAGCACGAGCGCCGTCTGGTGCTGCGCCGCGACGAAGATCTCCAGCCCGATGCGAAACAGGATCCCCGCGAGTAGCGCAGACGCCAGCGCGGGCGGCACCCGACGCATGATCGTCTCGAAGCCCCCGGTCAGCCCACACAGGGCGATGAGGGCATTGCAGACGATGAACGCGCCGATGGCCTCGCCATAGGGCACGCCCGGTAGCGAAGTAATCAGTAGCGCGGCGCCCGGCGTGGACCACGCCACGACCACCGGCGTGCGATAGCGCAGCGATAGCCCGATGGTCGTCACGCCCATGCCGATGGAGAGCGCCCAGATCCACGACGAAATCTGCGCGGGGGTGAGATGGGCGGCCTGTCCGGCCTGGAACATCAGGACGAGCGAGCTGGTGTAGCCCGTCATCATGGCAACGAAGCCGGCGACGATGGCCGACGGCGACGTGTCCGCCAACGGCCGGAGCGGTGGCAGGGGAGTCGTGCTGGACGTCATGATGGGAAGCGGTCTCTGGGTTCTTGTTACGTTGTTGGTGCGTTGCCTTGCCGCGCCCTGCGACGCCGGGCGGCGAGCCTTACTTGCTCAGCGCGCGCATGGCCGACTCCAGTCCGGCGAGCGTGATCGGATACATGCGGCCCGCGAATAGCTGACGAATGACCGAGATCGACTGGCGATATTGCCATATCGCCTCGGGCTCCGGATTGAGCCAGGCGTGACGCGGGTAGCGGTCGATGAAGCGGCGTAGCCACACCGCCCCGGCTTCCGCGTTGTTGTACTCGACCGAGCCGCCCGCCTGCAGCACTTCGTACGGACTCATCGTCGCGTCGCCCACGAAGATCAGTTTGTAGTCGGGCGGGTATTTGCGCAGCACGTCCCATGTGTCGAAGCGTTCGTTGTGGCGGCGTCGGTTCTGCCGCCACAAATAGTCGTAGACGCAGTTGTGGAAGTAGTAGAACTCAAGATGCTTGAATTCGGACTTCGCCGCGGAGAACAGCTCTTCGGTACGCGCGATGTGGTCGTCCATCGAACCGCCCACGTCGAGCAGCATCAACACCTTCACGTTGTTATGACGCTCCGGCACGAGCTTCAGGTCGAGCCAGCCGGCGTTGGCCGCCGTCGAGCGAATGGTGTCGTCGAGGTCCAGCTCCTCCGCGGCCCCCTCGCGCGCGAACTTGCGCAGACGCCGCAACGCCACCTTGATGTTGCGCGTGCCGAGTTCGACGGCGTCGTCGTAGTCGCGGTAAGTGCGCTGGTCCCACACCTTCACCGCCGTGCGATTGCCGTTGCTCTCGCCGCCGATGCGGATGCCTTCGGGGTTGAAGCCGCCATTGCCGAACGGCGAGGTGCCGCCGGTGCCGATCCACTTGTTGCCGCCTTCGTGGCGGCCTTTCTGCTCGTCGAACAGTTGCTTCAGGCGCTCCATGAGCTTGTCGATCCCGCCCAACGCCTGAATGCGCGCCTTGTCTTCGGGCGACAATTCGCGTTGCATGCGCTTCTTGAGCCATTCGAGCGGCACCTCGCCCGAGGCGTCGACGATGTGTTGCACGCCTTTGAAGTACGCACCGAAGGCCTGATCGAACTTGTCGTAGTGCTTCTCGTCCTTGATGAGCGATAGACGCGCCAGATAGTAGAACTCGTCGAGCGAGGGCGCGATGACCTGACGCTGCAGCGCTTCGAGCAGCGTCAGGTATTCCTTGACCGAGACCGGCAGCTTCGCCGCGCGCAAGGTATAGAAGAAGTCGATCAGCATAACGGCGGCGCGCTTACCGATTGGCGCGATTCATGAAAACGAGGCGCTCGAACAGGTGCATGTCCTGTTCGTTCTTGAGCAGGGCGCCGGCCAGCGGCGGAATTGCGAGCTTGTTGTCGGCGCTGCGCAGTGCTTCCGGGCCGATCTCCTCGGCCATCAGCAGCTTGAGCCAGTCGATCAGCTCCGAGGTCGACGGCTTCTTCTTGAGTCCGGGAATATCGCGTACCTCGAAGAAGGTCGCCATCGCGGCGTTCACCAGCTCGCGGCGAATGTTCGGGAAATGCACGTCGATGATCGACTGCATCGTCGACGGCTCGGGGAACTTGATGTAGTGGAAGAAGCAGCGGCGCAGGAAAGCGTCGGGCAGCTCCTTTTCGTTGTTCGACGTGATGATGACCAGCGGGCGGTGGCGTGCCTTCACGAGCTGGCGCGTCTCGTACACATAGAACTCCATGCGGTCGAGTTCGCGCAGCAGATCGTTGGGGAATTCGATGTCGGCCTTGTCGATTTCGTCGATCAGCAGCACGACGGGCTGGTCGGCCTCGAAGGCCTGCCAGAGCACGCCCTTGACGATGTAGTTGGCGATATCGCGCACCCGCTCGTCGCCCAGCTGCGAATCGCGCAGTCGCGAGACGGCGTCGTATTCGTAAAGGCCTTGCTGGGCCTTGGTGGTGGACTTCACGTGCCATTGCAGCAGCGGCATGTCGAGCGCGGCGGCGACTTCCTCCGCGAGCATTGTCTTGCCGGTGCCGGGTTCGCCCTTGATGAGCAGCGGTCGTTGCAGCGTGGCCGCCGCGTTCACGGCGAGCTTGAGGTCGTCGGTCGCGACGTACTGGGAAGAGCCTTCGAAGCGCATTGTCTGAGCCGTCCGCAAACAGCCGGCCTACCGGCCGGGCAGGGAAAAAGTTCAGTATAAGACATTGCGCATACGGCTCGCTCGGGCAGTGGAAATTGGCTGTGACATCAAAGGCTTGCGGGAAAACTTCGGAGAACTGTGCGGGTCAGCCCCGAGTTTGCGGACCGAAGGCTGTGGGTTACAATCGATTGCTTTTTTCACAGGACGGTGGCCTTGGAGTCGGGCCGTCGCCCTGCGTGTTGCGGGCCGGTATTCCAACCAAAAACGTTCCCAAGAAGACCATGAAAAAGTTCCTCACGATGATGGCGCTGGCGCTCGGCAGCACGTCGTTCATGTCGCTCGGCGCGGCGCATGCGGCCGATCTCAAGCCCAATCTCGACGCGGCGAAGGACAAGGTCGCCATGTGTATTGGCTGTCACGGCATTCCCGACTATCGCACCGCGTTTCCCGAGGTCTATCACGTGCCCCGGCTCGGCGGACAGAATGCGAAGTACCTTGAAAACGCCCTGAAGGAGTACGCCAAGGGCGACCGCAAGTTCCAGACGATGCATGGCATCGCAGCCACGTTGACCGAGCAGGACATCGTCGACATTGCCGCCTACTACGCGGCGCAGACGGCGTCGACGCCGGTCAATCCCCAGAAGTAAAACGTGCGTGGCTGAGGAGAACACGATGAAGCATTCGATGGTAAAGGCCGCAGCGGCGGCATCCCTGGCGCTCGGCGCCGTGCTCGCGGGTGGGGTCGGCTCGGCGTTTGCCGCCGGCAACGTCGCCAATGGACGCGCGCTCGTCGAGAAAGGCATGTGCGTGAGCTGCCACGGCGCCAATCTGAACGCGCCGATCAGCCCCGAGTACCCGAAGCTGGCTGGTCAGTACGCAGACTACGTTTATAACGCGCTGCGGGCGTATCAGAACGAAACCAGCCTGATTTACGGTCGCAGCAATGCGATCATGAAGACGCAGGTCATGTCCAATCCCGCCACGGTCGGTAAGGACGGCAAGCCGCGTCCGTTCACCTCGCAGGAGTTGCGTGATATTTCGGCCTATGTCGAATCGCTGCCCGGCGATCTCGTCACGAAGAAGTAAGCGGTCCGGCCGCGATATCCGGCATCGGCATCAGGCACGACGGTGACCCTCAGGGGGACCGTCGTCGTCAGCGCTCAGCGCGACGCTTGCTGCTCGATACGCTGCAGGTAGGCGTCCGAGTCGGGCGGCTGGCCGCTGCGTTGGGCTTCCCAGAGCGTTTGTCCCAGGCACTCCATGATGCGGTGCTGCGCCTCATGGGGCGAATCGAGCCGTTGGCTCAGTTTCTCGTAGGCGGCACGAATGCCCGGCGGCTGGTCGATCGAGACCTGCTCGCTGATCGCCAGGTGCATCGACAGATGCAGGAACGGGTTGGTCTGCCCGGCCTCGGGTGAGTAGTCGCGCTCGTTGGCGTCTTCGGTGTCGGACAGCGCGTCGTGATACTCGGGATGGGCTTGGATCCAGTCGGCGGCCATGGTCTCGAGCGGCGTGAGAATGCTGCCGCTGCGCTGCTTTTGCCAGGTGGTGCAGAAGAATTGCCGGACTTCATCGCGGCTCGGATTGAACATGGGGACTCCGTGGGGTTCTGATGTCGCCGCTTGCGGCGCGCCGCCCCTTGACTACAATGGCGGATCGATCGCTGCCGTGCATCGTGCCAGGCGCAGGGGAAACGCGCCGCCAACGCCTGAAAATCTCGCCGTATTGTCGCTCAATTTATCCAGTCATGTCGCAAAGCCCTCGCGCGCACGCGCCCACCGGCAACGCCGCCGTCATGCCGCAGGCCCCCCGTCCCTCGGCCTGGACCGGCGTCGCGCTGATCGCCGTGTCGGCGTCCGCGTTCGGCGCCATGGCCATCTTCGCGCGGGCCGCGGCGGCGTCCGGCGCGGACATCTTCGCGATGCTGCTGTTTCGCTTTTTCGTCGCCGCGGTCCTGCTGCTGGCCTGGTGTCGGTTGCAGCGGGTGCGCTTCCCGTCGCGCCGTCAGGCGCTCGGCATTGCGCTGATGGGCGGCATCGGCTACGTCGGCCAGTCGCTTTGCTATTTCGGCGCACTGCAATATGCGCAGGCGTCGCTCGTTGCGCTGCTGCTCTATCTCTACCCGGTCTTTGTGACGATTTTGGCGGCCATTTTCCTCCATGAACGCCTCACGCCCGTGACGCTCGGCGCGCTCGCGCTCTGCTCGCTGGGCACGGCGCTCACCGTCGGGGGTGGGCAGGGGCAGCCGCTGGGCATGGCGCTGGCCGTGGCGGCGGCGTTGATCTATTCGGGCTACATCGTGATCGGCGCGCGGTTGACACGCGGTGTCGATGCCCGCGCCACGGCAACGCTCGTCTGCCTGGCGGCCACCGTTTCCTTCGGGGCGATGGCGGCGGTGCGAACCACGCAAGGGCTGCCGCTGAAATGGCCCGCAGGCGCCGGGGGCTGGGCGGCGCTCGCGGCCATTGCCGTGTGTTCGACGGTCGTCGCCATTCTGACCTTCTTCGCTGGTTTGCAACGACTGGGGGCGGGACGCGCCTCCATGCTCTCGACGCTGGAGCCGGTCGTCACGGTGCTGCTCGCGGCCATGCTGCTGGGCGAAACGCTCACGGCGGCACAACTGGGCGGCGGCGTGCTGATTCTGGCGGGCGTGGTCTGGCTGTCGGCGCGTGGCGCCGCCGCATCCCCCTGATGTCGCGGGCATTTTTGCCACGTCAGCGCGTGTCGCGCGGCAACGGTACAATCGCCGGTCATTCGCCACTCATCTACCGAGGTCCATTGTCATGAGCATCATCGCCAAAGAAGCCATCGCCCAACTATTCACCGATGCCCGCACGCACAATGTGTGGCTCGACAGAACGGTCAGCGATGAAACGCTGCGTGAGCTGTACGACCTCGTCAAATGGGGCCCGACGTCGGCCAACACCACGCCCGCGCGCGTGGTCTTCGTGAAGAGCCCGGAAGCGAAGAACAAGCTGCTTGAATGCATGGCGCCGGGCAACGTGGACAAGACCCGCACGGCGCCCGTGACGGCCATCATCGCGTACGACCTGAAGTTCTACGAGCACCTGCCCAAGCTGTTCCCGAACGGGGCCGACAAGATGGTGCCGATGTTCTCGGGCGACTCCGCCAAGGCTGCCGGTGCCGCGCACATGAACAGTTCGCTGCAAGGCGGCTACTTCATCCTCGCCGCCCGCGCGCTGGGCCTCGACTGCGGCCCGATGGCCGGTTTCGACGCACAGAAGGTCAACGACACCTTCTTCGGCGGTACCGAGTGGCGTGTGAATTTCATCTGCAATCTGGGCTACGGCGATCACGGCAAGCTGTTCCCGCGCAATCCGCGCTTGTCGTTCGACGAGGCGGCGCGCATCATCTAAGCAGGATTTGTCGCGCGCCGCGCGCATTTTCGGCGCGTACAGAACAAACGGGCGGTCCCGATGTCGGGACCGCCCGTTGTCGTTTGTGTCGTCTGCGTCGATTGCGACGGCGTTGCCGGGGAAGAGCCGGTCAGCCCTTCGGCGCGGGCGTCTTGGGACGGAAGTCGCACAACGGCTCGATGGCGCAATGCCAGCATTCCGGCTTGCGCGCCTTGCACACATAGCGGCCGTGCAAAATGAGCCAGTGGTGGGCATCGTGCTTGAACTCGCGCGGGATGACGCGCTCCAGCGCCAGCTCCACGGCCAGCGGATCCTTGCCAGGTGCGAGACCCGTGCGGTTCGCCACGCGGAAGATGTGCGTATCGACGGCAATGGTGTCTTCGCCAAACGCGGTATTGAGCACCACATTGGCCGTCTTGCGACCGACGCCCGGCAGCGTTTCGAGGGCTTCGCGCGAGCGGGGCACTTCGCCGCCGTGCGCGTCGAGCAGCAACTGGCAGGTGGCGATGACGTTCTTGGCCTTGGTGCGGTACAGCCCGATTGTCTTGATGTAATCGGCAACCCCGGCCTCGCCCAGCGCAAGCATCTTCGCCGGGGTGTTCGCCACCGCGTAGAGCTTGCGTGTGGCCTTGTTGACGGAGACGTCGGTCGCCTGGGCCGAAAGCAGCACGGCGATCAACAACTCGAATGGCGACGTGTACTCCAGCTCCGTCGTCGGGTGCGGATTCAATTGCTGCAACGTTTCGAACAGGGCGCGTCGTTTGGCGTCGTTCATGGCGGGTGGCGCGTGGGTTGGAGCGTCTGTCTTGTTATCAGGTGACGGTGTGTGCGGCTGCCCGCCTAGACCTTTTGCGGGGTGCTGTCGGCCCCCGAGGGGGCCGCATCGTCGTCTGGGCTGAGGCCCAGGCGTTTGCGACGGGCTTCCGCTTCGTCGATCTGTGCCTGCACGGCGGCCGAAACGTGCGTGGTGTTCTTCGGCGCGAGGCCTTCGGCCGCCAGCGCGGCCTTTTTCTCTCTCGCGCGCGCCAAAGCCGCTTGAATGATGGCCTGCTTGCGAGCCGCCGCCGCAGCGGCTTCATCGGCTACGGGGGACGGCGCCGGCGCCACGTCGCCCGTTTGCGCTACCGGCGACACCTCTTGCCCGGAGGCGGGCGCCAAAGGCGTGCCGGGCGCTGCGGGAGCAACCCGCGCCGCGCGCGCGGCCAGCCGCGCTTCCCGCGCCGCCCGATCCTTCGCGAGACGGGCCTGATTCACCTCGAAATGCGAGCGCGCGTCGTCGGCTTGCGTTTGCGACCAGGCGTCCCAGCCGGTGCGCTCGCCGGTGACCGGCACCATGTCGATGCAGTCGACGGGGCAGGGCGGCACGCAGAGGTCGCAGCCGGTGCAACGGTCCTCGATCACGGTGTGCATCAGTTTGGCGGCGCCGACGATGGCGTCGACCGGGCAGGCCTGCAGGCAGAGCGTGCAACCGATACACAGCGATTCGTCGATGACCGCGCGCGGCCGGGGACGCTCTGCGCCGTTGTCCGGATTCAGCGCGATGATGGGGCGATCCAGCAGCTTGGCCAGACGCGCCACGCCCTCGGCGCCGCCGGGCGGGCACTGGTTGTAGCTGGCCTGACCGCTGGCGATGGCATCGGCATACGGGCGGCACCCGGCGTAACCGCACTTGGTGCACTGCGTCTGGGGCAAAAGGGCATCGATGCGCTGCGCGAGCGCGCTAACTTCGGACACGTCGTTTGAGGGGGATTCGGCGGAAAGTCGAATTATCCTGCATTTTCCGGAAACACTGAAACCGATGTGCCATAATTCCGCCCGATGAGAACGACCGGCCGATCATGACTACACCTCAAACCAAGATCAAACGCGACCCCGAACGCACGCGTCAGCGCATTCTTGCTGCGGCGATCGAGGAGTTTGCGGAGCGGGGTTCTAGCGGTGCGCGCGTGGACAGCATTGCACGCCGAGCCGACATCAACGAGCGCATGTTGTATTACTACTTCGGCAACAAGGACCAGCTCTATCTGGCGGTGCTCGAGGAAGTCTATGGCGAGTTCAACCGCGCCGAACACGCGCTCAGGCTGGATGTGCTGGCGCCGCTCGATGCCGTGGCCGAACTGGCCCACTTCGTGTGGGACTATTACGCCGACCATCCGGAACTGATTCGGCTCATCAACAACGAGAATCTGCACGACGCGAAGTCGATGCGTCAGTCGACCGAGATTCGCCAACAGGTCTCACCGATTGTCGAGCTGCTCGCGCAGACGCTCAAGCGCGGCGAAGCCAGCGGCGAAATCCGGCCGGGCGTCGATCCGGTCGATCTGTACGTGACGATCTCGGCGATGGGCTACTACGTGATGTCGAACCGCCACACGCTGTCCATCGTGATGGGGCGTGATTTCATGGCCGGCGACGCGCGCACGTCGTATTCGTCCTTCAATACGCAAATGCTGCTGGATTCATTGCGTACGCGATGACCGATTGAGCATGTGGCGCTTGCCGTAGGCTCGTCAAAACAAAACCGCCGCGAGGGCCGAAGCCCCGCGGCGGTTTTGTCATGGCCGCTCGGCGAACCGGTGACGGTTCAGGCGTGCTTGGCGATGAAGTCGCGAATCTGCGGATAAATCACGTTGCGCCAACGACTGCCCGAGAAAATGCCGTAATGGCCGCAAGCCGGGGCGGTAAAATGCGCCCGCCGTTTGGCGGGGATGCCGATGCACAGCTCATGCGCAGCCTGGGTCTGTCCGCTGCCCGAAATGTCGTCCAGCTCGCCTTCGATGGTGAAGAGCGCCGTGGTCTTGATGTCTTGCGGACGAACCCGCTGGCCAGCCACGTCCCACGTACCGCGCGCGAGGCTGAAGTCCTGGAAAACGGTCTTGATCGTGTCGAGATAGTACTCGGCAGCCATGTCGAGCACCGCGTTGTACTCGTCGTAGAAGCGACGATGCGAGTCGGCGTCGTCGTTGTCGCCGCGTACCAGGTCCAGATAGAAATCCCAGTGCGACGTCAGGTGACGGTCAGGGTTCATCGCCACGAACCCGGCGTGCTGAAGGAAGCCCGGATAGACCAGCCGGCCCGAGCCCGGATAATTGGCGGGCACCGGATGGATCACGTGATTCTCGAACCACTCGTACGACTTGTTCGTCGCCAGCGAGTTGACCGACGTCGGACTCTTGCTCGCGTCGATCGGGCCGCCCATCATCGTCATGGTCTTGGGCGTCGTTTCGCCGTTCGATGCCATGAGCGAGATGGCGCCGAGCACCGGCACGGTGGGTTGGCACACCGAAATGACGTGCAGGTTCTCCGCGCCGATGTGGCGAATGAACGCCTGGATGTACGCGACGTAGTCGTCAAGATGGAACGCGCCGGCTTCGAGCGGCACCATGCGCGCATCGATCCAGTCGGTGATGTAGACCTTATGGTCCTTGAGCAGCGTTTTGACGGTGTCGCGCAGCAGCGTGGCGTGGTGGCCGGAGAGCGGCGCGACCACGAGCACGACCGGGTCGTCCTTGAGCTGCCCGACGGCACTGGCGTCGTCGGCGTACCGCTTGAAGCGCAGCAGGCGGCAGAACGGCTTTTCCATCGCGGTGACTTCCACGACCGGAATATTGTGACCGCCGACTTCGACGGCCTTGATATTGAATTCGGGCTTTTCGTAATCCTTGCCGAGCCGGTAGAGCAACTCGTATCCCGCGGCGATGCGGGGCGCGCCCGGCATCATGGCCAACGGGCTGCCCGGATTGACGAACGTGGTCGCCGCTGCCTTGGCCCAGGTGGTCAGGGGGTTCAACCACGCACGGTTGTATTCGTGAATCTGATACAGCATGTTGTGTGCCCAGAGGCGGATGGTGAGCGAATTATGCAACCGTTTATCGCGGCTGTGCAACGCAGCATAACCCTGATATATGGCATTTCTGCATCATTGCGATAGTTTTTGATTATTTGACAATTGTTTTCAATTATCGTTGCTGCGCTGCAACAAATTGGAGTGCAAAAAAAGCCCGCCGGGTGGCGGGCTTCGACTTCGACGATGCCCGATGGGCTTAGCGCAGCACTTGGGCGATGGCCGAGGCGACGCGGTCGATGTTCTTGTCGTTGAGCGCGGCCACGCAGATACGGCCCGTGCTCACGGCATAGATGCCGAACTCTTCACGCAGGCGTTCGACCTGGTCGGCGGTGAGGCCCGAGTACGAGAACATGCCGCGTTGTTTGATCACGAACGAGAAATCGCGTTCCACGCCATGCGCACGCAGCTTCTCGACCAGGGCGAGACGCATCGCGCGGATGCGCTCACGCATTTCGGCCAGTTCCTCTTCCCACAGCGCGCGCAGCTCGGGGCTGCCCAGCACGGCGGCGACGACCGAGCCGCCATGCGTCGGCGGGTTCGAGTAGTTGGTGCGGATCACGCGCTTGAGTTGCGAGAGCACACGGGCCGATTCGTCCTTGCTGCCCGTCACGATCGACAGGGCACCCACGCGTTCGCCATACAGCGAGAACGACTTCGAGAACGAGCTGGAAACGAAGAAGTCCAGGCCGGTGGAGGCGAACAGGCGCACCACGGCGGCGTCGGCATCGATGCCGTCACCGAAACCTTGATAGGCGATGTCGAGGAACGGCACCAGTTTGCGAGCCTTCACGATCTCGACGACTTGCGCCCACTGGTCCATCGACAGGTCGACGCCGGTCGGGTTGTGACAGCAGGCGTGCAGTACGACGATGGTGCCTTCGGGTTCCTTGCCGAGCATGTCGAGCATGCCCGCCAGGTTCACGCCATGCGAGTCGGCGTCGTAGTACGGGTACGAGACGACGTTGAAGCCGGCTTGGCTGAACAGCGCGCGGTGGTTTTCCCAGCTCGGATCGCTGATGGCGACGGTGGCATTCGGGTTCAGTTGCTTGAGGAAGTCAGCGCCGATCTTGAGGGCGCCGGTGCCGCCCAGGGCTTGCGCGGTAACCACGCGGCCTTCGGCCAGCACGGGCGATTCCTTGCCGAACAGCATTTCCTGCACGGCCTTGTCGTAGGCGGCAATGCCTTCGATCGGCAGGTAGCCGCGCGGCAGACCGGCGGCCACGCGTTGTTCTTCGGCGGCCTTCACGGCCTTGAGCAGGGGGAGCTTGCCTTCCGCATTGAAATACACGCCCACGCCCAGGTTCACCTTCTCGGTGCGGTGATCGGCGTTGTAGGCTTCGTTCAGGCCAAGGATGGGGTCGCGCGGGGCGAGTTCGACAGCGGAGAACAGGGTCATTTCGACGGCTCGAGGCAGGTAGTAGGAAAACGCGGCGGGTCGGCGGTATCAGACGCGCGATCAGCTCAACGCGACATTTTAACGAAGATTCCCCACGCTTGTGGGAAACACAGGCGTGCGCGCGCGAAATCGCCTCCCTTTGACACGAAAACTGCCACGTATTGCCAGAAATTGACGACATTGACGTGCCATGGGTCAGGGGGCGACATCGTCGGCCCGGCCTCGCGCCGCAGACAGATCGGTTGTCACCCATGGGCCTCAGGGAATCGTCCGACGCGCTAAAATGCCGGATTACGTCCCTCACGCTTGCGCCCTCGCCATGACTCCTGCGGCAGACAACGATCTCGACGAAAGCAAGTTCCTGACGTTTCCGGATTCGCCTTATCAGCTCTACTGCCCATTTGCCGCGGCCGGCGATCAGCCGGCGGCTATCGCTCAGTTGACCGAGGGCGTGGAGGACGGGCTCGCCTTCCAGACCTTGCTCGGCGTCACCGGCTCCGGCAAGACGTTCACCATGGCGAACGTCTTGGCGCGGCTTGGGCGGCCGGCCATTGTGTTCGCACCGAACAAGACCCTCGCCGCGCAGCTCTACTCGGAATTCCGCGAGTTCTTCCCGCGAAATGCGGTGGAGTACTTCGTCTCGTACTACGACTATTACCAGCCGGAAGCCTACGTTCCGCAGCGCGATCTCTTCATTGAGAAGGATTCGTCCGTCAACGAACACATCGAGCAGATGCGTCTCTCGGCAACGAAGAGCCTGCTGGAGCGGCGCGACGTGGTCATCGTGGCGACGGTCTCGGCGATTTACGGTATCGGCAATCCGAGCGAATACCATCGGATGATTCTGACGATTCGGCAGGGCGACAAGCTGGGGCAGCGCGAGATCATCGCGCGCCTGATCGCCATGCAGTACACCCGCAACGAGACCGACTTCGGTCGCGGCACGTTCCGAGTGCGCGGCGACACCATCGACATCTTCCCGGCGGAGCACGCCGAACTGGCGTTGCGCGTCGACCTGTTCGACGACGAAGTCGATACGCTGCAACTGTTCGATCCGCTCACGGGACGCGTGCGGCAGAAAGTGCCGCGCTTCACGGTGTACCCGTCCTCTCACTACGTGACGCCGCGCGATACGGTGCTGCGCGCCATCGAGACGATCAAGGACGAACTGCGCGAGCGCCTCGACTTCTTCTACAAGGAAGGCAAGCTGGTCGAGGCGCAGCGCCTTGAGCAGCGCACCCGTTTCGATCTGGAGATGTTGCAGGAGCTGGGCTTTTGCAAGGGCATCGAGAACTATTCGAGGCATCTGTCCGGTGCGGCGCCGGGCGAGCCGCCGCCGACCCTCGTCGACTACCTGCCGCCCGATGCGTTGATGTTCCTCGACGAATCGCACGTCCTCATCGGGCAGTTCAACGGCATGTACAACGGCGACCGGGCGCGCAAGGAGAACCTCGTCAACTACGGCTTCCGGCTGCCGTCGGCGCTCGACAACCGTCCGCTCAAGTTTGCCGAATATGAGCGCAAGATGCGTCAGGCCATCTTCGTGTCGGCGACCCCGGCCGATTACGAGGCAAAGCGCACCGGGCAGGTGGTGGAGCAGGTGGTGCGTCCGACCGGCTTGATCGACCCGATCATCATCGTGCGTCCGGCGCAGACACAGGTCGACGATGTGCTGAGTGAGATCAACAAGCGCGTGGCCGTGGGCGAGCGCGTGCTCGTGACCACGCTCACCAAGCGCATGTCAGAGCAGCTCACCGATTATCTGTCGGATAACGGGGTGAAGGTTCGCTATCTGCACAGCGACATCGATACGGTCGAGCGCGTGGAGATCATTCGCGATTTGCGTCTGGGCGCGTTCGACGTGCTGGTCGGGATCAACTTGCTGCGCGAGGGGCTGGATATTCCGGAGGTGTCGCTGGTGGCGATTCTCGATGCGGACAAGGAGGGGTTCCTGCGTTCCGAGCGGTCATTGATTCAGACGATCGGGCGGGCGGCGCGTAACGTTAATGGAACGGCCATCCTCTATGGCGACAAGATGACCGATTCGATGACGCGCGCGATCGGGGAGACGGAGCGTCGCCGTGCCAAGCAGATGGCGCACAACGAGGCACACGGCATCGTGCCGCAGGGGGTGAAGAAGCGCATCAAGGACATCATCGACGGTGTCTACGACCCGCAGGACGCCAAGGCGGAACTGGCCGAAGCCAAGGAGCAGGCGCACTACCAGGACATGTCGGAAAAGCAGTTGGCGCGCGAGATCAAGAAGCTCGAAAAGCAGATGCAGGAGCATGCGCGCAACCTGGAGTTCGAGAAGGCCGCCAAGGCGCGCGACCAGTTGTTGCACGTCAAGGCACTGGTCTTCGGCACCGATGGGGCGAGCGAGGCGGAGTTGGGGCCGAAGGCATGAAAACGACCTCCGTTCTCTTCGTCTGCATGGGCAACATTTGCCGCTCCCCCAGCGCCGACGGCATCTTTCGTCACCGGCTGGCCACCGCTGGGCTCACCGACGTGATCGCCGTCGATTCGGCGGGCACGCACAGTTATCACCTCGGTCACGCGCCCGACGAACGCACGCAGGCCGCTGCCGAGCGGCGAGGCTATGACCTGAGCGCACTGCGTGCGCGCCGCGTCGATGCCGATGACTTCGTGCGCTTCGAATGGATCGTGGCGATGGACAACGCCAACGTCGCCGAACTCGTGGCACGCTGTCCGGCTGAGTATCGTCACAAGATCGTGCGTCTGATGGACTTTGCCACGCGGCACGACGCCACCGAAGTGCCTGATCCGTATTACGGCGGTGCAAAGGGCTTCGAGACGGTGCTCGACTACATCGAAGACGGGCTCGACGGCCTGCTCGCCCATCTGGAAACGCACCTCTGAGCGTCGGCGACGTTGCGTTGCGCGGTCTGTCCTGTAGTACTGTGCTTTTCTCCTCCCCCTTCACCTCGTCTCCCATCGATGCTCACTTCGCTCACTTCGTACTGGCGTAAATGGCGTGCCTCGCGTCACGCCGGTCATCAGCTCGACGAACTGCTTGCGCACGCCGATCCGTCTGCGCCGCTGGCGGTCCGCAACCAATGGCTGATCGAATTGGCGCACTGGGTGCAAAAGCGCGGCGCCCTCGTCAACGAGGCGCGCGGGGAAGGGGAGGCGGCGCGCTATCGCCCGCACACGCGGCTGCGCTATCTGCTGCAGATGCTCGAGCGAAACCCCGCATGGCGACTCCCTGTGGCGCGCACGCTGCGCAGCGTCGTTGCCGAGAGCGACGCCATTTCGCTGCTGTGCGATACCGGCATGCCGGTGCGCCCGGGGTTTTGGGGGGCGCTGGTCGAGCGCGTTGAGAAGGCGCTGATTCCACCACCGCCGACGCGGCGCGATCTCTCGGCACTGTGCTCGCTGATGTTTCCCGATGGCGACGCCGCCGACTGGATCGCCGCCATGCCGCCGGCATTGCTGGCCGACCTCATCGCGCTCTTGCATGAAGGCGAGGACGATGATGACAACACCGACTGGAACCCTTTCGGCGAGGACTTGCTCGTCGCGATGCACCACCTCGTCGACCAGATTGGGTCGACCGGTCTGTCGCAGGCGGTGCGCTCGCGCCTGGCGTATCCGCGCGCCACCGAATCGCCGTTCTACCAGATCGGACGCGCCATGCAGGCGCTCGAATCGGCTGGGCAGGCGTTCGCCCATGGCGCGCCGCCGTCGCAGCACTTCGTGCAGCAGATCAACGTGTTCCGCGCGCTGATCGACGACTGCGCGCGCGCGGCGCGTCAGGTCTATGCCCATCTGGACGAAAACGGCGTGAGCGTGGACATCGTGTTTCAGGTCGAACGCACCAAGGCGCGGATCCGTCGGCTCGAGCGTCTGCTCGAAGCCTGGCTCACGCACGGCGAGAGCGGCGATCGCGCCGTCGCGCGGGTGCAACTCCTCGCCGATCTGGTGCGCGCGAACCGGGCGAGCCAGAGCGTGGGCGAATTGGCGCGCACGTCGTTCGGGCTGTTGGCGCGCAAGGTCGTCGAGCGCAGCGCCGAGACGGGCGAGCATTACATCGCCCGCAATCGCAGCGAGTACTTCACCATGCTGAAGATGGCGTGCGGCGGCGGTCTGGTGACGGTGGTGACTGTCTACGTCAAGTTCCTGATTGCGAGCGCGCACCTGCCGACGGTCGTCGAAGGCTTCCTCGCCGGGGCCAACTACGCGCTCTGCTTCCTGTTCATGCACTTCTGCCATTTCACGCTCGCGACCAAGCAGCCGGCCATGACCGCGCCGGCCATCGCCCGCAAGCTCGACGATGTCGACACGCCCGCCGGTATGGACGCCTTCGTGGGCGAGGTCATCGCTCTCGTGCGTACGCAAGCGGCCGCTATCTTCGGCAACCTGGCGGTGGTGTTCCCGTTCTGCCTGCTGGTGCAATGGACGGTGTCGGCGGCGCTTGGCATGAACACGATTCCGCCCGAAAAAGCCCATGCGACGCTGAGTTCGTTCTCGATATTGGGTATCACGCCGCTGTTCGCGGCCATGACGGCGGTGCTGTTGTGGTTCTCCAGTCTGATTTCAGGCTGGGCCGACAATTGGTTTGCGCTGCACGGCATCGGGGATGTGCTGGCCTACAACCGACGACTGCGCTTCGTCTTCGGACGGAACGGGGCGGCGCGGCTGGCAGACGCGTGCCGCCGTCACATTGCCCCGGTGCTCGGGAATCTGACGCTCGGCTTCATGCTGGGTCTCGTGCCGGCGGTGCTGACGGCGTTCGCGCTGCCGTTCGAGGTGCGCCACGTCACGTTGTCGACCGGCGCGATCGCGACGTCGATCGGCGTGCTGGGCATGCCGGTGCTGCGCGATCCGGCGCTCTGGCTGGCCGTTGCCGGTGTCGGGTCGATGGCGCTGCTCAACGTCGGTGTGAGTTTCGCGTTAGCATTCCACATGGCGCTCAGATCGCGTCCCCTGCCAATGGGCGACCGCCGGCACATTTACCGTGCCCTCTGGCGCGCCGTGCTATGCAATCCGCTGGTGCTGCTGTTCCCCCTGCGCGCCCCCCAGGCGAACGCGCGTCCCGAAAATTAGCAAATTTCCCAAATGGGCGACGGAACTTTTGCAAAAAATGGGCCAGAAGTACTTGACTGATTTCGTAGGGAATTTATACTTGACGAAAATAGTCGAGATTAATCCCCTGCATCCTCATGAGACTTACCACGAAAGGCCGTTTCGCCGTCACGGCGATGATCGACCTGGCCATGCGCCAGGACGCGGGTCCCGTGACGCTTGCGGGCATTAGTCAGCGTCAACGGATTTCCCTCTCTTACCTGGAACAGTTGTTCGGCAAGCTGCGCCGCCACGAGATCGTGGAGAGCGTGCGTGGGCCGGGCGGCGGATACAGTCTGGCGCGTCGCGCGGAAGAGGTGACGGTCGCGGACATCATCATCGCGGTCGACGAACCGCTCGACGCCACGCAGTGCGGCAGCAAGGGCAATTGCGAGAAGGGCCAGGACGGCCATCGCGGCCACTGCATGACGCACGAGCTGTGGGCAACGCTCAACCAGAAGATGGTCGAGTATCTCGATTCGGTTTCGCTGCGCGACCTCGTCGAGCAGCAGCGCAGCAAGCAGGCCCAACAGGCCGTGCTGCACGACACGCGCGAGTCCGGCACACCCAGCCAGACCATTGCCACGCGCATTCCCAATTCGGTCTTCGATATGGCCCGTTCTTAACTGGCGCCACGGCACGATCCTGGAGCACCCATGAAAAACGACACCCTCAACCTCCCCATTTACATGGATTACAGCGCCACGACGCCGATTGACCCGCGCGTCGTGGACAAGATGTTGCCGTACCTGCGCGAGCAGTTCGGCAACCCGGCATCGCGCAGCCACTCGTTCGGCTGGGCCGCCGAGCAGGCCGTGGAAGAGGCACGCGAGGAAGTCGCCAAGCTGGTGAACGCCGATCCGCGCGAGATCGTCTGGACGTCGGGCGCCACCGAGTCGAACAACCTCGCCATCAAGGGCGCGGCGCACTTCTACCAAGGCAAGGGCAAGCACCTCGTCACGGTGAAGACCGAACACAAGGCCGTGCTCGACACAACGCGCGAGCTGGAGCGCGAAGGCTTCGAAGTCACGTATCTGGATGTCAAGGACGACGGTCTGCTCGATCTCGACGTCTTCAAGGCCGCGCTGCGTCCGGACACGATTCTCGTGTCGATCATGGCGGTGAACAACGAAATCGGCGTCATCCAGGACATCGAGACGCTCGGAGAGATCTGCCGCGAGAAGGGCATCATCTTCCACGTCGACGCCGCACAGGCCACGGGCAAGATGCCCATCGACCTGGCCAAGCTGAAGGTCGACCTGATGTCGTTCTCGGCGCACAAGACGTATGGCCCGAAGGGCATCGGCGCGCTGTACGTGCGTCGCAAGCCGCGTGTGCGCATCGAGGCACAGATTCACGGCGGCGGTCACGAACGCGGCATGCGTTCGGGCACGCTCGCCACGCACCAGATCGTGGGCATGGGCGAGGCGTTCCGTCTGGCGCGTGAAGAGATGGCGACGGAGAACGAGCGCGTGCGCATGCTGCGCGATCGTCTGCTGCGCGGTCTGACGGAAATGGAAGAAGTGTATGTGAACGGCGACATGGAAAAGCGTGTGCCGCACAACCTGAACATCAGCTTCAATTTTGTCGAAGGCGAGTCGCTGATCATGGCGATCAAGGACGTTGCGGTGTCGTCGGGTTCGGCGTGCACGTCGGCCTCGCTGGAGCCGTCGTACGTGTTGCGTGCGCTGGGTCGCAACGACGAACTGGCGCACAGCTCGATTCGCTTCACGGTGGGTCGCTTTACGACCGAGCAGGAAGTCGACTATGTGGTCGATCTGCTCAAGGCCAAGATCGGCAAGCTGCGCGATCTGTCGCCGCTGTGGGAAATGTACAAGGACGGGGTCGATCTGAATTCGATCCAGTGGGCCGCACACTGAGCATTCAAGGAGTTAGCCATGTCTTACAGCAAGGAAGTTCTGGATCACTACGAAAACCCGCGCAACGTCGGTTCGTTCGAAAAGGGCGATGACGCCGTCGGCACGGGCATGGTCGGCGCACCGGCGTGCGGCGACGTGATGAAGCTGCAGATTCGCGTGAACGAAGCCGGCGTGATCGAAGACGCCAAGTTCAAGACCTACGGCTGCGGCTCGGCGATTGCGTCGTCGTCGCTGGTCACCGAGTGGGTCAAGGGCAAGACGCTCGATCAGGCGCTCGATATCAAGAACACCCAGATCGCGCAGGAGCTGGCGCTGCCGCCGGTGAAGATTCACTGCTCGATTCTGGCCGAAGACGCCATCAAGGCGGCCGTGGCCGACTACAAGCAGAAGCACGGCCAGACGGCCGAGCCGGCCAAGGCTGCGTAAGCGGCACGACGGATAAAGGAATCAGGCAACCATGGCCATTACATTGACCGAGAAGGCCGCGCAGCACGTTTCGCGTTATCTGACGCGGCGCGGCAAGGGCGTGGGCCTGCGGCTGGGCGTGAAGACGACCGGCTGCTCGGGCCTGGCCTACAAGCTGGAATACGCCGACGACGTGGCGGGCGAGGACACGGTCTTCGAGAGCCACGGCGTGAAGGTGATCGTCGATCCGAAGAGTCTGCCGTATATCGATGGCACCGAGCTGGACTTCGCGCGCGAAGGCTTGAACGAAGGGTTTCGCTTCAACAATCCGAACGTCAAGGATGAGTGCGGCTGCGGCGAGTCGTTCCGGATCTGACACTGCGCCGTTGCGCGAGATCGTCGGGTTCCGGCAGGACGACGAAGGCCAATGGGTCGCGCGTCTGGCGTGCGGGCATGGGCAACATGTCCGGCATCTTCCCCCGTGGCAGATCCGGACATGGACGCAAAGCGCGGCAGGCCGCGACGCGATGCTCGGTAGCCGGTTGCGCTGCCGCAAATGTGAGCGCGGCGAGCCGCCCGACGCGTGAGGCGGTGCGCCTCGCCTGGCGGCGGTCGCCATGGCAGCGAAATAGGTCGCCGGACCGTCGGACGGTTCGGCGCCGAAGCGGCAGCGTAGGCAACGAGGCGGCGCGAGCCGCTTTTTTTACGGGCCGACGGTGGGTGGCATGGCGCGCATGGCGCGACGTCCCCTCGCATGGGCGCCCTGGATGGATGATGAGTGCGCGATGAGTGCATTGACTGACAACTACTTCACGCTGTTCGATCTGCCGCAGCGCTTTGCGCTCGACGCAGACGCGCTCGACGCGGCCTACCGAGCCGTGCAATCGCGCGTGCATCCAGATCGATTCGCGAGTGCGAGCGATGCCGAACGCCGCGTGGCCATGCAATGGGCCGCGCAGGCGAACGCCGCCTACCGCACGCTGCGCGACCCGCTGCAACGCGCGACGTATCTGCTCACGCTGCAGGGCATCGATGTGGGCGCGGAGAACAACACCGCGATGGCCCCCGATTTCCTGATGCAGCAGATGGAGTGGCGCGAAGCCATCGACGACGCCGTGGACGCGCGCAATATCGGCGCTCTGGAAACCCTTGCCAAATCGTTGCGCGAGGATCGTCGCGTGCGGCTCGCCAAGTTGGGCGACTGGCTCGAGAGCCAGGCCTGGCAACCGGCCGCCGAAGCCGTGCGGCAACTGATGTTCATTGCGCGCGCCGACGAAGACATCGCGCAGCGCATCGAAATGCTGGAAAACGCGTGACGGCCCGGTGCGGCGCCGTCACATGTCATTGAGAACTGCTTGAGAACAGGGCGGCCGCGCGAGCGCGCCGCCCGCATTGCAAAGTCATGGCCCTTCTGCAAATTTCCGAACCCGGCATGTCCCCCGCGCCGCATCAGCGGCGACTCGCCGTGGGCATCGACCTGGGCACGACGCATTCGCTCGTGGCCTCTGTACGTAGCGGGGTGGCCGAAGTGCTCCCGGACGAACAGGGCCGCGTGCTGCTGCCGTCCGTCGTGCGCTATCTGGGCGGTCCCCGTACCCAGATCGGCTACGACGCCCGTGCGGCTGCCGCCAGCGATCCGCGCAACACCATCGTCTCGGTCAAGCGATTCATGGGCCGGGGTCTGGCCGATGTTGCCCATGCCGACAACGCGCCGTACGATTTCGTCGACGCGCCGGGCATGGTGCAGATGACGACGGCCGGCGGCGTCAAGAGCCCGGTGGAAGTGTCTGCCGAAATTCTCGCCACGTTGCGTCAGCGCGCCGAAGACACGCTCGGCGACGATCTGGTGGGCGCCGTGATCACCGTGCCCGCGTACTTCGACGACGCGCAGCGTCAGGCCACCAAGGATGCCGCGCGTCTGGCCGGCCTGAATGTGTTGCGTCTGCTCAATGAGCCCACGGCGGCCGCGATCGCCTACGGTCTCGACAATGCGGCCGAAGGCCTTTACGCGGTCTACGACCTGGGTGGCGGCACGTTCGACATCTCGATTCTGCGACTGACGAAGGGCGTGTTCGAAGTGCTCGCGGCGGGCGGCGATTCCGCGCTTGGCGGCGACGACTTCGATCAGGCGATCTACCGCTGGGCGGTGGCGGAGGCCGGTCTCGACGCGGCTTCGCTCACGCCTGAGGATGTGCGCGGCTTGCTCGATCACGCGCGCACCGCCAAGGAAGCGTTGACCGACGCCGCGCAAACGACGATCGCCCTGACGCTGTCTGGCGAGCGCAACCTCGCGTTGACGCTCACGCGCGACCAATTCACGGCGCTGGGCGCGCCGCTCGTGCAACGCACGATCGGCCCGATGCGCAAGGCGCTGCGCGACGCCGGCATGGGCCCGGACGACGTCAAGGGCGTCGTGCTCGTCGGCGGCGCCACGCGCATGCCGCAAGTGCGTGCCGCGGTTGCGACCTTCTTCGGACGCGAACCGCTGATCGATCTCGATCCGGATCAGGTGGTGGCGCTCGGCGCTGCCGTGCAGGCCAATCTGCTGGCCGGCAATCAGGCGGAAGGTGACGACTGGCTGCTGCTCGACGTGATTCCGCTGTCGCTCGGTGTCGAGACGATGGGGGGCCTCGTCGAGAAGATCATTCCGCGTAACGCCACGATTCCCGTGGCGCGCGCGCAGGAATTCACCACGTTCAAGGACGGCCAGACGGCGATGGCCGTTCACGTGCTGCAAGGCGAGCGTGAGCTGGCGTCCGATTGCCGCTCGCTGGCCCGGTTCGAATTGCGCGGCATTCCGCCGATGACGGCCGGCGCGGCACGTATTCGCGTGACGTATCAGGTCGACGCCGATGGGCTGCTCTCCGTCTCCGCCCAGGAGTTGCACTCGGGCGTGGCGGCCTCTATCGAGGTCAAGCCGTCGTACGGTCTGGCGGACGACGATATCTCGCGCATGCTGCAAGACAGCTTCGGTTCGGCCGAAGCGGATATGCGCGCCCGTGCGCTGCGCGAGCAGCAAGTGGAAGCCGAGCGTCTGCTGGTCGCGATCGACAGCGCCTTGCAGGCGGACCCGGAACTGCTCGACGCCGACGAGCGCGCACAGATCGACGGCTTGCTGGCCGAGTTGCGCCAGAAGGCGTCCGGCGACGATCAGATTGCCATCAAGACGGCGACCGAAACGCTCTCGCATGCGACCGACGCGTTTGCCGCGCGCCGCATGGACAAGAGCATCCGCGCGGCGCTGGCTGGCCGGCGCGTGGCGGACATCGACAAACTGTAAGACACACACGGAAAGCCAAAGCCATGCCTCAAATTGTTGTATTGCCTCACGTCGAGCTGTGCCCCGAGGGCGCGGTGCTGGACGTTCCGACCGGCACCACCGTGTGCAGAGCGTTGTTGGACAACGGCATTGAAATCGAACACGCGTGCGAGTTGTCGTGCGCGTGCACCACGTGCCACGTGATCGTGCGCGAGGGTTTCGAGGCGTTGGAGCCGGCCGAAGACGAGGAAGAGGATCTGCTCGACAAAGCCTGGGGCCTGGAGCCGACATCGCGCCTGTCGTGCCAGACGAAGATGCCCGCCGACACCGATCTGGTCGTCGAGATTCCGAAGTACACGATCAATCACGCCAAGGAAAGCCACTGATCGACGCCGTTTGGCGTTGCGTGGCGACACGTCAGAAGAAGAGGACCCTGCCCATGAAATGGACCGACATTCAGGACATCGCGATTGCGCTTACCGAGGCGCATCCCGACATCGACCCGCAATACGTGCGCTTTACCGACCTGCATCAGTGGGTGATGGCGCTCGACGGCTTTGACGACGCGCCTGACCGTGCCGGTGAGAAGGTGCTCGAAGCGATTCAGATGGCGTGGATCGACGAGGTCTGACCCGACGATCGCGCAGGGCGCGCGACGCTGCCGCAGAGACAAAAGCCGCTCATGACGAGCGGCTTTTGCGTTAACGCGAGCTCCGTTGCGGCACGAACGGGGTCACGCGGATCCCACGCCCTTAGCCCGCGCGCACCAGCCCGTTGTTTTCGAGCCGCACGCGATCCCCCGGCTGCACGCCAGGGGCGGACTGATAGGTCCAGTAGCGCGTCTTGCCGGTATCCATGCGCACGTACACGCGATACACGGTTTCGGAGCGAACGCGCTTCTCGACTTCGTTGCCGGCCAGACCGCCGCCCAGCGCGCCGACCACGGTCATCGCCGTGCGGCCGTTACCCGCGCCAAACTGGTTGCCGAGCAGGCCGCCAGCAACGGCACCGCCGACGGCGCCCAGGCCCGAGGCCTGACCTTGCGTGCTGATTGGTTCCACCGACTGCACCGTGCCGCACGTCGAGCATGTCGCCGCCTGACGCTGTGCGGGGGCGGCCGAGGATTGGGCATATGACGGCTGCGGCGCCGGGGCCCGTTGTGCCGGTGCCCGCTGCGGCGCGTACTGAGCTTGCTGCGGCGCGTATTGCGTCTGCTGGGCCTGCTGCTGCGTCGGCTGCTCCGTCAACGGCGAGCTGCGCATCGCGTTCGAAGACGGCTGTTGGGCCGACGTCAGCGCGTACTGCGAATGATCGACGGTCGTTGCGGGGCCGTCGGTGCTTTTGGCGACAGGGAGCACGCCCGTGATGGCGGCAACGCCGAGCAGGCTGACGACCACGATACTGCCGGCTGCGGCAGCGACCAGCGGATGCATGCGGCGCGGTTGAAGTTCGTTATTCATGTGGTTTTTCTCCATCGTGCGGTTGTGGCGAACCCCATTCTTCGTGCTGACAGGCACGGGAGGCTTCGCATGAGAAAAGTCTCCGTCATGGCAGGCGCGGCATCCGTTTCATTTTGTAACGCGATGTAAGATGTGCATCGCGGCAGTCCCAGGCAAGTGCCCTTCGACTGACTGCTAATTCATTGAAAAATATGAAGTTTTTTCTCGGTTGACGGGGCGCTTCGTCGTCATCGTGCGCGGTTGTCATCACAATTGAAACAAGTCGCGCCGCGCGCATAATGGCACGCATTGTCCGTCAACGTCCTTCTTGCCGATTCGTCCCAACGCCATGATCGATACGCTGCCGCTGCTGGATACCCCGCTCGACGCCGCAAGCCACGCGCACCTCTATCCGTACGTGGTACAACGCGCGTGGGTCGACGTCCACGATCCGCAAGGGGAGGTCAGCGAACCGTTTTCGGACGACGTTTTCGTGACGCTCGTGCTCGATGGCACGGCTGGACTACGCCGGCTGCAGGGCGAGGATTTGCGCGCGGCCGGTCTGACGTTCGAGGCGGCATTTGCGCAAGCCGCGTCGAATCTCGCGCGCGCATGGAAGGCGGGGCATTTCGAGTTCGGCATTGCGCGACTTGACGACGGCACGCCGATTGCCGGCTGTCGCGGCAATTGGATGGCACCGGCTGGCGGCCTGGTGCTGGGCAATCTCTACCAGTCGATGGTCGATCATTTCGAGGTGACGGACTTTGCGGCCGTCCCCGTCAATCGCACATTGCTTCTCGCGTTTCCGACCGATGCCAAAACGCTGTCGTCGCTGGCGTTACGGCAATTGGTGGAAGGGGCGGCGAGCGGTGCGATTCTCCCCATCGCGCGCACCTGGTTGCGGCTCGATGGGGAGTGGCCGTCCGCCTATCGCGGCGTTCCGGCCTTCTAAGCGCTCCAACCGTTCCAAGCGACTCAGTCTTCGCGGCGCAGGTGCGGGAAGAGCAGCACGTCGCGAATGTTCGGACTGTCGGTGAGCAGCATGATCAGACGGTCGATGCCGATGCCGCAGCCGCCCGTCGGGGGCATGCCGTACTCGAGCGCGCGAATGTAATCGGCGTCGTAATACATGGCCTCTTCGTCGCCCGCGTCCTTCTGTTCGACCTGCGCACGAAAGCGTGCGGCCTGATCTTCCGGGTCGTTCAACTCGGAGAAGCCGTTGGCGATCTCGCGGCCCGTGATGAACAGTTCGAAGCGCTCGGTGATGCCTGGCACGGTATCGGACTCGCGCGCGAGCGGCGAGACTTCCACCGGATAGTCGACGATGAAAGTCGGCTCCCACAACTGGCTCTCGGCCGTCTCTTCGAACAGGGCCAGTTGCAGCGCACCGAGGCCCGCGTTCTTGAACTGCGGCGCATCGACCTTCACGCCATACTTGCCCAGCGCGCCACGCACGAATTCGATGTCGGCCAGTTGCGCTTCGGTGAACTCGGGCGCGTACTTGCGAATCGCTTCGACGATCGTCAGGCGGTGGAACGGCTTGGACAAATCGAGTTCGCGGCCCTGGTACTCGATGGTCGCGGTGCCGCGCGCGTCGAGTGCGGCGTTGCGGATCAGCGCTTCGGTGAAGTCCATCAGCCAACGGTAGTCCGTGTAGGCCGCGTAGAACTCCATCATCGTGAATTCCGGGTTGTGGCGCGGCGATACGCCTTCATTGCGGAAGTTACGGTTGATCTCGAACACACGCTCGAAGCCGCCAACGATCAGGCGCTTCAGATACAGCTCCGGCGCGATACGCAGATACATCTGCATGTCGAGCGCGTTGTGGTGCGTGATGAACGGCTTGGCCGCGGCGCCGCCCGGAATCGGGTGCAGCATCGGCGTTTCGACTTCCATGAAGTCGGCGTCCGTCATGTACTTGCGCATCGACGCGATGGCCTTCGCGCGGGCGCGGAACGTGCTGCGCGTCTCGGGCGAGGTGATCAGGTCGACGTAGCGCTGACGGTACTTCGTCTCCTGGTCGGACAGGCCGTGGAACTTGTCCGGCAGCGGGCGCAGCGCCTTGGCGAGCAGACGCAGTGCCTTCACCTTGACCGACAGTTCGCCGGTGCGCGTGCGGAACAGCGTGCCGGTCGCGGCGACGATATCGCCGATGTCCCAGCCCTTGAAGGCGGTCATGGCATCGGCGCCGACGTCGTCGCGGCCGATGAAGAACTGGATCTGACCGCTGCCGTCCTGCACGGTGGCGAAGGCGGCCTTGCCCATCACGCGCTTGAGCATCATGCGACCGGCCACCGACACGGGGACGGGCTCGGCTTCGAGCACCTCGTTGCCCACGTCCTGATAGCGCGCCTGCAGGTCGCCGGCGTGCTGTTCGGGACGGAAGTCGTTCGGGAACGCCACGCCGTTGGCACGCAGCGCCTGCAGTTTCTCGCGACGCTCCGCGATGAGCTTGTTGTCGTCGTGCGGCAGGTCGCCCGCCGGGGTGCCCGTGTGGGCCGGAGTATTGTGATCGGTCATGGTGCGAGCGATGAAGTTATTCGGTAAAACGCAGCGTGTGCAGCAGGGCATTCTTGAGCAAGCCGTCGGGCGTGCCCAGCCAGATCAATTCGGTGCGGTCCTGATGCGGTCCGGCATTGGCCGCCGCACTCGGGTCCCGCACGAACAGCGCCGCGATCGCCTGTGAGCGCGGCTCATACAAAATGTGGACATACTCGCTCGGGCAATCGTGCGGCTTGCAGCTCTGCACCAGCAACCAGGGCTTGCCGGCGACGCTCACGCGTTGCGACGGCGTCGATGTGCCACCCTGACGCACCCACGCGGGAACGTTGCGTGGCGTGGTGATGCGCGCATAGGCCCCCGAGAAGTCCGGGCGCTTGAGCAATTCATGCAGGTACGGTCCCGTCTCGGGATTGGCTCCCGGTGCGCCCGGTGTACTGGCCGGGGCAGCAACGGCGGCGCACTGCAGACACAGCGCGCTCACCCCCCACACGGCTAGCGTGCGGACAAACGCCATTCCTTACACTCCCTGCTTGAGACTCGCGGAGATGAAGTCGTCCAGGTCGCCGTCGAGTACCTTGCCGGTATTACCGGTTTCCACGCCGGTGCGCAGGTCCTTGACGCGTGACTGGTCGAGCACGTACGAGCGAATCTGATGGCCCCAGCCCACATCGGTCTTGCTCGACTCCAGCTTGTCCTGCTCGGCACGACGCTTGCGCATTTCATGTTCGAACAGGCGCGAGCGGAGCATGTCCCACGCTTCGGCGCGGTTGCGGTGCTGCGAACGGTCGTTCTGGCAGGCGACGACAATGCCGGTCGGGATGTGTGTCAGGCGAACGGCGGAATCGGTCTTGTTGATGTGCTGGCCGCCTGCACCGGAGGCGCGATACGTGTCGGTACGCACGTCGGCCGGATTGATTTCGATGTCGATCGAATCATCCACTTCCGGGTACACGAACAGGCTGGCGAACGACGTATGGCGACCGCCCGACGAGTCGAACGGCGACTTGCGCACCAAACGATGCACGCCGGTTTCCGTACGCAGATAGCCGTAAGCGTAGTCGCCGGTGACCTTCAGCGAGGCGCTCTTGATGCCCGCGACATCGCCGTCCGACACTTCGAGCACTTCGGCCTTGAAGCCCTTGCGTTCGCAGTAGCGCAGATATTGGCGCAGCAGCATGCCGGCCCAGTCGTTGGCCTCGGTGCCGCCGGCGCCGGCCTGGATATCGATGAAGCAGTTGTTCGGGTCGGCCGGGGTGTTGAACATCCGGCGGAACTCCATCTCGCCCACACGAGCGGCGAGACCCTGCGTGTCATGCTCAAGCGCCAGCAACGAGTCTTCATCGCCCTCGTCGCGCGACATTTCGAACAGTTCCTGCGTATCGGAAAGGCTGGCGTCGAGTTCGGTCAGGTTGCTGACGATGCTGTCGAGCGCCTTCTTTTCCTTGCCCAGTGCCTGAGCACGCTTGGAATCGTTCCAGATGTTGGGGTCTTCGAGTTCTTTGTTGACTTCAATCAGGCGAGCTTGCTTGACATCGAAGTCAAAGATACCCCCTGAGCTCGCCGACGCGGGTGCGCAGGTCGGCGAGCAGGGATTCAAGTGCGTTTAGGCGTTCGGCTTCCATGAGCTTTGACAGGGGCGAATTCGGGGAAACGAGGATTATAGCGCAGCGAAGCCCCCGTTTCCCCACTTTTCCCGGGCGGATGACGCGTTCCGGACGGCTGGCCACCGCCGTCCGCGCGCAAGACAGGCGGTCCTGGCGCCGCCGACGCTCAGCCCTGAGCGTGCTCGACGATCATCTGTACGCGCGAGACGCCGTTGAAGGTGTCGGCGGCCAAGCGATAGGCAAATCGCGCCCGGCTCGGCAAGGTATCGGCGTGATTGAACCAGATGGCGTTGAAGCGCATGCGCCCGCGACCGAGTTGCAACTTCAGGTGCTTGTCCTTGAGGATGGCCTGCGAGAGCACATCGAACTCGCCCGAGAACACGGGCGGCGGGAAACCCTGTCCCCACACCTGTGCGTCGAGCAGGGCGACAAAGGGCGGCACGAAGCACTCGTCGCCGATGTCGCCGTCGGTCTCGATCACGCGCGAGAGCGCCGTCTCGTCGAGCCACGCCTGCCCCACGGCTTCGAATGCCGACTGGAAGCGCGGCAGGGCGTCGGCGGCGATCGTGAGGCCCGCGGCCATCGCGTGACCACCGAACTTGCCGATGAGACCCGGTTCGCGCTTGGTGACGAGATCGAGCGCGTCGCGCAAGTGAAAACCCGGAATCGAGCGGCCGGACCCCTTGATCTGGCCGTCGTCGCCGGGGGCGAACACGATGGTCGGACGGTAGAACTTTTCTTTGAGCCGCGCGGCCACGATCCCGATCACGCCCTGGTGCCAGGTCTCGTTGAACGCGCACAGCGTCGTGGCGGCACGAGGGTCGAAGCGCGCCAGATCGGCCAGGGCTTCCTGCTGCATCCCTGCCTCGATCTCACGGCGCTCGCGATTCATCGCGTCGAGTTCCTGCGCGAGCGTCCAGGCGCGGGCGTCGTCGTCCGTCAGCAGACACTCGATGCCGAGCGACATGTCGGCGAGGCGCCCGGCGGCGTTCAGACGCGGCCCGAGGCCGAAGCCCAGATCGAAACTGCCCGCCTGACGCGCATTGCGGGCGGCCGCGCGAAAAAGCGCATTGATGCCCGGATGCATGCGCCCGGCGCGCATGCGCGACAGCCCTTGCGCCACGAGGATGCGGTTGTTGGCGTCGAGCTTGACCACGTCAGCGACGGTGCCCAGCGCGACCAGGTCGAGCAACGTATCGAGCCGGGGTTGTTCGCGCGCCTCGAACGCCCCGCGCGTGCGCAGCTCGGCGCGCAGCGCGAGCAGAACGTAGAACATCACGCCGACACCGGCGAGGTTCTTGCTCGGGAATGCGCAGCCCGGCTGGTTGGGATTGACGATACAACGCGCGTTGGGCAATTCGTTGCCCGGCAGATGGTGATCGGTCACCACGACTTCGATGCCGAGCGCCTGCGCGGCGGCCACGCCGTCGAGGCTGGCGATGCCGTTGTCGACGGTGATCAACACGTCGGGCGGTCCCGCCTTGCCTTGCGCGGCCAGTGCCACGATTTCGGGCGTCAGGCCATAGCCGTATTCGAAGCGGTTCGGCACCAGGTACTCGACCTTCGCCCCGAACATGCGCAAGCCGCGCACGGCCACGGCGCAGGCGGTCGCACCGTCGCAATCGTAGTCGGCCACCACGAGCATGCGCTCGCCGGCGGCGATGGCGTCGGCAAGGAAGGCGGCGGCCTCTTGCGCGCCCTTGAGCTGGGTCGGGGGGATCAACCGGGCCAGCGCCGTTTCGGTCTCGGCGGTCTCGGCCACGCCGCGCGACGCGAACAGGCGGGCGAGCACCGGGTGGACGCCGTCGCGCGCGAGGGCGTTGGCCGTCGCGTCGTCGACATGGCGGGTGACGATGTCGGTCATGCGACTTCCTCGCCAAGCCGCGCGAGCGGCACCATGCGGGTGGCGAGCGCCTGACGGCGCCAGAACTTGCGCAAGTCGCCGCCGCGCGAGCGCATCGTCACGCTGTGACTGTCGCCGCACAACGTGAGCGAGACTTCGCGGGCCTGGCCCTGGGCGACACGCGCGAGCGCCGGCGCGAGCCAGTGGCGGTCGATGTCGACGAGGGCATCGCGCCAGCGCGCCCAGTCTTCCGTCAGGAAATACGGCGTGAGCGTGTCGAGTTGCACGACGGTTCTGCCGTTCGCGGCAGCAAGGCCGGTGTCGGTGCCGTGCAAGGCGATTTGCAGATGGTTCGCCAGGCCACGGGTGGCGGGGGCGTCTGCCAGGATCGTCACGCAGGGCCGGTTCAGGCGCGGCGCGGCAATGCGCTGACCGCCGCCATACAGCCAGATGGCATTGACCGGCGGCAGGCCGCGGGCTTCGCGTGCCTGATTGGCCGGATGGTCGTACCAGGCCATCTGGACTTCGTTCTGCCATTTGCGCCACGTCAGTTCGGCCTTGCCTTGCGGCAGCCAGATGTCGACGTTGCGGCCGGCCGCGCGCGCGGGCGACGCGGTGAGCAGGTCGCCCAGCGCCGGCGCGCTCAGGTACCACCGGTCCGGGCGCGGGGCGACGAGGTCGCCGCCGACCTCCGCGAACAGGGCGTGTGCGGTGGCGAACAGGGCGGCTGAATCCTCGTGGCTCAACGCGAGTTCGGCGGGATCGGTCAGTACCAGGTGGTCGGTGGCGATGTGGATGTGCGCCGGCTGCGCGCAGTACCAGAACCGGGTGTCGAGCATGCCGCTGTCCTCGAACAGCATGAAAGGCGCGAGCGGCGCGCGCGACGGCCCGCCGGGCAGGCCGAAGGCTTCGGTCAGCCAGCGTTCATGGGGCAGCGTGGGGACGAACGGGTCGGCCGGCACGTCCTGCGCTGCCTGGACGCCGCGCGCGAGCAACTTTTCGAGCGCAGGCAACTCCAAGTTGGCCAGCAGTGCGGGCAAATGGGCCGACGCGGGCAACGCGAACGGCAAGAGAAAGTGCAGGGCAGGTGTATCCATATCGAGGCGAATTGTATGGCAAACTTCGCGCTGGCAGTTGGCTGACCCTCACGTCAGGGGCTGAACGAGCCATGTGTCGAGCCGGGTTCAGGTCGGGTGGCCGCCGGGCCGCGACGACATGGGGCCACGTGGCGGTCAGATACATGGGGGCTGGGCACCGGTGCGGACTGGCGCTGGAACGCTCCGATCGATCCTTATCAAGAATCAGGAATCCGTTTGAAATTCCCATACGAATGGCAGATCGGCTGGCGCTATACGCGCACCGGCAAGCGATCATCCGGCAACGGTTTCATTTCCTTCATTTCATTCATCTCCATGGCCGGCATTGCGCTCGGCGTGGCGGCACTCATCGTGGTGCTGTCGGTGATGAACGGTTTTCAGAAGGAAGTGCGGGACCGCATGCTCTCCGTGCTTGCGCACATCGAAGTCTTCGCGGTCGACGGCAATCTGCCCGACTGGCACCGCACGGCGGCTGAAGCGTTGCAGAACAAGAATGTGATTGCGGCGGCGCCCTACGTGGGCGAGCAGGCCATGCTCACGCGCGAGGACAACGTGCGCGGCGTGGTGTTGCGCGGCATTGTTCCGAGCGAGGAAGCCAAGGTGTCCGATCTCGGCAAGCAGATTACCGAGGGCTCGCTCGCCAACCTCACGCCGGGCAGCTTCGGTATCGTGCTCGGTCGCGAACTGGCGCGGGCGCTGGGCGTGAGCATCGGCGACAAGATCACGCTCGTCGCCCCGCAAGGGACGATCACGCCCGCGGGCGTGTTGCCGCGCGTGAAACAGTTCACGGTGGTGGCCGTTTTCACGGCGGGGCACTACGAATACGACAGCTCGCTGGCGCTCATCGATCTACACGATGCCGAGACGCTCTTCCGACTCGACGGCCCGACCGGCGTGCGGCTGAAGATCCATGACATGGAGCGGGCGCCGCTCGTGGCGCGCGAGCTGGCTAAAACCCTGTCCGGCAATATGTGGGTGCGCGACTGGACGCAGCAGAACAAGAACTGGTTCATCGCGGTGCAGACCGAAAAGCGCATGATGTTCATCATCCTGACGCTCATCATCGCCGTGGCGGCCTTCAATCTGGTGTCCTCGCTGGTGATGACGGTGACCGACAAATATGCGGACATCGCCATTCTGCGCACGCTGGGCGCACAGCCCGGCTCGATCATGAAGATCTTCATTGTGCAGGGCGTGACGATCGGTTTTGCCGGAGCGCTGCTCGGCGTGGCGCTGGGCTGCCTGATCTCGGTGAATATCGGCACCATCGTGCCATTCATCGAGCACTTGCTGGGTATCCACTTCCTGCCGCAAGACATCTATTTCATCTCCGAATTGCCCTCGGATCTGCAGTCGTCGGACGTGATCCGCATCGGGGTGATTTCGTTCATCCTCTCGGCGCTGGCGACGATCTACCCGAGCTGGCGCGCCTCGCGCGTCAAACCGGCGGAGGCCCTGCGCTATGAGTAACGCCAAGAATCAAGCGAATGCATCGTTGGCCGGTGTGCCGAACCTTGCCTATGACGGACCGGTGCTGCGCGCGCGCGATCTGCACAAGACGTTCCGTCAAGGCCAGCTCAATGTGACGGTGCTCAACGGCGCGAGTCTCGACGTGGCCCCCGGCGAGAAGGTGGCCATCGTGGGCGCGTCGGGATCGGGCAAGAGCACATTGCTGCACGTGTTGGGCGGGCTCGACGATCCGTCGCGCGGCGAGGTGTCGCTGCTCGGCAAGCCGTTTTCGTCGTTGCGCGAGCGCGAAAAGACGTCGCAGCGCAATCAATCGCTCGGCTTCGTCTATCAGTTCCACCACCTGTTGGCCGAGTTTTCGGCGCTCGATAACGTGGCGATGCCGCTGCGCATTCGCCGCTTGCCGACCGAGCAGGCGCAAGCGGTGGCGCAGGCCATGCTCGAGCGTGTCGGGCTCGGCTCGCGTGTGAAGCACCGTCCGTCGGAGTTGTCGGGGGGGGAGCGTCAGCGCGTGGCAATGGCGCGCGCGCTGGTCACGCAGCCGGCTTGCGTGCTGGCTGACGAGCCGACCGGCAACCTCGACGGGCATACCGCCGAGACCGTGTTCGAACTGATGCTCGAGTTGTCGGAGACCCTGAAGACCAGCTTCGTGATCGTGACGCACGACATCGATCTGGCGAAGCGCTGCGATCGTGCCCTGCGACTGCGCGATGGGGTGCTGGAACCGGCATGACCGTGGTGCAAGCGCATTAGCGCGAGCGGCGGCTGACGTGCGCGAAACGCCGGGGTTCTCCCCGGCGTTTCGCATTTCGCGAGGCGGCGGCCGCCGTCGATTTCGGCAACGTCCTAGACCGTAACGCGGCGTCGTCCGATGGTCATCGCGAGAACGGTGTGCGAGCCTTGTCAACGACCCGTAGAATTGACGTTCAAGGACCTTTGACCATGTGGATCGATACCCATTGCCATCTCGATGCGGCCGAGTTCGACGCCGACCGTGCGACCGTGATCGCCGACGCCGCTGCTGCCGGCGTGGTGGGGCTCGTGGTGCCCGCCGTCGAATGCGCAACGTTCGACGCGGCGCGGGCCGCGGCTCGCGCAATCCCCGGGGGCGCTTACGCGCTGGGGATTCATCCGCTCTACACGCCACGCGCGCGCGACGCGGACATCGCCACGTTGCGCCGTGCCGTCGCGCGGGCGATGGGCGATCCGCGCTTCGTCGGTATCGGCGAGATCGGTCTCGATTTCTTCGTGACGACGCTGGACCCCGAGCGTCAGCAATTCTTTTATGTCGAGCAGTTGAAGATCGCGCGCGACTTCGATTTGCCCGTCATCCTTCACGTGCGTCGCTCGCAGGATGCCTTGCTCAAGCAACTGCGCATCTTCACCCCGCGCGGCGGCATCGCGCACGCGTTCAACGGCAGCCGGCAGCAAGCAGACACGTTCGTCGAGCGTGGCTTCTGCCTGGGGTTTGGCGGGCAGATGACCTTCGAGCGCGCCCTGCAGATCCGGCGTCTCGCGTCGGATCTGCCGCTCGATGCGCTCGTGCTGGAGACCGACGCGCCCGATATTGCGCCGCAATGGCGCTACAAGCAGCGTAATAGCCCGGTCGAGTTGCCGCGCATTGCGCAAGTGCTGGCGGACCTGCGCGGGGTGACGACTGCAGCCCTGGCGCAGGCGACTTGCCGCAATGCTTGGCGCGTGCTGCCGCGTCTGGCTGGCGCCATGGCTATGGCGCCGGGCGACGGGCCGGTTACCGGCGTTTCTCTGATCGCCGACATCTCCGATATCTCCGACGGCTTGGCGCGCTGACGCTGCGGCGTTGCGCGGTCGCGAATACATGACGTGGTGACGTCATGAGACTTGTGCTGCTTGCGTGGGTCGCCGGCGTCTGGTGGCTGCAGCAGGCGTCCGTGTTGCCTCAGGGGCGAGCGTTCGGTGCCGCGCTCGGCGTTGCCGCGGGCGTGTTTGCCCTGTGGGCGGTGTGGGCGATCCGGGGCGTCGTGGGGCGCGATCGCGGTGCTGCGCGCGCCAGCCTGACGACGCGGGACGGTGGCGCACGCTTCGCACGAAGCGGCGCGCACGCCGGCGAGCGCTGGCGTCACCGGAGCGTGGTGGCCGTACTGGCGCTTTGCGCGGGTGTTTTCGGTTATTCGTGGGCAGCGCTTCGGGCGGAGGCGCGATTGAACGATCGGCTGCCCGTCGAACTGGAGGGGCGCGACTTGATGGTCGTCGGTGTCGTGGCCGGACTGCCTGCGCCGACGGATGATGGGCAGCGGTTCGCGTTCGATGCGGAGCGCGCGTACGTCTTGGACGAACGATGTGAGATGCCGGTGTCCGCGACGGTGCGCTCAATGTCGGATATGCGCGGCGATCGAAGCGACGCCGATACCCGCGCAGCGCTGTGCCGGGAGGTGCGCGTGCCGAAGGCCATTGAGTTGGTGTGGCCGGGGCGCTCGCGGTTCGGCGGCAAATGGGGCCCGGGTGGGGCGGTGGCGGGAAGTCCGCACGCGGGTGAGCGGTGGCGATTGCCGGTGCGGCTCAAAGCGCCGAGAGGTTTTGCGAATTGGCATGGGGCCGATGCCGAGTTGACGGCGCTGGTGCGCGGCATTCGCGCGACGGGATACGTGCGGGCGTTGAGCGGCAGAGGCGAAGCAACAAGGACAAAGGGCTCGCTTCGTCTGCAAGCCGAGACTGTGCCCGGGTATCGATTCGTAGCCTGGCGGGAACAGCTGCGCGACAAACTTCGTGCCGGACTCGGGCCGTCGGCGCGATACGGCGGTGTCTTGATCGCGCTGGCGCTGGGGGAGCGGGGGGATATCGCGGCCGACGACTGGCAGGTTTTTGCGGATACCGGTGTAAGTCACTTGCTGGCGATTTCCGGATTGCATGTGTCGCTCGTGGCGGGTGTGCTCGCGACACTGGTTGGCACGCTCTGGCGGCGCGCTTGCACACGGCGCTTCAGTTTGCCGCTATGGTGGCCTGCGCCCAAGGCGGCGGCCGTCTCCGGCCTGCTCGCGGCGGTGGCGTACGGGGCGGTGGCGGGGTGGGGCGTTCCGGTGCGGCGCGCCGTCGGCATGGTGGCGATTCTGGTGTTCGCCTTGCTCAATGGCCGTATGGCGGCGCCGTCGTACGTGCTGGCGTGGGCGTTGGCCACCGTCGTCGCGCTCGATCCGTGGGCCGTCGTGACGCCTGGCCTGTGGCTCTCGTTTGGCGCGGTCGCGGCACTGGTCCTGGGCGCTGGGCGAACGCAGACACTGCGGGCGGCACGTCGACGCGGCATCCCGGAGGGGGCGTGGTCGCCGTCAACAGCGAGCACGAGGGGGCACGCGTTGGCGGATGTGCGTCGACCAGGTGAATCTCAGGACGTTCGGCGTCACGGCGGCGACCGTCAGGGCGATGAGCGTCGGGCGGGCGACTGTCGGGGTTGGGATGGGAGGCGTCAGGCAGGCAAACGTCGTGGCGCTGACCGTCAGGACGCTGACCCTCAGGAGGGCGCGATCCGCCGCTGGCCAGCGGCGGCCCTGGCCCGTCTGGGGCCTGCGGCGCGGGCACAATATGCGGTCACGATAGGACTGGTGCCATTGACGTTGGCATGGTTCGGGTCGGTGCCACTGCTTGGGCCGCTGGCCAATGCGATTGCCATACCGGTGATGACGTTGATCGTGACACCGCTGGCGTTGGCGAGCCTGATGCTGCCCGCGACGATGGCCCATTGGGCGTTGGCGGTAGCGCACGCGGTGGTCGTCTGGCTGGCCGATTGGCTTGGCATGCTGGCAGCGTGGCCCTGGGCGGTGTGGCGAGCGGCCGTTGCGCCGGCCTGGGCGCAGGCGGCCGCTGTCGGCGGCGTGCTGCTCTGTCTGATGCCTTGGCCGGCCGCGATGCGTCGGCTGAGGGTGTGGCGCGTTGGTGTGCGTATTGCCGGTTTCGCGTTGCTGGGGCCGGCGTTGCTCGCGTCGTCGCCGCGGCCGGGCACCGGAGAGTTTCGGGTCACCCTGCTCGATATCGGGCAGGGCAACGCGGTGCTCGTCGAGACCGCGTCGCGTACGCTGTTGTTCGACGCCGGGCCGCCGCTGGGGCGACACAGCGATGCCGGGCGCCGCGTGATCGTTCCCTATCTGCGCGCGCACGGCATCCGGCGGCTGGATCGGCTCGTGATCAGCCACGCGCATGACGATCATTTCGGCGGCGCACTGAGCGTGCTGCGGGCGTATCCGTCGGCGCAAGTACTGTCGTCGCTGCCGGCGACGCATGGCGTGCGAAGCGCCGCAGCGGCTCATCGCACTTGCCTGGCTGGGCAGCAATGGATGTGGGACGGCGTCACGTTTCGCTTCCTGCACCCTGATAAAGGGGCGTTGCGCGAGGGCTGGGCGGGGCGCGTGGGACCGAACAGCGTCAGTTGTGTGCTGCGCGTATCGAACGCCCAGCACAGTGCGCTGCTCGCGGCGGATGCCGAAGCGCCGCAGGAGCGGGCCATGCTGGCACGCTTCGGTGCCGGTTTGCGTTCGGACGTCCTATTGGCACCGCATCACGGCAGCCTGACGTCGTCGACGGCCGTGTTCATCGAGGCCGTATCGCCAGCCCATGTGGTGTTTCAGGCGGGCTACCGCAATCGCTTCGGACATCCTAGGCCCGAGGTCGTGGCCCGTTATCAGGCCGCCGGCGTGCGGATTTGGCAGAGCGTGACGCACGGGGGCGTCCGGTTTTCGTTCACGAAGGACGGGATCGAGGCGCAGTCTTACCGCGAGCAATATCGGCGGTACTGGCACGCGGAAGTGCCGGATACGTCATGACATCGATGTCATGTGACCGGCCGACAAGGGCATTCTGCCGTTTCACCACGTGCTCACGGGGTGTGTCCGGGCGTCGCGATTCGACGGAAACCTCTACCGGTACTTCACGAGCGGTTCGCTAGAATGGCCCGATGCGCCGGATTGCGCTCCGCTCGTGCATGCACCGGCTGGGCCTGACCCACACAGTGATTCCCGTCGATCGGCACCGATTGCCGCAGGCTGCCGTCCCTGGTGTTCAGTGGCCGCCGGGCGGCCCATTTCAGCACATTTCGCCCAAGGCCGGCCCGCCACGACAACGAATGCCATGACAAGAGACATCCTTCATTTTTCGCACGGCAACGGCTTTCCCGCTGGCGTCTATCGCAAGCTACTGGGCGCGCTGGCCGACGAATACGACGTTCGCGCCATCGACCGCATCGGTCACGACCCGCACTATCCCGTCACGCCGGGCTGGCGCTATCTGCGCAACGAACTGGTCGACACCCTCATGCGCGAATACCGCGGTGAGCCGGTCTGGCTCGTCGGACATTCGCTCGGCGGCTTCCTGAGCTTGATGGCCGCGCTCAAGGCACCGCAGTGCGTGCGCGGGGTGGTCATGATCGATTCGCCCATCGTTACGCCCGGCTGGCGCACGCAGATGCTCCGCTTGGGCATGCTCACCGGACTGTACGAGCGAATGTCGCCTGCGGGCGTGACCAAGCGGCGTCGCGATCACTGGCCCGACTGGGAAACGGCCTGGCAGCATTTCGCGAGCAAGCCGGTGTTCGCCGGCTGGGATTCGGACGTGCTGCGTGACTACATCGACTGCGGCACGATGCCGACCGGCGAGGGCGAGGCACGGCGCCTGGCGTTTGCGCGCGACATCGAATATCGGATCTATCTGACGCTGCCGCCGCTGCTCGCCGTGCGTGCGATGCGTGGCGTGCCGGTGCCGGTCGGCTTTCTCGCGGGCACGGAGTCACGCGAGCTACGGCAAGCCGGGATCGGGGCGACGCGTCGTATCGTCGGCACCCATCTGCGTTACGTGCAGGGCACCCACCTATTTCCGATGGAGCGTCCGTTGGAGACGGCCGTCGCCGTGCGCGACATGCTCGCGGAACTGCGCGGTGAGCGCCGGCGTTCGCTGGCCGCCTGAGACACACGGACGGGGCTTGCGTCGCGGGGTGTCCGATCCGGGCGCCTGCTTGCCGGGCGCGAGGGATACGCCGGTCGTGCGGAGCGGCGCGCAGGGCGCCTGTCAAGGTCAAAATTTGCCGCGCCGCACGTCGAGGGCGGGGCCGCTTTCGGGTATAATCCGGCTTTCCCGCGAGCAATTACTGCGATGACCAAATTTGTTTTTGTCACGGGCGGCGTGGTTTCCTCTCTTGGTAAGGGAATTGCTGCCGCATCTCTGGCCGCGATTCTCGAATCGCGTGGCCTCAAAGTCACCCTCCTCAAGCTTGATCCCTACATCAACGTCGACCCGGGCACGATGAGCCCGTTTCAGCACGGCGAGGTGTTTGTCACCGAGGACGGTGCGGAAACCGACCTCGATCTGGGCCATTATGAGCGCTTCATCAGCGCCAAGATGCGTCGTGCGAACAACTTCACGACGGGCCAGATCTACGAATCGGTGATCCGTAAGGAGCGCCGTGGCGAGTATCTCGGCAAGACCGTTCAGGTCATTCCGCACATCACCAACGAAATTCAGGCTTTCGTCGAGCGCGGTGCGCGTTCGACGTGGGACGGCCATCCCGACGTCGCCATCGTAGAAATCGGCGGCACGGTCGGCGATATCGAATCGCTGCCGTTCCTCGAAGCCGCGCGTCAGATGAACCTGCGCCTGGGCCGCAACAGCGTGGCCTTCGTGCACCTGACGCTCGTGCCGTACATTGCGACGGCTGGCGAACTGAAGACCAAGCCGACGCAACACAGTGTGCAGAAGCTGCGCGAGATCGGCATTTCGCCGGACGTGCTGCTGTGCCGTGCCGACCGTCAGATTCCGGAAGACGAGTGCGCCAAGATTTCGCTGTTCGCGAACATTCCGCAGGACGCCGTGATTTCGGTCTGGGACGTCGACACGATCTACAAGATCCCGCAGATGCTCCATGACCAGGGCATGGACAAGATCATCTGCGACGAACTGAAGATCGAAGCCAAGCCGGCCGACCTGTCCATGTGGACGCATCTGGTGCAAGCCGTCGAGAACCCGAAGCACGAGGTCACTGTCGGTATGGTCGGCAAGTACGTCGATTTGACCGAGTCGTACAAGTCGCTTATCGAAGCGCTGCGTCACGCCTCGATCCACACGGAAACGCGTGTGAACATCGAGTACATCGATTCGGAACAAATCGAGAAGGACGGCACGGACGCGCTCAAACATCTGGACGCCATTCTCGTGCCGGGCGGTTTCGGCCGACGCGGTACCGAAGGCAAGATCAAGGCGATTCGTTATGCACGTGAGAACCGCGTGCCGTATCTCGGCATCTGCCTGGGTATGCAGCTCGCCGTGATCGAATTCGCGCGTGACGTGGCCAAGCTGTCCGACGCCAACAGCACGGAATTCGAGCCGTCGACGCCGCATCCGGTCGTCGCCCTCATCACCGAGTGGCAGGACCGCGATGGCAAGATCGAGCAGCGTACCGAAAATTCGGATCTGGGCGGCACCATGCGCCTGGGCTCGCAGCGCGTGCCCGTCAAGACGGAAACGCTCGCGTCGCGCATCTATGGCGATTCGGTCAATGAGCGTCACCGCCACCGTTACGAAGTCAACAATCATTATGTTCCGCAGCTCGAAGCCGCCGGTCTGGTGATCTCGGCGCGCACGCCGAGCGAGAACCTGCCGGAGATGATGGAGTTGCCGCAGCAGGTGCACCCGTGGTTTGTGGGCGTTCAGTTCCACCCCGAGTTCACCTCGACGCCGCGCGATGGCCATCCGCTGTTCAAGGCGTATGTCGAGGCGGCGCTGGCGGGTCAGCAGTCGCGCAAGAAGGCCGCCTGAGGCCCCGCCCGCCGCGAGCGAGACATAAGGAGTTCTCATGAAACTGTGCGGTTTCGAGGTTGGCCTGGACCAGCCGTTTTTCCTGATCGCGGGTACCTGCGTCGTCGAATCGGAGCAAATGACGATCGACGTCGCGGGACAGCTCAAGGAAATAACGAGCGCGCTGGGCATTCCGTTCATTTACAAGTCGTCGTTCGACAAGGCGAATCGCAGCTCCGGCAAGTCGTTTCGCGGCCCTGGGCGCGAGGCGGGCCTGAAGATCCTCGAGGAAGTGCGCCGCCAACTCGGCGTGCCGGTGCTCACCGACGTGCATACCGAGGAGGATGTGGCCGTGGCCGCGCCTATCGTCGATGTGCTGCAAACGCCGGCGTTCCTGTGCCGCCAGACCGATTTCATTCGTGCTTGCGCCCAGTCGGGCAAGCCGGTGAACATCAAGAAGGGGCAGTTTCTTGCCCCGCACGACATGATCAACGTCATCGACAAGGCCCGCGACGCCGCGCGCGAGGCCGGCCTGCCCGATGACGTGTTCATGGCTTGCGAGCGTGGCGTTTCGTTTGGCTATAACAATCTGGTCTCGGACATGCGCTCGTTGGCGATCATGCGCGAGACCCGGGCGCCGGTTGTTTTCGACGCGACGCACTCGGTGCAGTTGCCCGGCGGCCAGGGCACCAGCTCGGGCGGTCAGCGCGAGTTCGTGCCGGTCCTCTCGCGTGCCGCCGTGGCCGTGGGCGTGTCGGGCCTGTTCATGGAGACGCACCCGGATCCGGCCTGTGCGCTTTCGGACGGCCCCAACGCCGTGCCGCTCGGGCGCATGCGCGAACTGCTCACCACGCTCAAGACGATCGATGCGGCGGTGAAGCAGGGCGAGTTCCTGGAAAATAATTTCAATTGAAATGAGACACGCCGTCCTGGGGCCACTATCAGCACGCCCACAGGACGGGTATAGCGCTCGGATGCCTTGGCAGCGTGGCGTCGAGTCGTTAAGCTTGTCGCGCAGCGGTCGTCGGAAGTCGCCGCGAGGGCAAGCCCACAAGGAGATGCCCGCGTGCGGTACGCCGAGCGCACCGTCGACATCGATGTCATCCCGCAGGCCGCCGTACCTTATTTCGAGGTGCCGTTGTTTCCCCGTCCATGCAGTACCCCGTCGTTGCGCGCTTGAGCGCCGCACCGGCGTCCACGTCAGGGTTCGGCGCGAGCGCCCGACGTGAACAGGGCAGGTGACGGGCCGCGGCGCGAAGCAGGTTCCCTTTAGCGTTTTTGTCATACAGATACCGAGGAATACATGAGTGCAATCGTAGATATCATCGGGCGCGAAGTGCTGGACTCGCGCGGCAACCCGACGGTCGAGTGCGACGTGCTGCTGGAGTCGGGCGTGATGGGCCGTGCGGCAGTGCCGTCGGGCGCATCGACCGGTTCGCGCGAAGCGATCGAATTGCGTGATGGCGACAAGGGTCGCTATCTCGGCAAGGGGGTGCAGAAGGCAGTCGAGCACATCAATACCGAGATTTCGGAAGCGATCATGGGTCTGGATGCGGCGGAACAAGCCTTCCTGGACAAGACGCTGATCGAACTCGACGGCACGGACAACAAGTCGCGCCTCGGTGCAAACGCCATGCTGGCCGTGTCGATGGCCGTGGCCAAGGCCGCGGCGGAAGAAGCCGGCCTGCCGCTGTACCGCTACTTCGGCGGTTCGGGCGCCATGCAAATGCCGGTGCCGATGATGAACATCGTCAACGGCGGCGCGCACGCCAACAACAGCCTGGACATCCAGGAATTCATGGTGATGCCCGTGGGCCAGTCGAGCTTCCGCGAAGCCCTGCGTTGCGGCGCCGAAATCTTCCACGCGCTGAAGAAACTCATCGCCGAGAAGGGGATGAGCACGGCCGTGGGCGACGAAGGCGGCTTCGCACCGAACTTCGCGTCGAACGAAGAGTGCCTGACGACCATTCAGCAGGCGGTTGAGAACGCCGGCTACCGCATGGGCGACGACGTGCTCCTGGCGCTGGACTGTGCCTCGACCGAATTCTTCAAGAATGGCAAGTACGAGCTGGCTGGCGAAGGCCTGTCGCTGACCTCGGAAGCGTTCGCCGACTACCTCGCCAACCTGTGCGACAAGTTCCCGATCGTGTCGATCGAAGACGGCATGTCGGAAGACGACTGGGCCGGCTGGAAGGTCCTGACCGAAAAGCTCGGCCACAAGGTGCAACTGGTCGGTGACGATCTGTTCGTGACCAACACCAAGATCCTGAAGCAAGGCATCGAGCAGGGCGTCGCCAACTCGATCCTCATCAAGATCAATCAGATCGGTACGCTCACCGAAACGTTCGCCGCCATCGAAATGGCCAAGCGCGCCGGCTACACGGCCGTCGTGTCGCACCGTTCGGGCGAAACCGAAGACTCGACGATTGCCGACATCGCCGTTGGCACGAACGCGGGCCAGATCAAGACGGGCTCGCTCTCGCGCAGCGATCGTATCGCCAAGTACAACCAGCTTCTGCGCATCGAAGAGGATCTCGGCGATATCGCCTCGTATCCGGGCAAGGAAGCGTTCTACAATCTGCGCTAATTCCGTTTCCCGGGAGGTTGCGCCCCGACGGCTGTCGAGGCGCGCTTCTCGGCATTCTTGCCAGGCGAAAGCATGCGAATGGTGACCTTGCTGCTGGTGCTGCTGCTGGCGGTGATCCAGTATCCGCTCTGGTTCGGCCACGGTGGTTGGCTTTACGTGCACGAACTGCGCGACGAGTTGAGCGCCGAACAGCAGAAGAACGAGCAGTTGAAAGAACGTAACGATCGTCTTGCCGGCGAAGTGCAGGATCTGCAGGACGGCACGTCGGCGATCGAGGAGCGCGCGCGTTTCGAGCTGGGTATGGTCAAGGACGGCGAAGTGTTCGTTCAGTTCGTGGCGCCGGACGGCTCGGGCGGTCCGCAGGCCGCTTCCGCCGCGGGTGCTCCACTGGTCTCGTCGACCGAGCCGGCACACAAGTCGGTCGCGGCGGCGCCGCCGGCACCGCCGACTTCGTCCCCAGCAAAGCGCGGGGCGCAGGCGGCGCACAAGGCTCAGCATCACTGATGCGTCGCCGGTACGGCGCGCAGACAGTACGACAAAATGGCGTTCCCATGGGAACGCCATTTTTTATGTCATCTCGCGGTGCCGCCCACTAGAAGCCGATGCCAACACCCACCGATGCGCGTGGGCCATATCCGCCATATCCGCCCGGTCCGTACCATCCAGGTCCGTACCATCCCGGCCCATACCACGCAGGGCCACCCCAACCACCGTAGAAATACGCGTTGTTGGCGTTGCTGCGCAGCGCAGCCTCGATGGCGCGCTGTGCGCGTTCGTGTTCGATGGTCGCTTCCTGCTCGTCGTAGATGCGCTTGTTCAAGCGTGTCAGGTCCTGCTTCTGGGCATCGGTCATTGCCGGGATGTCTTGCGTCTGCGGCAGACGTGCCGCAGGCGCGTCGGGCGGTGGCAGTTGCGCACAGCCTGCGGCGAGCATCAGGAGCAGCGCGCCGAGGACACCGAGGGCGCCGATGACAAGCCGAGGGGGGCGTTCACGCGTGGGGCGTGTAGCGCTGGCGTTGAACGCGAGTCGCGGCATGAGCGATGCGCCGAGCGAGCTAGCGGGGTGGCGAGCCGAACGACCGCACGCCACATCCTGCATGCGGTGTCTGGTGAGGTCGGTCCGGCGCATGCCCGCGATCTCCGCGTCGCTCAATGTTGCGCGGACGGCGCGGCGTGCAGTTGCTCCGTAAAGAGCTGCGCCGCATCCACCTTGTCGAAACGATAGGTCTGGCGGCAGAACTCACACGCCACTTCAAGATCGGGACGCTCGTCGAATACGCTCATGACCTCTGCTTCGCCGAGCGTGCGCAGCATGTTGGTGACCCGCTCGTGCGAGCACGTGCAGCGAAACGCCGTGACCGCCGGCTCGAACACGCGCACCGTTTCTTCCCAAAACAAGCGCTGCAGCAGCGTTTCCCGATCGACGCTCAGCATTTCGTCTCGCTTGAGCGTATTGCCGAGCTGGCAGACGCGATTCCACATGTCCTCGTCCTGCTCGGGCGCACGCTCGGCACCGGTGCCGGCCGTGCCGCCATGGCCGGGCAGCTTCTGCAGCAGCATGCCCACCGCGTGGCGGTCGTCCGACGCGAGCCACAGGCGTGTGTCGAGCTGCTCCGAATGATGCATGTAGTGTTCGAGCACCGACGCCAGATCGGGCAGGGGGCCGTGTTCATCCGACAGCGGCACCACGCCCTGGTAAGGCTGTTGGCCCGGTTGCTTCACGCGCGGGTCGAGCGTAATGGCGAAGCGTGCGCGGCCGTCGACGTTCACGAGCGCTTTGAGGGTCGCGTCGTCGGGGATCTCGCCGCTGTACTTTGCCGTGGCGCGCATCGTCAGGTCGGCGTTGCATTCGACGACGATCATGGCGACCGGTCCATCGCCGTGCAGTTGCAGGATCAGGGCGCCGTCGAATTTGACGTTGGCCGTGAGCAGCGCGGCCGCGGCCATCATTTCACCGAGCAGATGACGTACCGGCGCCGGGTAGTCGTGACGCTCGAGCACGGCGCGCCACGTCGCGTCGAGGCTGACGTATTCGCCGCGCACCGGGGCGGCGTCGAACATGAATTTCTGAAGTTGATCGGACACGGTTGAATTCCTGAAAAATGCGGCAACGGCGGTTGTCGTGGCGGGCCGCGTTGCGCGGTAACGACCGCGCAGATACGCGCCGGATGCTGCACGAACGCCGGTGGTTGGCGCGTCAATACTGCGTAATCTGGGGGCGCGTACCGCATTTTCAACACGCCGGCGGGGCGATCAGCCGATGCGCACCAACTGTTCCTTGAAGACCTGACGGCGTGCCGCATAGCCCTCGGCGTTGCGCTTGAGGTTCGCGACTTCCTCGTCGGTCAGTTCGCGCACGACCTTGGCGGGCACACCCAGAATCAGGGAGCGGTCAGGGAACGTCTTGCGCTCGGTGACCAGCGCGCCCGCACCGACCAGACAGTCGCGGCCGATGACCGCGCCATTGAGCAGCACCGCCTGAATGCCGATGAGCGAGTTTTCGCCCACAGAGCAGCCGTGCAGCATCGCCTGATGGCCGATACTCACGCCGCTGGCCAGCGTGAGCGGGTACCCCGGATCGGCATGCAGAACGGCACCTTCCTGCACGTTGGTCCCCACGCCGACCTTGATCGGCTCGTTGTCGCCGCGAATCGCGACCCCCGGCCACACGCTGCTGTTCTCGGCGAGGATCACGTCTCCGATGATGCTGGCGGTGTCGGCCACGAAAGCACTCTCGTGGATCTGGGGGGTCTTGTCTCCAAGTTTGTAGATCGGCATGGCGGCTTCGGTTCGCGGTTAAAATCGATGAATTAGCTATTGTAACGTCATGACCGATTTCACTCCCGCGCCCAGCGGCGGTGCCGCGCGCAACGCCGACCCCGGCCATTCCAGCGAAGCTTGCCCGTCCGGCAACGCGCATCCCGGATTCGCCGGTGCGTTGTGTGCCCGCGAGCACACGCTTGCGCTCCTGCGCCTGTGCGATCCGTATGAGAAGGCGCACGGCGTGACGGCACTTCGCGACGCAGTGCGAGACGGCCGCGCGCGCTGGCACCCCGAGCGTTGCTTCGAGGTGGCCGGGCCGGCGACGCCGACGCGCGCGGGGGAGGCCGGCATTCCCGGTCGTCCCGCCGCGCCTCGGCTGGTGTCGCCGCGCGAGTTGAAGCACCGCGCCGCGACGTCCGTCGAGGGCCGCGCCGCCTTGCTGCACGCGCTCACCCACATCGAATTCAACGCGATCAATCTTGCGCTCGACGCCCTGTGGCGCTTCGACGGCCTGCCCACCGATTATTACGATGACTGGCTTCAGGTCGCGGCGGAGGAGGCATATCACTTCTCTCTGCTTGCCCAGCACTTGAACACGCTCGGTGAGCCTTACCGCTACGGCTATTTCCCGGCGCACGACGGCTTATGGGAGATGGCGCGCAGGACGTCCGGCGACTGGCTCGCTCGCCTCGCGCTGGTGCCACGCACCCTGGAGGCGCGCGGGCTCGACGCCAGCCCACCGATCAAGGCCAAGCTGGCGAGCGCGGGCGACGCCGCCGGGGCCGCCATTCTCGATATCATCCTGCGCGACGAGATCGGGCATGTCGCCATCGGGAACCGTTGGTATCGCTGGGGCTGCGAGCGCGCCGGATGCGATCCCATCGAGACCTATGCCCGGCTCGCGGCGCAATACGGTGCGCCGCGTCTGCGCGGGCCGTTCAACCTGGAGGCCCGCCGGGCGGCGGGCTTCGACGACGACGAACTGGCTGCGCTGCAGGCGCTCGCGTAACGGCGCGGCCGATTCGTCATTTTTGACGCTGATAGACTCGGCGTTCCTCAATCGTTTCGATCTTCACTTTCTGCTTGCGCCATGACCGATTCGCGATCCGAATTTCTGACGGTGCGCGGCCTGCGCCACCATGTCCGGCAGTGGGGCACGCCCGGCGCGCCGAAGCTGTTCGCGCTGCACGGCTGGATGGACGTGTCGGCGTCGTTCGATTTCGTCGCGCAAACGCTGGCGCAGCGCTGGCATGTGCTCGCCCCGGACTGGCGCGGCTTCGGCCTCACCGACTGGCCGGTGGCGCAAGGCCGCTGCGGCAGCTACTGGTTTCCAGACTACCTCGCCGATCTCGACGCCCTGCTCGACGTCTACACGGAGCCCGGCGAAGCGGTCCGCCTGATTGGCCACAGCATGGGCGGCAACGTCGCGTGTCTGTATGCCGGGGTGCGGCCCTCGCGGGTTCGGCGTCTCGTGAATCTGGAGGGCTTCGGTCTGCCGCCGTCGCAGCCGATCGCGGCGATCCGTCAGCTCGGCCGTTGGCTCGACGATTTGCGGCATGCGCCGACGTTGCGTCCTTATGCCACGCTCGACGCGGTGGTGGCGCGGCTGCGCAAGACCAATCCGCGCCTCACGCAGGCGCGGGCGGACTGGCTGGCACAACGATGGGCACGCCAGGACGCCGACGGACAATGGCATTTGCTTGCCGATGCGGCGCACAAGGTCGCCAATCCGTACCCGTACCGGCTCGATGAAGCGATGGCGGTATGGGGCAACGTGAGCGCGCCCGTCCTGCATGTGGAAGCCACGGACTCGGACGTGCTGCGACATTTCGTCGGGGCGCAGGGGACGGCGGCGTTCCGGGAGCGCTTCGAGGTCTTTCCGAATTTGACGGAGGCTTTCGTGGGGGATGCCGGTCATATGCTGCATCACGACCAACCCGACGTCGTGGCCCGGTTGATTGACGACTTCTGCCGGGAGTGAGGCCGCGGGTCACTCGCGCCGCGGGCACTTGAGCGGTAGAATGAGGGCGTCACAACCACGTCATACGGCGGTGCCGGGCGGACGCAATATGTCACCCCCCCGGCGGCTCATCATGCTTAATGCGGATCTTCATTGTCATTCCCGAGTGTCCGACGGCACGCTGGCGCCGTCCGAGGTGGCGCAGGTGGCGTTTGAGGCCGGTGTCGACCTCTGGTCGCTGACCGACCACGACGAGATCGGTGGCCAGCGCGAAGCGCGCGCGGCGGCCGAAGCGCTCGGCATGGGGTACGTGAGCGGTGTGGAGATCTCCATTACGTGGGCGAACCGCACGGTGCATATCGTCGGGCTGAATCTCGATCCCGATAATCCCGCGCTGATCGATGGACTGGCGGCCACGCGCGGTGGCCGGGCGTTGCGAGCCCAGCAGATGAGCGAGCAATTGGCGGCCGCGGGCATTCCGCATGCGTACGAGGGAGCGCTGCGTTTCGTCGGGAATCCCGATCTGATTTCGCGTACGCACTTCGCCCGATATCTCGTAGCAATCGGCAAATGCACGTCGGTTTCCGATGTGTTCTCGAAATATCTCGCGGAGGGGCGGCCGGGTTATGTGCCGCACCGCTGGGCCACGCTGGAGAATGCCGTGAGCTGGATCCGCGGGGCGGGGGGCATTGCCGTCGTGGCACACCCGGGACGCTACAAATTCACGCCGCTCGAGTTCGGGGTACTGTTCGATCAGTTCCGCGAACTGGGCGGAGAGGCCATCGAAGTGGTGACCGGCAGCCATACGCCGGATCAGTACCGCGAGTATGCCGACGTCGCACGCCGCTACGATTTTCTGGCGTCGCGTGGCTCGGATTTCCATGGACCGACCGAGAGCCGTGCGCTGCTCGGCAAGCTGCCTGCGCTGCCCGACGATCTCACCCCGGTCTGGAGCCGCTGGCAGTAACTTTTCGACGCTATGTCGCAATTCTTCCAGATCCATCCGGAAAATCCTCAGTCACGACTCATCAAGCAGGCCGCCCAGATCATCGATAAGGGCGGCATCGTGGCGTTGCCGACCGACTCCAGCTACGCGATCGCCTGTCATATCGACGACCGGCAGGCCGTCGAACGCCTGCGTCGTATTCGCGGTCTCGACGACAAGCAACTGCTCTCGCTCCTGGTCCGCGATCTGTCGGAGCTGGCCGAGTTCGCCATGGTGGATAACCGGCAATACCGGTTGATCAAGGCGACGACGCCGGGGCCCTACGTGTTCATTCTCGAAGCGACGAAGGAGGTGCCGCGCCGGCTCTCGCATCCTTCGCGAAAGACGATCGGTCTGCGGGTGCCGGATCATGCCATCACGCTGGCGCTGCTCGAGGCGCTGGGGCAGCCGTTGCTCGCCACCACCCTGATTCTGCCGAGCGAAAGCGAGCCGCTGAACGACCCCGACGAGATTCGTGAGCGCCTGGAAAAGCAACTGGATCTGGTGATCGACGGCGGGGCCTGTCCTAAAGAACCGTCCACGGTGGTCGACCTGACGGTGACGCCGCCCGAGGTGCTGCGTCGCGGTCGCGGCTCGCTGGCGCCGTTCGGCCTGTCGTGAACGGGCGCGTGTCGCCCGACTTGCAATACGCGGTAATACTGGCGCGCAGGTCGGCTTGCTACAATACGCGGCTATGAATGCAGACCTGATCCAGACCGTTGCGGTCTACGCGCTCCCCGTCCTCTTCGCGATTACGCTGCATGAGGCCGCGCACGGCTATGTCGCAAAGTATTTTGGCGACCCCACGGCCTATCTGATGGGGCGCGTGACGCTCAATCCCCTCAAGCACATTGATCCGATCGGCACGGTGCTCGTGCCGCTTGCCCTCTACTTCATGACGAGCGGGGCGTTTCTGTTCGGCTATGCCAAGCCAGTGCCTGTGGCGTTCGGCAGCCTGCGCAATCCGCGCGTCGATACGATCTGGGTGGCGCTGGCCGGTCCGTTGTGCAACTTCGTCCAGGCAATACTGTGGGCTGTGTTCGGTGTAGGGCTGCAAATCGCCGGCGTTCACGAGCCGTTCTTCATGATGATGGCGCAGGCCGGTCTCCTGGTGAACCTCGTGATGTGCATGTTCAACCTGTTTCCGGTACCGCCGCTCGATGGCGGCCGCGTGCTCGTGTCGCTGCTGCCGGCGCGCGCAGCCTATCGCCTCTCCCGCGTCGAGCCCTATGGGTTCTTCATCGTGATGGCCCTGGTGGTGAGCGGTGTGCTCGGCCGTGTCTGGCTGTGGCCGCTGATTCAGTGGGGGCGTGACTTCATCGTCTGGATGCTCACGCCGCTGTTGTCGCTGATTTCCTGAAGTTTTTGCAGAATATAACGAGACCATGTATCCCGAACGCGTTTTCTCCGGCATGCGACCGACCGGTCGTCTCCACCTCGGCCATTATCATGGCGTGCTCAAGAACTGGATTCAGCTTCAGTCGGAATACCCGTGCTACTTCTGTGTGGTCGACTGGCACGCGCTCACCACGCACTACGAGACGCCGGAAGTCATCGAACAGAACGTATGGGACGTGCTGATCGACTGGCTTGCCGCAGGGATCGATCCGAATCAGGCCACGCTCTTCATCCAGAGCAAGGTGCCCGAGCATGCCGAGCTGGCGCTGCTCATCGGCATGAGCACGCCGCTGGGCTGGCTCGAGCGCGTGCCGACGTACAAGGAACAGATCGAGAAGCTCAGGGAGAAGGATCTCTCGACATACGGCTTCCTCGGGTATCCGGTGCTGATGGCGGCCGACATTCTGCTCTACCGCGCGCTGCACGTGCCGGTGGGGGAGGACCAGGTGCCGCACGTCGAAATGACGCGCGAAATTGCGCGCCGCTTCAACTATCTCTACGGCCGTGAAACCGGCTTCGAGGAAAAGGCGCTGGCCGCCGCACGCAAGCTCGGCGGCAAGCGCGCGAAGCTGTATCTCGAGCTCCGTACGGCGTACCAGGAGCAGGGCGACGACGAAGCGCTGGAACAGGCACGCGCGATGCTCTCCGAGTCGCAGTCGCTGTCCATGGGCGACCGCGAGCGACTCTTCGGCTATCTCGAAGGCGCACGCAAGCTGATTCTGGTCGAGCCGCAGGCGTTGCTCACGCCGGCGTCGCGCATGCCGGGACTCGACGGTCAGAAGATGTCGAAGTCGTATAACAACACCATTGGCTTGCGCGAAGACGCGGAATCGATCACCAAGAAGGTGCGCACAATGCCGACCGATCCCGCGCGCGTGCGTCGAACCGATCCGGGCGACCCGGAGAAGTGTCCGGTGTGGCAACTGCATCAGGTCTATTGCGACAGCGACACGCGCGACTGGGTGCAGAAGGGCTGCCGCAGCGCAGGGATCGGGTGTATCGAGTGCAAGCAGCCGGTCATCGAAGGCATTCTGCGCGAGCAGCAACCGATGCTCGAACGCGCCCAGAAGTACGTCGACGATCCGTCGCTGCTGCGCGCCATCGTGGCCGATGGATGTGAGAAGGCGCGACGGTCCGCGCAGGAGATCATGCGCGACGTGCGTGAAGCGATGGGGCTGCAATATTCATGACGAACGCGCTCGCTCCCGGCGTGTTGCACGGCGGTAGTGCGCACGGTACTGGCGCGCCGTCGCCGTGGCTGGTGCGCTGGGCGCATCTGATGCCGTCGGGCGGCCGCGCACTCGATCTGGCCTGCGGTCAAGGACGCCACGCGCGTTGGCTCGCGTCGCGCGGCATGCATGTCATCGCCGTGGATCGCGACGAGGCGGCGCTTGCCACGATGTCAATGCTGGCGAACGTGACGACGCTGACGGCCGACCTGGAAGGCGCGCCGTGGCCGTTGGCCGAGGGCGAGCGCTTCGATGCCGTCATCGTAACGAACTATTTGCATCGACCGCTCTTCTCGCGTATCGCGGCCAGTGTCGCGCCGGGCGGCGTGCTGATTTACGAAACCTTTGCGCAGGGAAACGAACGGTACGGAAAGCCGTCCAATCCGCAGTTTCTGTTGGCTCCCGGTGAATTGTTCGACGTGGCGCGCGAGGCCGGTTTGCGTGTGGCGGGGTTCGAGGATGTCACGTTGGCGGCGCCGCGTGCGGCGTGCGTGCAGCGCGTGTGCGCCACGCGTGCCGCCCCCGGGGAAAACCCCGGCAATGCCGCCCTGTACGAGCCGGCGGCGGAATCCGCTACAATCCACCCTTATCGCTGAATTGTTCGATCAACCATGACTACCCAAACTCCGATGCAAGGCAGTATCGTCGCGATCGTCACCCCGATGGCAGAGGACGGCAGCCTTGACCGTGAAGCACTGCGTAACCTGATCAACTGGCACGCCGACGAAGGCACCGACGGCATCGTGATCGTCGGCACGTCGGGCGAATCGCCGACGGTCAACGTCGAGGAGCACTGCGAACTCATCGAGATCGCCGTGCAGCAAGCCGCACAAGCCGGCGAGTCGCGCGGTCGCAAACTGCCGGTGATTGCCGGCACGGGCGGCAACTCGACGGCGGAAGCCATCGAACTTACGAAACATGCAAAGCAGGTGGGCGCCGACGCGTCGCTGCAGGTCGTGCCGTACTACAACAAGCCCACGCAGGAAGGCCAGTACCAGCACTTCCGCGCCATTGCCGAAGCCGTCGAGCTGCCGGTCATTCTTTATAATGTGCCCGGCCGCACCGTGGCGGATGCCAGCAACGAGACGCTGCTGCGTCTGGCGCAAGTGCCTGGCATCGTTGGCGTGAAAGATGCCACGGGCAATCTGGATCGCGGCATCGACCTGATCCGGCGTGCCCCGAAGAGCTTCGCCGTGTACAGCGGCGACGACCTGACGGCTGTTGCGCTCATGCTCATGGGCGGTCAGGGTAATATCTCGGTCACTGCCAACGTGGCACCGCGTGCGATGCACGAGTTGTGCGTGGCTGCGCTGGCCGGCAATGTGGCCAAGGCGCGGGAACTGCAATTCCAGTTGTTCGAACTGCACCGCGCCATGTTCGTCGAAGCCAATCCGATCCCCGTGAAGTGGGCGCTGCAACAGATGGGCATGATCGCGTCGGGCATCCGCCTGCCGCTCACGCCGCTGGCGCAGCCTTACCACGACACGGTGCTTGGTGCCCTCAAGTCGGCCAACATCGCCGTTGTCTAACCGGTCGTTCCGGCACCCGGGTTCGATTGCCCACCCCTTTTTTTGCGACTCATGAAACGAATCGTCAGTAATTCCGTAGCTCGTCCCGTGCTGGCATGGGCCGCTATTGCCTCGTTGGCCCTCGTCGCCGGATGCAGTTCGCTCTCGAGCGCCTTGTCCTCGGACAAGGTCGATTACAAGAGCTCGAAGACCGGCCCCTCGCTCGACGTCCCGCCGGATCTGACGAACGTCCAGGCGACCGACCGGAAGTACGTGTCGCCGGCCGGCATCGCCACGCTGTCGACCTACGAGAACCAGCAGAAGGTCGTCGCGGCCAACCCGACGGACACGGTGCTGCCGGCGGTGCCCGGTATGAAGGTCGTGCGCGACGGCAACGAGCGCTGGCTGGTGATTCAGAAGGCACCGAGCGACCTGTGGCCGACGTTGCGTGAATTCTGGCAAGAGAACGGCTTTGTGCTGACGATCGATTCGCCGGACACGGGCGTGATGGAAACCGATTGGGCGGAAAACCGCGCCAAGCTGAATCAGGACATCATCCGCGATCTGCTCGGCAAGGTGCTCGACAGCCTGTATTCGACGGGCGAACGCGATCGCTTCCGCACGCGCGTGGAACGTGATCCGAATGGCGGTACGGACGTCTACATCACGCACCGCCGCATGGTGGAAGTGTTCACGAACGCGCAGAAGGACACGACCAAGTGGGAGCCGGCGCCGAACGATCCGGGTCTCGAGGCGATCTTCCTGACCAAGTTGATGCAGCGCTTTGGCGTGCAGGCCGATCAGGCCAAGGAGCAAGTCGAAGGTGCCAAGGCGGGCGGCCCGTCGAGCCAGATCGTGAAGACGGCCGACGCCGCGTATCTCGACATCAACGAGCCGTTCGATCGGGCCTGGCGCCGTGTCGGCGTGGCGCTTGATCGCGGTAACTTCACCGTGGACGATCGCGACCGAGCGAAGGGCATTTACTTCGTGAGCTACGTGGATCCGGCATCGCTGGCGAAGGACAACGGTTTCTTCTACAGCTTGTTCCATGCGAAGGAAGTGCAGGACAGCAAGAAGGCCAAAAAGCTTAGCGTGAACGTGCAGGGGCGCGGCGATAGCCAGACCCGTGTGCAGGTGCTCGACGATAAGGGTAACGTCGATAACTCGCAGATCGCACAGACGATCATCAGTGTGATCGGCAACCAACTCCGTTAAGGCGGGGCGTGCGGTTCGCCAGTCTTGGCAGTGGCAGCGAAGGCAATGCCCTGCTGGTGGAGGCGTCGGAAGGCGCCTCCACGACACGCATTCTCCTCGATTGCGGTTTCTCGATGCGGGAGGTCGAGCGGCGCCTGACGGCACGCGCGATCGACGTGGCGTCGCTCGACGCCATTGTCATCACCCACGAGCATGCCGACCACATCGGCAGCGCACTTTCCCTCACTCGCAAGTACCGGATTCCCCTCATCATGAGCTGGGGAACGGGGCAGGCCGTCAAGGTTCACGCCACGCTCAAGGGCGAGGGCGACGCGGCCCTCGTGCGCTGGTGCCGCGCCGATGAGCGGCTCGCCGTGGGCGCTATCGAGCTTCATCCTTACACGGTGCCTCACGACGCGCGCGAGCCGCTGCAGTTCGTGTTTTCCGACGGCGCACGCCGTTTGGGTGTGCTCACGGATGCGGGGTGCGCGACGGCGCATCTGGTCGCGGCACTGGGTGGCTGCGATGCGCTGGTGCTCGAATGCAACCACGACCGAGACATGCTGGCGAACAGCAAGTATCCGGCATCGCTCAAGGCGCGCATTGGCGGCACCTATGGCCATTTGGCGAACGACGCGGCGGCGGAGATTCTGGGAGCGATCGACCGGAGGAAGCTGCAGCGCGTGATCGGTGCGCATTTGAGCGAGCAGAACAATACGCCCGAGCTGGCGATGGCGGCGATGTCGTCAGTCATCGGCTCGGCGGGCACCGAGATCCTCGTGGCGACGCAGGCGGGGGGCTTCGATTGGCTGACGTGCTAGCGATACAGGACGTGACTTGATGCACGCAGGGTGCCTGAGTTGAGCGCGAAGCGTTGCGACAAACAAAAAAGCCGGTCTTTCGACCGGCTTTTTTCTCAACTGCCTTGCGGCAGCGAGCGCTTACTTGCTGGCAGCAGCGTCAGCAGCCGAAGCAACGGCATCAGCAGCAGCACCGGCAGCCGAAGCAGCCGAGTCAGCAGCAGCGCCGACAGCCGAAGCGGCCGAAGCAGCCGAATCCGCAACAGCAGCGGCAGCAGCCGAAGCCGTGTCAGCGGCCGGTGCAGCGGCTTCTTCCTTCTTGCCGCAGGCGGTCAGGGCGATAGCCAACAACGAAGCGACGAGGAGAGACTTCTTCATGATCACGTCCTTTTATGGTAGAAGACAAGCGAATGAATATTAATTACGGTAATACGCTCTTGCCAGCGCAAAGCCGATTGCGCGACATTGGCAATTGAGGATTACCCTTGGTCATGCAAGCTGCTTGGCGAGAAATTATATTGGGTTTTCCCCAACCCGTCACGTCAATCTCGCGTCATTTCTCCGCTTTTTTCCTTACGGCGCGCAACTTTAGCGGGGTCTTCCGGTCACTTTCCACCTGCAGCCACCCGGAAGCATACCAATCGTACAGAATTTCGACGATTTCTTGGTCTTTTTGCCCCAAATTCGCACATTCGCCTGCATTTAACTGACGACGGTCAGCGAGGCGCCGCAAGGTCGCGCGCGCATCGAGAGGGACGTCGAGCGGCTCGCCGTTGACGTAATATCGGTTGCGTCGATACAACAATTGCGTCTTGGGCGAGAGGGTCAAGCCGCGCGCAGCCGCTTCGCGCACGAATCTTGTCGCCGAAAGCGGGGTCTCCGGCGGATCGAAAAACACATGCGACTTGGGCTCGCTCAGCCAACACCCAAGGAAATCCTCGACCTCTTTTTGTCCCCAGCGTACTTTTTCGAGCTGCGCCACAAGCGTCTCGATCATGGCATCGGGTAGCGCAGCCGGATGTTTGACGGCCGATTGTCCCGGGTCGGCGTAACGGCCCGCAAAATGGCGGGCGAACGGTAGTGCGGGCGCGTTTTCCGCGAGGTAGTACAGAAAGTTCTGAAGCATTTCCTGCTCCAGCGGCGCGCGAAAGCCGATTGAGTAGGTCATGCACTCGCCTTGCGCTACGCCATCGTGCGCATAGCCCGGCGGCAGATACAGCATGTCGCCCGGTTCCAGTACCCACTCCTCTTCGGCCTCGAAGTGCTTCAGGATGCGCAACGGCACGCCATCGAGCCACGTGGTGTCGCGCTGCGGTCCGATACGCCAGCGTCGCTTGCCATGCGCCTGCAGCAAAAAAACGTCGTAGGAATCGAGGTGCGGGCCGACGCCGCCGCCGTCGGTGGCGTAGCTGATCATTACGTCGTCCAGACGCGCGTCGGGAACGAAGCGAAACTGTTGCATGAGCGCGTCGACCGCCGGCGAGTGGAGATTCGCCCCCTGTACGAGCAGCGTCCATTGCTTGCGACTCAACGGGGGCAGATCATCGGCATCGAACGGCCCATGTTGGAGTTGCCAACGTTTGCGGGCATGGCTGATCAATCGGGATTCAACGTCGTCCCGCGCCGCCAGCGCGAACAGCGCGTCGCGCGAGAGCGGCGCCGTGAAGCCGGGAATGGCCTGGCGGATGAGGAGCGGACGCTTGTGCCAGTAGCGCTTCATGAATGCGTCCGGCGCGAGGCCGCCGAGCAGAGGCGAGGGGGTGCGGGATGTCGTCATGGGTGGATCAATGCATCAAGAGAGGGCTGCGCCATGCACGCCGTTGTACGATTCAAGGTGGCGTCGGCTTGCGCGCGGGGCGATGTCATGCAGCTGCGCGTATAATGCGGGCTGTTTTTCGGAGAGTTTGATGAAGATCGAAAAGAATACCGTCGTCTCGGTAACTTACAAGTTGTCGGACGCTCAGGGCAACCTGATCGAAGAAAGCGGCGCCGAGCCGATGGTTTACCTGCACGGCGGATATGATGGCACGTTCCCCAAGATCGAGGAAGCGCTCGACGGGCAGGACGTGGGCTATGAAACGCAGCTGCAACTGGAACCGTCCGACGCGTTCGGCGACTACGATCCCGAGATGATCAAGATCGAAGCGCGTGGTCGTTTCCCGGATCCGCTCGAAGTCGGCATGCAGTTCGAAGGCTCGCCGGAAGATGGCGACGAGGAGGCCGACACGCTGATCTACACGGTGACCGACGTTGCCGAAGACAAGGTCGTGCTCGATGGCAATCACCCGCTCGCGGGCATGGCACTGCGTTTCGAGCTGAAGGTGGCCGACGTGCGTCAGGCGACGGAAGAAGAAATCGAGCACCAGCACGCCCATGGCGCGTCGGGGCTTGAAGTTGTCGACGAAGACGAAGATCAGGACGACGCGCCCACGCTGCATTGAGGCTGACGCGTCGCGCTGCCCGCTGCCGCCGGATGGCGCATGGCCGGGCAAGTGACGCAAGACGCACACGCCGTACGCGGGCTTACGCCGAATCAGGCGTATTGCGACATGCAATGCGCCTGGTTCGGCGTTTGCGTTTTCAGGCGAGCATTCAGTTGCCGCGCCCGGGGGTGCGCGTCCCCGTGTTCGGATGGAGCGCCGGCCCGATGGGCATGACCCCTTGATTGGGATCCGACGCGGCCGGGCCCAGGTCGTTCGACATGCCGGACGACGGGTAGAGTGCCGAATAGGGCGCTGCGTAGGGCAGTGCGTGGGGCAAGCTGCCGGATGTCGGCGCTGCCGCACCGGCAGGGGTTCCGCCGGGCGCCGGTGTTGCGCCGCCGCGCGGAGTGTTAGGTGCCGCGGTGCTATTGGACGGTAGTGTCACCCCCTCGAAACGGAAGAGCGGCGACGCTCCCGGATCGACCTGCACGCGCACCCATCGATTCGCGGTTGGCGAGCCGTAGGTGCTCAGTTGGGTGAACGACTTCACCGGTGCGCCGTGGGCATCGCGCAGCGGTTGCACGTGGCGCATTGTCTTGCCGCTGTCGATGAGCAGCACCGGTCCTTTGAAGCGATTCGTGAGCCGTAGCAACTGCGTCCGGAATTCCTTGAAGCCGTCGACGCCGTGGCGTCCCACGCGATCCGAGAAAAGACTTCCCAGCCCTGCGCGTCGCGCCGGTTCGAACGCGGGATCGGCCTGCGCAATGATGACCATGCCGACCGCATCCTTCTGCTTCGCGTAGACGAGCGCATGCTGCAGCCAGACGCGCGTCGCCACGGCCCGATCCTCGAATTCGCCGTTACGTCCCCCCGCCGAGCGGTAATTGTTGTTGTTGCCGGGCAGATTCAGGCCGACGAATACCACGCCGTTATAGAACCATCGCACATTTTCGTGATACTGGCGAAAGCGTGCCATGTCGCTTTGACGCGTGAGATCGAGTGGCGCGTGACCCACGGGGCCGGGGCCGAGCAACGCATCGTCGCTGAACGCTTGATCGCGCAGGAAGTCGAGCCGCTCCACGGGGTTGTAGCCGCCCTCAGTGGCGCGCTGGCAATCGGCCCAGTCGTTCGCCCCAGGTACGTAGATGAGCGGCTTGGGCGAACTGGCGAGAAGTCTCAGGCGCTGCGTGACGAGTTCGTCGCGACACGACTCTGTCACGCTTTTGAGATTGCCCGCATGGACGACGAACACGGCCTGACTGTCACCAATGCTCGCGAGCACGTTGCGCACCACCGGCACCTCCGTGTTGCCGAAGGGGGTGTTGCCCAGCACCGCGAATTCGAACGGTGGCGGCTTGCGCGGGCCTTTGGCGCCGGGCTTTGCCGCTGTCTTCCCCCTGGACGTCGTGGCCATCCTGGCGTTTGCCGATGCGGCCGTCGTCGGTGCGGTGCCCGTGACGAGCGCGAACGCGAGCGCCAAGAGGCACACGGCGCGCAGGCCGTGGCTAGTGTGACGAGGGGCGCGCAGGCGAGGCAGGCTCGGCATGAGGGGCGACGTCAGTGCTTGCGGCCGTCCATCAGGCCGCGCAGTTCATACAGCAGGTCGAGCGCTTCGCGCGGGCGCAACTCGTCGGGATCGATCTGCGACAGACGTGCCAACGTCGCCTCGGCGGCGGGATCGAGGGCGGCGGCACTGTGCGTCGAGCCACGGCTGCCCTGCGTCACGAGCGGGCCGTTCGACGCGCTATCCAAGGCGTCCTCCGACGGGTCATCGACGCCGGCATCGACCGGCGCTCGTGGCGCAAACAGATCGAGTTGTGGGGCGGCAGGATCGAGCGCCTGCTGTTCGAGTAACGCGAGATGCTTGCGCGCCGCGCGAATGACTGGCATCGGCACCCCGGCAAGTTGCGCGACCTGCAATCCGTAGCTCTGACTGGCTGGACCGTCCTGCACCGCGTGTAGAAACACAATCCCTTCGCCGTGCTCCACGGCGGACAGATGCACGTTCGCGCATTGCGCAAACTCATCGGGCAGTTGGGTCAGTTCGAAGTAGTGGGTAGCGAACAGCGTGTAGCTGCGATTGTGCCCAAGCAGATGCCGCGCAATCGCCCAGGCCAGCGCGAGACCGTCGAACGTTGACGTGCCGCGCCCGATCTCGTCCATCAGTACCAGACTCTGGTCGGTCGCCGTGTGCAGAATCGCAGCCGACTCGGTCATCTCGACCATGAACGTCGAACGCCCGCCCGCGAGGTCGTCCGACGCGCCAATTCGCGTAAAGATGGCGTCGAGCGGGCCAAGTCGCACCGCCTCGGCGGGCACGTAGCCGCCGACGTAAGCGAGCAGGGCGATGAGGGCGGTCTGACGCATGAAGGTCGACTTGCCGCCCATGTTCGGGCCGGTGATGAGCAGCAGGCGGCGCGCGTCGCCCAGCGAGCAGTCGTTGGCGATGAAGCGCTCCACTTGTCGTTCGACGACCGGGTGGCGACCCTGGCGAATGTCGACCACGCGATCCTCCACCAGCTCGGGCTTGACCCAGCCGAGCGTTTCGGCACGCTCGGCCAGCGCGGCGAGAACGTCCAACTGGGCGAGCGCCTGCGCGATGCGTTTGAACTCGGTGATATGCGGTAGCAGGGCTTGCATCAGCGCGTCGTACAGCAGTTTCTCCCGCGCGAGCGAGCGCTCCTGCGCGGACAAGGCCTTGTCCTCGAACGTCTTGAGCTCCGGCGTAATATAGCGCTCGGCATTTTTTAGCGTCTGGCGGCGGCGATAGTCGTCGGGCACCTTGTCGGTCTGGCCGCGCGTGACTTCGATGTAGAAGCCATGCACCTTGTTGAACTCGACCCGCAAATTGTTGATGCCGGTGCGCGCACGCTCGCGCGTTTCCAGATCGATGAGGAACTGGCCGCAGTTCTCCGAGATATCGCGCAGTTCGTCGAGATCGGCATCGTGACCGCGCGCGATGACGCCGCCGTCGCGCAGCATGGCCGCCGGTTCTTCGGCGATGGCGCCCGTGAGCATGGCCAGCGCAGCCTCGGGAATCGCGAGGTCTTCGTGCAGCATCGCAAGCAGCGGCGAACGCGCTTCGACGGCACGCAGCGTGGTGTGCAGTTCGGGCAGGCGGCGCAACGCGTCGCGCAGACTCGATAAATCGCGTGGCCGCGCGGTGAGCAGCGCCAGGCGGGCCGTGATTCGCTCGACGTCCGCCACATGCCGCAATTCGCTGTGCAGCGCGCGCCACGTGCCCGGGCCTTCGAGCAGCGTCGCAATGGCCAGTTGGCGCGACTGCGGCACCTGCTGATCGCGCATCGGATGATGCAGCCAGTGGCGCATCAGCCGGCTGCCCATCGTGGTGCCGCAAGTGTCGAGCAGCGAGAGCAGCGTGGGCGATTCGGTGCCCCGCAGCGTTTCGGTGAGTTCCAGGTTGCGCCGCGTGGCCGCGTCGAGGCCAATATAGGCGGCTTCCCGCTCCACGTTCAGACTTTGCACATGGCGCAAGGACTGGCCCTGCGTGGCCGCTGCGTACTGCAGCAATGCGCCGGCTGCGCCGAGCGCCGGGTTCAGGCCGTCGCAGCCGAAGGCCGTCAGGCTCGCGACACCCAGTTGATCGCGCAGGCGTTGCGTGCCGGCGGCCGTGTCGAAGTGCCAGTCGGGCACGCGCGTCGTGGTGCCGAGGGAGAAGCCCTCGAAGGCTTCGAGGGCGCTGTCGGGCACCAGCGTCTCGGCCGGGCGGATGCGCTCCAGCTCGCGCGGCAGCTTGTCAGCGGCGACTTCCATCAGGCGCAGCTCGCCACTGGCGAGCGAGAGCCAGGCGAGGCCGGCGACGCGTTCGCTGGCGCGTCGCGCCGGCGGCATGTGTACGGCCAGCAGATACTGGTCGACCTTGTCGCTGAGCAAGGCGGCGTCGGTCAGCGTGCCGGGCGTGACGATGCGCACGACCTTGCGCTCGACCGGCCCCTTGGCGGTGGCGGGATCGCCGATCTGCTCGCAGATGGCCACCGACTCGCCGAGCTTGACGAGCTTGCCGAGGTATTGCTCCACGGCGTGATGCGGCACACCGGCCATGCGAATCGGTTGTCCGCCCGACTGGCCCCGCGAGGTGAGCGTCAGGTCGAGCAGTCGTGCCGCTTTGGCTGCGTCGTCGTGGAACAGCTCGTAGAAATCGCCCATGCGATAGAAGACGAGCATGTTCGGATGGTCGGCCTTGATGCGCGTGTACTGCTGCATCATCGGCGTCATCGGTGCAGCGGCGGCGGGGGTGGCTTGGGCTTGGGTGCTCGTCATGAATTCGGTCGGGTCGGGCAGATCGGGTCACGAGGGGGGCGGGGAGACCCTGCCGGCGTGCGATACCGCGCCGATTCAGCGTGGCGCGCGCCGCGTCGCCCCCTCGTGGCGCGTTGGATGCGCAATTTTACGACGGGTTCGGCGAACATCGTTAGCCGTCGTCCGGCAATGTCGCAAGTGAGTGTCGATGAGTTTGTTACACGAAGGCGGCAAATTTTGCTCAAGTTTCCAGAAAATGTGCCGTTTCGGGGGTAAGCACCCGCAAAAATGAACAAAAAGCATCGCAAGCTACTTTCGCACGGGCCAGTATGGTGAAGTCGTTGAAGGGACGGGTCGCGGCCACGACGGCCCTGGTCTCGATGATATTGATCGTCGGCGTCGCCGTCGGCATCGAATTCTTCGTCTATGGGGAGTTGCGAAGCTCGATGCAGGCGCAGCTCGACACACAGGTCCAGCTCGTGGCCGAACAGCTCGATGACAAGATGCGCGGGAAGTTTCTCGCCCTGCATCGCATGGCGCGCCACCTTGGCCATCCGGACGCGATGACGCTCGCCCAGTTCGACGCCTTCGCCAACATGTCGGTGTCGATGCCCGAGACCTTCAACACGATTTTCGTCGCCGCGCCCGACGGCCGTATGCGCTACGACTCGACGTTCCCCGCCACGGCGATCAACATTGCCGATCGCGACTATTTCCGGCAGGTGCTCGCGGGCGCGCCGCAGGCGGCGTCCGGACTGATCGCGGGCAGGATCACCCGTTCGCCGGGCATTATCCTCGCGGTACCCGTCGTGGACGCGCAGGGCAAGACGATTGCCGTGATCGGCGGCGCGATCAATCTGCTGCGGCAAAACTTCATGGTCGATCTGGCGAGCAATGCGATCGGCGCGACCGGCCGCTACTGCGTGACGACGAATGAAAATCCCGCGCGCTATGTTATTCAGGCGGACGTGACGAAAATTCTCTCGCCCGTCGGCCCGGCGCAGACGCTCTGCGGCGTGCGTGATCCGGGGCCGAACCCTCTCTTGCGCATGCATCCGTTGGTGGCGCGCGCGACCATGGCCACGACCGGTTGGTCGGTTGTCGCAGTGTTGCCCGGGGCTGAAGCGTTCGATCCACTAGCGCGCGTGCGGCGTCGCGTGATCCTGCTCGCGATCGCGGCGATCGGGCTGGCCGCGTTCGCGATGTGGTGGATGGCGCGGCACATGCTGCGTCCGCTCGATACACTGCGCGACCTCGTGCAGCGCAGCGCCGGCGACATGCGCGCAGTGCAGTCGCTGCCTGTCCAGCGTGCCGACGAGATCGGGGCGCTCGCGAACGCGTTTCGCGACATGATGGAGCAACTGCGCGATCGTACCGAGGCGCTCGAGGGCTCGCGCGAGGCGGCGCGGGCGAGTGTGCGCCACATGCAGGAAATTGCGGATCGGGTGCCCTATCTCGTTGCGTTTCTCGACAGCAACGAGCGCTTTGCGTTCGTGAATCGGGCCTGTGAACTGCGGTTGCGGCGGCCGCGTGAACGCATTCTCGGGGCGACGGCGAGCGAGCTGCTCGGCCCATCGCTCTATCGCGAGTTCGCGCCGCATCTCGCCCGGGCATTCGCGGGCGAAGCCGCCACGTTCATCTGGGATTTTGGCGACGACGCGGCGTTCCGCTGCTTCGAGGTGAGCTATCAGCCGGAATGGGCCATGCACGATGTCCTTGCCGGCGTTCATGTGTTTGTCCGCGATATCACCGTCGAGCGCTCGAACGAGCGGCGCTGGCGGCGCGAATCGCACACCGATCACCTGACGGGGCTGCTCAATCGCAAGGGCTTCGATCAGGCGCTGGCGGGTGCGTTGCGCGTGGCGCGCGAGGGGGGCGGCGCGCAGGCGCTGCTGTTCGTCGATCTGGATCGCTTCAAGCTCGTCAACGATACGTGGGGGCATGCGCTCGGCGACGAGTTGCTGCGGCGTCTGGCCAAACAGCTGGTCGCGAGCGTGCGCGAGGGCGACGTCATTGCCCGCTTCGGTGGCGACGAATTCGCCGTCATCATGCGTGACGTGCAGGATATTCTCGATGTGGAGCGCACGGCCATGTCGATTCTCGATGCAACGTCGCGGCCGATGTCGCTGTCCGTCGGGGCCGTTACGGTGGGGGCGTGCGTGGGCGTTGCGATGGTCGCGAGCGGTGAAGTCAAGACGCCCGACATGATGTTCGACGCGGCGGACCGCGCGCTGTACGACGCCAAGCATGGTGGCCGCGGACGCTTCGTGCTCGGCGACGGTGCATGCGTGGCGGATTAGGCACAACCAATCGAATGCGCGACAGCGATCAGCTTCCCCGAAGATACGAGCGTGAATTGTCTGACGCACAATAGGCGACGCCCTCCGTTCGCCTCGACGTGCGGCCGGCGGTTCGGGCGTGGGACGTTTCTTTACAGGAGGCGGGCATGAAACTCGAAGGCGGACGAAGCCGGGCAGCATCGCGGGCGGCTTCCGACGCAGGGTGGCGCGAACCCGGGGCGCGCCGTGAGCCACCGCAGGCTTCGCATCGGGGGCCGCGCGCGCGGCACGACGCCGATGCACACGACGACAAGTCTAGGCACCTGAGCTTGTCGATTCGCGAAAATGAAGTGTTTCATATGCTGGTCGACGGCCTGGCCGTCAATGAAGTCGCGCATGCGTTGCATTTGAGCGAGCGGACGATTGCATCACACGTTGCACAAATTCTGCACAAACTCGCGCTTGACGATCGTGCGGAGCTGGCCGACTACGCCATACGGCACGGGCTGATCGACGAAGGGTCGGAAGGCGTCGCCTGACGGCGCCAGGGCGAGGTGGTGGCGCCGAGCGGCCTTCGGGCAGCCGGCGCCCCGCTTTTGGGGCTAACCCGGCGCGTCGTGCGCGGTCTCGAGATCGCACGCGACGCGCTCGTCAAACGGCGCGCGTGCCAGTGCCCCGGCATCCGCGTGCTCCCCTGTCTGGCCGTAGTCCCTCAGTTGTCCCTCAGTTGTCCCGAATAATCCTGTTTGATTCCGAATGCCGCCGAGACCTGCGTCGACGGCCGACGCGATCGCGCCGTCGGTGATAAGGTACGGCTCGACACCATTTTTCATGCGAGGTCTGTGGCATGGCGCGCGCGGCGTTTGACTCGCGGGCGGCCGCACGACTCGCGATCCCACGAAACGAGACGGACGGCCGGCGTTGATGCGGCGCGTCGTCCAGACAACCGAGGAACGACACGATGAAGGCGATCGAGATCACCCAATACGGCGCACCGGAAGTGCTCAAGCTCACTGAGCGGCCGCGCCCCGAACTCAAGCCGGGCGAAGTGCTCATCAAGGTCACCGCGTCGGGCGTGAACCGTCCCGACGTGCTCCAGCGCATCGGGCAGTATCCCGTGCCGCCGGGCGCTTCTGACCTGCCGGGGCTCGAAGTGGCGGGCGAGATCGTCGATGGCAAGCTCGACGGCCCGGATAACCGCTGGGGATTGAAAGTCGGCTCGCGCGTCTGTGCGCTGGTGCAGGGCGGGGGCTATGCCGAGTACTGCGCCGCGCCGCTCTCGCAGGTGCTGCCGGTGCCGCAAGGGCTCTCGGACGTCGAGGCGGCGTCGCTGCCCGAAACGTTCTTCACCGTGTGGAGCAATGTGTTCGATCGCGCTCACCTCGGCGAGACCGAGTCGGGCGAAAAGGAGACGTTGTTGGTGCAGGGCGGCACGAGCGGTATCGGCGTGACGGCGATCCAGCTCGGCGTGGCCATGGGCCATCGCGTGTTCGCGACCGCCGGTTCCGATGAAAAGGCTCGCGCGTGCGAAGCGCTCGGCGCGGAGCGGGGCATCAATTACAAAACCGAAGATTTCGTCGCCGTGACGAAGGCGCTCACCAGCGATCGCGGCGTGGACGTCGTGCTCGACATGGTGGGGGGCGACTATCTGCCGCGTGAAGTGCAGGCGCTGGCATTCGATGGGCGCATCGCGGTCATCGCGCTGCTCGGCGGCAGCAAGGCCACGCTGGATATGGGGGCGCTGCTGCGCCGCCGCCTGACGGTGACCGGCTCGACGCTGCGTCCGCGCTCGGTGGCGTTCAAGGCGGCGATTGCACAGAACCTCTACGAGAAGGTCTGGCCGTTGTTCGCGGCTGGCAAGATCCGGCCGGTGATTTATCAGACGTTCCCGGCCGACCAAGCAGACAAAGCCCACGCATTGATGGAAACGAGTACGCATGTCGGGAAGATCGTGCTGACCTGGTAAGTCATCTCGCGTCGGCGCACGAGGCGAATCCGCGTGAAAGCCCCATTTCATGCGGATTCTCACGTTTGAAAGTCGGCGAAATTGACCCCCATGCCCCTGACGCACTAGAATGAGAGGTTTTTCGTCCTTACGCATTGGGGGATCACGCGTGACAATCGGTACTGCGGGTACTGCGGCTTCGGCTCGCACCCTAGGCCGCAAGGCGGGCAAGCTCGTCGTGGGCAATTGGAAACTGCATGGCAGTCTGGCCGGCAACGAGGCGCTGCTGGGCGACCTGCTGGCGTCACCGGTGTTGAGCGCCCCGGGCGTGACGGCGGCCGTGTGTGTGCCGTTCCCCTATCTCGCGCAATGTCAGGCCCGCCTCTCGGGGCAGGTGCTGGGCTTCGGTGCGCAGGAGGTGTCGGCGCAGGTGAGTGGTGCCTACACGGGCGAAGTCTCCGCGCCGATGATTGCCGAGTTCGGCGCACAGTTCGTGATTGTGGGGCATTCGGAGCGTCGTACGTACCACGGCGAGACCGATGCGGGCGTCGCGGCAAAGACCTTGCGTGTGCTCGACGCGGGCATGACGCCGATCGTGTGCGTCGGCGAGACGCTCGCCGAGCGTGAAGCCGGCGAAACGATGTCTGTCGTGACGCGTCAGCTCGATACGGTGCTCGCGGCGCTGACGGCGGCGCAGGCGGTCCAGATTGTTGTGGCCTATGAGCCGGTCTGGGCGATTGGCACGGGCAAGACGGCAACGTCGGCCGAGGCGCAGGAAGTGCATGCGCATTTGCGCTCGCTGCTGCGTGCGAAGGGCGAGGCGGTGATGGATGTGGCGGTGTTGTACGGCGGCAGTGTGAAGCCGGATAACGCGGCCGAGCTGTTTTCGATGGCGGATGTCGATGGTGGGTTGATCGGCGGGGCGGCGTTGAAGGCGGTCGATTTTCTGGCGATTTGCGAGGCGGGTCTGTCGCGCTGACGCCGATGCCGGGTTTCGTAACGGCACGAAATGGTTATGATGCGGTGCACCAAAAATGCACGGCAAATCGGGTTCTTCTATACGGGTGATGAGATGGGGTTGTTGAAAACGTTGTTGATCGTGGTGCAGGTGCTTTCCGCGCTGGGCATCATCGGTCTGGTGTTGCTCCAGCATGGCAAGGGTGCCGATATGGGCGCTGCATTCGGTAGCGGTTCGTCGGGCAGTCTCTTCGGTGCGTCGGGTTCCGCAAACTTCCTGTCGCGGACCACGGCAGTGCTGGCGGCCGTGTTCTTCGTAACCACGTTGGGTCTCACGTATCTCGGTTCGTACAAGCCGGCGGCAAACATCGGTGTCCTTGGTAATTTGCCGGCCGCAACGTCGCCGATGACGGCGTCGGGCGCGGTCGCGGCAAGTGCGCCGGTGAGTGCTTCCGCAGCCAATCCGCAGGACGTGCCGAAGTAAGTCGCAGCGCGGTTTGCAACGTGTAATAAGCTGTAAAGAAAATCGAAAAAAAATCGATTTGTGCGTTGAACAAAATGCTGAAGAGCGCTAATATAGCGGTCTTGAAGCGATTCGTAAGTGACAGCGGATTGCAGAATTTGAATGCCGACGTGGTGAAATTGGTAGACACGCTATCTTGAGGGGGTAGTGGCGAAAGCTGTGCGAGTTCGAGTCTCGCCGTCGGCACCACAGTTCTCCGATGCCAGCCTTGCGTTTATGCTTTGGCTGGCATTTTATTTTGTGCTCACTGTTCATCCGCTTTTTGGCCCCCACGCCAATGACGAAAGCGGTTTTTGGACTAACCAAAAAGAGGGTAGAGTTGAACCTCGGAACCTATTATCCCGTCCTGCTGTTCATTCTGGTAGGTGGCGGTCTTGGGGCGCTACTGATTGGGGTCGGTAAATTCCTCGGCCCCAACAAACCCGACAGCGCAAAACTCTCTCCGTACGAGTGTGGCTTCGAGGCATTCGAAGACGCGCGCATGAAGTTCGATGTGCGCTACTATCTCGTCGCCATCCTTTTCATCCTGTTCGATCTCGAAACGGCATTTCTGTTTCCGTGGGGCGTCGCCCTGCGCGATATCGGCTGGGTGGGCTTTATCTCCATGATGGGTTTCCTGCTTGAGCTGCTGATCGGTTTCGTGTTCCTCTGGAAGCGCGGTGCGCTCGACTGGGAATAAGGCCGGCATCGTATTGGCCGCATTGCAGAAGGATTCAGGGTAAGCATATGAGCATCGAAGGGGTTTTGCGCGAAGGGTTCGTCACCACCACGGCTGACAAACTCATCAACTGGACGCGCACGGGTTCGCTGTGGCCGATGACGTTCGGCCTGGCCTGCTGTGCCGTCGAAATGATGCACGCCGGCGCGGCGCGTTACGATCTGGACCGGTTTGGCGTGGTGTTCCGCCCGAGCCCGCGTCAGTCGGACGTGATGATCGTGGCCGGTACGCTGTGCAACAAGATGGCACCCGCGCTGCGCAAGGTGTACGACCAGATGGCCGAGCCGCGTTGGGTGATCTCGATGGGGTCGTGCGCCAATGGCGGCGGCTACTATCATTACTCCTACTCGGTGGTGCGCGGTTGCGATCGCATCGTGCCGGTCGACGTCTACGTGCCGGGCTGTCCGCCGACGGCCGAGGCGCTCGTCTACGGCATCATCCAGTTGCAGTCGAAGATCAAGCGGACTGCGACGATCGCGCGTAAATAACCGCTCCCGCCCATGTCTAAACTAGAACAACTCAAGACCACCCTGCAAAACGTGCTTGGCGCCCGCGCCGAGCAGTTGGTGGAAGCCCTCGACGAGCTGACGCTGACCGTCAAGGCGAGCGACTATCTCGAGGTCGCACGCACGCTGCGCGATCATCCCGAGCTCAAGTTCGAGCAGTTGATGGACGTTGCCGGCCTGGACTACTCGGCCTACGGCGACGGTGCCTACGACGGCCCGCGCTACGCCGCCGTCTCGCATCTGCTCTCGCTGACCCACAACTGGCGTCTGCGCGTACGCGTGTTCGCCCCGGACGACGATCTGCCGGTCGTGGCGTCGTTGATCGATCTGTGGAGTTCGGCCAACTGGTTCGAGCGAGAGGCCTTCGATCTGGTCGGTATCGTGTTCGAAGGGCACCCGGATCTGCGCCGCATTCTGACGGACTACGGCTTTATCGGGCACCCGTTCCGCAAGGACTTCCCGACCTCGGGCTATGTCGAAATGCGTTACGACCCCGAGCAGAAGCGGGTGATCTATCAGCCGGTGACGATCGAGCCGCGCGAAATTACGCCGCGCATCATCCGCGAAGAACATTACGCCGGTCTGAAACATTAAGGTGGCCTTGTGGCAGACATCAAGAACTACACTCTGAACTTCGGTCCGCAGCACCCGGCAGCGCACGGCGTGCTGCGCCTGGTGCTCGAGCTGGATGGCGAAGTGATCCAGCGCGCCGATCCGCACATCGGCCTGTTGCACCGCGCGACCGAAAAGCTCGCCGAGTCGAAGACGTTCCTGCAATCCGTGCCGTACATGGATCGTCTGGACTACGTCTCGATGATGTGCAACGAGCACGCCTACGTGATGGCGATCGAGAAGCTGCTCGGCGTCGACGTGCCGATTCGCGCGCAATACATCCGTGTGATGTTCGACGAAATCACGCGGATTCTGAATCACCTGATGTGGATTGGTTCCCACGCACTCGACGTGGGCGCGATGGCGGTATTCCTGTATGCCTTCCGTGAACGCGAAGACCTGTTCGACGTGTACGAAGCCGTCTCGGGTGCCCGTATGCACGCGGCCTACTACCGTCCGGGCGGCGTGTATCGCGACCTGCCGGACGCGATGCCGCAATATCGCGCATCGAAGTTCCACAACGAGCGCGCCATCAAGAAGATGAACGAAGCACGCGAAGGCTCGCTGCTCGACTTCATCGAAGACTTCACCAACCGCTTCCCGAAGTGTGTCGACGAGTACGAAACGCTGCTCACCGACAACCGTATCTGGAAGCAGCGCCTGGTGGGGATCGGCGTCGTGTCGCCCGAGCGTGCCATGCAGCTCGGCTTCTCCGGCGCTATGCTGCGCGGCTCGGGCATTGCCTGGGATCTGCGCAAAAAGCAGCCGTACGAAGTGTACGATCGTCTCGATTTCGACATTCCTGTGGGCAAGGAAGGCGATTGCTACGACCGCTATCTGGTGCGCGTGGAAGAAATGCGCCAGTCTGTCCGCCTGATCCGCCAGTGCGTGACGTGGCTGCGTGCCAATGAAGGTCCGGTGATTACGGACAATCACAAGGTGGCGCCGCCCTCGCGGGTCGAAATGAAGTCGAACATGGAAGAGCTGATTCACCATTTCAAGCTCTTCACCGAAGGCTTCCACGTGCCCGCCGGCGAAACGTATGCCGCCGTCGAGCACCCGAAGGGCGAGTTCGGCATCTACCTGGTGTCGGACGGCGCGAACAAGCCGTACCGCCTGAAGATTCGTGCGCCGGGCTTTGCCCATCTTTCCGCGCTCGACGAGATGGCGAAGGGCCACATGATTGCCGATGCTGTGGCGATCATCGGGACCCAGGACATCGTGTTCGGCGAGATCGATCGCTAAACGCGCAGTGGGCGCCTCTGGCGCCCTTAAGTTTTAATTCGGCAGGGTTTCGCAGGTCGATGCCATTGCCGTTCCAGTTGCCGTGCCTGTGAGTCGCGGGTGGCCGAAAAAACCGGTCTGCCAGCGCTGGCGCGAGCGGGGATAACGTTTTAAAGAACCGTCGGATCGGAAATGCTTTCTCCCGAAGCCCTGAAGAAAATCGACCGTGCCGTTGCCAAATACCCTGCCGACCAGAAACAGTCGGCGGTGATGCACGCCCTTGCCGTAGCGCAGGTCGAGAAAGGCTGGTTGTCGCCCGAAGTGATGCAATTCGTGGCGGACTACCTCGAGATGCCCGCAGTCGCGGTGCAAGAGGTCGCAACCTTCTACACCATGTTCAACACGCGCCCCGTGGGCAAGTTCAAGTTGACCGTGTGCACGAACCTGCCTTGCCAGCTTACGCGTGGCGAAGAGATGGCGAAGTACCTGAAAGAGAAGCTGGGTGTCGACTACAACGACATCACGCCGGACGGTCTCTTCACGGTCAAGGAAGGCGAGTGCATGGGCGCTTGCGGCGACGCACCCGTCCTGCTGGTGAACAACCATCGCATGTGCGGCTTCATGAACGAAGCCAAGGTCGACGCGCTCCTCGACGAGCTCAAGGCCACGGGCGCCGCGGGAGAGAAAGCATGACGTCGCTGCACAACCGTCACATCAAGCCGCTGATCCTCGCCGACCTCAATGGCGAGAACTGGCACCTCGAAGATTACGTCAAGCGCGGGGGGTACCAGCAGCTTGCCCGTATCCTGAAGGAAGGCCTCACGCCGGAGCAGGTCATTGCCGACGTCAAGGCATCGGGCCTGCGTGGCCGCGGAGGCGCAGGCTTCCCGACGGGGCTCAAGTGGAGCTTCATGCCGCGCGCGTTCCCGGGGCAGAAATACCTTGTCTGTAACTCGGACGAAGGCGAACCCGGTACGTTCAAGGATCGCGACATCCTGCGCTACAACCCGCATGCGTTGATCGAAGGCATGGCCATCGGCGGTTTCGCCATGGGCATCACCGTCGGTTACAACTACATCCACGGCGAAATCTACGAAGTGTACGAACGCTTCGAAGAGGCGCTCGAGGAAGCGCGCGCTGCCGGTTATCTGGGCGACAACATTCTCGGCACGGACTTCTCGTTCGAGCTGCATGCGCACCATGGCTATGGCGCGTACATCTGCGGCGAAGAGACCGCGCTGCTCGAATCGCTTGAAGGCAAGAAAGGCCAGCCGCGTTTCAAGCCGCCTTTCCCGGCGAGCTTCGGTCTGTACGGCAAGCCGACGACCATCAACAACACCGAGACGTTCGCCGCGGTTCCTTTCCTGCTGGCCACTGGCCCGCAGCAGTACCTGGAAATGGGCAAGCCGAACAACGGCGGCACCAAGATCTTCTCGGTGTCGGGCGACGTCGAGCTGCCGGGTAACTACGAAGTGCCGCTGGGCACGCCGTTCGGCGAATTGCTGGAACTGGCCGGTGGCATGCGCGGTGGCAAGAAGCTCAAGGCCGTGATTCCGGGCGGCTCGTCGGCACCGGTCGTGCCGGCCGGGCTGATGATGGAAACGACGATGGACTACGACAGCATCGCCAAGGCTGGATCGATGCTGGGCTCGGGCGCCGTGATCGTCATGGACGAGACGCGCTGCATGGTGCGCTCGCTGTTGCGCCTGTCGTACTTCTACTACGAAGAATCGTGCGGTCAGTGCACGCCGTGCCGTGAGGGCACTGGCTGGCTGTGGCGCGTGGTCAATCGAATCGAGCATGGCGAAGGCCGCCAGGAAGATCTGGACCTGCTCAACTCGGTGGCCGAGAACATCATGGGCCGCACCATTTGCGCGCTGGGCGACGCCGCAGCGATGCCAGTGCGCGGCATGCTCAAACACTTCTGGGACGAGTTCGCCTACCACGTCGAGCACAAGCATTGCTTGGTCGGCGCTCACTAATCCCTTTTGACGCTTGGCATTGAACCGCTATGGTTGAAATCGAAATTGACGGCCAAAAGGTCGAGGTGCCCGAAGGCAGCATGGTGATCCAGGCTGCCAAGAAGAACGGCACCTATATTCCCCACTTCTGTTACCACAAGAAGCTGTCCATCGCCGCGAACTGCCGCATGTGCCTGGTCGAGGTCGAGAAGGCCCCGAAGGCGGTGCCGGCCTGTGCCACACCGGTGGCCAACGGCATGATCGTGCGCACCAACTCCGAGAAGGCTGTGAAGGCGCAGCAATCGGTGATGGAGTTCCTGCTGATCAACCACCCGCTCGATTGCCCGATCTGCGATCAGGGGGGCGAGTGCCAACTGCAGGACCTGGCCGTCGGTTACGGCAAGTCGGCGTCGCGCTATCAGGAAGAGAAGCGAGTGGTGTTCCACAAGAATGTCGGCCCGCTTATCTCGATGGAAGAGATGTCGCGCTGCATTCACTGCACCCGTTGCGTGCGTTTCGGCCAGGAAGTGGCCGGCGTGATGGAGTTCGGCATGCTGGGGCGCGGCGAGCACTCGGAAATCACGTCGTTCGTCGGCAAGACGGTCGACTCCGAACTCTCGGGCAATATGATCGACCTGTGCCCAGTCGGTGCCCTGACCTCGAAGCCGTTCCGCTACAGCGCCCGGACGTGGGAGCTGTCGCGCCGCAAGTCGGTGAGCCCTCACGACGGCGTGGGTGCGAACCTCGTGGTGCAAGTGAAGAACAACCAGGTCATGCGCGTTGTGCCGCTCGAAAACGAAGCGCTCAACGAATGCTGGATCTCGGACAAGGATCGTTTCTCGTACGAAGGTCTGAACAGCGACGAGCGCCTCACCAAGCCTATGCTCAAGCAAGGCGGCGAGTGGCACGAAGTCGACTGGCAGACGGCGCTCGAATATGTCGGGCATGGTCTGACGGACATCATCCGCGACCACGGCGCCGATGCCGTCGCCGGGCTGGCCTCGCCGCACGCCACGATCGAAGAACTGCACCTGCTGCAAAAGTTCGTGCGCGCCTTGGGCAGCGATAACGTCGACTTCCGTCTGCGTCAGACGGACGTGTCGGGCGGCACCCAGGGGGCTCCGTGGCTCGGCCTGCCGATCGCGGACCTCGACACGCTGCAAAGCGCGCTGGTCGTCGGCTCGTTCCTGCGCAAGGATCATCCGCTGTTCGCTTCGCGTCTGCGCTCCGCGGTGAAGGCCGGTGGCCAATTGCACGTGCTGCACGGCTCGGACGACGATCTGCTGGTGAAGCTCGCCAACAAGATCATCGCCGCACCGAGCGCATGGGTGAGCGAGCTGGCCGGTATCGCGCTCGCCGCGGCGGCGGCCAAGGGCGTTGCCGCCCCGACTGAGCTCGCCGGCGTGAACGTCAGCGACACGGCCAACGCCATCGCCGCCTCGCTGGTGAACGGCGAGCGTCGTGCCATCCTGCTGGGCAACGCCGTGGTGCAGCATCCGCAATTCGCACAACTGCACGCCATCGCGCAAGTGATCGCCGATATCACCGGCGCCACGCTGGGCTTCCTCACCGAAGGCGCCAACACGGTCGGTGCCTACGCGGTGAAGGCCACGAACGCCAAGGGCGCCGCTGCGCTGTTCGCGCAACCGCGCCAGGCGTATCTGCTGCTGAACGCCGAGCCGGAGTACGACTCGGCCGATGCGAAGCAAGCGCTCACGGCATTGAACGCCGCGAAGATGGTGGTCTCGCTCTCGCCGTTCAAGCACGGCCTCGAGTACGCCGACGTGCTGCTGCCGATCGCCCCGTTCACGGAGACGGCCGGTACGTTCGTCAACGCCGAAGGGCTGCCGCAACACTTCAACGGTGTGGTGCGTGCGCTGGGCGAGACGCGTCCGGGCTGGAAGGTGCTGCGCGTGCTGGGCAATCTGCTCAAGCTGCAAGGCTTCGCGCAGGACACCGCGGAACAGGTGCGCGACGAAGCGCTCGCCGGATTCTCGGTCGCCTCGCTCGACAACCGCGCCAAGGCCGCGCTGGCTGCACCGACGGCAGCCGGGCAGGGCCTGGAGCGTCTGGCCGACGTGCCGATCTACTCGGCCGACGCGCTGGTACGCCGTGCCCCGTCGCTGCAACTGACCAACGACGCCAAGGCCGCGCTGCGTGCCACGCTCCCGGCGGCGCTGTTCGATCGCCTGGGCCTCGCCGCGGGCGACGCCGTGCGCGTGCGTCAGGGCGATGCGGTGGTCACGCTGCCGGCTGCGCGTTCGGAAACGTTGCCTGCCAATGTGGTGCGCGTGCCGGCGGCCACGCCGGCATCCGCCGCGCTTGGCGCGATGTTCGGTGAAATTTCGGTGGAGAAGGCGTAAATGAGCCTGAACGAAGTCATCAATCAATACGGCACGCAACTGCTGGGCGTGGCCTGGCCGACGGTGTGGGCGCTGGTCCGCATCCTCGTCGTGGCCGTGATCCTGCTGCTGTGCGTGGCGTACCTGATTCTGTGGGAGCGCAAGCTCATCGGCTGGATGCACGTGCGTCTGGGCCCGAACCGCGTGGGCCCGGCCGGTCTGCTCCAGCCGATAGCCGACGTGTTGAAGCTCCTGCTCAAGGAAGTCATTACGCCGTCGCAGGTGAGCAAGGGCATTTACGCCATCGCGCCGGTGATGGCCGTGCTGCCCGCCTTCGCGATCTGGGCGGTGATTCCGTTCCAGCCGGGCGCCGTGCTGGCCGACGTGAACGCCGGGCTGCTCTACGCCATCGCGATTTCGTCGATCGGCGTGTACGGCGTGATTCTCGCCGGCTGGGCATCGAACTCGAAATACGCTTTCCTCGGCGCCATGCGCGCGTCGGCCCAGATGATTTCGTACGAAATCGCCATGGGCTTCGCGCTGGTCACGGTGCTGATGACGGCCGGCTCGCTCAACCTGTCGGACATCGTGCGTTCGCAAGAGCACGGCATGTTCGCGGGTCTGGGGCTGAACCTGCTGTCGTGGAACTGGCTGCCGCTGCTGCCGATGTTCGTCGTCTACTTCGTCTCGGGCATTGCCGAAACGAACCGCCACCCGTTCGACGTGGTGGAAGGCGAATCGGAAATCGTGGCCGGTCACATGATCGAATACTCGGGCATGGGCTTCGCCCTGTTCTTCCTGGCCGAGTACATCAACATGATCATCATCTCGGCGCTGGCCTCGGTGCTGTTCCTGGGGGGCTGGAGTGCGCCGTTCGGCTTCCTGTCGTTCATCCCGGGTGTGTTCTGGCTGGCGTTCAAGGTGTTCCTGCTGCTGTCGGTGTTCATCTGGGTGCGTGCGACGTTCCCGCGCTACCGCTACGACCAGATCATGCGTCTGGGCTGGAAGGTATTCCTGCCGCTGACGATCATCTGGGTGATCGTGGTGGGTGTCTGGATCATGTCCCCCTGGAACATCTGGGGCTGAGGCGAACGGAGTAGAGGAATCCCATGGTAAGGGCAATCAAAGACTTTTTCGGCAGTTTCCTGTTGTTGGAACTGCTCAAGGGCATGGCGCTCACAGGGCGCTATACGTTCGCACGCAAGGTGACGGTGCAGTTTCCGGAAGAGAAGACGCCGATGTCGCCGCGGTTTCGCGGTCTGCATGCGCTGCGCCGTTATCCGAATGGTGAAGAGCGCTGCATCGCCTGCAAGCTGTGCGAAGCGGTGTGCCCGGCAATGGCCATCACGATCGAGTCGGATGTGCGCGACGACGGCACCCGCCGTACCACGCGCTACGACATCGATCTGACCAAGTGCATTTTCTGCGGCTTCTGCGAAGAAAGCTGCCCGGTGGACTCGATCGTCGAGACGCACATTCTCGAGTACCACGGCGAGAAGCGTGGCGATCTGTACTTCACCAAGGAGATGTTGCTCGCGGTGGGCGATCGTTACGAAAACGAGATCGCGGCGGCCAAGGCGGCCGATGCGCCGTACCGTTAAGCAGGGCAGGGCGCAGCGCAGCGACGGTGCGCCCGGTACGGCAATTGACGTTGGCTAATTCTCGCAACACCCGGTGATTATGGAATTCACAACCTTTCTTTTCTACGTGTTTGCGCTGATCCTCGTGATCTCCGGCCTGAAGGTCGTGACCGCGCGCAACCCCGTACAGTCGGCACTGTTCCTGGTGCTCGCCTTCTTCAACGCCGCGGCGATCTGGATGCTGCTCGAGGCCGAGTTCCTCGCCATCATGCTGGTGCTCGTGTATGTCGGCGCGGTGATGGTGCTGTTCCTGTTCGTGGTGATGATGATCGACATCAATCTCGACGAACTGCGGCGCGGTTTCGGCAAGTTCATCCCGCTGGCGAGCGCTGTCGGCGCGATCATGATCGTCGAATCGGCACTGGTGCTCATGCGCGGCTACGGCGCCACGCGCTCGCCGGTCAAGGCGGTCTCGGCCCCGGACGTGGCGAACACCAAGGCGCTTGGTATCGCGCTGTACACCGACTATATCTTTGCCTTCGAAGTGGCAGGTCTGATCCTGCTGGTGGCGGTCGTGGCGGCAGTTGCGCTGACCATGCGTACCCGTAAGGACCACAAACAGACCGACCCGAGCCAGCAGGTGCGCGTGAAGGCGCGCGACCGCGTGCGTCTGGTGTCGATGCCCGCCGAAGCCCGGCAGCAGTCCACCGGCACCGACGCGCCGGCGGCGGAATAAGGAGACAGCATGATCTCGTTGTCGCTAGCGCATTACCTGGTGTTGGGCGCGATTCTCTTCGCGATCAGCATTACCGGTATCTTCCTCAACCGCAGAAATGTGATTGTGCTGCTCATGGCCATCGAGCTGATGTTGCTCGCGGTCAATCTGAACTTCGTCGCGTTTTCGCATTACCTGGGCGACATTGCCGGTCAGGTATTCGTGTTCTTCATTCTTACGGTGGCCGCGGCGGAAGCCGCGATCGGGCTGGCCATTCTGGTCACGCTGTTCCGTAAGCTCGAAACGGTCAACGTCGAAGATCTCGACCGCCTCAAGGGTTAAACAAAGCGAACGCTGTTATGGCATCCACATTGAATCCCAACCTGCTGCTCGCGATCCCGCTGGCGCCGCTCGTCGGCTCCTTGATTGCCGGCCTGTTCGGCAAGCAAGTCGGACGCGCGGGCGCCCACACGGTCACGATCCTCGGCGTACTGGTCGCGTTTGTCCTGTCGGTCATGACGTTCATCGACGTCATGAACGGGGCGAGCTTCAACGCCACCGTCTACGAATGGGCCCGCATCGGCGAGCTCAAGCTCGAGATCGGCTTCCTCGTCGACACGCTCACCGTTACGATGATGTGCGTGGTCACTTCCGTCTCGCTCATGGTGCACATCTACACCATCGGCTACATGGCGGAAGATCCTGGCTACCAGCGCTTCTTCTCGTACATCTCGCTGTTCACGTTCTCGATGTTGATGCTCGTGATGAGCAACAACTTCCTGCAACTGTTCTTCGGCTGGGAAGCGGTGGGCCTGGTTTCGTACCTGCTGATCGGTTTCTGGTACACGCGTCCGACCGCGATCTACGCCAACATGAAGGCGTTCCTGGTCAACCGCGTCGGCGACTTCGGCTTCCTGCTCGGTATCGGCCTGCTGCTGGCCTTCACCGGCACGCTGAACTACGGCGAAGTGTTCGCCAAGGCCAACGAGGTCGCGGCCCTGTCGTTTCCGGGCACCGACTGGCGCCTGATCACCGTGGCCTGTATCTGCCTGTTCATCGGTGCGATGGGTAAGTCGGCGCAGTTCCCGCTGCACGTGTGGCTGCCGGACTCGATGGAAGGCCCGACCCCGATTTCGGCACTGATTCACGCGGCCACGATGGTGACCGCGGGGATCTTCATGGTGAGCCGCATGTCGCCGCTGTTCGAACTCTCGGACACGGCGCTGTCGTTCATCACGATCATCGGCGCGATCACCGCGTTGTTCATGGGCTTCCTGGGCATGATCCAGAACGACATCAAGCGTGTCGTGGCCTACTCGACGCTCTCGCAGCTCGGTTACATGACGGTCGCGCTCGGCGTGTCGGCCTACCCGGTCGCCATCTTCCACCTGATGACGCACGCGTTCTTCAAGGCGCTGCTGTTCCTCGGTGCGGGCTCGGTCATCATGGGCATGCATCACGATCAGGACATGCGCAACATGGGCGGCCTGTGGAAGTACATGCCGATCACATGGATCACGTCGCTGCTGGGCTCGCTCGCGCTGATCGGGACACCGTTCTTCGCCGGGTTCTACTCGAAGGACTCGATCATCGAAGCCGTGGCCGCCTCGCATCTGCCGGGCTCGGGCTTCGCGTACTTCGCCGTGGTCGCCAGCGTCTTCGTCACGGCGTTCTACTCGTTCCGCATGTACTTCATGGTCTTCCACGGCAAGGAGCGTTTCGGTCAGGTGCATCACGACCATGACGAGCATCACGAGGAAGAAGAGGAAACCGCCGATCACCACCACGGTCTGGCCCCGGGTCAGAAGCCGCACGAGTCGCCGGCGGTGGTCACGATCCCGTTGATTCTGCTGGCGATTCCGTCGGTCATCATCGGCGCCATCGCGATTGCCCCGATGCTGTTCGGCAGCTTCTTCAAGCAGGGCGTGGCGTTCAAGGACGTGATCTACGTTGGCGAAAACCATCCGGCGATGGAAGAGCTGAGCCACGATTTCCACGGCTGGCTGGCGATGGCGTTGCACTCGTTCGGCACGCTCCCGATCGCCCTGTCGGCGCTGGGCATCGTGCTCGCGGCGTTCTTCTACCTGAAGCGCCCGGATATTCCGGAAGCGCTGAAAAATCGGTTCTCGGGCATCTACAACCTGCTCGACAACAAGTACTACATGGACAAGATCAACGAAGTGGTCTTCGCCAAGGGCGCGCTCAAGATCGGTCGCGGCCTGTGGAAGGCTGGCGATCAAGGTCTCATCGATGGCGCAGTCGTGAACGGCAGCGCGCGTCTGGTGGGCTGGTTCGCCGGTGTCATCCGCTTCGTTCAATCCGGTTACATCTACCACTACGCGTTCGCCATGATCCTCGGCATGCTCGGGCTCCTGACGCTGTTTGTGACGTTGAACGGCAAGTAATAGGGGGAGCCAACAATAATGCAATCGCTACCGCTTCTGAGTCTGGCCATCTGGCTACCCATCATCTCGGGGATCGTTGTCCTCGCGGTGGGGAATGACCGCAACCCGGGCGGCGCACGTGCGCTGTCGCTCATCGGGTCGCTGATGAGCTTCCTGGTCACGCTGCCGTTGATCTCGAACTTCGACGCCAATACGGCGGCGTTCCAGTTTGTCGAGAAATCGAGCTGGATCGACCGCTTCCACATCAACTACTTCCTCGGCATCGACGGCATCTCGCTGTGGCTGATCGTGCTGACTTCGCTTATCACGGTGATCGTGGTGATCGCGGGTTGGGAAGTGATCACGGAGCGCGTCGCCCAGTACATGGCCGCGTTTCTGATCCTCTCGGGTCTGATGATCGGGGTGTTCTCGGCGCAAGACGGCCTGCTGTTCTACGTCTTCTTCGAGGCCACGCTGATCCCGATGTACCTGATCATCGGTGTGTGGGGCGGCCCGAACCGGGTGTATGCCGCGTTCAAGTTCTTCCTGTACACGCTGCTCGGCTCGCTGCTCATGCTGGTCGCGCTGATCTACCTCTACAACGTGACGCACTCGTTCACGCTGACCGACTGGTACGCCGCGAAGCTGCCGATGAACGTGCAGATACTGCTGTTCGTGGCGTTCTTCATGGCCTTCGCCGTGAAGGTGCCGATGTGGCCGGTGCATACCTGGTTGCCGGACGCCCACGTGGAAGCGCCGACCGGCGGCTCGGTCGTGCTGGCCGCGATCATGCTCAAGCTTGGGGCCTACGGTTTCCTGCGCTTCTCGCTGCCGATCGCCCCGGACGCCAGTCACTACCTGTCGGGCTTCATGATCACGCTCGCGCTGATCGCCGTCGTCTACATCGGCCTCGTGGCCCTGGTGCAGACCGACATGAAGAAGCTGGTGGCGTATTCGTCGATCGCTCACATGGGCTTCGCGATTCTCGGCTTCTTCATGTTCAGCGAAATCGGCATGCAGGGTGCGCTGGTCCAGATGATCTCGCACGGCTTCGTCTCGGGCGCCATGTTCCTGTGTATCGGTGTGCTGTACGACCGCATGCACTCGCGCAACATCGCCGACTACGGCGGTGTGGTGAACACGATGCCGAAGTTCGCAGCGCTGTTCATGCTGTTCACGATGGCCAACAGCGGTCTGCCGGCGACGTCGGGCTTCGTGGGCGAATTCCTGGTGATCCTGGGCGCCGTGAAGCTGAATTTCTGGGTGGGTCTGCTCGCTGCGACCTCGCTGATCACCGGTGCGGCGTATTCGCTGTGGATGTACAAGCGCGTGATTTTCGGCGCGATCGCCAACGATCACGTGCGCGAGCTGGTCGACATCAACAAGCGCGAATTCTTCATGCTGGCCGTGCTGGCGGCGCTCACGCTGTTCATGGGTATCTATCCGAAGCCCTTCACCGACCTGATGCACACCTCCGTCGTTAACCTCCTCGCCCACGTGGCGCAGACCAAGCTGCCTTAATCGGGGAGGATATCCAGATCATGCAAAACATCAATCTGCTGCCTGCGTTGCCGGAGGCCATCCTGCTGCTCATGATCCTCGTGATCATGATGTGCGACGCGTTCCTCGGCCAGACGCGCAAGCTCAACTACGTGCTGGCGCTCATCACGTCCGCAGTCGTGTCCGTGCTGTGGGCATGCAACGCCAGTGATCCGGCGTCGCACTACCTGTTCGGTAATGTGTTCGTCGCCGATCCGATGTCGAACCTGCTCAAGGCCTTTGGCGGCCTCGCTACGTTCGTCACGTTCGTCTACGGTCAAAAGTATCTGGAAGCCCGCGGTCTCGCCCGCGGCGACTTCTACGTTCTCAGCCTGTTCTCGCTGCTGGGCCTGTCGGTGATGATCTCGGGCAACAACTTCCTGACCTTGTACCTGGGTCTGGAACTGATGTCGCTGTCGCTGTACGCCCTTGCCGCCGTCTGGCGCGATTCGACGAACGCGACCGAGTCGGCCATGAAGTATTACGTGCTGGGGGCGCTCGCCTCGGGCTTCCTGCTGTACGGCATGTCGATGATGTACGGCGCGACCGGCTCGCTCGAACTGTCCAAGGTCTTCGAAGTCATCGCTTCGGGTGCTGTGAACAAGGTCGTGCTGGTGTTCGGCGTTGTGTTCGTGGTGGCCGGTCTGGCGTTCAAGCTCGGCGCTGCGCCGTTCCACATGTGGGTGCCCGACGTCTACCAGGGCGCGCCGACCCCGGTCACGCTGCTCATCGGTGGCGCGCCGAAGCTGGGCGCCTTCGCGCTGCTGCTGCGCTTGCTCGTCGAAGGCATGCTGCCGCTGGCGATCGACTGGCAGCAGATGCTGATCATCATGGCGGTGCTCTCGCTGGTGATCGGTAACCTGACGGCGATTGTGCAGACCAACGTCAAGCGCCTGCTGGCCTACTCGACCATCTCGCACATGGGCTTCGTGCTGCTGGGCATGCTCTCGGGCGTGGTGGGCGGCAAGATCGACGGGATCGCCGACGCCTACGGTTCGTCGATGTTCTACAGCGTGATCTACCTGCTCACGACGCTGGGCACGTTCGGTATCGTGCTGCTGCTCTCGCGCCAAGGCTTCGAGGCAGAGAATCTCTCCGATCTGAAGGGCCTGAACCAGCGTAGCCCGTGGTTCGCGTTCGTGATGCTGATGCTGATGTTCTCGCTGGCCGGCATTCCGCCGCTGGCAGGTTTCTACGCCAAGCTGGCCGTGCTGCAAGCTGTGGTGAACGCGGGCATGGTGTGGTTGGCGGTGGTGGCGGTGTTGGCCTCGCTGATCGGTGCGTTCTACTACCTGCGTGTCGTCAAGCTGATGTACTTCGACAAGGCCGATGACCACAATGCGCTGCAGGGCAGCGGCACGATGCGTTTCGTGCTGTCGCTCAACGGTTTGGTTCTGCTGTACCTGGGCTTGATGCCTGGCCCGCTGATGGACTGGTGCCTGCGCACCATCAAGCTGACGCTCGCCAGCTGAGCGCGTTAGACTACACGAAGGCGGCCGGGCGGGTCGAAATGACCGGCCCGGCGCACGACAGACGAACCGGCGGAGGGATGATCGATGGGTATGTCGGCAGGCGGTATGCTGGTGATTGTGCTGTCCCTGTTGGGCGCGAATCTGCCGTTCGTGAACCAGCGCCTGTTTGGCGTCATCGCGCTCAAGCGAGCGGTCAAGCCGCTGTGGTGCCGGCTGGTCGAGATGGCGGTGGCTTACTTCGTGGTGGGGGCGCTCGGTTATCTGATCGAGTCGGGCATCGGCAACGTGTTTTCGCAGGGCTGGCAGTTCTATGCGGTCACGGCCAGTCTTTTCGTCGTGTTCGCGTTTCCGGGCTTCGTGTACCGGTATTTGTGGCGCCATCGACCGGCTGCCGTTGTGGCCTGAGATGTTTGCTTCGCAAGACGCCGCCCTTGGGCGGCGTTTTGTTTTGGGTTCGCCAATTTTCAGCCGTGGAGGGCTTATGACCCAGCGTCAATTCGACGATCGACATCTGATTGAGACGCGTCTTGAGAGCGATACGGTCTATGACGGTTCGTTCCTGACCATCAAGCGCGACCGCGTGCGTCTACCCGACGGCAAGACGGCAACGCGCGAATACACCACCCATCCGGGGGCCGTCATGGTGATCCCGCTCTTCGACGACGGCCAGGTGCTCATGGAGCGTCAGTATCGGTATCCGCTCGAGCGCGTGATGACGGAGCTGCCCGCCGGCAAGCTCGACGACGCGGAGGGCGGTCTCGCGTGCGGCCAGCGTGAGTTGCTGGAAGAGACGGGGTATCGCGCCGAGCGCTGGGATTACCTCACGCGTATTCACCCGGTGATTTCGTACTCGACGGAATTCATTGACATCTGGCTTGCGCGCGACCTCACGCTTGGCGAACAACGCCTCGACGAGGGCGAGTTTCTCGACGTGTTCAAGATGCCCGCGACCGAACTGCTGCAATGGGTGCGGGACGGGCGTATCACGGACGTCAAATCGATCATCGGCGCGTTCTGGCTGGAAAAGATATTATCGGGCGTGTGGCAGCCGAACGAGCGGTCGCCACAACGCTGATCCATCGTCATTTTTTTCGATCCCCGGTCTCGTGACCCACGGGGTCGGGATACATCCATTGCGTCATGAAGGTTTTTGACTTGCGTTGTGCACACGAGCACACCTTCGAGGGCTGGTTCGGCTCGGAGGACGATTACCTGTCGCAGCAAGCGCGGGGGCTGGTGACATGCCCCGTCTGCGGCGACGCGAAGATTGCCCGCATGCCGTCTGCGCCGCGCCTGAATCTGTCGGGGGCGACGTTGCGTGCCGAAGGCGCGCCGGCCGCGCGACCGCCCGGCGACTCGGCCTCGCGGGACGTCGCCAAAGCGAAAGGCGAGCTGCAGACGCTCTGGATGAAGGCGGTGCGTCACGTCATGGCGAACACGGAAGACGTGGGTAGCCAGTTTGCCGAGGAAGCCCGCAAGATTCACTATGCGGAAGCCCCGGAGCGCAATATTCGCGGCACGGTGTCGCGCGAAGAGAGCGAAGCACTGGCGGAAGAGGGCATCGACGTCATGCCGCTGCCGATTCCCGACGGCTTCAAGGATACGTTGCAGTAAGCCCGTAACCGTCTGGCGGATGACGCCAGCACGCCGCATGCAGGAGCTAGCGATGGCAACTCTCGAGTACTACTTCGAAGACTTCACGGTCGGTGACACCTTCGATCTGGGCGAATACACGTTCACGGCGGACGAGATCGTGCATTTTGCGCGGCAATTCGATCCCCAGCCGTTTCACATCGATGAAGCGGCCGGGCGCGAGTCGCATTTCGGTGGGCTGGTGGCCAGCGGCTGGCACACGTGCAGCATCATGATGCGGATGAACGTCGACCAACTGCTCTCGCGCTCGTCGAGCATGGGGTCGCCGGGCGTCGAGCAGATCGAGTGGCTCAAACCGGTGCGTCCGGGAGACACGATCACGGTCACGAGCAGCACGCTGGAAGTGCGCGCGTCGAAAAGCCGTCCCGATCGGGGCATCGTGCGCCAGCTCTGGACGGCGACGAATCAGCACGGCGAAGAAGTGTGCCGGTTCCGCGGAACCGGGCTCTATTTGAAGCGCGGTGACTGAGTCACGCGAGCGTCGGACTCACCCGCGCTCGCGTCGGCCTGCCGCGGCGGTCTCAATGTGACAGATCGCTCACCGAGGCCGCCGGGGCATCGCGTTTGACCTGCGTGATGCCGTCTTCCATCTGCTCGGCGCTCGAAAACATCTGGCTTTGGCCGATGATCTCGCCATTGCGCGCCTTGAGCACGAAATACGGGCGGCCGGACGTCGACGTCTTGCGCTCGAAACGGTGGTCCTCGGCCGAATTCTTGCGAACGGACTCGATACCGTTCTGCGCAGAGGCCCGCGCCTTGTATGTCTCGGACGAAAGGATAATGTGCCCGCTGTCGGCCATCAGGTGAAAGTGGAATTCACCGTTGGGACTGCGCTTGAGTTCGAACTTGCCTGACATATGTGGATCTCCCGGATCTTCCAAAAGCCAGCGGCGAGGGACTGCGAACTGCAAGGGGACGACGGCGGCCAGCCGCGTCGCAGACGTTTGAAAAACGTCTGCAGGTACGTGTTCGGCGTGTTCGACGCGCCTACGCATCGAGCGTGATTCGCCTAGATTAGCACCGCCAGCGTCGCGGCGAAACCGCAGTCTGTTGCGAAGTGTCAACCACTTCGCTCTACGCCCCGCCGGACCGTCACCGCTCGCCCGTGGCCTAATGGCGCGCGTATTGCGTCGCGCCGAACAGTATCTCGCGGGCCTTGGCATCCTGAAGCGGCTTGCGCGCGTCGGCCAGCACCTTGATGCCGCGCTGCACGGCCGGACGGGCCTCGATGGCGTCGAACCAGCGTTGCACATTGGGGAAGTCCGACATCACCACACCTTGATTCTTCCACGAGCGCAGCCACGGCCAGATCGCAATATCCGCAATGGTGTACATGTTGCCCGATACGTAGGGGTGATGACCGAGCTGCTTGTCGAGCACGCCGTACAGGCGCCGGGCCTCATTGGTGTAGCGCTTGATCGCGTAATCGATTTTCTCGGGCGCGTAGATCCGAAAATGGTGCGCCTGACCGAGCATCGGTCCCACGCCCCCCATCTGGAACATCAGCCATTCGAGCGTCTCGTACTTGCCGCGCACATCCTCGGGCAGGAAGCGCCCGGTCTTGCCCGCCAGATACAGCAGGATCGCTCCCGACTCGAACAGCGAGATTGGCTTGCCGTCCGGCCCGTCCTCGTCGACGATGGCCGGAATCTTGTTGTTCGGCGAGATGGCGAGGAAGGCGTCCTTGAACTGGTCGCCCGCCCCGATATCGACGGCATGTGCGTGGTAGGGCAACCCGCACTCTTCGAGCATGATGTGGACCTTGTGGCCGTTGGGCGTGGCCCAGGAATAGAGCTGAATCAATTGTGGCTCCTTGTTGGGGTGTCAGTTGACGACGGGGCGCCGGGGGCGCTCGGCGCGCTCGCGTAGCGCGCCAGTTCCAGCTTGGCGATGGCGTTGCGATGGACTTCGTCGGGGCCGTCCGCGAAGCGCAACGTGCGCGCGCTCGCATACGCGTAGGCCAGCGGGAAGTCTCCCGAGAGCCCCGCCGCGCCATGCGCCTGCATCGCCCAGTCGAGCACCTGACACGCCATGGTCGGCGCCACGACCTTGATCATGGCGATCTCGGCCCGCGCCGCCTTGTTACCGACGGTATCCATCATATAGGCGGCCTTGAGCGTGAGCAGGCGCGCCTGTTCGATCAAACACCGGGCTTCGGCGATGCGCTCGCGCGTGACGCCCTGCGCCGCGATCGGCTTGCCGAACGCCACCCGCGAGAGCGTGCGCTGGCACATCAGCGAAAGCGCACGCTCGGCCAGCCCGATGAGCCGCATGCAGTGGTGGATACGCCCCGGGCCGAGACGCCCCTGCGCGATCTCGAAGCCGCGTCCCTCGCCGAGCAGGAGACTGCTGGCCGGCACACGAACGTCATCGAGCACGATTTCCATATGGCCGTGTGGGGCGTCGTCGTAGCCGAAGACGGTGAGCGGGCGCACGCGCGTTACGCCCTTGGCGTCGGCCGGCACGAGAATCATCGACTGTTGGGCATGCTTCGGCGCGTCCGGATCGGTCTTGCCCATCACGATGTAGACGGCACAACGTGGGTCGCCCGCGCCGGTCGACCACCACTTGCGGCCATTGATGACGTAGTCGTCGCCGTCGCGGCGAATGCGGCACTGGACGTTGGTGGCGTCGGACGACGCCACGTCCGGCTCCGTCATCAGAAAGGCGGAACGGATCTCGCCGCGCAGCAGCGGTTCGAGCCATTGCGCCTTTTGCGCGTCGGTCGCGTAGCGCTCGAGCGTTTCCATGTTGCCGGTGTCGGGGGCGTTGCAATTGAAGACTTCCGGCGCCCACGGGACTTGTCCCATGATCTCGCACAGCGGTGCGTATTCGACGTTGGTCAGGCCCGCGCCGCGCCCCGAGTCGGGCAGGAACAGGTTCCACAGCCCGGCCTGCTGCGCGAGCGGCTTGAGGCGCTCGATGACCGGCGACGGCTGCCATGCGTCGCCTTGGCGCCGCGCCACCTCGATCGCTTCGAGATAGTGACGCTCGTTCGGGAAAATGTGCTCGTCGAAGAACGCGGTGAGGCGCTCGCGCAATGCCTCGACTTTCGGGCTGTAGGTGAAATTCATGAGGTCTGCGTTCCTTGACTGCCTGCGTGATCGAGATCCCGGGACCCGCACTGCGCGGGGGCTGTGCTGCGCTGCGCGTACATCCAGGCGAGTTCCGCCATCGGCCGCGCGCGCTGGCCGGCATCGAGTGCCTGCTGGCTGACGGCCGTGCCGTCGGCGACGCGCTTCATGATGCCTTGCAGAATTGCGGCGATACGGAACATGTTATACGCGAGATAGAAATACCACTGCGCGGGCCGGGCAATCCCCGTGCGCTCGCTGTAGCGGGCGACGTAGGCGTTTTCGTCCGGTATGCCGAGGGCGGCCCAATCGAGGCCGGCAATCCCGCGAAACACTCCGGGGGTGACGTGCCATGCCATGCAGTGATAACTGAAGTCGGCGAGCGGGTCGCCGAGCGTCGACAGTTCCCAGTCGAGCACGGCGAGTACGCGCGGCTCGCTCGGATGGAAGATCAGATTGTCGAGGCGGAAGTCGCCGTGCACGATGCTGGTGCGCTCGGGCACGCCAGAGGGCAAATGCGCGGGCAGCCACTCGATGAGACGGTCCATCGCGTCGATCGTCTGCGTCTGTGAGGCGCGGTATTGCTGGCTCCACCGGGCGATCTGGCGCGCGATGTAGCCGCCAGGCTTGCCGTAGGACGTAAGGCCGATGGCCGCGTAGTCGACCCGGTGCAGGGCCGAGATGACGCGGTTCATCTCGTCGTAGATGGCGCCGCGCTCGGCCGGCGTCATGCCGGGCAGCGAGGGGTCCCACAACACGCGCCCCGGCACGAAGTCCATGACATAGAACGCCAGCCCGATCACGCTTTCGTCCACGCACAGTCCCCGCATGCGGGCGACGGGGACATCGGTGCCGGCGAGGGCATCCATCACACGATATTCGCGCTCGATGGCGTGGGCGGACGGGAGCAGTTTGGCGGCCGGTGCGGGCTTGGTGCGCAGCACGTAGGCGGCGTTGGGGGTCGTCAGGCGATAAGTCGGATTGGATTGACCGCCGTTGAACTGCGTGATCGTCAGCGGCCCGGCAAAGCCGTCGACATGCGCGGCGAGCCAGCCTTCGAGCGCAGCGGTATCGAACGGCGCGCGCGCGTCCAGTGCGCGTTCGCCGGCAAATGTGGAATAGTCTTGCGCGAGCTCCTCGGCCATGCTGTCTCCTGCATTCCCGGTGCTACGTTGTTCGTGACGATTTCGACCGCTTCGACTGCGTTGCTTTTTGCTTGTTACTTATTGCGTGTGCGGACGCTTCACGTCGTGCGATGGCCCGACGCGCTTATCCTCGCGCTCGCGTGCGCACAAACGACGCGAAGATCTTTTCCATGACGGTCAGCCGGTTATCGCGATGCAACAGTTGCGGCGGCGCAAAGTTCATCAGGCGCACGACCCAGTCTTCGGGCTTGTCGCCCACGTCGAGCGCGTTGATGCAGGCGGGGGTCTGAGCGAGCTGGCCCAGGAAGAGGCGTCCGAGCGGATGCATGGCATGCGAGAGAATCGCCCGATTCACGCCGCCGTGCAACACCAGTAGTACCGTATCCCACGACGTATCGGCGCGCAGCTCCGCCAGCGGCGGCACCACGCGGTCGAGCAACTCGCGCACCGACTCGCCGTTCATGAAGCGGGTGCTCTCGGGCACGAGGCCGTCGAACGCGCCGAGAAACGCCTGCGCGATCTCGCCCGGCGGCAGGTCGGCAATGTTGCCGGCGCGAATTTCCCGCCAGCACGTCCACGTCTCGATGTCGATCTGTTGTCCGGTCTCGGCCAGCACGCGCTCGGCCGTCTCGCGGGTGCGCGGCAGGCCGCTCACGATCACGCGATCGAAGCGGATGTTCTCGGCGGCAAAGGCGCGTCCGGCGGCGCTGGCTTGCGAGCGCCCCAGCTCGTTGAGTGCGACCGCGTCGGCGTCGATAGGCTTGCCGCTGTCGTCGAAGTACGTGACGTCGCCATGACGCATCAGATAGATGCGGCGGCGCTGTGGTGGCGTGAATACCAAGGGACCGGCGGCGGAGCCGGATTGGCCGAGTGAGTCGCGCATGCGGTAACTCTCCTGAGAGGGGCGCCGGCAGTCTAACGGGGCGCTGCGGCAAGGCATTGACCGACCGTGCGTGTCCAAAGTTCGTGCGCGGTCGGTCAAGCCATCAGGCGTATTTTGCCGGACGTTTCTCAAGGAAGGCACTGATTCCTTCCAGACCGTCAGCATGGTGAAGCGATGCGACGAAACTATCGCGCTCGGCGCCCAACTGCGAGGTGAGCGTCTCGCTGGCACCGCTTTCGATGAGCGACTTGATCCGGCCGACGGCGTTCGGCGAGAGCTGCGCGAGATCGGTCGCCCAGTTCAGCGCCTCGGCCCGGGCTTGTCCCGGCGCGACCACGCGGTTGACGAGACCGGCCGCGGCCAGGCGCGCCGCCGCGACCGGCTTGCCTTCGAGCAGGATCTCGGTGGCGAGCGGGCGGGGCAGGGCTTGCGAGAGGAACCATGAGCCGCCGCCATCGGGCGTGAGGCCGACCTTGACGTAGGCCATCACGAACTTGGCGTTGTCGGCCGCGACGAGCAGGTCGCACGCGAGCGCGAGCGAGAAGCCCGCCCCGGCGGCGGCGCCCTCGACGGCCGCGATGACCGGCTTCGGACACGCACGCAGCGCCTCGATCCATTCAGCGAGCGCGTCGATGCTTGCCGCCTGTACCGATGGGTCCTTCTGACGATTCTCCAGCAGCCGGTTCAGGTTGCCGCCCGCGCAAAAGAAGTTGTCGGCGCCGGTGAGCACCACGGCGCGCACGGACGGGTCGCGCTCGGCCGTGGTCAGCGCTTCGACCCCGGCGGCGTACATGTCGGGGTGCAGCGCATTGCGCGCCCCCGGGTTCGACAGCGTCAGCACCAGCGTGTGGTCAACGCGTTCGGCAAGCAGTTCGGCGCTCATGGGGCGAGTCTCCAGATCACTGTTCTTCGGTCAGCAGCGACACGCCCAGTTGCGCGCGGCGCGTGAGCCACGGCGACGGACGATAGCGCTGATCGCCGTAGAACGATTGCAGATTGCGCAGCACGGTGAGCAGTTGGCGTGCGCCGACGGCATCGCCGAGTGCGAGCGGCCCTTTGGCGTAGCCCAGGCCCAGCGTCACGGCGCGATCGATGTCGCCGGGTGCTGCGATGCGTTGCTGCGCGATGTCGGCGCCGATGTTCACGATGGTGGCGATCACGCGCTGGGCGACAAAGCCCGCCGAGTCGCGAATCACCGTCACGGGTGTGCCGCCGTGCGCAAACAGGGCGTGTGCGGCGTTGCGTGCTTCGGGCGTCGTGATCGGCGTGGTCATCAGCGTGTGGCGCTTCGCGCCGGCGAGCGGCAGCAGCGTGTCGACGGCCACCGTGCGCGCCGCGTCGAGTCCCTGTTCGACGGCGCAGGTCGTGGCGTCGAGACCGAGCGGCGTGACAACGATCAGCGCCGTTGCTGACGGCTTGTCGCCGCTTTCGAGGGGCACGCCCGTCGCGCCGAGCAGTTCGACCACGGCCGCGAAGCCGCGCGTATCGGTGCGGCTCACCCAGACGCTGGCGGGCAGGGTGTCGGGCGCAGGGGCTTCAGGCGGCACTTGCTGTTTGCCGTCGACATAGCGATAGAAGCCTTCGCCGACCTTGCGGCCCAGCAGGCCGCCCGCGAAGCGTACGGCCGTGATCGGCGACGGACGGAAGCGGGCTTCTTCGTAGAACTGGTGGTAGATCGATTCCATCACCGGGTGCGAGACGTCGAGTGCCGTGAGATCGAGCAGTTCGAACGTGCCAAGACGAAAGCCGGCCTGCTCGCGCAGGATACGGTCGATGTCAGCAAAACTCGCCACACCTTCGCTCGCCACGCGCAGGCCTTCGGTGTTCATCCCGCGCCCGGCGTGGTTGACGATGAAGCCCGGCATGTCCTTGCAGCGCACGGCCGTGTGCCCCATGCGCTGACCCAGCGCGAGCAGCGCATCGCCGACCTCGGGGGCGGTACGCAGGCCGTCGATCACCTCCACCACCTTCATGAGCGGCACCGGGTTGAAGAAGTGGTAGCCGGCCACGCGCTCTGGACGCTCGCACGCGGCGGCGATCGCCGTGATTGATAGCGACGACGTGTTCGACGCGAGAATCGCGTCTGCCGCAACGATGCCCTCCAGCGAGCGGAACAGATCGCGCTTGACGTCGAGTTTTTCGATAATGGCTTCGACCACGAGCTGGCAATCGGCCAGATCCTCAAGGACGCCGCATGCCTGCAGACGGCCCATCGTCGCCTCGACACTCGACGCTTCGATCTTGCCCTTCGCGGCGAGCTTGTCCAGCGTGTCGCGCAGGGTGCCCAGTGCGGCTTGCACGGCGCTGGCGTTGGTGTCGTAAAGTTTCACGCGCAGGCCAGCCTGCGCGGCGATCTGGGCGATGCCACGGCCCATGGCACCGGCGCCGACGATGCCCAGCACGTCGATAGTCTTGCCGGGGGCGTTCGCGCAGGCCTGGGAGGAGGATGCAGTCATTCGGAGTGTCTCGAAATGGGGGTCGATGGTCGTCGATCGGAGTCGCGCGGTGGGCGCGCCCGGCGCTGGCACGGAGGGGATGCAACATTCTATCGTCCGACCGGTCGGTCTGGAAATGAATTTCCTGATGACTCGCCGAGCAATGCAAACCGGTGCCCATCACGCGTTGGCGCTATTGTCGCCGATCTTGCGGCGGCTGCCAGCGCTTGTTCCGCTGGGCGGTCGGCCGGGGGCGTAGTCCATCGGACCGTTCGTGGACCTGCCGTTGGGCCGGGAGGCAGATTTCGGGACATCTTCCCGTGTGCGCGTCTCACGACCGATCGTGCGATGCCGTTACACTGCGGGTGGCCGCCAGTCGCGTCGGTTGCACGCATCGCCAAGGTTGACCCCGTGGCGCTCGCTGCATGACGCAGTGAGCGTGTGGATCGACAACGATGCCGCAACCGTCGCACCACCGTCGCACCACCGTCGCGCGATCGGCCGACAACGACGCGCTACCGCTCCATCGGCGGCAGCGCACCAGGGACGCATCATGACACTGCGCACGCGCCGCTGCCTCGACGACAACCGAGGCGCTAGCCGTGACGCATCGGAGACATCATGTTGAAGCTGTACGGTTTTCCCATCAGCAACTATTACAACAAGGTCAAGGTAGTACTGTACGAGAAGGGCTTGGCATTCGAGGAGTCGGAGTCGATTCCCTGCCAGGATGAGTCGCTGCTGCAATGCTCGCCGCTCGGCAAGGTGCCGTATCTGGAGACGGAACAAGGGTTCCTGTCCGAGTCACAGGTGATCTGCGATTTCCTCGAAGCGACGCATCCGTCGCCCGCGCTTTTCTCGAAAGACCCGTGGCGGCAGGCGAAGGAACGCGAACTGCTCACGATGGTGGAGTTGCACCTGGAGCTGGTTGTGCGCGACATCTACGGGCAGGCGTTCTTTGGCGCGACGGCCTCGGATGGCACGCGTCAACGCACCGAGAAGCTGCTGCGCCGGAACATCGTGGCGTTCAAGCGGCTGGCGAAGTTTGCGCCCTACCTTGCCGGCGATACCTTCTCGATGGCCGACGTCGCCGCGGGCATCCATCTGCCGATCCTGGGGATGGCCACACAAGCGGTGTATGGGGAGGATTTCCTGCAAGCGGCCGGCATCGACTGGAAGGCGTATGGCAAGGGGCTCGCCGAACGCGAATCGTTCCAGCGCATGCGCGCTGAGCAGAAGGCGTACCAGCAGGCCCAGCAGGCGAAGAAGGCGGGGTAATTCCGACGCGCCTGCCACCGCCGCGCATCACGCGCCGAGGCAAAAGCGAAAGGGCCGCGATTGGAAAAAGATCGCGGCCCTTTTTGCGTCTTGCTGAAGCGGTTCGCGTCAGATCTTCGCGAGTCGTGCCAGCGCCTCGCGCAGAGTGTCGTCCCGCTTGGCGAAGCAGAAGCGCACCACACCGGATTCATGCGGCTCATGATAGAACGCCGAGACGGGAATGGCCGCCACGCCGATCTCGCCGGTCAGCCACAGCGCGAAGTCGGCTTCGCTCATGTCGCTGATCGCGCTGTAATCCACGCACTGGAAGTAAGTGCCTTCACACGGCAGCAACTTGAAGCGCGTGCCCGCAAGCCCCTCGCGGAACAGGTCGCGCTTCTTCTGGTAGAAGCCTGCGAGTTCGAGGTACGGGGCGGGATCGCGCATGTAGTCGGCCAGACCGACCTGCATTGGCGTGTTGACCGTGAACACGTTGAACTGATGCACCTTGCGGAATTCGGCCGAGAGTGACGCCGGCGCCGCCACGAATCCGACCTTCCAGCCCGTCACGTGATATGTCTTGCCGAAGCTCGACACGATGAAGCTGCGGCGCGCGAGTTCGGGATGGCGCGCCACACTCTCGTGCCGCTTGCCGTCGTACACCATGTGTTCGTAGACCTCGTCGGAGATCAGCAGGATGTCGGTGCCGGCCACGATCTCGGCGAGCTTCGCGAGATCCTGCTCGTGCCACACGGTGCCGCTGGGATTGTGCGGCGTGTTGAACAGGATGAGACGCGTGCGCGGCGTGATCGCCGCCGCCAGCTTGTCGAACGGAATGCGGAACTCGGGCGCGTCGAGCGTGATGAACACAGGCTTGCCACCGGCCAGCTCGATCGAGGGGACGTAACTGTCATACGTCGGCTCGAACACGATCACCTCGTCGCCCGGATGCACGCACGCGAGAATGGCCGTGAGCAGGGCCTGCGTGGCACCGGCCGTCACCGTGATTTCAGTGTTCCAGTCGTAAGGCTGCCCGTAAAGCCGGCCGATCTTGTCGGCGATCGCCTGGCGCAATGCCGGCACGCCGGCCATCGGCGGGTACTGGTTATGGCCGTCGCGCATCGCGCGCGAGACGGCATCGACGATCTTCGGATCGCACGCGAAATCGGGGAAGCCCTGCCCGAGGTTCACCGCCTGCTTCTCGGCGGCGAGCGCCGACATCACGGTGAAAATGGTGGTGCCGACGTTCGGCAGACGTGACGCAAGCGGCGGGGCGACCAACGCCTGAGCGGCGGGCGCGACAGATGCGGTGTGGGGCGCGTTCATGTAGGCAGTGGACGATGCAGTGATCAGGCCGCCATTCTACCGCCGCTGCGCCCGGCCTGCGGGCGATGCCGGAGGTTGGGTTGCGTTTTCGGACATGCCGCGGCCATGCGTTCGCCGATTCCGATCGGACTTTCGGACATTACCCGTTCGCGTTGAGCAGCGACGCGAACGCGCTCGCCGTCACGATGCGAAAGCCGAACTGGCGTGCCACCCGGCTGCGCAGCTTAAGCACCGCTTTGTCCTTGCTGACGAGCCAGTGTGCATGACCGTCGCGTGCGGCTTCGAGGAATTTCTGATCGTCGCGGTCGCGGCACAACGGCAGCGGGGCGCCCGGCGCGGCGTCTTCCGGCACGACGATGCGATGCGTGTTGGCGTCGACCCAGGCGAGCGCGGCGTCGTTGTCGATTTCGCGCGACGCGAATTGCGGGTAAGTAAGCACCACGGCGAGTTCGTCACGACAGCGCGACGCCATGAGCGCCGTGAGGCGACGCTCGACGAGGGCATCGCGGACCGGACGCACAATGGGGTCGTCGAAGACGAGCAAGTCGATCCAGACATTGGTGTCGAGCACCACGCGCGGTGGTGTGGCGAGCGTATCGAGATGGTCGGCGAAGGCCCGTTCGGCGGGCGTGGCAACAGCGTTCTGAAGCATTGGATAGAATGTGGGTTTCTCGTTTTCGCAGGGACGCTGCACCCGATATGATAATTGTTCTCTCGCCGGCCAAATCACTCGACTACGAAACGCCGCCGCACGTGAGCACGCACACCGTGCCACAGTTCGTCGACGACGCGGCCGAACTGATCGACGGTCTGCGCGAACTGAGTCCGGCACAGGTGGGCTCGCTCATGAGCATTTCCGATCAACTTGCCGCGCTCAACGTTACCCGCTACGCCGACTGGAACGCCCGCTTCGACACGAGCAATGCGAAGCAGGCCGTGCTTGCCTTCAACGGCGACGTCTACGAGGGCCTCGCGGCCCGCACCCTGAGCGCCACGCAGCTCGACTTCGCCCAGAAACATCTGCGCATTCTGTCCGGCCTGTACGGCGTGCTGCGCCCGCTCGATCTGCTGCAGCCCTATCGTCTGGAGATGGGCACTCGCTTTGCCAATAAGCGCGGGCGTGATCTGTACGCGTTCTGGGGCGAGCGTGTGACGCAGACGATCAACGCGTCGCTCGCGGAGCACACCGAGACGCGTCGCGTGCTCGTGAACCTGGCGTCCGAAGAGTATTTCAAGGTCATCAAGCGCCGTCTGGTGGCCGCGCCGGTGATCACGCCGGTGTTCGAGGACTGGAAGAGCGGCAAGTACAAGATCATCAGCTTCTATGCCAAGCGCGCGCGCGGTCTGATGGCGCGTTACGCCATCGAGCGCGGCGTGACCGACGTGCAGCAGCTCAAGGCCTTCGACAGCGAAGGCTACGCGTTCGACGACACGGTCTCGAACGACGCGCTCTGGGTCTTCCGCCGTCGCGTGGCCTGACGTTCGTGAGCCTTCGACCCTGGGCAAGTGCCCGGGGTTTTTGATTTCCGCCAGCGAGACAAGTCATGACTGTCCAGATCAGCAGCAAGTTCGATAGCGGCGCCATCGAAGTGGTGAGTGCCGAGCGTGCCGACGACATTCACGTCCGCATTGCCCGGGACGGTGCCGCCGAATTTGCGCAGTGGTTCCATTTCCGTGTGCAGGGGGTGGGCGGTACGCCGTGCCGGATCGTGTTCGATAACGCGGCGCAAACGTCGTATCCGCGCGGCTGGGAGAACTACCGCGCGGTGGCGTCGTACGATCGCGTGAACTGGTTTCGCGTGCCGACCTCGTACGACGCGAAGGTCATGACGGTGTCGTTCACGCCGGCGCACGACAGCGTGTATCTCGCGTATTTCGAGCCGTATGCCGAGGAGCGTCACCTGGCACTGCTCGGCACGGCGCAGAACTCGCAGAGGGTGAGTTCGCGCTCGTTGGGGCAGACCGTCGACGGGCGGGATATGACCTTGCTCACCGTGGGTGAACCGCGCGCGGGCAAGCGCAATCTCTGGGTGATCGCGCGTCAGCATCCCGGCGAAACGATGGCGGAGTGGTTCGTGGAAGGACTGTTGCGCCGCCTGCTCGGGGCGGGCGACTGGGCGGGCGATCCGCTCGCCACGGCGGTGCTCGACGAAGCGGTGCTGCATATCGTGCCGAACATGAATCCGGACGGCTCGGCGCGCGGCCATCTGCGTACCAATGCGGTGGGCGCGAATCTCAATCGCGAGTGGCTGGCGCCGGACCCGATGCGCAGCCCCGAGGTGTATCACGTGCGCGCAGCCATCGAGACGCTCGGCTGTGACATGTTCTTCGATATTCACGGCGACGAGGCGCTGCCCTACGTATTCCTGGCGGGCAACGACGGCGTGGAGTGGGCGACCGACGAGACACTCGCGCGCGAGAAGGCGTTCGGCGAGCGCCTGAAGGCGGCGAGCCTCGATTTCCAGGACAAGTTCGGCTATCCGCCGGGCAAACACGGGCCGGACTCGCTCAAGCTCGCGTCGAAGTGGGTCGCCCATCGCTTCGGCTGCCTGTCGCTCACGCTCGAAATGCCGTTCAAGGACAACGCGAACCGTCCCGATCCGCACGTCGGGTGGAGCGGCGCGCGAAGCGCCGCGTTGGGCGCGTCGATGCTTGCCGCGATCTGGGCACAGATGCAGGCCGATAACGCGTGAGAGGGGACGGACGGTCAGCGCGAGCGCTGGCCGTCACCCGGCGCTCAGTGCGATTTCTTTTTCGTCGCGGTCTTCTTGGTGTTGCTCGACTTTGCCGACGACTTGCCGCGCGACGCCTTGGACGAGGCGCCATGCCTGCCCGATTTCGCGGCCGCGTGCTTCACCTTGCCGTGTGTGCTGCCGCGTTTGGCGCGCTTCACCGGCTGTTCGACCTGTGAGAGCGGCGACGTATAGTTGAAGCCCATCATGCGACCGTCGGCGTAGCCGCAGCGAATATGGATGTTGTCCGTCTGGCCGCTGGTGCGCTTGCCGATGCCGTCGAGTTCGACCATCTGCGTGACGTCCACACGTTGCTTGTGCTCGTCAAATGGCCCTGACCACGGCAAGACCTTGGCGTGCTCCGAATCGAGCGCGTTGTCGGCATACTCGACGCTCTCGTATCCGGGCAGCGTGGCAACGACGAAACTCGCGTGCGCGGCGCAATCGGCCACCAGCGGATCGGCGTGACGCGTGTTGACGAACTGCTCGACCAGCGCGCGATGTTGTTCGAGGGTGAAGGCCTGTGCCGGGGCCGCCACGGCGCACAGGCAGAGCGGAACAGCGACGGACACGACGGATGCGATGGGTGCTGCCTGTGCGGCTGCGACGACCTGTCGCGCGGCGCGCATTACGACGCCGGCGGCGCGTTGAAAAAATCGATTCGACATTGCTTGAAGTATTCTCGGGGGCGCTAAGGCATTGCAGAGCAATGCGGGCATGCGACGACCCATCGTAGGCGTCTTCGGCACGCGCCGCTCGCGAAGAGGCTTGACCGCATTATGATAGACAACGGCAAAGCGGCTCCCATCTTAACCGAAAAAAAGTCGCCGACGCCCGCCGGGCAAGTCCTCAGACGTAACAGGACTGAGCGCGAAAGTTACAGAGCGCTACAATGCGGGCCTGACCGACGCGTCGCCGCGCAGAAAACCTCGTGCATGCGGCAGGCACGCCTTTCGTTCGCCCCGCGTTTCTTCATTTCAGCATGTTCGCAAATTCACGCACCGTGGCCAGTGCTCAAACCGGCCCGCACGACAGACTGGCGGCGCTCGTCAGTCGTCATCGCGACGCGGTCTTTCGCAAGCCGCTCGCCGCCTACAGCGCGGGGGCATTCGAGGCCGCCATCGTCGCGTGGCGCAGCGCCGGCGCCGCACCGCTGATCATCGATGCGGGATGCGGTGTCGGCGAAAGCACGTTGCGCCTGGCCACGCAGTTTCCCGATCACTTCGTCATTGGCATCGATCAATCGGAGAGCCGCATCGTGCGCGGCAAGGATTGGTGGGGCGGTGCGTGGCCCGAGAACTTCGTATGGGTGCGGGCCGATCTGGTCGACTTCTGGCGGCAACTGTTCGAGGCCGGCATTCGCCCGGCACGTCATTACCTTCTCTATCCGAACCCGTGGCCGAAGATCGGCCAACTCGCCCGACGCTGGCATGCGCACGCGGTGTTCCCCACGGTGGTGGCGCTCGGCGGCGTGCTGGAGTGCCGCAGCAACTGGGATCTCTACATCGAGGAAATGGCGTTGGCCGTCGAGTGGCTCTGCGGTGTGCGGCCGGTCGTCGAGGTCTGGGCGCCTGAGGGGGGCGTCATCCCGATGACGCCGTTCGAGCGCAAGTATCTTGCATCGGGACATGGGCTGCATCGATGTGTCGTGACGTTGCCGTCGTCGTTGCCATCGCCATTGCCATCGGCACCGGGTGATTAGGCGGAGCACGCCGAACGCGTCGCCCAAATAAAATGGCCGTGCGCTGATCACGCACGGCCATTGTCTTGCTGTCGTCGCGCGTCGCTTCGACGCGCGGCCGATCAGTGGAAATGCGGACGGCTCGGTTCGGCGTCCTCCGGCATTTCCGCATGCACGATTTCGCCCACCGGATCCGGATACAGTGGCACGCCGCAATCGTCGCAATACTCAGGATCGAAGCGCCCAGGGTGCTTGCGAATCTCGGTCACACCGCAGGCCTTGAGCAGATCGGCGACTTCCTCGAGCGCGCCGCCTTCGATCTCGCCATTCTCGCGACCGTACAGCGGCCACACGACCCCATAGATGACGTCGTTGCTGCCCCGCTGCGTGAAGCCGATGCGGTACTCGTCAATGTTCTGCTCGCCGAAGCCCGCCACCACGGCGCGCAGCTCGGCCGGCGTGAGGGTGAGCACGTCTTCGAGATAGCGCAGCGCCGTGCGGATCGTGTGGGGCCGGATGCGCTCGTCGGCTTCGCGGCAGCTCGCGTAATAGGCGTCGGGCAGCAGGCACTCGATTTCGCAGCCAGGCAGCAGCGCATTGAGGTTAGGGCCGCCCTGCGTCGACCATGCCTCCTGGCATTGACCGCGTTCGGCGTGGCGCGCCCCTTCTTCCTGCCAACGGAACATCGGCGCGCCCTTGGGTACGCTGACGGCCGCCAGCAGGAAGCGCGGGTCGGCGAGAATCGGGGCCGTTTCCGGCAGGTCGCTGCCGGGTTGTTTGACTTCGGTGTTCTCGACCGCCGCGCGTACCAATTGCTGCGTGACCTTCCACGACTCGCAGTGCGTGCGCGGCAGTTGGTCGATGCTGTAGAGATACGGCGAAATGGTCACGCGCGCCGGTTCGGCCAGCACGTGAGCGTGCAGGTGCGCGCGAACGGGCATGAGCGCATCGGCTTTCACCGGCCCCGAGGGAATCGCGTAACGGGTCCAGGCGAGGATAGGGATGGCGACGAGCAGACCGTCCCACACCTGACCTTCGGCTTCCGGTTCGGCGGATTCGCTTTGCGACTCGATCAGATCGGCGAGCGCGCCATAGGCCTCGCTGTGGTTGGCCTGGAGATGGTCAAGGGCGGCGTCGATGGCCGGTTGGTTACCGGTGCGCAGCACGCGCGTGAGCAACGTGTCGAGCTGGGCTTCCCAGAAGCGGTCTTCGATACGGCTGCCGGAGGCAGCGAGCGCGAGCGCGTGGCCGACCAGCTTTTCAGCGTCGGGGGTCAGTCGTTTGGCGGTGCGTGAGCGCATAGTCGTGCAAAGCAGAAATACATGGACTCACGATTGTACGGCATGCGTGAACGCGATTGATGGGACGTGCGCACCGATTGCATCGTGCCGGCCCTGAAAATGACGACATGGCGCGGCCTTGCCGCCCCGGGGCCGTCAGAAATCGAACGCGAGATTGGCGGGCGCCGAGAGTCGGGTTCGACGCGTGGCCGCCAGCGTGGCACCTGTTACCGGGGCGAGCGCGGCCCCTTCCAGCGAGAGCAAGGCGAGCTTGCGCTCGACGCCGCTGGCGTAGCCGGTGAGGGTGCCGTCTGCGCCGATCACGCGGTGGCAGGGCACGATGATCGCAATCGGATTTCGGCCGTTCGCGGCACCGACCGCGCGCGATTTGTTGAGGTCGCCCAACGCGTGCGCGAGGTCGCCGTAGCTGCGTGTCTCGCCAAACGGAATGCGTTGCAGTTCGGCCCAGACGCCTTGCTGAAACGGCGTGCCCTGCGCCGCCAGCGCCAGATCGAAGGTGCGTCGTCCTTCGTGAAAATACTCGTCGAGCTGGCGCTTCGCGTCACGCAGGACCGCGACGTCGGCGCCATCGCGGCGCGTGTCGCCCGCTGGCGGAAAATACTTCTGATGCGAGAAATACACGCCGGTGAGGGCGTCGCCGTTGGCGACGAGCAGCATGTCGCCCAGCGGGCTGTCGTAATACGTTTCGTAGTGGGTCATGCGCACACCTCCTGCAAAGTCTCGACCGGCTGGCCCGCCGGTCCCTGTGCTGCCGCGCGCCAGACGTGCAGCGCGGCATACGCTCGCCATGGCGCCCATTGTGCCGCCCGCGCGGCGACGGCGCGCCCGTCGGCCGCGCCAAGCGCCTGACGCAGCACCAGATCGTCGACGGGCATCGCATCGGGCGAGCCGAGCGCGCGCATTGCGATGTACTGCGCCGTCCAGGGGCCAATGCCCTTGATCGCGAGCAGACCGTCGCGCGTGGCGTCCAGCGGTACCAGGGGATCCAGCCGCAGGCGGCCGTTGACCATCGCTTGCGCGACCCCGTGAATGGCGGCGATGCGACTTCGAATGATACCGGCCTCGCCGAGGGCGTCGGGGGCGACGGCGAGGAGCTGCGCGGCACTTGGAAACGTGTGTGTCAGACCGTGCGCGGGGGCGGGGAGTGGCGTGCCGAAGCGTTGTGCGAGCCGGCCGAGCAAGCGTCGAGCACCTTTGACGGTGATCTGCTGGCCGACGATGGCGCGCACGGCGATCTCGAAACCATCGACCGCGCCCGGGACGCGCAGGCCGGGCGTCGCCGCGGCGAGTGGGCCGAGGTGCGCGTCGATCACGTCTGGACGCGCGCCGAGATCGAACAAATGTCGAAGCTTGGCCAGCACCTGCGGCACGCTGCCGGCCAGCGTGGGCGGCAATGTCACCTGAAGCGCGTGGCGATCCGGCAGCGGGGTGACACGACACCAGCCTGTGATCGTCTGCCCGTCGGGCTGTTCAAGGCTCAGCGTGCGGGTGTAGACGTCGTCATCTCGCCGCTCGACCCCTTCGATTGCGCGGTCGCCGAGAAAGTCGAGCAGGGCGTGCCAGGCGAAGGGGGGGCGATACGCTAGCTGGAACACAAGATCGCTGTCGGGCAGGGCATCGTGGCGGGCGTTCAGGCGGAGCCGGCCGGGGGCGAAGCCGTAGCGGGTCTTGAAGAGTCCGTTGAAGCGCCGAACGCTGCCGAAGCCGGCGGCGAGGGCGACGTCGGTCACGGGCATGGCCGTATCGGTGAGCAGACGCTTGGCCAGCAGAAGTCGTTGCGTCTGCGCGTATTCGACTGGGGAGACGCCGAATTCGTCCGCAAAGATGCGGCGCAGATGGCGTTCCGTGATGCCGATTCTGGCCGCGAGGGCGGGGAGGCTGGCGTGATTGAGGAAGCCTTCGTCGATCATGGCGGCTGCGGCGTCGGCGAGTTCGCGGGTGGCGTCGAAACGGGCGAGGCCAGGTGCGAGTTCGGGACGGCATTTCAGGCACGGACGAAAGCCAGCCTTCTCTGCGGCGGCGGCGCTGCCATGGAACGAGCAATTTTCAAAGCGGGGTGTGCGCACGTTGCACACCGGCCGGCAGTAGATGCCAGTCGACGACACGCCGACGAAGAACCAGCCGTCGAAGCGCCGATCGCGGGCGCTGACGGCCTTGTAACAGACTTCGGGGTCGAGGTTCATGGACATGGGGCGGCGTGGGTCCGGCGGCAAGAGGGCAGAGACTATGCCCGCCACTCTACGCGCGAGGCGCATGAGGCGCTAGTCATTTTCGGACATGGCAGCGACACATTCTCCCAACAAGACAAAACCCGGCACAAGGCCGGGTTTTGCAGTCTGCCGGGCAACGAATCGTCACCCGGCAGCGTGGGTCATGACAGCGTGGCTGATCAGGCAGCGGCCAACAACTGACGCAGCACGAACGGCAGAATGCCGCCGTGCTTGTAGTAATCCACTTCGATCGGCGTGTCGATACGCAGCAGGACTTGCACCTTTTGCGTGTCGCCGTTCTTGCGGTGGATCACCAGCGTGACGTCCTGTTGCGGCTTGATATCGGCCGACAGACCTTCGATGTCGTACGTTTCTTCGCCCGTGATGCCCAGCGACTGGGCGCTGTCCGACCCCTTGAACTGCAGAGGCAGCACGCCCATGCCGACCAGGTTCGAGCGGTGGATACGCTCGAACGAGCGCGCGATGACCGCCTTCACGCCCAGCAGTTGCGTGCCCTTGGCCGCCCAGTCACGCGACGAACCCGTACCGTACTCTTCGCCACCGAACACCACCGTCGGGGTGTTCTCGCCGACATACTTCATCGCAGCGTCGTAGATCGACAACTGTTCGCCGCTCGGCTGGTGAATCGTCAGGCCGCCTTCCACGCGCGAGCCGTCGGCCTGCACCGGGATCATCAGGTTCTTGATACGGACGTTGGCGAACGTGCCGCGCATCATCACTTCATGGTTACCGCGACGCGAGCCATAGCTGTTGAAATCGGCCTTGAGCACGCCGTTTTCGAGCAGCCACTTGCCTGCCGGCGAGCTTTCCTTGATGGAGCCGGCCGGGCTGATGTGGTCGGTCGTGACCGAGTCGCCGAACACGCCCAGCGCGCGCGCGCCATGGATCGGCTTGATGTCGGCGTTCGGCTCCATCGTGAAGCCTTCGAAGAACGGCGGCTCGGCGATGTACGTCGAACCCGGCCAATCGTAGACCTGGCCCTTCGAACCCTTGACCTTGGCCCACAGCGGGCTCGGATCCTTCACCGTGTCGTAGTTCGCCTTGAAGGTCTTCGCGTTCATCGCGAACTTCATCAGCTTCTGGACTTCTTCGCTGGTCGGCCAAATGTCGCCCAGGAAGATCTCCTTTCCGCCACGGCCCTTGCCGACCGGCTCGGTCATCAGGTCGCGCGTGACGTTGCCGGCGATGGCGTAGGCCACGACCAGCGGCGGCGACGCCAGGAAGTTGGCGCGGATGTTCGGGTGAATGCGCGCTTCGAAGTTACGGTTGCCCGACAGTACGGCGGCGGCAACCATGTCGTTCTTCACGATCACGTCGTTCAGCTCGGCCGTCAGATCGCCAGCGTTACCGATACAGGTCGTGCAGCCGTAGGCCGTCACGCCAAAACCCAACTTCTCGAGGTACGGCAGCAGGCCGGCCGCTTCGAGGTACTCGGTCACCACGCGGCTTCCCGGGGCGAGCGACGTCTTGATGTGCGGTGCGACCTTCAGGCCGGCTTCCACCGCCTTCTTGGCCAGCAGGCCGGCCGCGAGCAGCACGCTCGGGTTCGACGTGTTCGTGCATGACGTGATCGCCGCGATCAGCACGTCGCCGTTGTTCACGTCGATGCCGCCAGCGGTCTTGTAAGTTGTATCGAACTGCGCTTCGGTCTTGTTGAAACCGTTCTCGGCGACCGGCTTCGTGAACAGGTCCTTGAACGTCGACTTCACGTTGCCGATTTCGATGCGGTCCTGCGGACGCTTCGGACCGGCCAGCGACGGTGCCACCGTGCCCAGATCCAGCGACAGCGTCTTCGTGTAGTCGATGTCGTTCTTCTTCGGAACGCCGAACAGCTTCTGGGCCTTGAAGTACGATTCGAAGGCGTCGATTTCCGACTTCGTGCGACCCGTGCCCTTGAAGTAGTCGATCGTCTTTTCGTCGACCGGGAAGAAGCCCATCGTGGCGCCATATTCCGGTGCCATATTGGCGATGGTGGCGCGGTCCGGCAGCGCCAGGCTCGTCGTGCCTTCGCCGAAGAATTCGACGAACTTGCCGACGACCTTCTCGCGGCGCAGCATTTCCGTGATCGTCAGCACCAGATCGGTGGCGGTCACGCCTTCGCGCAGACGGCCCGTCAGCTCCACACCGACAACGTCAGGCGTGAGGAAGTACACCGGTTGACCCAGCATGCCGGCTTCGGCTTCGATGCCGCCCACGCCCCAGCCCACCACGCCGATACCGTTGATCATGGTCGTGTGGCTGTCGGTACCGACCAGGGTGTCCGGGTAGAACACGTGGTCCTTCTTGTGCACGCCACGGGCGAGGTACTCCAGGTTCACCTGGTGCACGATGCCATAGCCCGGTTGCACGACGCCGAATGTGTCGAACGCCTGCATCCCCCACTTCATGAACTGATAGCGTTCGTTGTTGCGCTGGAATTCCAGCTTCATGTTCAGGTCGAGCGCCTTCTTCTCGCGGAAGTGATCGATCGTGACCGAGTGGTCAACCACCAGATCCACGGGCACGAGCGGCTCGATGCGCTTCGGGTTCTTGCCCTGGCGCTCGGCAACGTTACGCATCGCGGCCAGGTCGGCCAGCAGCGGTACACCCGTGAAATCCTGCAGCACAACGCGTGCCACGACGAACGGGATTTCGTCGACGCGCTCGGCATTCGGCTTCCAGTTGGCCAGTTGCTGGACGTGCGCCTCGGTGACCTTCTTGCCGTCGCAATTGCGCAGCACCGACTCGAGCACGATGCGGATCGACACCGGCAGGCGTTCGACGTTCACACCCAGGGCTTTACCCAGTTGGGGCAGCGAGTAGAACTTGCCTTTCTTGTCGCCGCCGAGCTTGAACTCTTTAAGCGTTTTGTGGAGGTTGTGGGCCATGATCTTTCCTTGAGTGATACAGAAAAACGAAGCGGTGGTAATGCCATTCGATGAAACCCGGCATCGCAGGGGCGCCGGCGTGGGCGCCCGTGTCGATGCCGGTACGGCGAGCGACCGGCGTAACCGGTACGCCGGGGACTGCATGTCATGCCGAGGCGGCAACAGGAAAGCGGCCGGCGCCTCGAGCGATCGATGTCAACCGAGCGTGGCTCAGTTGGTCACATTGATCAGTTGAACCGATTGCGTCGGGGCGAGCTTGTCGTGCTCCGCCATTTCGCGCGTCAAACACTCGTCGGCCAGTCGGCTGCCGCCATCACGGTGCGTGAACAGCATGGCCTTGGCCGGAATCACCACCAGATCCAAACCGCTGGCGGCGTCGTAGAAACGGTCTGCACCGGTCGTCGTCTGCTGACGCGGCAGCTTGTAGTTGCGACCTTCCCAGAACATGGTGAGCACCTGGTCGCGCTTCATGTCGCCCTTGATAAAGAGCTTCTCGTTTTCCTTGCAGCTCCACAGTTCCGAACCGTCCACCGGTTGCACCGGCGCAGCGGCAACGGTCGCCTTCTTCTTGGCCGGCGCGTGCTTGAGCTTCTTCTTCGGTGCGGCCTTCTTGGCCGTCGTCTTGCTGGCCGGTTCAGTGGCAAACGCGGCGGGCACGATGGCGGCAGAGCAAAGGGCGACCAACACGGTCAGGCAAAGCTTCTTCATGGTGAATCTCCAAACAATAGGTAAGGTGCGACAAAAACGCAGATTATCGTACGAAGTTTGCGTTGGTCGGCGTCACCATACAAATTTTTTCAATTCCTTCCTGCCACGCGCCATCGGCGTCGGCGGTACGGACCGGCGTCGTTGAACGGGGTGTTGCAGTGCGGAATTCGAGAGGGCGCGGGGCCGGACGGCGCTCGCGCGTAAAGCCGTTGTCGAGCGAGGACATGACGGGGGTCGGGCGGGAAGCTTGGCGAAGCCAACGCCGGGCATCATGCGGCGCGCTCGCTGCGGGCATTGCGCGCTCACCGGTCGTCCGGTGTGGCGCGCGGGGTGCGGCAGTCAGGCGTGGCATTGGCTTGGCCAAGAAATCGCTCGGTGTTGCGTGACGTCGTGCCGGGGTCATAGCGCGATAGATGGCGCGGACCGTTGCGCAAAATGTCGTCACTGGGCTGCGGACGTTAAAGCCGTTCCGTCGATCGCGGGAGTTGCGCCGGCAGTGGGGGTAAGCCGCCGGCGCAGTTTCGGCCCCCGACGACGCTTATGACGGCGTCCGGGGTCGAGTCCCTGGGGGATTAGCCCAGCAGATGTGCCACGCCAGCGCGCTCTTCTTCGAGTTCGTTGAGCGTGAAGTTCATCTTTTCGCGCGAATAGGCGTCGATCTCAAGGCCTTCCACGCGCTTGTACTTGCCGTTTTCGCAGATCACCGGCACGCCGTAGATCACGTCTTGCGGAATGCCGTACGAGCCGTCCGACGGGATACCCATCGTGACCCACTTGCCGTTCGAGCCCAGCACCCAGTCATGGATGTGGTCGATGGCCGCGTTGGCTGCCGAAGCGGCCGACGACAGGCCACGGGCTTCGATGATGGCGGCGCCGCGCTTGCCGACCGTGGGCAGGAACACGTCGTTGTTCCACACGTCGTCGTTGATCATCGACTTGACGCTCTGGCCGTCGATCGTGGCGAAGCGGTAGTCGGCGTACATCGTCGGCGAGTGGTTGCCCCACACGGCCAGCTTCTCGATGCTCGCGACCGGCTTGCCGGTCTTGGCGGCGAGTTGCGAGAGGGCGCGATTGTGGTCCAGGCGCAGCATCGCGGTGAAGTTTTCCTTCGGCAGGTTCGGTGCCGACTTCATGGCGATATAGGCGTTGGTGTTGGCCGGGTTGCCGACGACCAGCACCTTGACGTCACGCTTGGCGACTTCATCCAGGGCCTTGCCCTGCACCGTGAAGATTGCGCCATTGGCTTCGAGCAGATCCTTGCGCTCCATGCCCTTCGAGCGCGGACGGGCACCCACCAGCAGGGCGACGTCGGCATCCTTGAAGGCGACCTTGGGGTCGTCGGTCACAACCACGCCGGCGAGCAGCGGGAATGCGCAATCTTCCAGCTCCATCACAACGCCCTTGACGGCGGCTTGAGCTTGCGGGAGGTCGAGCAGTTGCAGGATGACGGGCTGATCCTTGCCGAGCATGTCGCCATTGGCGATGCGGAACAGCAGGGAGTAGCCGATTTGGCCAGCGGCGCCGGTGACGGCGACACGCATTGCGGGTTTTGCCATGAGAATCTCTCCAGACGTGTACAAATTCCTGCGAAGCTCGGAGTAAGCTCGCCGTCCGGGTGGCATTTTCGCCAGGCTGACAGCGCCGCGTCACACAAAGCCCCTAAAATTCCTTGACCTACGGAAGCTTGCGGGCTGCGGGGTCGACTGCCGTGAATAAGTGCGAAGCGACGAACTCTCTTATAAGATAGCTGTGCTGCGTCTGCAGGCCCCTGTTAGCCCGCGCCAGTGTAGGAGTCACCACAACGAATGTCAACTGTATCTTATGTCTTATATAAGACATAGGATTATTGCTGTTATTCGATAGACGAAGGTCTTGATTTGTGGTCAAATCGCCGCCATGAATGCGAATGTTCGCGACACATCCAACCCCACGACGCCTGTCGATGCTCCGCAGCGACCGGACAGCGCGCGTGACGCCGCACCGGCCTCCCAGGCCCCGCAGAGTGCGGCTTCGGCAGGGGCGTCGCCGACCTTCAGCCCGCTGTACCAGCAGATCAAGGGGCTCATTACCCAGGGTCTGCAAGCCGGCGAATGGAAGCCCGGCGAAATCATTCCCAGCGAAGTCGAGCTGGCCGCCCGTTTCAAGGTGAGCCAGGGAACGGTGCGCAAAGCCATCGACGAGCTGGCTGCAGAAAACCTGCTTGTGCGCCGTCAGGGGCGCGGCACGTTCGTCGCGACCCATCACGAGGACCGGGTGCAGTTCCGGTTTCTGCGACTCGCGCCCGATTCGGGCGAACCCCATCACCCGCCCAGCCGCCTGATCGAGTGCCGCCGTATGCGTGCACCGGCGGAAATCGCGCGCCAGCTCGATTTGCGCGCAGGCGATGGCGTCATTCTGATCCGCCGCATGATGGATTTCTCGGACCGTCCCACGGTGCTCGACGAAATCTGGTTGCCGGGCGCACTTTTCCGCGGCTTGACGGCGGAAAGGCTGAATGAATACAAGGGGCCGATGTACGGCCTGTTCGAAGATGAATTCGGCACACGCATGATTCGCGCCGTGGAAAAAGTTCGCGCCGTGGCCGCGGACGACATGACCGCCGATCTGCTCAAGGTGCCGAAGGGGTTCCCGCTGTTGAGCGTCGAGCGCGTTTCCTACACTTATGGGGACAAGCCGGTGGAAGTGCGCCGGGGCTGGTACGTGACGACGGAACATCATTACCAGAACGAATTGAGTTGACGCATTGAGAGGGTGGTGACTTCCCAGGGGCGAGCCGGCGTCGTGGCCGGTGAGTGCCTGAAAGTCGAGCATGAGAGGCGGCGGAGTGCGTGCTGCCGGCAGGAATTTCCGGAGCATTGGAACCGGTATGGTGCAACGCACTAGAATCGGCGCTAAAATCTGGGGCTGATGTAACTACATGGGGTCTAGCATGGCTGAAGTGGTAAAAAAAGAGCGGCCAGTCTACAGGAATATCGGTATTGGACAGATTGTCTCGTACCGTCTCCCGCTGGCTGGGATCGTGTCCATTCTGCACCGTATTAGCGGTGTGATCTTGTTCCTTCTGTTGCCGTTCGCGCTTTATTTGTTCGAACAGAGCCTCACGTCGGAACTCAGCTTCGACGTTCTGCGAAGCATCGCCTCCAACTGGTTTGTCAAACTTGTCATCCTGGCACTGTCGTGGGGCTTCCTGCAGCACTTCTGCGCCGGCGTGCGCCATCTGCGCATGGACTTCAATCACGACGCCGTGAGCAAGGAAGGCGGCAAGAATTCGGCCGTGGTCGTGCTGGTCGTGTCGCTGGTGCTGACGCTGGCCGTCGCCCTCAAGCTGTTCGGAGCGTTCTAAGATGGCACAGAACAATATCGGTTCGAAGCGCCTGGTCGTCGGCGCCCACTACGGCCTGCGCGACTGGATGGCGCAGCGTCTGACCGCGGTCATCATGGCCGTGTACACCGTGATCCTGCTGGTGTGGTTCTTCACCGCCAAGGATTTCTCCTACGAAGGCTGGGCAAGCATCTTCTCGCATCAGTGGATGAAGCTGGCGACGTTCGTCACGCTGCTCGCGGTGTTCTATCACGCGTGGGTCGGTGTGCGCGACATCTGGATGGACTACGTCAAGCCGGTCGGTGTGCGACTGGCGCTGTACACGTTGACGATCGTCTGGCTGCTGGCGTGTGCTGGCTATGCCGCGCAGATTCTGTGGAGAGTGTAAAGAATGGCTGCAATTAAAAATTCGCTGCCGCGTCGTCGCTTTGACGTTGTCATCGTGGGCGCAGGTGGTTCGGGCATGCGCGCGTCGCTTCAACTGGCCAAGGCCGGTCTGTCGGTCGCCGTGCTGTCCAAGGTGTTCCCCACCCGTTCGCATACCGTGGCCGCTCAGGGCGGCATTGGCGCCTCGCTCGGCAACATGAGCGAAGACAACTGGCACTACCACTTCTACGACACCATCAAGGGCTCCGACTGGCTCGGCGACCAGGATGCGATCGAGTTCATGTGCCGTCAGGCGCCGAACGCCGTCTACGAACTGGAACACTTCGGCATGCCGTTCGACCGTAACGCGGACGGCACGATCTACCAGCGCCCGTTCGGCGGTCACACGGCCAATTACGGCGAGAAGCCGGTCCAGCGCGCTTGCGCGGCCGCCGACCGTACCGGTCACGCGCTGCTGCACACGCTGTATCAACAGAACGTGGCGGCCAAGACGCACTTCTTCGTGGAGTGGATGGCGCTCGACCTGATTCGCAACGAAGACGGCGACGTGCTCGGTGTGTCGGCGCTCGAACTCGAAACCGGCGAAGTCTACCTGCTCGAAGCCAAGTGCACGCTGTTCGCGACCGGCGGTGCCGGCCGTGTGTATGCCGCCTCGACCAACGCGTTCATCAACACCGGTGACGGTCTTGGCATGGCCGCGCGTGCGGGCATTCCGCTCGAAGACATGGAATTCTGGCAATTCCACCCGACTGGCGTGGCCGGTGCGGGCGTGCTGATTACCGAAGGCGTGCGCGGTGAGGGCGGTATTCTGCGCAACTCGAACGGCGAGCGCTTCATGGAGCGCTATGCCCCGACGCTGAAGGATCTGGCGCCGCGTGACTTCGTGTCGCGCTCGATGGACCAGGAAATCAAGGAAGGCCGTGGCTGCGGCCCGAACGGCGACTACGTGCTGCTCGACCTCTCGCACATCGGTGCCGAGACGATCATGAAGCGCCTGCCGTCGATTCGCGAAATCGCCCTGAAGTTCGCTAACGTCGACGCGATCAAGGAACCGATCCCCGTCGTGCCGACCATCCACTACCAGATGGGTGGCATTCCGACGAACTACAACGGCCAGGTTGTCGTGCAGCAGAACGGCGAATCGACCCCGGTCAACGGCTTCTACGCCGTGGGCGAGTGCTCCTGCGTGTCGGTCCACGGTGCCAACCGTCTGGGCACGAACTCGCTGCTCGACCTCGTGGTGTTCGGCCGCGCGGCCGGTAACCACATCGTCGACTTCGTGAAGAACCACGGCGAGCACAAGCCGCTGCCCGCCGATGCCGGCGACAACGCCATGGCGCGTCTGGGCCGTCTGGAAGCCTCCAGCACGGGCGAGTACGCACAGGACATCGCCAACGACATCCGCGCGACGATGCAGAAGCACGCCGGCGTGTTCCGTACGTCCGACCTGCTCAAGGAAGGCGTGGACGAGATCAAGCAAGTGGCCGAGCGCGTGTCGCACGTTCACCTGAAGGACAAGTCGAAGGTGTTCAACACGGCGCGCATGGAAGCGCTGGAAGTGGACAACCTGATCGAAGTGGCCAAGGCCACCATGATCGCAGCCGAAGCCCGCAAGGAAAGCCGTGGCGCGCACGCGCACAGCGATTATCCGGAGCGCGACGACGCCAACTGGATGCGCCACTCGCTGTTCTTCAGCGAAGGCAACCGTCTGGATTACAAGCCGGTGCAGTTGAAGCCGCTGACCGTCGACTCGGTTCCGCCCAAGGCGCGGACGTTCTAAGGGATTCGCAAGATCATGAAACGTATTTTTGAAGTCTACCGCTACGATCCGGACAAGGATGCCGCACCGTACATGCAGACCTACGAGGTCGAACTCGACGGTCATGAGCGCATGCTGCTCGACGCCCTGGTCAAGCTCAAGAAGCTCGATGAAGGCATCGCGTTCCGCCGCTCGTGCCGCGAAGGCGTGTGCGGTTCGGATGCGATGAACATCAACGGCAAGAACGGTCTGGCCTGCCTGACCAACATGAACGATCTGCCGAACAAGATCGTGCTGAAGCCGCTGCCGGGGCTGCCCGTCATTCGCGATCTGATCGTCGACATGACGCACTTCTTCAACCAGTACCACTCGATCAAGCCGTACCTGATCAACCCCGAGCCGGCACCGGAGAAAGAGCGTCTGCAGTCGCCCGAACAGCGCGATGAGCTCGATGGTCTGTACGAATGCATTCTGTGCGCGTCGTGCTCCACGTCGTGCCCGAGCTTCTGGTGGAATCCGGACAAGTTCGTCGGTCCGGCCGGTCTTCTGCAGGCGTACCGCTTTATTGCGGATAGCCGCGACACGGCCACCGGCGAGCGTCTGGACAACCTGGAAGATCCGTACCGCCTGTTCCGCTGCCACACGATCATGAACTGCGTGGATGTGTGCCCGAAGGGTCTGAACCCGACGAAGGCCATCGGCAAGATCAAGGAGCTGATGGTGCGTCGCGCCGTCTGACCTAGCGATCATGCCGGATACCAATCACCAGTCCGATCCGGTCAAACGTGCCCGCCTGCGTTGGCGGGCACGCCGCGGTTTGCTGGAAAACGACCTCATTCTCGAACGCTTCTTCGCGAAGTACGAAGCCTCGATGACCGACGAGGATGTGGGCGCCCTCACCAGGTTGCTCGATTTGAGCGACAACGATTTGATGGATCTGCTGCTAGCGCGTAAAGAGCCCGACGCGGATCTGGACGGGCCGGACGTGCAGCGCCTGCTGGCGCTTTTGCGTGCCGTGTAGGGGTTTAAGTATTTTTTTGAGGAAGCGATATGACTCCGTCTGATGTTAAAGCCACCCTATCTTTCTCTGACGGTTCGCCCAGCGTCGAACTGCCGATCTATCAGGGAACGATGGGCCCGGATGTAATCGATATCCGCAAGCTGTACGGCCAGACCGGCAAGTTTACGTATGACCCGGGCTTCATGTCGACGGCGTCGTGCAATTCCGCCATCACGTACATCGATGGCGACAAGGGCGAGCTGCTGTATCGCGGCTACCCGATCGAGCAGTTGGCCACCCACTGCGACTTCCTCGAGACCTCCTATCTGCTGCTCAAGGGCGAACTGCCGAACGCCCAGCAGAAGGACGAATTCGTCAAGACCGTGACCCGTCACACGATGGTGCACGAGCAGATGAACTTCTTCTTCCGCGGTTTCCGTCGTGACGCGCACCCGATGGCTGTGCTGACCGGTTCGGTCGGCGCCTTGTCGGCGTTCTATCACGACTCGCTGGACATCAACAATCCGACGCACCGCGAAGTCTCGGCCATCCGCCTGATGGCCAAGCTGCCGACGCTCGTCGCGATGGCGTACAAGTACAGCATCGGCCAGCCGTTCGTGTATCCGCGCAACGACTTGTCGTACAGCGCGAACTTCATGCGCATGATGTTCGCGAACCCGTGCGAAGAGTACGAGGTCAACGACGTGCTGGTGCGCGCCCTCGACCGCATCCTGATCCTGCACGCCGATCACGAGCAGAACGCCTCCACGTCGACCGTGCGTCTGGCCGGTTCGTCGGGTGCCAACCCGTTCGCCTGTATCGCTGCCGGTATCGCGTGTCTGTGGGGCCCGGCGCACGGCGGTGCGAACGAAGCCGCGCTGAACATGCTCGAGCAGATCGGTTCGCCGGACAAGATCCCCGAATTCATCAAGCAGGTGAAGGACAAGAACTCGGGCGTGAAGCTCATGGGCTTCGGTCACCGCGTGTACAAGAACTACGACCCGCGCGCCAAGCTCATGCGCGAGACGTGCTACGAAGTGCTCAACGAACTGGGCCTGCACGACGACCCGCTGTTCAAGCTGGCCATGCAGCTCGAGAAGATCGCGTTGGAAGACGAATACTTCGTGTCGCGCAAGCTGTACCCGAACGTCGACTTCTATTCGGGTATCGTTCAGCGCGCGCTGGGCATCCCGACGTCGATGTTCACCTGCATCTTCGCACTGGCCCGTACCGTGGGCTGGATCGCGCAGTGGAACGAAATGATCGGTGAGCCGGACCAGAAGATTGGTCGTCCGCGTCAGCTGTTCATCGGCCACACGCCGCGCGAAGTCGCGACCATCGACAAGCGCTAAGCCTGTCGGAGGCGTTCGGCACGGCGCCTCCTTGCCGTGCCGGCACCGCAACCTTGCCGAAACGGCAAGGCGGTGCGGCGCCGCAACGAGCCCTCGTTGCGCTATATTCGAAGCCACGGCACAAGCTGCCGTGATTCGCACAAATCCCCGGTTGATCGTGCGTTTACCGCCCGGTTTCCCGGGGATTTCGTATTCCGCCGGCGCGAAAGCGCTATGGCATAATCAAAAGTTCACGGAACGACGTTTGTTCCTACAACGATATTTAGCCCCGCGTTTTTATCATGGCCAAGACGCTGTATGACAAATTGTGGGATGCACATGTCGTGCATACCGAGGACGATGGCACTACGTTGCTCTACATCGACCGTCATCTGTTGCACGAGGTGACCAGTCCGCAGGCGTTTGAGGGGCTAAAACTCGCGCAGCGTCCGGTCTGGCGACTGTCTGCCAACCTCGCGGTGTCGGATCACAATGTGCCGACCACCGACCGCACGCAAGGTATCGCCGATCCGATTTCGCGTCTGCAGGTCGACACGCTCGACAACAACTGCGACAGCTTCGGCATCACCCAATTCAAGATGAACGACCTGCGTCAGGGCATCGTGCACGTGATCGGCCCGGAGCAGGGCGCCACGCTGCCCGGCATGACAGTGGTCTGCGGCGATTCGCACACGTCCACGCACGGCGCGTTCGGTGCACTGGCGTTCGGCATCGGCACGTCTGAAGTCGAGCACACGCTCGCCACGCAGACGCTCCTCATGAAGAAGAGCAAGAACATGCTCGTGAAGGTCGAAGGCACGCTGCCGCGCGGTTGTTCCGCCAAGGACATCGTGCTGGCCGTCATCGGCAAGATCGGCACGGCCGGCGGCACGGGCTACACGATCGAATTCGCCGGCTCGGCGATCCGCTCGCTCACGATGGAAGGCCGGATGACCGTGTGCAACATGGCCATCGAGGCCGGTGCGCGTGCCGGTCTGGTGGCGGTGGACGACACGACGATCCAGTACGTGAAGGGCCGTCCGTTCGCACCCTCGGGCGTGGAATTCCAGCAGGCCGAAGCCTACTGGCGTACGTTCCACACCGATCCGGGCGCCGCGTTCGACCACGTGGTCGAGATCGACGCGAACACGTTGCGCCCGCAAGTGAGCTGGGGCACGTCGCCGGAGATGGTCGTGAGTATCGAAGACCGTGTGCCGGATCCCGAGAAGGAAAAAGACCCGGTCAAGCGCAGTGCCATGGAGCGCGCGCTCGAATACATGGCGCTGACGCCGAACACGCCGATGGCCAGTGTCAACGTCGACAAGGTGTTCATTGGCTCGTGCACCAACTCGCGTATCGAAGATATCCGCGCGGCGGCATACGTTGTGAAGACGCTCGGTCGCCGTGTGGCGCCGAACGTGCGGCTGGCGATGGTCGTGCCCGGGTCGGGGCTGGTGAAGCATCAGGCCGAGCAGGAAGGGCTGGATCAGGTCTTCAAGGCCGCCGGCTTCGAATGGCGCGAGCCGGGCTGCTCGATGTGTCTGGCGATGAATGCCGACCGTCTGGAGCCGGGCGAGCGTTGCGCCTCGACCTCGAATCGTAACTTCGAAGGCCGTCAGGGCGCGGGCGGGCGTACGCACCTCGTGAGTCCGGCGATGGCCGCGGCCGCCGCCATCGAAGGCCATTTCGTCGACGTGCGTCGTCTGGTCTGACGCGCTCGCATCGATATAACCGTCGTTTGACATCGTCTTTGACAGAGAAAAAACCATGAAGAAACTGTGGATGCTGATCGGTGCGATGCTGGTGCTGGGCGTGGCAGGCTGCAACACGATGGCGGGCCTCGGCAAGGATACGCAAGCCGCTGGCTCGGCCCTCGAAAACGCCGCGAAGAAGTGATGCGACGGTGCGTATCGCGCGGGCAATCGCCGCGCGTGCGCACCTACGAAATTTCCGGTTTTGACGGCCAGGGCTCTCCGGGCGCGGCCGCAGCCGAACTGTTTTGATCAGGTGGTTCGTGATGGAAAAATTTACCGTCCATACGGGGTTGGTGGCGCCGCTGGATCGCGAAAACGTCGATACCGACGCGATCATCCCCAAGCAATTCCTGAAGTCGATCAAGCGCACGGGCTTTGGTCCGAACCTGTTCGACGAGTGGCGTTATCTCGATGTCGGCCAGCCGGGCCAGGATTGCAGCGCGCGTCCGCTCAACCCGAACTTCGTGCTCAATCAGCCGCGTTATCAGGGCGCCACGGTGCTGCTCGCACGCAAGAACTTCGGCTGCGGCAGCTCGCGTGAGCACGCCCCGTGGGCGTTGCAGCAATTCGGCTTCCGCGCGGTCATCGCGCCGAGCTTCGCCGACATCTTCTTCAACAACTGCTACAAGAACGGGCTGTTGCCGATCGCGTTGTCGGAGATGCAGGTCGATCACCTGTTCAACGAGACCGCCGCGTTCAACGGCTTTCAGGTGACCATCGATCTGGACAAGCAAGCGGTGATGACGCCCGACGGTCGCGCTTACGAGTTCGACATCGCGCCGTTCCGCAAGTACTGCATGTTGAACGGTTTCGACGACATTGGCCTGACGCTGCGTCACGCCGACAAGATTCGCGCCTACGAGGCCGAGCGGCTCGCCAAGCAGCCGTGGCTCGCAACGCGCCTGCCGGGCTGAGGCCCGCGCACACAAGGAGATCGCATGAAAATTGCAGTGTTGCCGGGTGACGGCATTGGTCCGGAAATCGTGACGGAAGCCGTCAATGTGCTGAACGCACTTGGCGAGACGTTTGAACTGGAAGAAGCGCCCGTGGGCGGCGCCGGCTATGAGGCGGCGGGTCATCCGCTGCCGGACGCCACGCTCAAGCTCGCCAAGGAAGCGGATGCCATTCTGTTCGGCGCCGTGGGCGACTGGAAATACGATTCGCTCGAGCGCGCACTGCGTCCCGAGCAGGCGATTCTGGGGCTGCGCAAGCATCTGCAGCTGTTCGCCAACTTCCGTCCGGCCATCCTGTACAAGGAACTGGCCGATGCATCGAGCCTGAAGCCGGAAATCGTGGCAGGGCTCGATATCCTGATCATTCGTGAGCTGAACGGCGACATCTACTTCGGCCAGCCGAAGGGCTTCCGCCAGTCGCCCGATGGCGCTTTCGAAGGCGCGCGCGAAGGTTTTGATACCATGCGGTATAGCGTGCCGGAAGTGGAGCGCATCGCGCACGTCGCATTTCAGGCCGCAGCCAAGCGCGACAAGCGCTTGTGTTCGGTGGACAAGGCCAATGTGCTCGAGACGTCGCAACTGTGGCGCGACACCATGATCGAGGTCGCCAAGCAGTATCCGGAGGTCGAACTCTCGCACATGTACGTCGACAACGCCGCGATGCAACTGGTCAAGGCGCCGAAGAACTTCGACGTGGTGGTGACCGGCAACATGTTCGGCGATATTCTGTCGGATGAGGCCGCGATGCTCACGGGGTCGATCGGCATGCTGCCGTCGGCGTCGCTGGATGCGAATAACAAGGGGCTGTACGAGCCGTCGCACGGTTCGGCGCCCGATATCGCCGGCAAGGGTGTCGCCAATCCGTTGGCCACGATCCTGTCGGCGGCCATGATGCTGCGTTACACGCTGGGCCGTGCGGAACAGGCCGATCGTGTGGAGAATGCGGTGAAGAAGGTGCTGGCGCAAGGTCTGCGCACGCCCGACATCTGGCAGGAAGGCGCGACCAAGGTCGGTACGCGCGAGATGGGCGCGGCAGTGGTTGCCGCGCTATAACGTTGACGGGGCGTCGAGAGACGCCCCTCGGCGCAATTGCAACGATAAGAGAGTGGATAAATGAAAACCGTAGGTCTGGTAGGTTGGCGGGGCATGGTCGGTTCGGTTCTGATGCAGCGCATGCAACAGGAGAACGACTTCGCCTTGATCGAGCCGGTGTTTTTCAGCACCAGCAACGCGGGCGGAAAAGCCCCGTCGATGGCGAAGAACGAGACTTCGCTGAAAGACGCCAATGATGTCAACGAGCTGAAAAAGTGCGACATCATCATTACCTGCCAGGGCGGTGATTACACGACCGAGATCTTCCCGAAGCTGCGCGCGGCGGGCTGGAGCGGCTATTGGATCGACGCGGCCTCGACGCTGCGCATGAAGGACGATGCGATCATCGTTCTCGATCCGGTCAACCTCGACGTGATCAAGCACTCGCTCAGCAAGGGCACCAAGAACTTCGTCGGCGGCAACTGCACGGTGAGCTGCATGCTGATGGGGCTGGGCGGTCTGTTTCAGCATGGTCTGGTCGACTGGCTCACGTCGATGACGTATCAAGCGGCATCGGGCGGCGGCGCACAGCACATGCGCGAGTTGCTCACGCAGTTCGGTAGCATCAACGCCGAAGTCAAGGCGCTGCTGGACGATCCGCACTCGGCCATTCTCGAGATCGACCGCAAGGTGCTCGCGAAGCAGCACGCGCTCACGGCCGACGAGACCAAGCAATTCGGCGTGCCGCTGGGCGGCAACCTGATTCCCTGGATCGACAAGGATCTGGGCAACGGTCAGTCGAAGGAAGAGTGGAAGGGCGGCGCCGAGACCAACAAGATCCTGGGGCTGGGCGACGGTTTCCCGAACACCCGCGCCATTCCGGTGGACGGTCTGTGCGTGCGCATCGGTGCGATGCGTTGCCACAGCCAGGCGCTGACCATCAAGTTGACGAAAGATGTGCCGTTAGACGAGCTGACGGACATCATCGGCCAGGCGAATGACTGGGTGAAGGTGGTGCCGAACACGCGTGAAGCGTCGATGACCGATTTGACGCCTGCGGCGGTGACCGGCACGATGACGATTCCGGTCGGTCGCCTGCGCAAGATGTCGATGGGGCCGGAGTACCTGTCGGCATTCACGGTCGGCGATCAACTGTTGTGGGGCGCGGCGGAACCGCTGCGCCGCATGCTGCGCATCCTGCTCGACGCTTGAGCGTCGCAGCGCATCGGTAAGGCGTGAAGAACGGCGGCCCGCGAGGCCGCCGTCCGCGCTTTGGGAGGCACCCCTTGTAGCCGGGGCGGCCAGTGACAAACGACTGACAGGCCTGACAAGACACAGTGCGGAAATACTCGATCGGCAAGCGTGCAAACTCGTCCCGTAATTCGTTCCGCCTGAGCGCGGCAGCGGCCGTCTTGTGGAGCCTCGGGCTGCTCAACGCCGGTGCGGCGGAGTTCGGCCCGCAGCAGGTGCGCTCGGGGCCGGGCCAGCCATTGCGTGCTGTCATCGTGCTGGGCAACGTGTCGCAGGCGGAAGCCGACGGATTGTCGGTGAAGCTCGCGCCGCGCGACGCCTTCAAGCAGGCCGGTCTGCGCTACGACCCCACGCTCGAGAAGCTTTCCGTGTCGGTCTCGCCGACGGCCGGACGCGCGCCCGGTTACAGCGGCACGTATCTCGTGCATGTCGATTCGGCCGAGCCGGTCAGCACGTCGTTCCTCGACCTGTTGCTGGTGCTCGAGTGGCGCACCGGCCGTCAGTCCAATGCCGTGACGCTGTCCGCCATCCCGGAAGCGAGCGCGGCCCAGGCCCAGGCCGTCGTGCCCGCAGCGGCGGCGAGTCAGACCCCGCCCGCGGCGTCGCCCCCGTCCCCCTTGTCCACCTCCGCGTCCGCGACATCTGCCCAGCCGGGCAAGGCGTCTACCGTCGGCGTTGGGGGTGAGCGCAAGGTGGGGCATGGCGAATCGCTTTCGTCGATTGCCCGTGAATTCACGGGCGGCGAAGGCGGGGTGACGCTGGCGCAAATGATGAGCGCGCTGTTCGAGGCAAACCGCTCGGCGTTCATCGGCGACGATCCGAATCGGCTGCGTCAGGGGGCGACGCTCACGCGTCCGTCCGACGCACAGGTGCAAGGTATTCCTCCCGCGCAAGCACGCAAGTTCGTGTCGGCTGCACGGGAACAGTTCGACGCGTATCGCGCGCGGCTGGCCGAATCGACGGCGCAGCAGGCAGCACCGGCCGGTGGCCGCAGTGCACAGGGCGCGATCGAAGCGGGCAAGGCACCGGAAGCTGCCACGCCCGCGACACGCGATGAATTGAAGCTGTCGCGACCCGGTAAGGGGGGGGCGGGCGGCACGGCCGGTCGAACCGGCGGCAGCGAAGAAGCACAAATCGCCCAGGGCAAGGCGCAGGCCGAGGCTCAGGGCAGGGTGAACGAGTTGCAGAAGAACGTTGCAGATCTCCAGAAGTTGTTGGCGATGAAGAATCAGGCCGTCGCCAACCTGGAGCAGCAGGCCGCCACCGCTTCCGGGGCGACTGCGCAGGAAAAGACGGCGAAACCGGCCGCCAGCACGACGACGGCCGCGGCGGCAGCGGCCAAGACGGCACCGAATACCGCCAACGGCAATGGCACGAACGAAACCGACGCCGCTGCGCGCGCTGACAGTGCGGCTGCGAAGGGCGTCGCTTCTGAGGCTGCCGTGGCCGAGGCCGCGGTGGCTGCCTCCGCCGCATCGGCGGGCACGGCGGCATCGGAGGCGGCGGCTGCGGTGGCAGTACCCGCAAGCGATGTCGCCGCGACGGCGGCAGCCAGCGCCGCGGTTGCGCCAGCGAAGTCGGCGCCGAATGGCGCGATGAATTGGCGTGTCGTGAGCCAGAATCCTTATGTGCTGCCGGGCGCTGGCGCGCTGGTGGTGCTGCTCGGTCTGTGGGCACTGTTGCGTCGCCGTCGCGCGGCGGCATCGGTGGGGCAGCCCGGGCCGTATGACGACGGGCGTGATATGCCCGAAGACCACGTGGGCCACGAGGGCCACGATGAGCCGCATGACGGTGCACCGGGTGCTGCGTCGGCGTCGGACGGCATGGCCACGGCGGGTGTGGTGGCGGCTGCGGGTGCCGCAGGCGCCGCGGCACTGTACGCGGCCAATCAAGCGCAAGCCGAAGCGCGGCAGCCAGCGGCCGACGATGCCTGGTCGGCGTCGGACGAAGGCGTTGCCGCCGTTCACGCGATTCAGCACGAGTCCGCGGTGGACGACGCCGGTGGACCCGATGCGTGGAACGCTGAGCCAGTGCCCTTGAACGACGAGTCCGTCGACGAAACCGGCGAAGGTCACGATGTATTGCCGGTGGCGTCGGCCTCCGTGGCGTCGTCTGAAGCGGTGGCTGAGCCGCTCGTGGGCGATGCGGCGGCCCCTGCGCAGGAAACGCCGGCCGAAGCCGCCAGCGAGCCGGAAATCGATTGGGGTGCTGCGTTTGCCGAGGAAGCTGGCAAGGCTGCCGGGGACGCCCACGAGGCGCCCGCCGCCCATGGCGACTCGGCGGCTGCCACGTTGTCGGCGCTGGAAGCGCTGGGTGCCGCCGCCGCTGTCGGCGGTGCTGCCGCTACGTCGGTGCCTGCGCCTGAGTCAAACATTTCCGCGCCGGCCGAGCCCGCCGACGCTTCGCTCGACGGCAGCGTAGCCGGCATGCTGGGCGATCTGGATCTGGCGATCCCGGGACAGGCGGCGCATGTGGGCACGATTTCGAGCGATGCCTTGCCGTCGCTCTCGAAGGGGATGGGTTCGGTGCAGTTCAAGATGGCGCCGATGGACGATCCGCTGCGCTCGCATGCGAGCGCGGACGAGGAAGCGTTTGACGAGCCGGACGGCGAACTGAGCGATGCCGACTTCGACGCCGCGATGCAGCAGGCCAGCCACTCGCCGGTCGCGTCGCGCAGCTATACGGACACCGCGCACGAGGCACCCTCGCTCAAGCCGTTGTCGTTCGATCTATCGGACTTCAGCCTCGATCTGAAGGGCGACGACGCGCAGGCGAGCCCGGCGTTCGTGAGCGCGCCGACGCTGGCAACCGACATCGGAACGGAAGCCCTGATCGAGCACGAGGTGCTGCATGCACCGGCCCCGGAAACGCCGTATGCGGCCGAACCTGCGGCGCCGCAAGTGCCGCAAACGGTTGCGCCGGTGCCCGCCGTGCCGGCGTCACCCGTCGCCGCTGCGTCCGTCGAGCCGGGCGTGCCGGATGAATTCCATACGAAGCTGGAGCTGGCCACTGCGTATCAGACCATCGGTGACGACGAAGGCGCACGCGAACTGCTCGAAGAGGTGATTGCCGGTGGCGACGCCGCGCAGCAGTCCGTCGCCCGCACACGGCTCGCCGAGCTTGGCAAGTGACGCCGAGAAGTTGACGCCACGACAGGCTGACGAAGCCACCACAGATTGACCGTAGTTTGGGGCGCTCGTAGGTTGAGCGCCCATTTTTCTTTTTCATATGCGAATCGCACTGGGCATCCATTACGACGGCACGGCGTTCTCCGGCTGGCAATCGCAGCCGCATGGCAACACCGTGCAACAGACGCTCGAAGCCGCGTTGCGGGACTTCGGCGGCGTTGCGCTGCCCACGACCGTCGCGGGCCGCACCGATACCGGTGTGCACGGCATCGGTCAGGTGGCACATTTCGACACCGACCTGGACCGCGCCATGTTCTCGTGGGTGCGCGGCGTCAACGCGTTTCTGCCCAAGACGGTTGCGGTGCAATGGGCGCAGGCCATGCCGGACGATTTCCACGCCCGATTTACCGCCTTCGAGCGCACGTATTTCTATGTGCTGTACGTGCATCCCGTGCGCTCACCGTTGCTTGAGGGCCGATGCGGCTGGCTGCACACGCCGCTCGATATCGACGCCATGCGCGCCGCGAGTCGAGTGCTGGTCGGCGAGCACGACTTCTCGGCGTTCCGCTCGTCCGAGTGTCAGGCCAAGACGCCGGTGAAACATCTGTATGCCATCGACATCGAGCAGCATGGGCACTTCTTTGTGTTCCGCTTCCGGGCGAGCGCGTTCCTGCATCACATGGTGCGAAATATCATGGGCTGTCTGGTCGCCGTGGGCCGAGGCCGCCAGCCGGCGAGCTGGATGACGGATGTGCTCGCGAGTCTCGACCGTCGTCAGGCGGCACCGACGTTCATGCCGGACGGGCTGTATCTGGCGCGGGTGGGGTATCCTGAGCGTTTCGCGGTCCCCGAGCCCAACTGGGCGGCGTGGCCGTTCCCGATGCCGTGGGCAAGTTCATGAAATCCCGTACCCGAATCAAGATCTGCGGCCTGTCGCAGCCGGCCGACATCGATCACGCGGTGGCGCTGGGCGCCGACGCCATCGGTCTCGTCTTTTACCCGCCGAGCCCGCGCTACGTGGATCTGGCGCGTGCGGCCGAGCTGGCCCGCCGGGTGCCGCCGTATGTGAGTCTGGTCGGCCTGTTCGTGAACGCGACGGCCGACGAGATTGCCCGGACGGTCGAGGCTGTGCCGCTGACCACGCTGCAGTTCCATGGCGACGAAACGCCGGCGCAATGCGCGGTGTTGGCCGCCGCGGCGGGCAATCGTCCTTACATGCGCGCCATGCGTATCGGCCCGGAGACGAAAGACAGTGGCGATTTGCTACAATTCGCCAATGCATACACCGCTGCGCAAGGCATCTTGCTCGATGCCCTGGTCGAAGGCTACGGCGGTGGGGGAAAGGTTTTCGATTGGTCACTTATTCCAAAAGACATCGCGCGTCGGGCCGTTTTGAGTGGTGGCTTGAACGCACACAACGTTGCTGAAGCCATCGGCCGGGTGACGCCTTACGCCGTCGACGTGTCGAGCGGTGTAGAGGCGTCGCGTGGCGTGAAGGATCACGCCCGCATGACGGCGTTCGTGCACGCAGTGCGTGCCGCCGACGCCGAATGAGCAACCCGCCGGAACGCCCGCCTGAGCCGCGCGCCGGTACTGCGAAGAGTGACAACCATGTACGATTTCCCTGACGCCCGCGGCCATTTCGGTCCGTACGGCGGTGTCTTTGTGGCCGAGACGCTGATTCACGCGCTCGACGAGTTGCGCGAGGCCTATGCGAAGTATCAGCACGATCCGGCCTTCCTCGAAGAATTTCATTACGAACTGAAGCACTACGTCGGGCGCCCGTCGCCGATCTATCACGCCAAGCGCTGGAGCCAGGAACTGGGCGGCGCACAGGTGTACCTCAAGCGCGAAGACCTGAATCACACCGGCGCGCACAAGGTGAACAACGTGATCGGGCAGGCGCTGCTCGCGCGTCGCATGGGCAAACGCCGCGTGATTGCGGAGACCGGCGCCGGTCAGCATGGCGTGGCAACGGCGACCATTGCCGCGCGCTTCGGCATGGAGTGTGTGGTCTACATGGGCTCGGAAGACGTCAAGCGTCAGGCGGCCAACGTCTATCGCATGCAACTGTTGGGCGCGACCGTCGTGCCGGTGGAGTCGGGCTCGAAGACCCTCAAGGACGCGCTCAACGAAGCCATGCGCGACTGGGTGACCAACGTCGAGAGCACGTTTTACATCATCGGCACCGTGGCCGGGCCGCATCCGTATCCGATGCTCGTGCGCGATTTCCAGAGTGTGATCGGCGAGGAGTGCAAGGTGCAGATGCCCGAGCTGGCCGGCCGTCAGCCGGATTATGTGCTCGCCTGCGTCGGTGGCGGCTCGAACGCCATGGGTATTTTCTACCCGTATATCGATGTGCCGGACGTCAAGCTGGTGGGCGTGGAAGCGGCGGGCGACGGCATCGAGACCGGCCGTCATGCGGCGTCGATCATCGGTGGCACGCCCGGCGTGCTCCATGGCAACCGCACCTATCTGCTGCAGGACGCCAACGGTCAAATCACCGAAACGCATTCGATCTCGGCAGGCCTGGACTACCCGGGGGTGGGCCCGGAGCACGCGTGGCTGCATGACATCAAGCGTGCCGAGTACGTGGGCGTGACCGATACCGAGGCGCTGCGCGCGTTTCATGACTGCTGCCGGATCGAAGGCATCATTCCGGCGCTGGAGTCGAGCCACGCGCTGGCTTATGCGTGCAAGCTGGCGCCGACGCTGCCGAGCGATCAGATCGTGCTGGTCAATCTCTCGGGGCGCGGCGACAAGGACATGCACACCGTGATGGCGCTGCCCAGGCCGGCGTCGGGCGGGGCATAGGCGACATAGGCGACATAAGCGACATAAGCGAGATCGGCGGCGTCGCGAGACGCCATCGATGGCAGATCCTAAAATCCTCAGATTCCAAGATCCATCAAGGACACCCGAACCAGCATGACCGATCTGACTGATCGCAAGGCGCCACTTGACGTCCTCGGGGCCGAGCGCCCCATGGACGCCACCGAAGCTGCCGCCGCGCGTCTCGAGGCCAGGGAAGCGGCCGGCGAGCTGCGTGCGCGTTGGGCGCCGGGCGACATCACCTTGCGTCATGCCGACTTCCTGGAGCACTTGCACGAGCTGGACGACGGCAGCGTCGATCTGATCCTGGCCGACCCGCCTTACGGGCTCGGCAAGGATTACGGCAACGACTCCGACAAGCGCTCCGGCGAGGATTTCCTCGACTGGACATATGGCTGGCTCGAAGCGGCGATACCGAAGCTCGCGCCGCGCGGCTCGCTGTACCTGTTCTGTACGTGGCAGTACGCCCCCGAGCTGTTCGTGTTCCTGAAGCGGCGCATGCTGATGATCAACGAGATCATTTGGGATCGCCGCGTGCCCAGCATGGGCGGCAGCACCCGGCGGTTCTCGTCGGTACACGACAACGTCGGCTTTTTCGCGGTCTCGAAGGATTACTACTTCGACCTCGATGCGGTGCGGGTGCCGTACGACGCCGCGACGAAGAAGGCGCGCTCGCGCCGTATCTTCGAGGGCAGCAAGTGGCTGGAACTGGGTTACAACCCCAAGGATCTGTGGTCGATCTCGCGATTGCACCGGCAAGACCCCGAACGCGTCGATCATCCGACGCAGAAACCGCTGCATATCATCGAGCGCATGGTGCTGGCCAGTTGCCCGCCCGGCGGTCTCGTGCTCGACCCGTTCATGGGCAGCGGCACGACGGCCGTGGCATGTGCGTTGCACGGCCGGCGTTTCGTCGGCTTCGAGCTGAACGCGCATTACCACGCGCTCGCCCACCAAAGACTTCAGAGACTTTCCGATCATGTCCCGCATTCAAGCGACGTTCCAAGCCTTGCAAGCGCAGGGTAAAAAGGGCCTCATCCCGTTCATCACCGCCGGCGATCCCGAACCGGGCTGGACGGTGAAGCTGATGCATGCGCTGGCCGACAACGGCGCCGACGTCATCGAACTCGGCGTGCCGTTCTCCGACCCGATGGCCGACGGCCCGGTGATTCAACGCGCCTCCGAGCGTGCGCTGGCCCGCGGCGTGAGCCTGGCGGAGGTGCTCGGCTACGTGGCGGTGTTCCGTCAGACCAACGACCGCACGCCGGTCGTGCTCATGGGCTATGCCAATCCGATCGAGGCGATGGGTCTCGACACCTTCGCCGAGCGGGCCGCCAAGGCCGGTGTCGACGGCGTGCTGGTCGTCGACTATCCGCCGGAGGAAGCCGAGACCTACGCCGGGGCCGTGCGTGCGCATGGCATCGATCCGATCTTCCTGCTCGCACCGACCTCGACCGAAGCGCGGATTGCCGCTGTGGCGCGTCAGGCCAGCGGTTATCTCTATTACGTCTCGCTCAAGGGCGTGACGGGGGCGGCGAGCCTGGATCTGGAAAGCGTGGCCGCGAAGATTCCTGAAATCAAGGCCGTCGCACCCCTGCCCGTGGGGGTGGGCTTCGGTATTCGCGACGCCGCGACGGCGCGCGCCATCGCGAGCGTAGCCGACGCCGTGGTCATCGGCAGCGCCATCGTTCAGCGCCTGGAAAACACGCCGCGTGATCTGGAAGGCCATAACGCGGTAAAATCGCTCGCTGAATTCATCGGCGGTATTCGCCAGGCGCTCGACGAGGGCGCCAAATCGGCGTAGATTTGCGGCGTTTGTTCGCGGGGTCGATTCGTCGAACCGCCCGGTGAAACGCTGAATTGACACGGCCGTGTTGCACGGTCGCCAGAAACGCCCGCCCCGCCTGATGCGGGCGTTTGCCAAGGAGAAACTATGAGCTGGCTCGATAAGCTGCTGCCCCCGAAGATCAAGCAAACCGATCCGACGCAGCGCAACAAGAGCATCCCGGAAGGGCTGTGGATCAAGTGCCCGTCGTGTGAGGCGGTGCTGTATCGCAACGACGTGGAAGCGAATCTGCACGTTTGCCCGAAGTGCGATCACCACATGCGTATCGGTGCCCGTGCACGTCTCGACGCGCTGCTCGATCCGGAAGGCCGTTACGAACTGGGCCAGGAGATCGTGCCGGTCGACGCGCTGAAGTTCAAGGACAGCCGCAAGTACCCGGACCGCATCAAGGAAGCGATGGACGACACCGGCGAGACCGACGCAATGGTGGTCATGGGCGGCGCGATCCATACGCTGCCGGTCGTGGTCGCCTGCTTCGAGTTCGCCTTCATGGGCGGCTCGATGGGGTCGGTGGTCGGCGAGCGCTTCGTGCGTGGCGCGCAGAACGCGCTGGAGCAGGGGGTGCCGTTCGTCTGCGTGACCGCTTCGGGCGGTGCGCGCATGCAGGAAAGCCTGCTCTCGCTCATGCAGATGGCCAAGACCACGGCCATGCTCACCAAGCTGGCCAATGCCAAGCTGCCGTTCATTTCCGTACTGACCGATCCGACGATGGGCGGTGTGTCGGCCAGCTTCGCCTTCCTCGGCGATGTGGTGATCGCCGAACCCAAGGCGCTGATCGGCTTTGCCGGCCCGCGTGTGATCGAGCAGACCGTGCGTGAAAAACTGCCGGAAGGCTTCCAGCGTTCGGAGTTCCTGCTGCAGAAGGGCGCGATCGACATGATCGTCGACCGTCGCAAGATGCGTGAGGAGATTGCTCGCCTGATCGCCCTGATGCAATGCCAGCCGGCGGACGCCGTCGCCTGAGCACGGAAAATTCACGGGCGCGATGGCGTCGCGCGCACTGCCGCGGTGCCCCAAAGGGCGGTGCAACGGCGTAGAATGTCGCAACGCCACGCCGTGCCGCTCATGCGGCGCTTGAACGCATCACTCAGCAGGATAGAAAGCGCGGACGTTACGTGACGTCCGCGTTTTTGTTTTTCTGCCCGACCATCCATGCCGACCTACTCCACTCTCGACGCCTGGCTCGCCCATCTGGAAACCGCTCACCCTGTGGGCATCGATATGGGCCTCACGCGCATTGGTCGCGTGAAAGAGGCGCTCGGACTGCAATTCCCGTGCCCCGTCTTCACGGTGGGCGGTACCAACGGCAAGGGATCGACCTGCGCGATCATCGAAGCCATTCTGCTCTCGGCGGGTTATCGCGTGGGCTGTCACACGTCGCCGCATCTGATCTCGTTCAACGAACGCGCCCGCCTGAATGGCGAGAACGTCGACGACGCGACGCTGCTGAAGCATTTCGAGGCGGTCGAGGCCGCACGCACGAGCTTCGAAACGCCGGTCTCGCTCACGTATTTCGAGTTCACCACGCTGGCGATCATGCACTTGTTCGCCACCGCCGGGCTCGATGCCGTGATTCTGGAAGTCGGCCTGGGCGGGCGTCTCGATGCGGTGAACATCATCGACCCCGATTGTGCCGTCGTGACCAGCATCGACATCGATCACGCCCAGTATCTCGGCGACACCCGCGAGGCGATTGCCATCGAGAAGGCGGGCATCTTCCGCACGGGAAAGCCGGCGATCTGTGGCGATCCCGTGCCGCCGGCCTCGTTGCTGGCCGAGGCGGAGCGCATTGGCGCGGACCTGTGGCTGTTCGGTCGCGATTTCAACTATCAGGGCGACAAGCAGCAGTGGAGCTATGGCGGACGCCAGATGCGCCGCCCGTCGCTTGCGTATCCAGCCTTGCGGGGCGCGAACCAGTTGCTCAACGCGTCGGCGGCGCTGGCCGCGCTCGAATCGATGCGCGACACGCTCCCGGTGTCGGCGCAGGACATTCGGCTGGGGCTCTCGTCGGTCGAGTTGCCGGGGCGGTTCCAGGTGCTCCCCGGGCGTCCGGCCGTGGTGCTCGATGTGGCGCACAACCCGCACGCCGCTGCCGCGCTTGGCCACAATCTCGACGGCATGGGCTACTTTCCTTACACATACGCCGTGTTCGGGGCGATGGCCGACAAGGATATCGAGGGGGTGCTGCGGCATCTCGTCGACAAAGTGGATCACTGGCGCCTGTGCGCGCTGCCGACCGAACGTGCCGCGAGTCCACAGAAGCTGGAAGCGAGTCTGCGGGCGGTGGGGTTCGCGCCGGATGCCGATCATTCGGTCGAGACCTTTGACTCTCCCGAGAAAGCCTATGCCGCCGCGCTCGAGCAGTGCGGGGAGAATGATAGAATTGTGGTTTTTGGATCGTTCTTTACGGTGTCCGGCGTCATGTCGCACCGCAAATTACAGCGCCATTAAGGCATGACGGGACGTTGGCCGTGACAATTGCTTACGAGAAATGTCATGCGCGGTTCGCCCCCGATGCGCGATCATCATCCGTCCAACGACGCGAGTTACGACCAGAGCCAAGGGCCTATGGGATTGTTTTCCTTCCGCAAGAAAGACGCCGAAGCCGTTCCCCCCAAGCGCGGTAGCCGCCGGAGCGGCCGAACCGGCGCCCGTGCGGCGGGAGCGGGCGAATACAGCGAGCACGAGCAACTCGATCCGCTGCTGCCCGAGAAGCAACGCGCGCGCCGCCGTCTGGTGGGGGCATTGGCGCTGGTGCTCGCCGCCGTCATCATTCTGCCGATGGTGCTGGCCCCCGAGCCGAAACCGTCGGCTGACGACATCGCGATCCAGATTCCCGGAAAGGACACCAACTCGCCGCCCGTGCGCGTGAAGCCGAAGGCAGCCACGCCGCCGACCGACGCGTCGCTCGACAAGGGCGAAGTCGCGCTCGACAGCAATGCACTGGCCGGCGCGAACGCCGCCAAGCCGGCGGTCTCGACGCCCGCCCCGGCACCGACGGCCGTGCCGCCTGCCGCCGCGATGACCCCCGCGCCGAGCACAGTGCCGGAACCGGCGGTGGCGCAAGCGAAGCCGGAGAGCAAGCCGGAAGTCAAGAAACCCGAGCAGCACGCGGACGTGAAGCCGGCCGTGAAGCCGGAGTCGCACGACACGGCCAAGGCGCAAGCCAAGGCGCAGCCGAACAACAACGTCGCCGATCCCATTGCACAGTTCGCCCAGAACAACACGACGGCCAAACCCGCCAAATCGGCGGATAGCCACGACAGTGCGCAGAAGCCGGCGGCATCGAGCGGCAAGTACCAGGTGCGCATTGGCGCATTTTCGACGCAAGACCGGGCGCAGGCCTGGCTCGTCAAGCTCAAGCTCGTGAATGTGCCGAGCTACATGGTGAAGAGCAAGGTGGGGGGCCGTGAACTTTACCTGCTGCGCGCAGGACCGTTCGCCGATCGCGCGAGTGCGGAAGCGGCGGGCAAGAAGATTCGCGACGCCGGACTGACGGCGCAGGTCGCCGAGGCAGGCTGAGTTGAGCGATCCGGTGCATGGCGGTCTGCTGACCGTGGTGGATTACGGGGCCATTGCCATCCTGCTCGGCTCGATGCTGCTGGGCATGTTGCGCGGTCTGGTGCGCGAGTTGTTCAATCTGGTGGGCTGGGTCGTGGCGTTCTTCGTGGCGCGCGCCTTCGGCCCGGCGCTAGCGCATTGGTTGCCCGCCGATCTGCCCGGCGGCGAGATGACGCAAGGCGCCCTTGGCTTCCTGCTGGTGCTGGTCGCGGTGGTTTTTGGCGCCGGTATCGTCAGCGCGCTCGTCGGGCGCATGACCGATCTGATCGGGTTGCGTCCTGCCGATCGCGGATTGGGCATGATGTTCGGCATCGTGCGCGGCATGTTGCTCTTGATGTTGTTGATGGTCGCCGCCAAGTTAACGTCATTGCCGCAACAACCGGTGTGGCAGCAGTCGCTGGTGCGTCCGTGGGTCGAGGCGGGGTTGTCGCGGCTCATGCCGTATCTGCCCGAACCGGTGCAGCACTATCTGCACAATCCCGAGGCGGCGGTGCCGAGCGTCAATCCGCTGGGAACGCCGATTCCGTTGCCGCAGTTGGCGCCGTATCGTGGCACGCCGGATACGGGCGGGCAGGGCGGGCATGGTTCGCCGCGCCATTCGGACGGTGAGCGCGCCGAGGGGACTTCCGGCGCTGCGGAGACCTCGGGGACGTCCGCCCCAATGGGCGGTGGCGCCCTTCGCGGCGGTAGCGGCGGTAGCCTCGGCACGGGGCTGACGGGCGATGGCCTGAGCGGCCAAGGCGCGCTCGGTCAATCGCAGGGGTGGGGCATGCGCAGCGGCGGGGCAGGCGGGGCGGGCGGATCGGCCACGCCGTCGACCGGCCTGCACAAGGTTTCCGAATGACGGATAATACGGTCCGTTAGTTGCAGATTTCGATGTTTTTTGAAGGATTCATGCCATGTGTGGCATCGTCGGTGTAGTTTCCAAATCCCCGGTCAACCAGTTCATCTACGATAGTTTGCTGCTGCTGCAGCACCGCGGCCAGGATGCCGCCGGTATCGCGACGACGGATGGCCAGTCCTTCTACATGCACAAGGGCAACGGCATGGTGCGCGACGTGTTCCGCACGCGCAACATGCGCGACTTGCCGGGCAACGTCGGTATTGGCCAGGTGCGCTACCCGACGGCCGGCTCGTCGAGCGCCGCACAAGCCCAGCCGTTCTACGTGAATGCACCCTACGGCATCGTGCTTGCCCACAACGGCAACCTGACGAACTGGGAACAGCTCAAGGACGAGATGTTCCGTGTCGACCGCCGCCACATCAACACCACGTCCGATTCCGAAGTGCTGCTCAACGTGCTCGCGCACGAGCTGCAGGAAAGCTCGCGCAGCGGCCTGAGCGTCGGGTCGCTGTTCGAGGCGGTGGGCAAGGTGCATGGTCGTTTGCGCGGCTCGTACGCCATCGTGTCCATCATCTCCGGTTTCGGTCTGCTCGCCTTCCGCGACCCGCACGGCATTCGGCCCCTTTGCATCGGACGCTTCGATGGCCCGAACGGCACGGAGTGGATGGTGGCGTCGGAGTCCGTGGCGCTTGAGGGCATGGGCTTCGTGTTCGATCGCGACGTCAAGCCGGGCGAGGCGGTCTTCATCAGCAACGACGGTGAGCTGACGTCGCAGTTGTGCGCCGTCGCCGCCTCGTTGCATCCGTGCATTTTCGAACTCGTGTATCTGGCGCGTCCGGATTCCGTGCTCGACGGCGTGCCGGTCTACGATGCGCGCCTGCGCATGGGCGACTACCTCGCCGAGAAGATCCGGCGCGAGATCGACTATCAGGACATCGACGTCGTCATGCCGATTCCGGACTCCAGTCGTCCGGCCGCGATGCAGGTCGCCAAGCGACTGGGCCTGAATTATCGCGAAGGCTTCTTCAAGAACCGCTACGTCGGCCGTACCTTCATCATGCCCGGTCAGGCGATGCGCAAGAAGTCGGTGCGCCAGAAGCTCAACGCCATGCGGGTCGAGTTCAAGGACAAGAACGTGCTGATCGTCGACGATTCGATCGTGCGCGGCACGACCAGTCAGGAAATCGTGCAGATGGCACGTGACGCCGGCGCGCGCAAGGTGATCTTCGCGTCGGCCGCGCCGCCCGTGAAGTTCCCGAACGTGTACGGCATCGACATGCCCACGCGTAGCGAGCTGGTGGCACATGACCGCAGCGATCAGGAAGTGGCGCGCATCATCGGCGCCGACGCCCTGATCTATCAGGACGTCGAAGACATGAAGGCGGCCGTGCGTGACATCAACCCGGCGCTGGCCGACTTCGACGCCTCGTGCTTCGACGGCAACTACATCACCGGTGACGTCACGCCGGAGTATCTGACGCGTCTGGAGCAGCAGCGCAAGGCGCCGAAGGCCCCGGTGGTGGAGTCCGGTGACGGCGACGACAACGAGCCGCGCGGGGCGCAGCTCGGCCTCTGAGCCGACCCTGGCGCAGCGGGCGGCGGGGATTTTCCCTCCCCGTCGGCAACGTGCTACACTCGTTTTCACGTCGATTTGAATTCAGCTTGCGGACGTGGGGGAACTCCCCCGAAACAGCTAAAGCGAGGCCTAGACAGATGGATTTCGAGCCCGTTTTGCTGAACAGCGAAACGGGCTTTTCTTTTTTCGGCCGGCGGGCGGGCCAACCTAATGACGAGACACACGATGGACTCCTTCGACTTCGATACCCTGGCGGTGCGCGCTGGCACGCAGCGCTCCGAATTTGGTGAGCATTCCGAGGCGCTTTACCTGACCTCGAGCTTTGTATTCAAGAGCGCGGCCGAGGCCGCCGAACGCTTCGCGCATTCGGAGGAGGGCTTCACCTACTCGCGCTTTACCAATCCGACCGTGTCGATGTTTCAGGACCGTCTGGCCGCGCTCGAAGGCGGTGAGGCGTGCATGGCGACCGCGTCGGGCATGAGTGCCATCGTCTCGGTCGTGATGTCGGCGCTCTCGGGCGGCGACCACCTCGTCAGTTCGCAAAGCATTTTCGGCTCCACGCTCAACGTCTTCTCCACGATCTTCAATCGCTTCGGTGTCGAGACGACGTTCGTCGACCCGACCGATCTCGACGCCTGGCGTGCCGCGATCCGTCCGAACACGAAGATGTTCTTCCTCGAGACGCCGTCCAACCCGCTCACCGATATTGCCGACATTACCGCCATCGGCCAGATTGCGAAGGAAGCGGGTGCCTTGTTCGTCGTCGACAATTGCTTCTGTACGCCGGCGTTGCAACGGCCCATCGAGTACGGCGCAGACGTCGTCGTGCATTCCGCGACAAAGTTCCTCGACGGTCAGGGCCGCGTGCTGGGCGGGGCGATTGTCGGCACGAAGGAATTCATCATGGGCAAGGTGTTTACGTACGTGCGCAGCGCCGGTCCGACGCTGTCCGCGTTCAACGCCTGGGTGTTGCTCAAGGGCTTGGAGACGCTGTCGCTGCGTGTCGAGAAGCAATCGGAGAACGCGCTGGCGATCGCGCAGTGGCTGGAGCAGCAGCCGCAGGTCGCCCGTGTGTATTACCCGGGACTGCCGTCACACCCGCAATACGAACTCGCGCAGCGCCAGCAGAAGGCAGGCGGCGCGATCGTCGCGTTCGAACTCAAGGGGGCAACCCCGGCCGAGCAGCGTGAGAACGCTTGGCGCGTGATCGACAACACGCGGGTGTGCTCGATCACCGGCAACCTCGGCGATACGCGAACGACGATTACGCATCCCGCGAGCACGACGCACGGTCGCATCACGCCGCAAGCGCGCGCCGCGGCGGGCATCACCGAAGGCCTGATCCGCCTGGCGGTCGGTCTGGAGTCGCCGGCCGACATTCGGGCCGATTTGGCTCGCGGTTTCGTGAGCTGAGCGGAGTGGCCGTCATGAGTCGATTCTGGAGCGCGGGCGTTGCCGATCTGACGCCCTATGTGCCCGGTGAGCAGCCGCAGATGCAGCGTCTCATCAAACTCAATACCAATGAGAACCCGTACGGTCCGTCGCCGCGCGTGCTCGCCGCGATTCGCGAGGCGCTCGGCGGCGATGCGGACGCGCTCAAGCGGTACCCGGACCCCGACGCCCGCCGCTTCAAGCAGGCCATCGCCACGCGGTTCGGCCTGGAAGTGGCCAACGTGCATGTGGGCAATGGGTCCGACGAAGTGCTGTCGAACGTGTTTCAGGGATTGTTGAAGCACGACAAGCCGATTCTGTTTCCGGACATCACCTACAGCTTCTACCCGGTGTACTGCGGGCTGTACGGCGTGGCGTTCGAGAACGTGCCGCTGACGGACACGTTCGAGATTCGCGTCGACGACTACCTCAGGCCCAACGGTGGCATCATCTTCCCGAATCCGAACGCGCCGACAGGTCGCCTGCTGGCCGGTGGCGAGATCGAGCGTTTGCTGGCGGGAAATCCGGATTCGGTGGTCATCATCGACGAGGCCTACATTGACTTCGGCGGCGAGAGCGCAGCGAAATTGATCGCGAAGTATCCGAACCTGCTCGTGGTTCAGACCCTCTCGAAGTCGCGCTCGCTGGCGGGGCTGCGTCTGGGCTTCGCCATCGGGCATCCGGATCTGATCGAAGCGCTCGAGCGCGTCAAGAACAGCTTCAACTCGTACCCGCTCGACCGTCTCGCGCAGGCAGCCGGCGTGGCCGCCCTTGAAGACGAGGCATATTTCGACGCAACGCGTCGGGCGGTAATCGCAAGCCGTGAGGCCCTCGTGACGCGCTTGTCGGCGCTGGGTTTCGAGGTGCTGCCGTCGACGGCGAACTTCGTGTTCGCGCGTCACCCGTTGCACGACGCAGCCCAACTGGCGTCGGCGCTGCGGGAGCGCTCGATCATCGTGCGCCACTTCAAGCAGGCGCGCGTGGCGCAGTTCCTTCGCATCACGGTCGGCACGGAAGCGGAGTGCGTTGCGTTCACGGACGCGTTGAAGGAAATTCTGGCGGGCTGACGAGGCTTGGGACGTCTCGACGTCGCGCAAGACGACGCGGGGGGACGATCATTCCCCCTGAGGGCCGGCAGTGCGGCAACGTGGAACGTTGCCAGCACTGTCGGCCCTTTTGTTTCATGTGATGAGATGTCTCCGGGGGCGCCGGGAAACGCACCGGCCTGAGCGCGCTGGCAGGGCAACAGGAATCCGCCGCCTGCGTTATGCTGTTGGGCGTGTTGCCAACCGGAGACTTCAGCATGTCGCACAACGTAGAGCTTTTCATTAACGGGCAGTGGAAGGGAGGCGCGGAAGGTCTCACGCTGCCGATCGAAAACCCGGCCACTGGCGAAACCATCGGAACTGTCGCGCGAGCGACCCAGCCGGATCTCGACGCCGCCCTCGCGGCGGCGGAAGCGGGCTTTGCCAAGTGGCGCGAAATCGCACCGTTCGAGCGCGCCAAGCTCATGCGCAAGGCCGCCGGTCTGCTGCGCGAGCGCGTCGGCGACATCGCACGTCAGATGACGATGGAGCAGGGCAAGCCGATCGGCGAAGCCAAGGGCGAACTGCTCTCGGCGGCCGACATCATCGAATTCTTCGCGGAAGAGGGCAAGCGCGCCTACGGCCGTCTGGTGCCGGCCCGTGTGCCGAATGTCTACCAGATGGTGATCCCGACGCCGGTCGGTCCGGTGGCGGCATTCACGCCGTGGAACTTCCCGGTCAATCAGGTGGTGCGCAAGGTCTCGGCTGCGCTGGCCGCCGGTTGCTCGGTGATCGTCAAGGCACCGGAAGAAACGCCCGCCTCGCCGGCCGGGCTGATTCGCGCCTTCGCCGACGCCGGACTGCCCGACGGTGTTCTGAACCTGGTGTATGGCGTGCCTGCCGAAATTTCGTCGTATTTGATCCCGCATCCGACGATCCGCAAAGTGTCGTTCACGGGTTCCACGCCGGTGGGCAAGCAACTGGCGGCGATGGCCGGTCTGCACATGAAGCGTGTGACGATGGAACTCGGCGGGCATGCGCCGGTGCTGATTTTCAACGATGCCGATATCGCTGCCGCCGTGCGCAATCTTGCTGCCGGCAAGTTCCGCAACGCCGGTCAGGTGTGTATCGCACCGACTCGTTTCCTCGTGCAGCGCGGCGTGTACGATCAGTTCGTCGACGCCTTCGTGAAGGCCGCCGAAGCGGTGCGCGTGGGTAACGGGCTGGATCCGGAAACGACGATGGGGCCGCTGGTCAATGGCAAGCGTTTCGAGGCGATCAGCGCGATCGTCGACGATGCGGTGGCCCAAGGCGCTCAGCTCAAAACCGGCGGTAAGCGTGCGGCTGAAGGCGGTCACTTCTACGCGCCGACGGTGCTGTGCAACGTGCCGTTGAGCGCGAAGATCATGCACGAAGAGCCGTTCGGCCCCGTCGCGATCGTCAATCCGTTCGATACGGAAGAGGAAGCCATTGCCGAGGCGAACCGTCTGCCGTACGGCCTGGCAGCATATGCGTACACGACGTCGCAGGGCACGGCGCATCGCCTGTCGGCGCGCGTCGAGACCGGTATGCTGACGATCAACCATTCGGGGCTGGCCCTGCCGGAAGTGCCGTTCGGCGGTGTGAAGGACAGCGGCTACGGTTCGGAAGGCGGCCCGGAAGCGCTCGAAGCGTACCTGCAGCCGAAGTTCGTGTCGCGGCTGGAGGCCTGACGCGGGCTGGCCCGGGTTATCTGCGACAAGTCAGCAGATAACGGTCGGGTCGCAAGCCGATGCGAGCTATCGCATCGGCTTTTTTGTTGCCCCGTCGGCCGACGCCATATCCATGGATGCTCGATACGGGCGTGCGTTGATGCTGCGCGCTGCCGGGGCAAACGCGTCGCTCATCACGTCGTGCGACGCATTGTAGTAAGTCGTGTCGATGTCGAGCAGGCCGAGCATGGTGTGGTCGAGCTGATCGGTTTGATAGGGCCGGGATTCCAGCGTTGCGCGCCGCTTCGCATCGATCCTGCCTCGCGTCCAGACGAGCATCGGGATCTCGTAGCCGGAGGCATCGGCGACAGACTGTCCGGTGTGATTGCGGGTGTGACCAACCTCCTGGGCGTGGTCTGAGCTGAACAGCAGGCTGGCGTCGGACGTCGCCGTGGCCGCCATAGTCTTGCGGATCAGACTGGCGACCACGTAATCGTTGTAGGCGATGGCGTTGTCATATTCGTTGCGCAAGCGACGCACCCAGAGCGACCGACCTTGCGTCGCGAGTTGGCGCACGACGGCATCGTCCGTGTTGTCGAAGCGTGCAAAGGCCTCCGGGTAACGCATATCGTAGGTCGGATGCGCGCCGAGCAGATGCACGACGATAAGCTTGCGGGGGGCGTCGCTCGCGAGTGCGGCTTCGACCTCCGGCAACAGGTTGCCGTCGTAATTGTTCTCGCCGCGCCCCAAGCCCTTGTTGATGAAGACCCGCTCGTCGGCGCGATTGGCGACGAGTCCCAGCCAGCCGTCGTTGGGCGCCTGATTCGAGATCCAGTAGGTGCGATATCCCGCTTCCTTGGCGAGCATGACGAGATCGGGCTGATGCGTCCAGGCGTCGGGATCGGCGAGGCTTGCGGGAGTGAGCATCTTGATGAGGGAGGCCATGGTCGCGGGCTCGGACGACACCACGTCACGGAAGACGGTGAGTTCGCGCCGCAATGCGTCGAGCATCGGCGTGGTGTTGCGCGCATAGCCGTAGAGCGACATGTTGTTGCGGTTCAGGCTCTCGCCGATCACCCACACAACGGTCTTGCGCGCGGGCCCCCGATACTGCACGCGCCAGTCGTTGCGCTGGGCCATGTTGCGGTCGAGTTCGCGTTGAAGCGTGTCGGCATGCGCGAGTTGTCGCTGGTAGTCGAGATAGCGGATCGGCCAGTAGAGCAGCGGGTTTTCCTTGGCCATCGTCGGATTCAGATGCAGCGCGAAAAAGCCCAGGAGCAGGCTGGTCACGGCGATTTGGCTGCGGCGCCGCATTGGCGGTAGAGCGTTCGCGGCCTCCGCCCGCGACAGGCGGCGCTCGAGCACGACGACCGCCGACATCAGCACGGCGAAGACCCCGCTTGCCTCGGCGAGGTCGCGCCAGTGGTGGCGGAAGAACTCGCTGGCTTCCGAAGGGTTCGTGTTGAACACCGCTTGCAGGACCAGCAGATGGTTCGGGCGCAGACCGAAGTAGTCGCGCAGAAACCCTTTGGTGGCTGCGTCGAGAAAGAAGACGGCAACGATGCCCAGCGTTGTCGCGCTCAGCCATGCCGGGCGCGTGCGCAGCATCAGGCACAAGCCCGTAAGCCCGGGTAGGGCGGTTGCCATGAGCGCCGCGCTCTTGCCGTACTCTTTGGCGCTGAGCATGCCGAACGCCCAGAACAGGGCCAGGCCGCCCAGTCCGATGAGCAGGCGGTAGAGAAGTGGTTTCAAGGTGCGTGTCTCCCAATGCGTCGCGCACGTCGTTGCGTGCCTGTCGATGGCCGCTTGTCCGGTGCCGGGCCAGTTCCGGTTGGCATGCGGCGTGGCGTCTGGCACCGGTCAGCGCCGCAATTCGACCAGAAATTGGGAGATTGGTGTCGTGGATGCGAATATTTTTGGGCGAATTCTATTCGTTATTCGGCGCATTCCGACCAATGTGCCTGCAGCCGAGCGATCGACTTAGCCTGAAGCGCCGCGGGCGAGGCGCTGGCGCCGCCACGCGGCGGGGGGCTGGCCGTAGTGCTGGCGAAACGCGTGGGACAGGGCGCTTTGGTCGTTGAAGCCGACCTCCAGGGCGATGTCGGCGAGCGTTGCGTCACCGGTGCTCAGCAATGTGGCCGCACGTGCGAGCCGCAGGCGCATCAGATGCTGGTGAGGCGTCTCGCCGGTGATCGCGACAAAGGCATCGTGAAAATGACGCACGCTCATGCCGGCTTCCCGTGCCAGCGTTCCCGTACCTGGTGGCGTTGCCAGCGCAGTGCGCAGTCGGGCGTCGATGCACGCCAGGTCCAGCCGAACGGAGCGCTGTGCGGGGCGAGACGACGCCAGCCGCGCCGTGAGGGCGCCCAGCCAAGCACGCACGACAGGGTCGTTCGCGCTCAGGGGACACTCGCCGTCCATGCGCGCGCTCACGCGCCGGGCCATTGCCAGCAGGTTCGCGTCGAGCGTGAAAAAAGCCTCGTGCGCAAACGCGCGCTGCGAGCCTGTCGCCGTCGCCAGACGCGACGGCACATCCAGCACGACTTGTCGGTTGGGGCCGTCGCCCCGGTACTCATGCCGCACGCCGGCTGGAATCACCACGCCGTTGCGCGTGCCCACACGCCCGTATTGCGTTGCATTGCCGTCCAGCGACATCGACATGCGCCCGGACAGTCCGATCACGACCTGATGAAAGTCATGCGTGTCGGTGCGATCGGTCGGGCAGTATTCGCGGAGCGCGAGGATCGGGATGGACATGGCAGGAGAAGAAGAATACGACCGTGATCGAATGGCGAAGTATCCGACGTTATCACCGATCGACGAAGTAAGGCGCACAAGGGGGGGCGACCTCACGTTCTCGGTGAGTGCGCGCACGTGGCTGATATAATGCCAGCTTCCGAATGTTGGCGACCCGCCTGCGCGAGACCCTCCGCCGCGGGCGTTTTTGTTTGTCGCCGACGCGATGCACCCACGCCAAATCATGACCACTGTCCGCACCCGCTTTGCGCCTAGCCCGACCGGTTTCATCCATCTGGGCAACATCCGTTCCGCTCTTTATCCGTGGGCCTTCGCGCGTCACAATCACGGCGCGTTCGTGTTGCGCATTGAAGACACCGATCTCGAGCGTTCGACCCCGGAAGCCGTGCAGGTCATTCTCGAAGGCATGGAATGGCTCGGCCTCGATTACGACGAAGGTCCGTTCTACCAGATGCAGCGCATGGATCGCTATCGCGAAGTGCTCGAGCAACTGAAGGCCGCCGGTCACGTCTATCCGTGCTACATGAGCATGGAAGCCCTCGACGAGCTGCGCGAGCAGCAGCGCGAGCGCGGTGAGAAGCCGCGTTACGACGGTCGCTGGCGTCCGGAGCCGGGCAAGGTGCTGCCCGAGCCGCCGGCCGGTGTGCAGCCGGTGTTGCGCTTCAAGAACCCGCTCGCCGGCAGCGTGGTGTGGGAAGACGCCGTCAAGGGTCGCATCGAAATCTCGAATGACGAGCTCGACGACCTTGTGATCGCGCGTCCGGACGGCACGCCGACCTACAACTTCTGTGTGGTTGTCGATGACATCGACATGGACATCACGCACGTGATTCGTGGCGACGACCATGTGAACAACACGCCGCGTCAGATCAACATCTTCGAAGCACTCGGCAAGCAGCCGCCGATCTACGCCCATCTGCCCACGGTGCTTAACGACCAGGGCGAAAAGATGTCCAAGCGCAACGGCGCCATGAGCGTGGTGCAGTATCGCGAGGAAGGGTTCCTGCCCGAGGCGGTGGTGAACTATCTGGCACGGCTGGGCTGGGCGCACGGCGATGCCGAAGTGTTCTCGCGCGAGCAGTTCGTGACGTGGTTCGACCTCGATCATCTGGGCAAGTCGCCGGCACAGCACAATCCCGAAAAGCTGCTGTGGATGAACAACCAGTACCTCAAGCAGGCGGATAACGAGCGCCTGGCCGGGTTGACCGAGCCGTTCCTGCAGAAGGCGGGCGTGTCGATCGAAGGCGGTCCGTCGCTCGCAGGTGTGGTCGGGCTGTTCAAGGACCGGGCGAACACGATCAAGGACATCGCGGCGAGCGCCGAAATGTTCTATCGCAAGCCGGCACCTTCGGACGACGATCTGGCCCAGCACATGACGGATACCGCGCGCGCGGCCGTGAAGGATCTTGGCGTGGCGCTGGCGGCGTTGCCCGAGTGGACGAAGGCGGCCATCTCGCCGGCATTCAAGGCCACGCTCGCCCAGCATGGCATGAAGATGCCGCAGCTCGCGATGCCGGTGCGTCTGCTCGTGGTTGGCACGACGCACACGCCGGCCATCGACGCCGTGCTCGAACTGCTTGGCCGCGATACGGTGCTGGCGCGTCTGGGCGCCTGAGGCACACAGCGTGTGAGCGCTTTCCGGGCCGCCAGCGGCGGCACCGGAAACACAAAACCCCGGGATGCGCGAGCATCGCCGGGGTTTTTTGCGAGGGGGGCGCCATCACATCCAGCGCCCCTGCGCACGCCTTACGACGGCAGGTTGCCTTCCGAGGCAACCGCGCTGGCGGCGCTGGCCCTGGCCGGCGACACCGGACGCTTGGCGCGCGAATAGCCTTCGAGCAGCTTGACCATCTGCGCGTAGATCTTCGGGTTGCCCGCGAGGACTTCGCCTTCGAACAGGAAGTCCGATTCGCCGGTGTAGTTGCCGACCAGACCGCCGGCTTCGGTAATCAGCAGGCTGCCGGCCGCCATGTCCCACGCGTTCAGTCCCTGCTCGAAGAAGCCGTCCATGCGGCCGGCCGCGACGTTGGCCAGATCGAGTGCCGCCGCGCCCGGACGGCGGATGCCCGCGCAATGCTCGGTCATCGTGCCGAACATCTTCAGATAGTTCTCAACGCCTTGCAGGTCGCGGAACGGGAAGCCGGTGCCGATCAGGCCATCGGCCAGACGATCGCGGCGCGACACGCGAATGCGCTTGCCGTCGAGAAAGGCGCCACGGCCACGCGATGCGGTAAACAGTTCGTTGCGGGTCGGATCGTAGATCACGGCTTGCGAGACGATACCCTTGTGGGCGAGCGCGACCGACGTGCAGTAGTATTGCAGGCCGTGAATGAAGTTGGTGGTGCCGTCGAGCGGATCGATGATCCACTGGTATTCGGAACCCGACTTGCCATGTTCCTCACCCGATTCTTCGGCGAGGATGGCGTGGTCCGGATAGGCTTGCAGAAGGGTTTCGATGATCGCTTGCTCAGCCGCTTTGTCCACTTCCGTCACGAAGTCGTTGTGCTGCTTTTTGGTGACCTTGACAGTGTCGATGTCGAGAGAGGCGCGGCTGATGATGTTGCCGGCGCGGCGCGCGGCCTTCACCGCGATATTGAGCATGGGATGCTGCATGACAGATTCCTGTTAAGGCCATTGCCGTCGGTACGCGCGACCCCCTCTGGGCCGGCCGTCAGGCATGGCAGACAAAGCGAACAAATTGAGCAAGAGCGATGCCCCGCAAGCGCCGCGCACCGGGTGGCGGCTCGTTTGCAAGGACGAAAACGCGCATTTTAGCAAAAACGCGGCGCTTGCGCTGAGACGTCTTCGGGTTTCGCGCCCGCTTCTGACCCTTTTTCGGGGTTCGGCGGTTTCATGGCAGTACCGGCGAGGTCCGGCGATCGGGGCCATCATGACCGCCCGCAGCGTTCGCGATTCAGGGCAAAATAGCAACGTTTGCCGTTGAACGGCCGGCCGAGCCGAACGACAAGCGTGGACCGGTTCCGATCCCGGTGACGGCGCGTCGTGTTTTCGCATGCCTCTGTTTCCACTCCTCATCACTGCCTCATGTCACAGTCTGCTGTTGCCCATCCCGCGTCGTCGTTGTTCGATCAAGTGCGTTTCGTGCTCAACGAGACGAGCCATCCCGGCAACGTCGGGTCGGCCGCCCGTGCAATCAAGACGATGGGGTTTGGCCGGTTGGTCCTGGCCGCACCGCGCGCGGGGGCCGACGTGCTGCGCGATCCGGAAGCCGTGGCGCTCGCGAGCGGCGCCGACGACGTGCTGGCAAATGCGTGGGTCGTGCCCGATCTCGATTCGGCCTTGCAGGGCGTGAGCTGGGCCGTCGCCTTGTCGGCGCGTTCGCGTGAATACGGGCCGCCCAATGCCGAGCCGCGCGAGAGCGCCGCAATCGCAGTGCAGCACGCGGGGCAGGGCGAGGCGGTGGCGTTCGTGTTCGGTAGTGAGCGCACGGGTTTGTCGAATGACGATGTCGAGCGCTGCAATGCGCTTGTCCATATCCCCGCCAACCCGGTGTACAGCTCGCTCAATCTCTCGCAGGCGGTGCAACTCATCGCTTACGAAGTGCGCATGGGCTGTCTGGCGCGCGAGCGCGGCGAAGGATCGCATGCCGCGACGGTGGCCGTGTTGCCCTCGGAACTCGATGCCACCGCGCATGCGTCGCTGGCGACACGCGATGACGTCGAAGGCATGCTTGTGCATCTGGAGCGTGCGCTCGTCGAACTCGATTTTCTCGACCCCGAGAATCCGAAGAAGCTCATGACGCGCCTGCGCAGACTTTTCGCAAAGAGCCATCTGGAGCGTGAGGAGGTGAACATCCTGCGCGGCATCGCGAAGCACATTCTGGAGCGCAAGCACCGGCGGTGACCCGCCACCGCTCGCCGCGCTTTTTGCACCCACCGTACCCAGTGTGCCCGCCGTGCGCGACCTTCACGAAGGGCGCGGGCCCCGGTAACGCCGCGATGATCCGCGCCGGAACGGCCGGACACCCACCACAGGATCGAATTCAGACTCATGTTCACCCGTCTTCGCGAAGATATCGCCGCCATTCGACAGAAAGACCCGGCTGCCCGCAGCAACTGGGAAGTTTTCACGTGCTACCCGGGCCTGCATGCCGTGATGCTGCATCGCGTTGCCCACGGATGCTGGACCTCCGGCTTCAAATGGCTTGGCCGCTACGTGTCGCAATATGCGCGCTTCCTCACCGGCATCGAAATTCACCCGGGGGCGACGCTTGGCCGCCGCGTCTTCATCGATCACGGCATGGGCGTGGTGATTGGCGAGACGGCTGTCATTGGCGATGACTGCACGATTTACCAGGGCGTCACTCTCGGCGGCACGTCGCTTGCGCGCGGCGCGAAGCGCCACCCGACGCTGGCACCCGGCGTGATCGTGGGCGCGGGCGCCAAAGTGCTCGGCGGTTTCACCGTGGGCGAGGGCGCGAAGATCGGCTCGAACGCGGTGGTGGTGAAGGCGGTGCCCGCCGGCGGCACGGCGGTGGGCAATCCCGCGCGCATCATTCGCCCCGACGCGCCTCGCGAGGACACGCAAGCCAAGCCGAACGACCACGAGCGCAAGCCGGAATTCTCCGCTTATGGCATTACGCCGAACGCCGACGATCCCGTCTCGCTTGCCATTCACGGACTGATCGAGAACGCGACCGATCAGGCGCACAAGATCGATGTGATGGTGGCGGCGCTCAACCAGCTTGGCGCGCATCTCGAAGCGTTGGGCGCGAGCAAGATCGATACCGCGGAGCTGCGCAAGCTGGGCAAGGAAATCCAGGACATGTAACGCGCCATGGCGCGAGGTCGCGCTTGTGCTTGCGAAAACGGCCCGTCATCCGCACGGGCCGCCTTGCTTTGGGGGGCAACGCCTTAGCGGTTGCCGGGGGCGGAGTCCGCAAGATCGATCGCCCGTAAGCCGTGGCTGTCCCATTGCAGATAGCCGCCACGCGGCGTCGCCACATCGAACTCCCAGTCGGGCAACACCCAGCGCACGCGGCGGCCGTCGGCATGGCGTGCCGGACGATGCGTATGCCCATGCACAAGCGTGCGCTCACCGGCGGCGTCGAGCAGGGCGGCGATGGCTTGCGCGTTGGCATCGGCGTAGGCCATGCGATGCGCACCCTTGGCGGCACTGCGCCGCCGGATGCGATTCGCGATGGCCATGCGCAAGCGCAGCGGCAGCGTCAGGAAGAGCGCCTTGCCGAGCGGCGAATGGGCGACGCGTCGAAAGCGCTGATAGCCCACGTCGTCGGTGCACAACTGATCGCCGTGACTGAGTACCAGCGCCTGCCCGAGAAACGAGAACACGCACGGATCGTCGAGCAGGATCGCACCGGCCGCGCGTGCGAAGCGCTTGCCGAGGAGGAAGTCCCGATTGCCGCGCATCACGGCAATCGGCACGCCGCTCGCGGACAGTTCCGCCATGGCGGCCGTCATGCGACGTGCGAACGCGCCGAGGGGTTCGGGGGGGCGCGTGGAGGCTTCGGTGCGGGTGTCGGTCAGCGTGGCGACGTCGAGCATGTCGTCGCCGATCCAGTATTCGAACAGGTCGCCGAGAATGAACAGGACGGACGCTTCACGCGCGGGGCCGCGCAGGAAGTCCTCGAAGACTTGCACCGTGCGCGGCAGCGCCGGCGAGAGGTGAAGATCGGAAATGAAAAGCGCGGGCCCGTCGCCCCGTGGTGTCACAGGGCATGGCGAGCACCGCGCAGTCGATGCTGGCATCGAGAGGCTGCGTTGGCGGTGGACGCGCTTACGCGACGATCACGGCCTTCTCGATGACGACGTCGTCCACCGGCACGTCCTGGTGGAAGCCCTTCGAGCCGGTCTTCACGCCCTTGATCTGATCGACGATGTCCTGGCCTTCGACGACCTTGCCGAACACGGCGTAGCCCCAGCCTTGCGGCGTCGGTGCGCTGTGGTTCAGAAAGTCGTTATCGCTGACGTTGATGAAGAACTGCGCCGTGGCCGAATGCGGATCGTTCGTGCGGGCCATGGCCAGCGTGTACTTGACATTCTTCAGGCCGTTGTTGGCTTCGTTCTCGATCGGCGCCTCGGTGGGCTTTTGCTTCATGCCCGGCTCGAAGCCGCCGCCCTGGATCATGAAGCCATTGATCACGCGGTGGAACACCGTGTTGTCATAGAAGCCGTTCTTGACGTAGTTCAGGAAGTTCTCGACCGACTTCGGCGCCTTGTCGGCGTCGAGTTCGATGCGAATGACGCCGTGATTCGTGTGCAGTTCAACCATGATGCTTTCCTTCAGATGAAATGGTCCCGTTGGGCCGGAGAATGTCAGCGCTTGACGACGCTGGCCGATTCGATCACGACGGGCGTGGCCGGCACGTCTTGGTACATGCCCTTGCGGGTCGTGGCAACGCCCTTGATTTTCTCGACGGTATCCATGCCGGATACCACCTTGCCGAAGACCGCGTAGCCGTAGCCGTCCGGGTTGGGGTAGTCCAGTGACGCATTATCCTTCACATTGATGAAGAATTGCGCGGTCGCGGAGTTCGGGTTCGACGTCCGGGCCATCGCGATGGCGCCGGTCACGTTCTTCAGGCCGTTCTGCGATTCGATGGGGATCGGCGCGCGAGTGGGCTTTTCATTCATCTCCGGCGTGAAACCGCCGCCCTGGATCATGAAGTTGCCAATCACGCGATGGAAGATCGTGCCGTTATAGAAACCGCTGTTGACGTACTGAAGGAAGTTCTCGACCGTTTTCGGCGCGGCCTTCGGGTTGAGTTCGACGACGAAGTTGCCGGCCGACGTTTTGAACAACACTTGCGGCTGGACGTCCTGCGCGAACGCACTCAGGCTCGTCCCCGACAGGGCGGCCGCAGCGAGTGCGCCGCCGAGCAGCGCGCGACGCAGGCGATTCGGAAAATTCATGCATGTCTCCGTAGGCAATGAGGGATCGATTCTTGGGACGACGGGGGCGGGGTTTAGTTGCCCGACTTGCCGACGCTCTTGAGCGCGGCGTCGTCGCCAGACTTGGGCGCTGACGGGGTCTGGCTCACGGGCGCGGCGCGCTGCGGGGCGAGCATGTTGGACAGGATTTTTTCGCGGTTCGACACGCGCGCGGTCGGTGCGAGCTTGAGCGATTTCTGATACGCCTGCTGCGCGAGCTTGGCGTAGATGTCGCCGAGATTCGCATACGCCACGGCGAAACTCGGGTTGTTGCGAATCGCGCTCTCGAGGGCCGCGCGTGCCTTGTCGTACTCACCGACCTGCGCGTAGAGCGCCGCGAGGTTGTTGAACGGCTCGGGCAGTTCCGGGAAGTCTTGCGTGAGCGCGGTGAAGGCGTCGATGGCTTCGGCGTTGCGGCCCATTTCCATGAGCACGCGCCCGCGTGTGAAGCGCACCTGCGCGTCGCGCGGATATTGCTTGAGGTGTTCGTCGGCTTTCGCGAGCGCGTCGTTGAACTTGCCTGCGGCGACCAGTTTGTCGATGGCCGACTCGCTGGCCTGCTGCGGTGTTTGCAGCGGTGCGGGCGGCGGCGGATCGATGATGGCCTGTGCCCCGGCGGGGAGCGAGAACAACGTGCCCGCGAGGCCGAGGGTAACGCCGGCAAGCGCCAGCGCGCGGGCGCTGCGAGCGGCAGCAGCGACCGGGCGGTGTGCGCGGAGCAGGCGCGTTGCGGGAGACAAAAGTGACCGGCTTCGTTGCGTCATAGTGGGTGCTTGGGATACCTGAGAGGTGCGCAAGAGATGCTATACTCGGCCGCATTCTAACAAAACACCTGCGCCCGGCCCGCGCCATTTATTGTTATGGCGGTGGATACGGTTCGCAGGTTCGTTTTTTCTACCGCACGGCGCGCAGCCCGCCTCGCGATGTCGCCCCCGTCACGTCGTGTGTGATGGCGCCGGAGACATCGTCGCAGCGCCCGGCGCTGGTGCCGCCCGGTCAAGCGCTTATCTATGGATTCACTGCGTGTCTACAACTCGCTCGCGCGAGACAAACAGCCGTTCGTATCTCTCGTTCCCGGCGAAGTCCGCATGTATGTTTGCGGGATGACGGTGTACGACTACTGTCACATCGGCCATGCGCGCGTCATGGTGGTGTTCGATATGGTGCAACGTTGGCTGCGAACGCTCGGCTACCGCGTGACCTACGTGCGCAACATTACCGATATCGACGACAAGATCATCAAGCGTGCTGTCGAGAACGGTGAAACGATGCGCGAATTGACGACGCGCTTCATTGCCGCCATGCACGAAGATGCCGATGCGCTTGGTGTGCAGCGTCCCGATCACGAGCCGCGTGCCACCGACTTCATTCCACAGATGGTCGACATGATCGGCACGCTGCAACGCAACGGTTACGCCTATCAGGCCGACGACGGCGACGTGAATTATGCTGTGCGCAAGTTCGCCAGCTACGGACAACTCTCGGGCAAGTCCATCGAAGATCTGCGCGCTGGCGAGCGGGTTGCCGCCAATGCCGCGAAGCAGGATCCGCTCGATTTCGTGCTGTGGAAGCGCGCTAAGGAGACCGAGCCCGACGAGTCGAAGTGGGCCTCGCCGTGGGGCGCGGGCCGTCCGGGCTGGCACATCGAGTGCTCGGCGATGAGCTGCCAGTTGCTCGGCAATCACTTCGACCTTCACGGCGGCGGGGCGGATCTGCAGTTCCCGCACCACGAGAACGAAATCGCCCAGAGCGAGGGCGCGACGGGCGAAACGTTCGTGAACTACTGGATGCACAACGGTTTCGTGCGTGTGGACAACGAGAAGATGTCCAAGTCGCTTGGCAACTTCTTCACGATTCGCGAAGTGCTCGCGAAGTTCGACGCGGAAGTCGTGCGCTTTTTCATTCTGCGCGCGCAATACCGCAGCCCGCTCAATTACAGCGATGCGCATCTCGACGACGCGCGTGGCGGTCTGACGCGACTGTATACAGCGCTTAAGGATGCGACGGGCGACGGCGCGCCACTCGACTGGAACGAGCCGTTCGCGCAGCGTTTCGCCGCGGCGATGAACGACGACTTCAATACGGCCGTGGCGATCGCCGTGCTGTTCGATCTCGCTGGAGAAATCAACAAGCAGCGCGATCCGGTGCTCGTGCGTCAGTTGCAGGGGCTCGCCGCTACGCTTGGCCTGCTTGGCCGCGATCCGCAATCGTTCCTGCAAGGGGCGGCGGGGAGCGACTCGGCCGGCGACGACGACGCCTTGCGCACGTCGGTCGAGGCGCGCATCGAAGCCCGTGCACAAGCCAAGCGCGAACGCAATTTCGCCGAGGCCGATCGTATTCGCGCCGAACTGCTGGCCGAAGGGATCGTGCTGGAAGACCGTCCCGGAGGCGCCACCGAATGGCGTCGTGCCTGAGCGCGACGCATCGAGGCAAATTTCATGGTGACTCGTAACTCCGTGGCCGCTAAGGTGGCGATCAAAACTGCCGCAGCGAAGGGCGCGAAGGGGGCCGTGAAGGCCACCAGATCGGTCGCGCCGACCGACGATGGCGAACGCCGTGCGCCGGTCAAGGTAGCCGGCAAGCGCGCGACGACGAACGTCAAGTCGGGTCGCAAGACCGCGACGGGTAACACGACGGCGAAGGCGACGCAGGCCGGCGCCGCCCGCAAGGCCGCGCCGCCGCCGGCGCAAAAAACCGCGAAGCAGGTTGCGCAAAAGGTCGCCAGAAAAGTCGCAGAGAAGGGCGTAGAAAAGCGCGTACAAAAGCGCGTGCAAAAAAGCGCGGAAAAGGCTGCAAGGCCGGTCACCGACAAGGTCGCAAAAAAGGCCGCACCGAAGGCAGGAACGAAGGCAGGAACGAAGGTCGCGCGCAAGGCGCCGGTGAAGTCCGTGCCGTCGACGCCCGACGACGCGCGCCGGGTCATCGCCAAGCGCGATGGCGAGACGCGCATCGTGACGCCCGAGATCGAGCGCATCGACCACGACATCGTCGAGCAGGTCGTGACAGGCGTGGTGCCGCTACCGGTCGCGGCGGGGGCGACGCGCCCGCTCTACTGGGATCAGGCCTGCGCCGATCTCATGAAGCGCGACCGTATTCTCAAGAAGTTGATCCCTCAATTTGGTCCGGCCCATCTGACCGGGCGCGGCGAGCCGTTCGTTACGCTGGCGCGCTCGATCGTCGGTCAGCAGATTTCGGTGAAGGCCGCGCAGGCCGTGTGGGATCGCGTGCAGGCCACCTGTCCGAAGCTCACGCCAGCGCAGTTCATCAAGGTAGGGCACGATGCGCTCGCCGGTTGCGGGCTGTCGCGCCGCAAGGCCGAGTACATTCTCGACCTGGCAACGCACTTCAAATCCGGCGCGCTACACGTCGACGCCTGGGCCAGCATGGACGACGAGGCGGTCATTGCGGAGTTGACCGGCATTCGCGGCATCGGTCGCTGGACCGCCGAAATGTTCCTGATGTTCAACCTGTTGCGCCCCGACGTCCTGCCGCTCGACGATGTCGGGCTGATCAACGCCATCAGCGTCAATTATTTCAGCGGGGAGCCCGTCACACGCAGCGAAGCGCGTGAAGTGGCCGCCAATTGGGAGCCGTGGCGCTCCGTCGCCACCTGGTATATGTGGAGAAGCCTCGAACCGGTGCCCGTCGAATACTGAAAGTTCAGTCAAAGACGTATAATCCGCGTCCATCCCATCGCATCCAGTCATTATTGACGTCTATTATGGATTGAGTGGCAATGAAAGTTGTCTATCTCGACCGGGTAGACGTTGCCGGCGGTACAATACGCTGCCGCATTTCCGGGGGAAGCCTGATGAAGAACACCTTTTTGGATTTTGAACAGCCCATCGCCGAACTCGAAGCGAAGATTGAAGAGCTGCGCTTCGTGCAAGACGATTCAGCCGTCGACATTTCCGAAGAGATCGAGCGCCTCTCGAAGAAGAGCCAGCAGCTCACCAAGGACATCTATACGAACCTGTCGCCGTGGCAGGTTTCGCAAATTTCGCGTCATCCGCAGCGGCCCTACACGCTCGACTACGTTCGCGACATCTTTACCGATTTCCATGAATTGCATGGCGATCGCTCGTTCTCGGACGATCTGGCCATCGTGGGGGGCATGGCGCGTTTCAACGGCCAGGCCTGCATGGTGATCGGTCATCAGAAGGGGCGCGACACGAAGGAGCGTGCGCTGCGCAACTTCGGCATGCCGCGTCCCGAGGGCTATCGCAAGGCCATGCGCCTGATGAAGCTCGCCGAGAAGTTCGGTCTGCCGATCTTCACGTTCGTCGACACGCCGGGCGCCTACCCGGGCATCGACGCCGAAGAGCGCGGCCAGTCCGAAGCCATCGGTCACAACCTGTTCGTCATGGCCGAACTCAAGACGCCGATCATCACCACGATCATCGGTGAGGGCGGCTCGGGCGGCGCACTCGCCGTGGCGGTTGCCGACACGGTCATGATGCTGCAGTTCTCGACGTATTCGGTGATTTCGCCGGAAGGTTGCGCGTCGATCCTGTGGAAGAGCGCGGCCAAGGCGCCCGAGGCGGCCGAGGCGCTGGGTCTGACGGCGCACCGCCTCAAGGCGCTGGGCCTGATCGACAAGATCATCAACGAACCGCTGGGCGGCGCGCATCGCGACCCGCTCGGTATGGCCGGCATGCTCAAGCGTGCGCTGGCCGATTCGCTGCGCCAGTTCCAGGGCAACAGCCACAAGGAACTGCTCGAGCGCCGCTTCGAGCGCCTGATGAGCTATGGCAAGTACAAGGAAGCGGTCGCGAAGTAACGCGCCTGCCAGGGCGTCGTCGCCCGTGGTGGCGATGACACCTGATCCCATGCCTCATCACGATGCTTCCGCTGCCGCGTGCGCTTCTGCCCGAAGCGACGCGGCAGTTGTCCATGTGGACGTCGCGCTGCGCCTCGCCCTGGCGACGCACGCGACGCCGCACCTCGCGTCAGCCCCTCCCTCCCACGGCACCCCGCCGCTGGCCGTCGCGCTGAGCGGCGGACTCGACTCGATGGTGCTGCTCGATGCGCTGGCGCATTGGGTTCAGGCGCGTCGAGACGCGGGCGAGGCGATCGCACCACCGCTGGCCATCCACATCCATCACGGACTGTCCACGCACGCCGACGCGTGGCTCGCCGCGTGCGAGCGCGAGGCGCGTCTGCGCGGTTTTGGGTTCGAGGCGCAACGGGTGAGTGTGCAGCGCGACGCCCGGCAGGGCATCGAGGGCGCGGCGCGTGCGGCGCGCTATCAAGCGCTGGCGGCGTGCTGCGACGCACATGGTGTGGGCTGGCTGTTGAGCGCTCACCACGCGAACGATCAGGCCGAGACCGTGCTGTTGCAGATGCTGCGCGGTGCGGGGTTGCCCGGCGTGGCGGCAATGGGCGTGGAGGGGGTGTTGCCGGTCGCGGCAGGCGAGCCGAGTCGTGCACGGCTGCTGCGGCCGATGCTCGACGTCTCGCGTGAGACGTTGCTGGCGTATGCAAGGGCGCGCTCGCTGTCGTGGGTCGAGGATCCGTCGAACGACGATCGCCACTACTTGCGCAACGCACTGCGTCACGATGTCATGCCCGCCATCGCGGCCCACGTGCCTGCGTATCGGGAAACATTGGCGCGGTTTGCGCGTCATGCCGCGCAAGCGCAATCGCTGCTTGATCAGCTCGCGCAGACGGATTTCGACATGGCCTGCGTGAGCCAGGCGTCTGGCAACGAGTGTTTGCAGCGCAGTCGATTGCAAGCGCTGGACACGCCACGACTGGCGAACCTTCTGCGGTATTGGGCGGCGCGTCGCGGATTGGCGATGCCGCCCGAAGCGCGGCTGGACGAATGGGTGCGACAGATTCGCGACGCGCACGACGACGCATCGCTCGAATTGCCGCATGGCGGCGCGGTCTTGCGTCTGTATCGCGACGCCTTGCAATGGACCGCGGCGTACGACGCGGCCCACCACGACGAAGGGGCCTCCGATGTCGTATTGCGATGGTCGGGCGAGCGCGAATGGTCGTTGCCGCAATGGCAGGGAAGCATTGTGTTCGTGCCGGTCGCCGAGGGCGAGGGGGACGAGGGGGGCGAGGCATCCATCGACGAGCGCGTGCTACGCGCGCGGCCGCTCGTGGCGAGGGCGCGCGCGGGTGGGGAGCGATGGCGCGAACACGCGCACGGTCATTCGCGTTCGCTGAAGCACTGGTATCAAAGCCGCGGCGTCGCGGCGTGGTTGCGTCATGTGCCGATCGTCTGGCAGGGAAACGACATCGTGTTCGTGCCGCGCCTGGGGATCGACGGGGCGGCACAAACCGGTGAGTATCGCGGTGCGCGCTGGCGGATGATGTGGCGCGACGAAGCGTAAGCGACCGAAAACAGCACAATCTGCTGTCGAATGCGGCGCGCTGCGTCCTGGGCAGTGCAATCTGCGCCAGACTGGCTCAGACGCGATACATTCGTGCGATAATCAAAAGTTCCGCGAATCGAAACGCTACCGATACCCTTCGGCGGGTCTCCGTGCGTGATTCATAAACGGTTTCAAATCAATGTGTTAGCAATGTTATGGCTCTGATCGTACACAAATACGGCGGCACGTCGATGGGCTCGGTGGAGCGCATCAAGAATGTCGCCAAGCGCGTGGCCAAGTGGCACAAGGCCGGTTACAAGATGGTGGTGGTGCCGTCGGCCATGTCTGGCGAGACCAATCGTCTGCTGGGGTTGGCCAAGGAGATTTCGGCCCATCCCGATCCGCGCGAACTCGACGCCATTGCCGCCACGGGCGAGCAAGTGAGCGTTGCCCTGCTGGCGATGGCGCTCAAGGAAGCGGGCGTCGATGCCGTGAGCTATGCCGGCTGGCAAGTACCGATCAAGACCGACAGCGCCTTCACCAAAGCTCGTATTTCGGAGATCGACGACACGCGCGTGATGGCCGATCTCAATGCCGGCCGCGTGGTCGTCATCACGGGTTTCCAGGGGATCGATCCGAACGGCAACGTGACCACGCTGGGTCGCGGTGGCTCGGACACGTCGGCGGTGGCGGTGGCCGCTGCGCTCAAGGCCGATGAGTGCCTGATCTACACCGACGTCGATGGCGTGTACACGACCGACCCGCGCGTGGTCGACGACGCGCGTCGCCTCGACAAGGTCACCTTCGAAGAGATGCTGGAAATGGCCAGTCTCGGCTCGAAGGTGCTGCAGATCCGTTCGGTGGAATTTGCCGGCAAGTACCAGGTCAAGACGCGCGTGCTCTCGAGCTTGACCGACCCGATGATCGCGCTCGACGAAGAAGCGCGCTCGGGCACGCTGATTACTTTTGAGGAAGACGAACAAATGGAAAAGGCCATCATCTCGGGTATCGCATTCCAGCGCGACGAGGCCAAGATCACTGTGCGCGGCGTGCCGGATCGTCCGGGCATCGCCTACCAGATCCTTGGTCCGATCGCCGACGCGAACATCGATGTCGACATGATCATCCAGAACCTGAGCATCGAGGGGAAGACCGACTTCACGTTCACCGTGCCGCGCGGCGACTACCAGCGCGCCATGACGCTGCTGCAAAAGGACGTGCAGGGCCACATCGGTGCCGCCGAAGTCGTGGGCGACCCGAAGGTCTCGAAGGTGTCGATCGTGGGCGTGGGCATGCGCTCGCACGTCGGTATCGCCAGCAAGGCGTTCCGCACGCTGTCGGAAGAGGGCATCAACATTCAGTTGATCTCGACGTCCGAAATCAAGATCTCCGTGCTGATCGACGAGAAGTACATGGAACTGGCCGTGCGCGCGCTGCACAAGGCGTTCGAACTCGACCAGGCCTGAGCGTCGTTGACGGCACCCGGTGTGCCGCATGCGCGCAAGAGGCATGCGGCGCGACGCGCGATTTTCGCGCGGCAGTGCGGGGAATGTTCCCCAAGCGTGTCGAAGGCATGACACATGCGCAAATTTTGTTGGTTTTCGATGCGCATAATGTTTGACGACATCGCGAACAGTAGGTAATATCACGCCTTCGTTACATCACCTCCCTGATGTGACGGCAAGTTTGGGAGACGTGGCCGAGAGGTCGAAGGCACTCCCCTGCTAAGGGAGCATCTGGGCCAAAACCTGGATCGAGGGTTCGAATCCCTCCGTCTCCGCCAAGTCGCCTTGGCGGAACACCCCCGGCTCTTCGCGGAGAGCCGGGGGTTTTTTCTTTCCCGAGTTCGCGCGTTGGCGATACCTCGCGCGTCGATACTCTTTCTGTTTCGAGCGAGGACAACGATGTCGATCATCACTACCGATTCCGGCCTGCAATACGACGATCTGCAAGTGGGCGATGGCGCCGAAGCCACGCCGGGTCAGACCGTCACCGTGCACTACACGGGCTGGCTGACCGATGGCAAGAAATTCGATTCCAGCAAGGACCGCAACGACCCGTTCGCCTTCGTGCTCGGCGGTGGCATGGTCATTCGCGGCTGGGATGAAGGCGTTGCCGGCATGAAGGTCGGCGGCAAGCGCAAGCTGGTCATTCCGCCCGAACTGGGCTATGGCGCACGCGGCGCCGGCGGTGTGATTCCGCCCAACGCCACGCTGGTCTTCGAGGTCGAACTTCTGGACGTCTGAGCGATCGAAAGCCGTCACCAAGCGGCATCATCGATGCAAACGACACCCCCGGTGCCTCGCAGGTACCGGGGGTGTTGTCTTTTTACGTGGGCCTTCGCCATGCGCGATGGCTGTACAAAGGAGCCTTCTTTAGGTGTCTCACCCCACCCTGTCTGTTTCCCGATTCTGGTTTCCGTTCTCGCTCGTGCTCTTCGAGTTTGCCGTCTATATCTCGAATGACATGATCATGCCCGGCATGCCGATGGTCACGCGCGAATTCGGGGCGTCGGCGGACATGACCACGCTGGCGCTCACTGCGGCCATGCTCGGCAACGCCAGCCTGCAATGGCTGCTCGGACCGCTCGCCGATCGCTTCGGACGCCGTCGCGTGCTGCTCGGCGGTCTCGTGATGTTCATCGTCGCCTGTCTGGCCACGCACTACGTGCAGACGATGCCGCAGTTCATTGCGCTGCGCTTCCTCCAGGGCATGGGGTGCTGCTTCGTGCTGACGGTGGGCTATCCGACCGTGCACGAAGCGTTCGACGAGAAGACGGCGGTGCGTGTCATGGCGCTCATGGCGAACGTTTCGCTGCTCTCGCCGTTGTTCGGTCCGCTCGCGGGTGCGGCCGTGGTGTCGTACTGGCCATGGCGCAGCATCTTCTGGCTCATCGCCATCGTGGCGGTGTTTTCGTTCGTGGGGCTGTATCGCACCATGCCGGAACTGTCGCGCCATGACCGCACGGCGCTGAACGCGAAGCAGCTCTGGACGGGCTACAAGCTGCCGCTCTCGAGCGCGCGGTTCTGGCGCGGTGCCGTGCTCACGGGGCTTGCCATCACGCCGCTGCTGACATGGATCGCCCTCGGCCCGGTGTTCCTGATCGAGCGCGCCGGTTTGTCGCAGATGCAATACGCGTTGCTGCAAGTGCCGGTCTTCGCGGCGCTGATTCTCGGCAATGTGTTGCTCGCGCGTCAGGTCGGGCGTTGGTCGAATGGCCGATTGCTGGCGACGGGCGTGGCGGCGATGCTGATTGGCGCGGCGGTGTCGCTCATCGGTACGGCGATTCTAGCGCCGGGCTATCCGGCCCTTCTCGTTGGCACGTCGTTGCATGCGTTCGGCATGGGCCTGTGTTACGGGGTGGTGTATCGGCAGTCGTTGTTCGCTGTCGAGAGTCCCAATCGTGCGACGGTGGCCGGCATGCTCAGCATGATCACCATCGTTGTGGCCGTGGCCGTGATCGAGACGATGAAGGTGGCGTACCTCCACTTCGGCGATGCCGCGCTCGGCATCGGCGCGATGATGGCGGCGGCGCTGGTCGCGGTGCTTGCGGCGAACTTCGTCCCACCGCCCGCGCAGGACGCGCTCGCGCAGCCCGGCCGGCCTTCGTAGGTCCGGCTACCCCACTGAAACGCCAGCGAAAACGTCGCTGGCGTTTTTTTATGCGTCGCGTCAGCCGTGTGCGTGGTCGTCGGCCACGGCCTTCGTGGTCGGCGAGTCCGCATTCTCAGGGGGCGTTGCCGGGTTGGCGGCCGGCGCGGGCGCCGCGTAATAATCGCGCTCCCACTGTTCGTGATTTGCCTTCGCCTGCTGCAACTCCGGCGTGAGCGGCGCGAAGGCCAGCAGCAACTTGTTGAGCCATGATACCGGGACTTTGCATGGGCGCTCGAAGTCGACGAACAGCACCACGCGTGTCTCGGGCGTATCGTTGTGCACCTGATGGGGATAGGCGTCGTCGAAGATCACGGCGCGGTTCGCTTGCCAGGCGTAACGCTGAGCGTCGACTTCGATCCAGCAGTGCTCCCGCTCGCGCGGCACCTTCAGTGCAAGATGCAGGCGCAGCACCCCGTTGTAAGGACCTCGATGCAGCGGGATCTGCTTGCCCGGCGCGAGGATCGAGAAGAACGCGGTGCGCAACCCGGGAATGCCGTCGAGGGCGGCCGCGGTGGCCGGGCAGCGCGCGAGATTGCGCTCGGCGCGCATGCCGTAGCCGAGAAACACGAAGGTCTGCCACTGATGATCCTGCGTGATGGTGGCGACGTCGGGCGAGATTTCGTGAAACGCCGGCAAACGCCCGGGCGTGGCGAGGACGGCGTCGAGTTCCGCGGCGATGGCCGGCGCCTGCGCTTCGAGGGCTTCGACCCACGGGAACTGCGCGTTGTCGAAAATGGGTCGGTCGCCGACCAATGACCCACGCGCAATACGACGTTGCGCCGCTTCCACGCATTGAAAGAAAAATCGGGCGAGCCAGCGAGGCAGGGTACGGTTGGGGTTCTGCGCAGGCGATCGTGTAGCACTCAACGTCGGCCTCCAGGGCGGAAACAGGGGAACCGGGCCGGCGAGATTGTGTCTTTCAGTGCGGTAACCGCCGGGCTTTTGGGTACAATTGTCGCGCGGTCCGGCCATGTCGCCAAGCCTCGTGCGGGAATTGTGCGTGACGGCACAGGGATGCGCCATGACGAGATGTTACGCGCCGTTATGCCACGTCGCCAAACACGGTGGCGGGGCGAAGGGGAGGGGGGCTGGATGCGTCCGGGCCCCGGCAGGCTGGTGCTGGCCGACCAACACAGGAGACGCATGAAAGCGCCCACTTCACGGCACCCATACACGACACGCGGCCCGCTCAGCCGCTTCGTGACTTCTCTGGTCCGCGTGCTGACCGTCGTTCCCGCCCTCGCCGTCGCCCTGTTGCTGGCGCCGTCGGCGCAGGCGAAGTACGCCATTGCCCAATACGGCGAACCGAAGTATCCGCAAGGGTTCACACACTTCGACTACGTCAATCCCGATGCGCCGCGTGGCGGCACGCTGACGCTGGCGAACCCCGACCGCCGCACCAGCTTCGACAAGTTCAATCCATTCACGCTGCGCGGCACGTCGGCCCCGGGCGTGCTCGGCCTCATGTTCGAGACGCTCGGCATTGGCAGCGCCGACGAACCTGCCACCGTCTACGGCCTGCTCGCCGACGACATCGCGGTGGCCCCCGATGGCGCGTCAGTCACGTTCCACCTCAATCCGGCCGCACGCTTCAACAACGGCGACGCGGTGACGGCGCAAGACGTCAAGTATTCGTTCGATACGCTGATGAGCCCGCAGGCCTCGCCGGGCTTCAAGGTGATGTTCGCGGACGTGAAAAGTGTGAGCGTGCTCGACGCGCGTCGTGTGCGCTTCGACTTCCGTCGCGTGAGTCCCGACCTGCCGCTGCTCGTGGCAACGGTGCCGGTGTTTTCGCCCAAGTGGGGGGCCGGCGCGAACGGCAAGCGCAAGGCCTTCGACGCGCTGACGTTCGAGACGCCCATCGCCAGTGGTCCGTATCTCATCGAGTCGTATGACGGCGGAAGGCGCATCACCTTCCGGCGCAACCCTGAGTACTGGGGCAACGCGTTGCCCGTGCGACGCGGCACCTATAACTTCGAGCGCATCGTCTACAAGCTGTACTCCGACGACATCGTGCGGCTCGAAGGCTTCAAGGCGGGCGAGTTCGACGCCATTACCGAATACCGTGCGAGAAGCTGGGTGCGCAGCTATGTGGGGAAGCGCTTTCGCGATGGCGAACTGATCAAGCGCGAGTTCGCGCATCACAACACGGCGGGCATGCAGGGCTTCATCCTGAACCTGCGACGCGACAAATTTCGCGATGTGCGCGTGCGTCGGGCGCTGGATCTTGCGCTCGATTATCAGTGGCTTAACCGTCAGCTGTTCTACAACCAGTATCAGCGCATCGACAGCTATTTCACCAACAGCGATCTCGCCGCGCGTGGCCTGCCGAGCGAGGCGGAGCGCAAGCTGCTCGAACCGCTGCGCAAATCGCTCGATCCGGCCGTGTTCGGGCCGATGGTCGTGCAGCCGACGACGACCCCGCCCGCCAGTCTGCGTGAGAACCTGCGCCAGGCGCGCGAGCTGCTGGCGCAGGCCGGCTGGACCTATCGCGACGGTGCATTGCGTAACGCGAAAGGCGAGCCGTTCGTCTTCGAGTTTCTCGACGATGGCGGTGCGATGGGGCCGGTCGCCTCGGCTTACGCCCGCAACCTCGCCAAGCTGGGTATTACGCTGAACTTTCGCACGAGCGACTTCGCGTTGTATCAGAAGCGTCTGGAGGCGTTCGACTTCGACATGATTTCGCTGCGCTATCCCGACTCGCAGATTCCCGGCACCGAATTGCTTGACCGCTTTGGCAGCCACTCGGCTGACGTGGAAGGCTCCGATAACGCCATCGGTCTGAAGGATCCCGCCGTCGATGCGCTCATGGCCGATCTCGTGCGTGCGCATACCTACGACGACCTCGTGGCCGCGGCGCGCGCGCTCGACCGCGTGCTGATGCATGGCTACTACATCGTGCCGCACTGGTTCTCGTCGACGCACCGCATGGCCTACAAGCAATATCTGCACTTCCCGGACAAGTTGCCGAAGTACTACACCGCCGAAGGCTGGCTCGTGTCGACGTGGTGGGATTCGCGTGTGGGGCAGACGCAGGCGGCGACGCCCGGGGCGTCGATGTCCGCTGCGCCGTCTCCGGCGTCCGCCGCGTCCCGATAGCACGTCACCGAGTCAGGAACCGACAGGAGCTGCCCCCAACCATGTGGTCCTACATTCTCAAACGCCTGCTGATCATGATCCCGACGCTGCTCGGTGTGATCACGCTGACCTTCGTGGTCATCCAATTTGTGCCCGGCGGTCCGGTCGAGCAGGTCATGCTCGAACTCAAGGGGCGCGGTGGCGGCGGGGAAGCGAGCGGTGGCGGCGCCGCGAGCGACTATCGCGGACGGCGCGGCATCGACCCGCAACAACTGGCCCAGATCAAGGCGTTGTACGGGTTCGACAAGACGCCGGCGCAGCGTTACTGGCTCATGCTCAAGCGCTTCGCGAAATTCGATCTCGGCCAGAGTTACTTCCATCACCAGAGCGTGTGGTCGCTGATCGTCTCGAAGTTGCCCGTATCGATCTCCCTGGGCCTGTGGACGTTTTTCCTCACATACCTGATATCGGTGCCGTTGGGTATCGCCAAGGCGGTGCGCAACGGCTCCCGATTCGACACGCTCACGAGTCTGGTGGTGCTCGTCGGCTACGCGATCCCGGGCTTCGTGCTCGGGGTGTTGCTGCTGGTGCTCTTCGGCGGCGGCACGTTCTGGCAGTTGTTCCCGTTGCGCGAACTCGTCTCCGATAATTGGAGCGATTTATCGTGGCCGGCGAAGATCACCGACTACCTGTGGCACATCACGCTGCCGGTGACGGCGTCGGTCGTGGGGAGTTTCGCGGTCGTCACGATGCTCACGAAGAACGCGTTCCTCGACGAAATTCGCCGCCAGTACGTGCTCACCGCGCGCGCCAAGGGACTCTCCGAGCGCAAGGTGCTGTTCAAGCACATCTTTCGCAACGCGTTGATTCCGCTGATCACTGGTTTCCCATCGGCCTTCATTGGCGCGTTCTTCGCGGGCAGCCTGCTGATCGAGACGCTGTTCTCGCTCGATGGGCTGGGGCGTCTCTCGTACGAATCGGTGCAGCGGCGCGACTATCCGGTCGTGCTCGGCTCGTTGTATCTGTTCACGCTCATTGGCCTGGTGACCAAGCTCATCTCCGACCTGTGCTACGTCCTGGTCGACCCGCGTATTCAATTCGATCGACTGGAGCACTGACGTGACCCGATCCGCCACGCCATCGCCACGCCCGTCGTCGTTCGCCCCATCGCGTTCGCCGCGTTGGCGTGTCTGGCGGCGCTTTCGCAATCAGCGACTGGGGTATTGGAGTCTCATCGTGTTCGTCGTGTTGTTCGGCATCAGTCTCTTTGCCGAGGTGATCGCCAACGACAAGCCGTGGGTCGTTCGCTACGACGGGCACTGGTATTTCCCACTTGTGGAGACCTATCCCGAGTTGACCTTCGGCGGCGATTTTCCGACGCCGACCGATTACCTCGACCCGTTCATCGAGAAGCGCATCCGCGCGGGCGATAACTTCGCGATCTATCCGCCGGTGCGTTACCACTACGACACCATCAACTATTTCTCGACCACGCCCAATCCCGCGCCGCCGTCGTCGGAGAACTGGCTGGGCACGGACGATCGCGGCAGAGACGTGTTCTCACGGTTGCTCTACGGGTTCCGGTTGTCGGTGATCTTCGCGCTGGCGCTGACGGTCTCCGGCACGCTGCTCGGCGTGCTGGCCGGCGCCGTGCAGGGTTTCTACGGCGGGCGCATCGACCTGACGCTGCAGCGCCTGATCGAAATCTGGGGCTCGTTGCCGGAGCTGTACCTGCTCATCATTTTTGCGTCGATCTTCGAGCCTCATCTGTGGCTGCTTTTCGTGCTGCTCTCGCTGTTCGGCTGGATCGGCTTGTCCGACTACGTGCGCGCCGAGTTCCTGCGCAATCGTCAGCTCGATTACGTTCGCGCTGCGCGGGCGATGGGACTCTCGAACTGGCAGATCATCCGGCGTCACGTGCTGCCCAACAGCATGACGCCGGTCATCACGTTCCTGCCGTTCCGCATGAGCGGCGCGATTCTTGCGCTGACGAGTCTCGACTTCCTGGGCCTCGGCGTGCCGCCGCCGACGCCCAGCCTGGGCGAGTTGCTCAATCAAGGCAAGGCGAATCTCGATGCATGGTGGATTTCGCTGGCCACGTTCGTGGTGCTCGTGCTCACGCTGTTGCTGCTCACGTTCATGGGCGACGCCTTGCGCAATGCGCTCGACACGCGTGTCGCGGACAAGCAGGCCGCCGCCGGGGGGGCAATGTGAGCGCGCCGCTACTCAGTATCGAAAACCTGTCGGTGTACTTCGGCGACACCGAAGCCGTGAAGGACGTGAGTCTTGCCATTGGGCGGGGCGAGCGCGTCGCGCTGGTCGGCGAGTCGGGCTCCGGCAAGAGCGTGACGGCATTGGCCATCCTGCGCCTGCTGCAGGACGCGCAGGTACAGGGACGGATCATGCTCGACGGCGTCGACCTGGCCGGCATGAGCGAGCGCGAGATGCGAGGCATCCGCGGCAACGACGTCGCCATGATCTTTCAGGAGCCGATGACCGCGCTCAATCCGCTTTATTCGATCGGCGACCAGATTGCCGAGGCGCTTGAGCTGCACGAAGGGCTTTTTGCCAAGGAGGCGAAGGCGCGCGCGGTGGAGCTGCTGCGCCGCACGGGCATTCCCGAGCCAGAGCGCCGTGTGTCGCACTTCCCGCACGAGCTATCAGGCGGGCAACGCCAGCGTGCCATGATCGCCATGGCGCTCGCGTGCCGGCCCAAGTTGCTGCTGGCCGACGAGCCGACCACGGCGCTCGACGTCACCATTCGTGCCCAGATCGTTGAACTATTGCTCGCGCTGCAACGCGAAGCCGCCGAGACGCGTGGCATGGCGGTGCTGCTCATCACGCACGATCTGAATCTGGTGCGGCGTTTCGCGCAGCGCGTCGCGGTGATGGAGAAAGGCGTTCTCGTCGAATGTGCAGACACCGAGACGCTCTTCACCGAGCCGCAACATCCGTACACGCGCAAGCTGCTCGATAGTCGTCCGCAGCGGGAGATTCATCCGGTGTTGCCCATTGCGCCGGTGTTGCTCGAGGCGCGCGGGATCGCGGTCGACTACCCGACCTCGCAGCCCGGCATGCGCGGCTGGTTTCAACGCGGACGATTCCGCGCGGTGCATCCGGTCGATCTGGCATTGCGCCAGGGCGAGACGTTGGGCGTGGTGGGCGAGTCGGGCTCCGGCAAATCGACGCTCGCGATGGCGTTGCTGGGACTTCAGCGCACGAGTGCCGGGCAGGTCGAATTCCAGGGCGAGCCGCTCGCCGCCTATCGTGGCAAGGCGCAGCGCACGCTGCGCTCTCGCATGCAGATCGTGTTCCAGGACCCGTTCGGCTCGTTGTCGCCGCGCATGACGATCGAAGAGATCGTGGGCGAGGGGCTCGCGCTGCATCGGCCGCAACAGACGGAAGACGAGCGACGAGCCCGTGTGGCGGACGTGTTGCGCGAGGTGGGGATCGATGCGCGTGCCATGTCGCGCTATCCGCACGAGTTCTCGGGCGGTCAACGTCAGCGCATTGCGATTGCGCGCGCGCTCGTGGTCGATCCGCAGGTGATCGTGCTTGACGAACCGACCAGCGCGCTCGACGTGTCCATTCAACAGCAAGTGCTCCATTTGCTCGCGCAGTTGCAGATCAAGTACAACCTGAGCTACCTCTTCATCAGTCACGATCTGGCCGTCATGCGTGCGATGGCACATCGTGTTCTGGTCTTCAAGGACGGGCGACTGGTCGAGCAGGGGGACACGGAGTCGGTATTTTTCGATCCGCAAAACGATTACACGAGAACGCTGATCGCGGCGGCCATGGGGTAGGGCCTCACGACGCCCCGGTGAAATATCACGCAACGTCGCGGAACATCGGCTAAATCGCAAAGGCTTGATTGTTAATAAAAATTTTCCGATTGCACTGATTGTTTTTTTCTATTACCTTTTGACATCATGTGACGTTCACATTACTATCGCGTACCAATTAAGTTGAATATTCAACGAGTTAACAGTCAGTCAAGACGACAGGTTCGGCGGTGGGTCAGCCGGGCGTAACTCGAAGGCGTTCGACACGGCAGCATCCTGTTGCACCTGACGAGCTACTCATCGGCCATCCGACACACTCAACCCGGCGACTAATGCAGACGATCCCTCCGCGCATCCGCAAGACACTCCTTCTCGCGTTCACTGCCGCTGGCCTCGTTACCGCCTCGTTGTCGGCGCAGGCTGACGACTACAATAACGGCCCGACCGCCGCCGCCCGAGCGGCCGCTGCCACCCTCCAGGCCGGCGGTAGTTTCAGCGCTGCCCAGAGCGCGGCGACCACTGCCGCGGCATCTGATGTGCCGCAAGCGCCTGTCGAAGAATCGCGTGTGCAACGTGCGCAGAAGCTGCTCTCGAACGTGACGGACAAGGCCTCGGACGTGGTGCTGGGTGCGTTGAACTACATCGGCGTGCGCTACAAGTACGGTGGCAATACGCCGGACAGCGGTCTGGATTGCAGCGGCTTCGTGCGTTACGTGTTCCAAGACACGCTTAACTTCATGCTGCCGCGCCGCGCGGAAGAAATGAGCCAGGTGGGCGAGCGTATCGCCAAGACCGATCTGAAGCCGGGCGATCTGGTGTTCTTCAATACGATGCGGAGAAGTTTCTCGCACGTCGGCATCTATATTGGCGGCGACAAGTTCGTGCATGCCCCGGCCACCGGCGGCAAGATTCGTGTGGAGGACCTGCGCGAGTCATACTGGTCGGCCCGCTACAACGGCGCCCGCCGTGTCGAAACGCTCAAGGCCAGCGCGGAACTGACGCGCGTCGAGCAGCTCTTCAAGAACGACCACCCGATGTAAGCGTTTGAGGTCCGCGGCGTTGGCGGATATCTAGACGAGACAACAAAACGAAATGCCGCCCAGTGGGCGGCATTTCGTATTTCAGGGGGTGGATTACGGCGCTCGCCAGAGCGCTTGGCGCGCCCGGTGCGGCTTCGCTCAGCGCGAGGCTTGCGGCATGCCGCGCGTGGCGTCCGTCTGCGCTTCGGCCAGCTTGCGCTGGATCTGCGGCCACATCGCGGCAACCGCTTCTTCGCCAGCCAGGATGGCGCGATTGCGGCCCTGGAAGTCCGAGGCCCCCATCTTTGCCAGCGACGGACGAATCACCACGTCCGCATTCTTCTCCAACTCGTACTGCTTGATCGACTGCCCCATGATCGTGAACGTCTGCATGAGGATGTCGAACTGGCCTTGTGTGGCCTGTGCGGTCGGGTTGGCCGAAATGTCGACGGCAATCACGAAGTCGGCCCCCATCTGGCGGGCGTATTCGGCGGGCACCGGCGCGACCAGGCCGCCATCGACATAATCGCGCGTGCCGATATGCACGGGCTCGAACACGCCTGGCACGCTGCTCGACGCGCGTACGGCCTGTCCAGTATTGCCGCGGCGGAACAGGATCGGTGCGCCGCTCTGCAAGTCGGTGGCCACGATGCCCAACTGGCGCGGCATCTGCTCGATCGGGCGATCCTTGAGGATCTTGTTGACGTAGGACTGCAGGGCTTCGCCGCGCAGCATGCCGCGGGAGCGGAATGGCATCGTCCAGTCGCTGATCGACGCTTCATCCATCGTCGACGCCAGGCGGTTGAGCTGGAAGCCGTTCAGGCCGGAGGCATACATCGCGCCGACGACGCTCCCCGCACTGGTGCCGACCACGATGTCCGGGTGAATGCCACGGGCCTCCAGCGCCTTGATGACGCCCACATGCGCGAACCCGCGCGCTGCGCCGCCGCCGAGTGCAAGGCCGATCTTCAGCGGCCGGACGACCTTCGGCGGCGTCGCCGGGGTGGCGGGTACCGTCGGTGTCTGCGCGGTCGACGACGTGCTGTCGGCAGAGGTCACGGGCGCATTGCCGCCCGGCGCGCTCGCGCACCCGGCCAACACGGCGGCCATGGCGAGTGCGCTCAAGGCCGTGCGGGGTGAGGCGGCGAGCGGGACGCGCGCGCTGGCGAGGAAGGGCAGGAAGGGACGCAAAAGAGGATGCAAAAGCGAGTGCGAGTGGGGCCGCGCAAGGGCGGGGGCGCCGTGGGCTGTCGGTGTGACAGGGCGGCGTAGTTTTCGAATCGACGACAACAAAGGGAAACTCCGGCAGGGCAGGACAAACGCGCGTGGCGCCTTCGATCAGAGGGGGATGGCAGGCGACTGGCGCGCGTCGACGCGCAATTTTACGGCGGTTGGAGCCGCCCGGGCGCAATTCGGTTCACTTTTCGAGGACATCGTCGAGAGGCGCGCACCTGACCGGAACCTTTGACGGGGTGCTTCGTCTTATCAGCCGCAACCGACGGAGCGCACCAGGTTCGGGTGCGTTCTGTTCCCAGTCGCGGCGGCCTTGGCGATTCGCCGACCGCACCAGCGCCCCTCCGCGCATCCTCCTGCACGTTTCCCATAATGAAGATGTGAATTAATGATAATGGGAATCATTTGCAATATTGGGCATCATTCATTATCCTGTTCCTCTCTACGAAACCACGACAGCGGGGGAATGGCCCATGAAGGCGAAGACGATCGGCAAACTGGCGCGACTGACGCTACTCGGCACGTTGATGGGCGCGACACTCGGCGCGCAGGCTGACACCGGTGGCGTGCTGAACCTGTATTCGGCGCGTCATTACCAGACCGACGAGCAGCTTTTCGGTGAGTTCACACGACAGACCGGCATCAAGATCAATCGGATCGAAGCGGACGACGCGGCGCTACTGGAGCGGTTGAAGAGCGAGGGGGCGAAGAGTCCGGCGGACGTCATTCTGATGGTCGACGCGGCGCGTCTGGCGAAGGCCGACGAGGCAGGGCTGTTCCAGCCGACCCGGTCGACGACGCTCGATGCGCGCATTCCAGCCAAGCTGCATGCCGCGAGCACGACGGCCGGCACGGACTGGTACGGCTTTTCGACGCGGGCGCGTGTGATCGTCTACAACAAGGACAAGGTCGATCCGAAGACGGTGCAGACCTACACCTCGCTGGCCGATCCGTCGCGCAAGGGGCAAGTCTGCACCCGGTCGGGCTCGCATCCGTACATGCTCTCGCTGGTGGGCGCGCTGATCGCGCGTGAAGGCGCGCCGGCGACGCAGAAATGGGCCGAAGGCATGGTGGCGAACTTTGCGCGTGCACCGCGCGGGGGAGATACCGACCAGATCAAGGCGGTGGCGACAGGGGAGTGCAGCGTGGCGCTCGCGAACTCTTACTATTACGTGCGCATGGCGCGTTCGGAGAAGCCTGAGGACAAAGCGCTGATGGCCAAGGTGGGGTTGATCTGGCCGGATCAGGCGGGCAAGGGCACCCACGTGAATGTGGCGGGGGCGGGCATTGCCAAGCATGCACCGAACCATGCCAACGCCGTGAAGTTCCTGGAATATCTCGCGAGCGACGACGCGCAGCGGTACTTCGCGAACGGCAACAACGAGTGGCCCGCCGTGCCGACGACTCGCGTCGACAACCCCGCACTCGCCGCGCTGGGCTCATTCAAGGCGGAAGACGTGCCCATCGGCACCATCGCGAAAAGCCTGCCGGAAGCGCAGCGTATTCTCGATCGAGCGGGCTATAAATAAACCGACGCCTGATCGCGAGGGGCGCGATGCCCCCGCGATCATCGGCGTGGATGCTGTCAATCGACAAAGGGCACCGGGAAATTCCGGTGCCCTTTGTCGCTAACGGTCGCTGATGACCTGAGCGATGCCCGACAATCCGGTCGATTCAGTGGATCGACCCGCGGGATCCGTGGGCTCAGGCGATGTGCTTGGCAGTGCGCTCAGTCGATATCATCGCCCGGCTGATACATATGGTAGTCGCCCGTGGCATAGACCCCCTTGTAGGGCATAGGCGACTCCTCGTCGTGATCGACCGGATGCGTCTCGGCGATACGCAGCGAGTCGCGCACTTGCGGCGGCTCGCATTCCGCGACCAGACGCAGAGCTTCGGCTTCATCTTCGGCCACCACGTCGTAGGTGGTGACGAACGCGGGCGGCGGGCCATCGGGATCCTCATCCTCCAGCGGCTCATACCATTGCCCTTCCACGATCAGATGCATCACGTGGGCCACATCCGATTGCGCGTCGCGTGCGGCACGCAGGGCCCACAGGGCCGTGTCGCTCCACTTGTAGAGCTGCACGGCCTCCAGCGCCGACGCGAGCGCCTTATCGTTATCGCCCGACTGCTTGTACGCGAGCGATAGCTCGGCGAGCACGTCGGCCATGGCCACGTTGCTGCCTTCGTCGTCACGCGCGTGCTGGTGCAGCGATTCGTAGGTTGCAATGGCGGCCTTCGGCTCACCTTGGGCGTTGAACAGGTGCATGCGCAGTGCAATGGCGTTTTCGATGAAGGCACGTCCGGCCTGTGCGAGGTGCGGGCTCTCAAGCACACGGTCGAGACGCGTTTGTGCCGACGTGAAATCGCCGTGGCGGGTGAGGGCGTTGGCGTGATTGAAGTCGACGATGACGACGTCTTCGTCCGGCGCGCAATTGCCCGCTGCCTCATATGCCTCGATGGCGGCCGGGAAGCGCCCCAGATCGGAGCGGTAGTTGCCGAGCAGTTGCCAGAGCAGCCAGACGCCCGGCGCATGCGCGACACCGGCTTCCAGAATGGTCACGGCCTGTTCCATGTCGTCCATATCGGCGTAGGCCATTGCCTGCACCTCATAGGCGCCCGAGTACTGCATCGACTCGAGCCGCTTGCCGATCTCCAACGCCGACTCGGGGTCGCCGGCTTCGAGGTGGGCAAAGGCTTCCGCCATCAAATCGTCTTGCTCGGACATTGCAATCTCTCCTTCGGGAACCGCGTTGGGGAACGTATGTTGGCGGCCGGTGCGCGGTGCCGTTCCATCATATAACAGTCATCGTGACAGCCCGCGCAGCGGCGGGGTGGCGCAATGAAAAAGCCGCGACACGCGGGTCGCGGCTTTCTCTCATGACGCGCAGGGGGCGAAATCAGCCGCCGCGGCGCATCAGGTCGAAGAACTCGGCGTTGTTCTTCGTCTGCTTGATCTTGCCAAGCAGGAATTCCATGGCTTCAGCCTCATCCATATCGTAGATGAGCTTGCGCAGCACCCAGATCTTTTGCAGGATTTCCGGCTTGATGAGCAACTCTTCGCGACGCGTGCCCGACTTGTTCAGGTTGATGGCCGGGTAGACGCGCTTTTCCGCGAGACGACGCTCAAGGTGCACTTCCATGTTGCCCGTGCCCTTGAATTCTTCGTAGATCACGTCGTCCATGCGGCTGCCGGTCTCGATCAGTGCGGTGGCGATAATCGTGAGCGAGCCGCCTTCTTCGACGTTACGTGCGGCGCCGAAGAAACGCTTCGGGCGCTGCAGCGCGTTGGCATCCACACCGCCGGTGAGCACCTTGCCCGAGGCCGGGATCACGGTGTTGTAAGCGCGGGCCAGACGCGTGATCGAGTCGAGCAGAATGATCACGTCCTGTTTCATTTCGATCAGGCGTTTGGCCTTCTCGATCACCATTTCGGCGACCTGCACGTGACGCGTGGCCGGCTCGTCGAATGTCGAAGCGACCACTTCGCCTTTCACCGAACGCTGCATTTCCGTCACTTCTTCCGGGCGCTCATCGATGAGCAGCACGAAAAGCTTGGCTTCCGGATGGTTGGTGGCAATCGCGTGAGCGATGTGCTGCAGCATCACGGTCTTGCCCGACTTCGGCGAGGCCACGAGCAGACCGCGCTGGCCCTTGCCGATCGGCGCAATCATGTCGATGATGCGGCCCGTCACGTTCTCTTCACCGCGAATGTCGCGCTCGAGCAGGAGCGGCTTGTTCGGGTGCAGCGGCGTGAGGTTCTCGAACATGATCTTATGTTTCGAGGCCTCGGGTGGATGGTCGTTGACCTTGTCGACCTTCACCAGCGCGAAGTAGCGCTCGCCGTCCTTCGGCGTACGCACTTCCCCTTCGATCGTGTCGCCGGTATGCAGGTTGAAGCGGCGGATCTGCGACGGGCTGATATAGATATCGTCCGTGCTGGCCAGATACGACGTCTCGGGCGAGCGCAGGAAACCGAAGCCATCCGGCAGCACCTCGAGCGTACCGTCGCCGTAGATGGTTTCGCCGGTCTTTGCGCGCTTCTTCAGAATGGCGAACATCAGCTCCTGCTTGCGAAGGCGGTTTGCGTTCTCGATATCGAGACCGTTCGCCATTTCAAGCAGTTCGGAGACGTGCTGGGACTTTAGTTCGGATAAATGCATACGGAGGTGCCGTCCGACGGACGACAAGTGAAGGATCAGGGAAAAGTGAGCGAACGCTCGAAGAACTTTGAGATGCTTGTTGCCGGATTATATAGCAAGCAGCGCCGCGCGCAAGCACCGCACCGCTTGTCCGGCGCCGGGCTGTCGCACTGCGGCGACAAAGGCCCCGGCACCTGCCGTCATTGGCTGGGGATTACAGATGCTGGTCGAGGAAGGCGGTCAGTTGACCCTTCGCAAGGGCGCCGACCTTCTGGCCCGCGACGGCGCCGTTCTTGAACAGGATCAGGGTGGGGATGCCGCGGATGCCGAACTTGGCCGGCGTGGCCTGATTGTCGTCCACGTTCATCTTGGCGATTTGCACCTTGTCGCCGTATTCCTTGGCCACGTCTTCCAGGATCGGGGCGATCATCTTGCACGGACCGCACCATTCCGCCCAGAAGTCGAGAAGCACCGGCTTGTCGGAATTCAAAACGTCCGCGTCGAAGCTGGCGTCGGAAATGTGCTTGATTTGTTCGCTCATGAGTATTGTTGCCTCGTCTGACTATTCGGAAACGTCCGGTGAAAACAGCGCGCTTTCGCCGACGCCGGAGATGTCACCCGGCTTTCCCGGGCGTGCATTCTCCATATGGAGGCTGCAATCGCGTGCTTCAATAGCGTTCGCCAATGCAGTTTGTGCTCATCTTAGCGGAAATCGCAAACGCTTGCGCGTCGTGCCTGAGCGCGCCGCGAGGTTGCCGTTGGGAGCGCCCGCGCCCCACAATCTCGCGCGTCGGGCTTCTGTTGGCACGCCGACTCTGGTAGAATCTGTTCCTGACGGGCCTCCTCGCATGGTGGCGCGGCCAATCTGGTCAGGTCGGGAACGAAGCAGCCACAACCGTTTTCTGCCAGTGCCGAGGGTCAGGCTCGTCACCTACCTCCTTGTTTTATCGATGTTCTCCGCGCATTTCGCGCACATTCCGCCTCCGCTTTCACATGCCGCGTGTCGTTGCGATCGGTCGTTTCCATGGTGAATGGACATGGCGCCGCCGTGGTTCGTCGATGCCCGCTGACGGTCACCGTCCGCGTCCCGTCGGTGCTATTTCAACGCGTATCGCGTGCGCCGGGGCCGCTTGGTAGAATCGCGCAACATTTTTTTCTATCGCACCGATAGCCTGATGGATTTCCCGGGCTGACAACGCCCGATTGGGCGTTGACATCGGTGCGGACGCTCAACGCCGAACTGTTACAATTTGGCATGACCTATCAAGTACTCGCGCGCAAATGGCGCCCCAAAGGCTTCTCGACCCTGGTGGGCCAGGAGCATGTCGTGCGTGCGTTGACGCACGCGCTCGAGCAACAGCGTTTGCATCACGCCTACTTGTTTACCGGCACGCGTGGCGTGGGCAAGACGACGCTCTCGCGCATTCTGGCCAAGGCGCTCAATTGTGAGACGGGCATCACGGCCGAGCCGTGTGGCGTGTGCAAGGCCTGCCGGGCCATCGACGAAGGGCGCTTCGTCGACTACGTGGAAATGGACGCGGCATCGAATCGCGGCGTCGACGAAATGACGTCGCTGCTGGAAAAAGCCGTCTACGCGCCAGCGGATGCGCGCTTCAAGGTCTATATGATCGACGAAGTGCACATGCTGACGGGGCACGCGTTCAATGCGATGCTCAAGACGCTGGAAGAACCGCCCGCGCACGTCAAATTCATCCTGGCGACGACCGATCCGCAGAAGATTCCGGTCACTGTGCTCTCGCGCTGCCTGCAATTCAATCTCAAGCAGATGCCGGCCGGGCACATCGTGTCGCACCTCACGACCATCCTCGGCGAGGAAGGCATCGAGAACGAGACGCAGGCGTTGCGTCTGCTCGCCAAGGCGGCGGGCGGCAGCATGCGCGACGCCTTGTCGCTCACCGATCAGGCCATCGCCTATGCCGCGGGTCCGCTGACCGAGACGGCCGTACGCGGCATGCTCGGGGCCATCGATCAGAGCGTGCTCGTGCGTCTGCTCGACGCCCTTAACGACGAATCGCGCACCGACCTGCTGGCCGTTGCCGACGAAATGGCCGAGCGCAGTTTCTCGTTTGCGGCGGGATTGCAGGATCTCGGCAGCTTGCTGCACAAGATTGCTCTGGCGCAATACGCCCCCCAGGCCGTGTCGGACGAATGGCCGGAAGCGGCGGACGTGAGACGTCTGGCGCAGGCGTTGTCGCCTGAAGCCGTCCAACTGTATTACCAGATCGCCACGCGTGCGCGTGGCGATCTGGGACTTGCGCCGGACGAATACACCGGTTTTTCGATGGCGCTGCTGCGAATGGCGGCGTTCACGCCGTTGCTCGCGGGCGGCACGCTGGCGGAACCGCCAACGCCGCAGACGGCGGGTGTCGCGCGGGCTGTGACCCCAGCGTCCGCGCCGTCGCGGACCCCGATGGCGGAAACGGGGCGTGCGTCCCCATCGTCTGCAGCATCGGCTTCATCGGCTTCGCCCGCGTCAGCCGCTTCCGTGGCATCGTCGGCGGTCTCGCCGCCTGCCGCGCCGGCCGCCCAACCCGAGGCGCGCCGTGCCCCGTCGGCGCGAAGCAGTGCGCCGGCCGATGGCGCCCCGATGTCGCCCGCCCGCGCGGCCCTTGCCGCCCTCAATGCTGGACGCAAGGGCACGGCAGGGCGCGCTGCCGGCGGCGCAGGCGCCCATCGCGGCAGCGCGTCGCGCGCCTCCGACGAGGCGCCAGCCGGTGCCGACCCGGAGCCCGAGCCTGCAGGGGCTGCCGGTGCGGTAACGGCAGCGCCTGCGACGACGCCGCGTGCTTGCGTCTATCGTGAAGCCGACGGTGTCGCACCGGTCTTTACCGGCGAATGGCCGGCATTGGCCGCCGGTCTCCCGGCACGCGGTCTTGCCCAACAACTGGCATTTCAAAGCGAGTTGACCGAAGTCGCCGGTCGCGCGTTGCATTTGCGCGTGCCGCTGCGGCAGTTGGCCGATGCGGCCACCACCGACAAGCTGCGTCAGACGCTGTCTGAGCACTTCGGCGCCGAGGTGCAATTGCATGTCGAGCTGGGGCAGGTGGGGACGACAGCGGCTTCGCTCGCCGCGCAAGCGGCGGCGGCGCGCCAGAGCGCGGCGGAACGGGCGATCGCGGACGATCCGCTCGTGCGCGAACTGATCGACGAATTCGACGCCCAGATTCTGCCGGGCAGCGTTCGCCCGTTACAATAAGGCCGTTCGCTGTCGCAATTCGGTGCCGGGTTTTCGAAGAAAATCCTCAAACGCGCGTTACACACGACGACACACGACGACACACCGCGATGCTCGGCGCGTACAGCATTGGACGCGCGGCATCTGACCCACCTCATACGATTTATTCAGGAGTCACCATGCTGAAGGGAAACATTGCAGGTCTGATGAAGCAGGCCCAGCAAATGCAGGAAAACATGAAGAAGGCGCAGGAGCAGCTTGCCCTGATCGAAGTCGAGGGTCAGTCGGGGGCGGGTCTGGTCAAGGTCGTGATGACGTGCAAGAACGACGTGCGTCGCGTGACCATCGACCCGAGCCTGCTGGCGGACGACAAGGACATGCTCGAAGACCTCGTGGCGGCGGCGTTCAACGACGCGGTGCGCAAGGCCGAAGCGACGGCGCAGGAGAAGATGGGCGGCCTGACCGCCGGTCTGCCGCTGCCGCCGGGCTTCAAGATGCCGTTCTGAGCGGTCCTCCGCCAGTTTCAAGAGACACACGACGCATGTCCCAGCTCTCGAGCCTGCAGGAACTCGCCGATGCCCTGCGCGCGTTGCCGGGGGTCGGCCCGAAGTCCGCGCAACGCATCGCTTACCATCTGCTGCAACGCGACCGCAAAGGTGCGGTGCGGCTGGGCGAGGCGCTGGTGCATGCCGCCGAGCAGATTCGTCATTGCGCGCGCTGCAATACGTTTACCGAAGTCGAGATTTGCGAGACGTGTCTCGATCCCGAGCGCGACACGAGCCTGCTGTGCGTGGTGGAAACGCCTGCCGACCAGAACATGCTGGAGCAGACGCTGACCTTCAAAGGGCTGTATTTCGTGCTCATGGGGCATCTCTCGCCGCTCGACGGCGTGGGGCCCGGCGAGATTCACTTCGAGCAACTGATTCGCCGCGCCACGGACGGCGTGGTCAAGGAAGTGGTGCTCGCCACCAACTTCACCAACGAAGGCGAGGCCACCGCGCACTATCTCGGACAGATGCTCAAGGCACGCGGTTTGCGCGTGAGTCGGCTGGCCCGGGGGGTGCCCGTCGGTGGCGAACTCGAGTATGTGGACGCCGGTACGATCGCGCGTGCCGTGCTCGACAGACATACGCTCTGAGCATGACGCGCGCGTGTCGCGCTCCAACGCTGCGCGTAGGTACTGCTCCTCTCATCCAATCGGATTAGCTGTTATTCGGTATTTCTGCACCCATCCCGGTCTTCTAGACTGAACCTGCCGACTTGATGACCCACCAGCACGGGGAATTCAAAAAGTTCACGAGCGGCGCGGGGCCGTATTCCCGTCGCGTAGATCCGGTCGATGACCCAATAACTGCGCACGGGCACTGCTTAGGCAGGGAGTTAAGGTATGGCTAACGATACCGGGCGCACCCTGATTTACGCCTCCCGAAAGCACAACGACGGTCTGTTGTCTTTCCTGGGAGAGCAAGGCTGGCAAGTCTTGCCGGCCAAGAGCGCCAGCGACGTCAGTCGCATTCTGAATCCGGGGACGACCAGCGCAGCACTCATCGATCTGGCGAGCGGCTATAGCGACCGCGAGATGGGCGCATTCGAGTCCTGCATGCAACCCGCCACGGTCGGCTGGGTTGCCGCGACGAATCCCGAACAACTCACGACGAAAGCGATTCGCCGGCTGATCCGCGACTATTGCTTCGATTACGTCAACGTTCCCTGTACGAACGACCAACTCGCCCATTCGATCGGACATGCCTGGGGCATGGCATCGCTCTCGGAGGTGCCGTTCGTCACGCCGCAAGTCGGCGGCGATCAGGAGATGGTCGGCACGTGCGAGGCGATGCAGCAACTCTTCCGCACGATCCGCAAAGTGGCCAATACCGAAGCCCCGGTGTTTATCTCGGGCGAGTCGGGCACGGGCAAGGAACTGAGTGCCGTGGCGATTCACGAGCGCTCGTCGCGTGCCAAGGGGCCGTTCGTCGCGATCAATTGCGGGGCAATTCCGCCGCACTTGATGCAATCCGAACTCTTCGGCTACGAACGCGGCGCCTTCACCGGCGCCAATGCGCGCAAGATCGGCCGCGTCGAGGCCGCCAATGGCGGCACGCTGCTGCTCGACGAAATCGGCGACCTGCCGATCGAAAGCCAGGCGAGCCTGTTGCGCTTCCTGCAGCAGGGCGCCATCGAGCGTCTCGGCGGACATGAAGTGATTCCGGTCAACGTGCGCATCATTTCGGCGACGCACGTCGATTTGGAGGAAGCCGTCAAAGAAGGGCGGTTCCGCATGGATCTGTTCCATCGCCTTTGCGTACTGCGGGTGGACGAACCGCCGCTGCGTGCGCGCGGGCAGGACATCGAGATCCTCGCGCACCATATTCTGCAACGCTTCAAGGGCGACAATCATCGCAAAATCCGCGGCTTCACCCAGTGCGCGGTACAGGCGATGTATGAATATCACTGGCCGGGCAACGTTCGCGAGCTGATCAACCGCGTGCGCCGCGCCATTGTCATGGCCGACGGCCGCATGATTTCGGCCAAGGATCTCGACTTGACGCCGTGGGTGCCGACCCTCGTGCGAACGCTCGAGGAAATTCGCGCGGAGGCCGAACGAACGGCCATCGAGCAGGCATTGCTGCGCCACTGTCATCGGCTCACGGACGTGGCGGCAGAGCTGGGCATTTCGCGCATTACCCTGTACCGCCTCATGTGCCGGTATGGAATGCGTGGTGACGAATCGGGCGTGCCGGCCTGATGTCTTCTGGCGAAGAGAGGGCGGCCGTCCTGTGATGAGCAGGGCGGTCGTTTCTTTTTGGGCTCCTGAATATCGTCGAGTTGAGCCCGCAAGTCTGACCGCTTTACGCCGTGTTTTCACCGCTGTCCTCGCAATCCGCGACTTCTGCCATCGCCAATAACGACGGGCGAATCCGGCGAACCTTCCCGCAGTCCTCTCGAACGTCTTCCATACGCATTGCGTTGTCTCGCCTTTCCAGAGAACGCGTCCCGCGGCGTCGTACGTGTGCGTCTGCGGTGCGTCGTCACCTGCGCTTTCCCGACCTCGCGAAGTCCTGCCTGCGGTCGGGGGGAACGCGCTTTGCCGCCGCCGAAAATGGGCGTGGCCGGTGGCCGCGCAGACCGATCAAAGATGAAACATCCACGGCACCGTACGGCGTCGCGCCTCGCGCGGGCATCTGTGACGACGCTGTGTCGTTACGTCGCAGGCGGATAAAACTGCCGCAATTCTGTCACCGGAAGCCCTTGTCAACCGGGGCTCCAAGGCAAGCGTCGCTGGCGACGCCGATATCGTTCGCAGTTCGGAATGTTTGTGGAATGCGTCGGTGATGTGGCACCGGCGGCCCGGCATGGCCTGCGTATCAATGCTGAAACGTTTTCGCGCATTGGCCCGGGCGTTCGGCCAAGTCGAAAAATCTAACGTCAATGTTTTCAATCACTTAAGTCGGGTGGCACGGAAGTCGCTTTATTGAGCCGGGCAAGGAGGGCACAGCGATGCGAATTCTCACCACCGACATTCAGTACCGAGTACGACAAGGCGCAGGCGCGCTGGCCGCTGCCATTGCCGCGACGTTCGGTCTGTGCGCTGCACCGGCGCAAGCGCATGAATTCTCGCGCTCGCCGCTTATGCATGTGGCGATGCTGACGGGCTCAATGGTGCCGACGTCGTTTTCGACGACGCTGCCTGCGACGCGGGTCACGGATGCTGACCCTGCCATGGTGGCACCGGTCTCCGACCTGGTCCCGGTCGCGGCCCGCACGACGACGGACGAAGCACCGGCCGCTGCCGGTGGCGACGACACGAGTCCCATTGCCAGCGTCCAGGACATGGGCGTGACCGGGGTGCCCCTTGCGGCAGCCCGTATCGATGACGCACAACTCGGGAGCCAGCGCGGCCGCAATCTGCAAGGCGGCGCGATGGTCCAGTCACCTGGAATGACGCTCGCCAACGGCGTGACGTTGTGGGACGAACTGCCCGGCGCCGTGACGCCGATGCCGCGTCCGCAACAACTGTCTAGCGGCGTGAACAACGTTCAGGTGACGCGTGTGACTTACTCCACGCGGTGAATCAGATGACTCAATTCTCCCTGTTGCATGCCGGCAGTGTCCTCGCCACGATGATGGTGGCGCTGACCCCGGCGCTGCTCCCCGGCCGCGCGCACGCCGAACCGGCGACGCCCGGGGACCTGGTGATCGAACGCAACATCGGCCCGGAAGTCGCCTATCGCGGCTTGCCCCGTGAGCAGAATCCGATTGGCATCGCCGTACCGGCATTCCCGACGGGGCCGTTCAACACCGCCATGGGGGCTGTCAATCAGGTCATGGATAGTGAGTTGACGGGCCGCGCCTCGGTCGGTCTCGTTACGGGGGCCGTGCGCTCCGGCATCGACCCGGTGATGGGGGTGCTGGTGGGCAATGCCCGCGGTGGCAACGCCCTCAACACCTCGAACGGCGTGGGCGGCGGCTTCAGCGCCGGGGTCGGCGGTGGCGGTGGTATCGGCAGCATCGGTACGCTCGTACCGTCAGTGATCAACTCGGCACTGGCACCGCTCACGAGCATTGGTGCGGCAGGAGCGGCGAAATGAGCGCGCATCGCCTGTCGCATCGTGCCCATCGCGCCATCGCTCTGGCGGCAGCCACCGCCCTGAGCGCCGTCGCAGGAGTGTCGTCGGCACAAGACGTGTGGATCGTGAACGGCGAACTCGCCGGCACGCACGCCACCATCGATAACGGTGTGGCGGTGGGTGTGACCGGGGCCCTTGGTGTCAATCAAGCGGCTGGCGTGAACAACGCCCAGGCCAACAGCGCGGTCATCGCCAATGGCGGCGGAGTGAGCGTCGGCGCGTCGAGCACGAATCAGCAGGCACTCGTCACCACGACGACCGGCGCGGCCAGCGCCGCAATTCAAGGCAACGCATTTTCGGGCACCTCGGGGCTGACGCAAGTCAACCAGTCGAGCGGTGCCGGCAATCTTCAACGCAACGCCACGGTCATTGTGACGGGCGATGCGGCTGGAGTGGCGAGCGTATCGGATACGGCACTATCCGCTGCGATCGCTAAGGGTGGCCCGGCTGGGCACGACAACCTCAACGATCTGTTCCGCACGGCGTCGATCTCCGGTGACGCCTTCCGCGGTGCGAACGGTGTGGTTCAAGTGAACCAGTCGGCTGGGATAGGCAATGTAACCGCAAATGTTTTTGTGCTCCGTCCCCCGGCGGGCACATCTTTTTAACTGGGTAACTCTCTCGTCAAGGAGATGGTCATGAAAACGAAAGCAATTGCAGCGGCCGCACTGCTGGTAGCAACGGGTTCCGCCATGGCGTACCCGTCTCATCACCAGCAATACAGCTTCTCGTTCATCGGCAACGAAACCAACGTTCTGAACCTGGTCGGCATTTTCGGTCTGGTCGGCATTCGCGGCTGCGTCACGGTGGACAACACCGGCAACGCTGTCGTGCAAAGCAGCCAGATGGTCGACGCGCACGGCGTGCACCTGACGGGCCCGCTGCTTGGCAGCTACGTGACGGGCGACGTGACGTACGGCGTGCATTCCAAGACCACCACGGTCTCGAACCAGGGTAGCGCATACCTGCTCGCTGGCTCGACCAGGACGTCGTTCGACAACACGACGTCGTGGGTGAATGCCGAGGCCAATGGTCACCTGAACACCAGCCAGTCCTTCCAGGCCGGTGCCGGGTATATCGCGGGTCAGTCACACTCCGGCTCGGGCAGTTTCATCGCCGGTGGCGGGTATGAGTATTCGAACATTGCGGGTGGCTTCGGCGCCATCGGTGGCGGTCACTTCTGGCTGCCGGGTGGAGGTGGGGTGTACGGCGGCTACCTCTTCGGCAACTTCGGTGCAGGCCAAGGCGCCGCATGGGGCGGCTACGCCTACCAGCAGCAATCGCAGGAAGCTGCCGGCTTCCTCGCGGCAGGCTTCCTGAACACGCAGAAGAGCTTCGACGCAGGGTTCCACGGCTTGTTCAACGAAGGTCAGGCTTCGGTCCATAGCGAATCGATTGCCGCAGGCGCACTGTGGGGTTTCTCCGACACGTACATGAAGTCGACCACGTGGGTGCATGGCGCGATCACGTATCACATCAACACGGCGCAGTACCAGACGATGGGTGCCACGCTGGGCAATGGGGCATTGGCTAACGCCAACGGCAACATCGGTGTGAACGTGGCGGCAGGTGCCGACAACGCGCAGGCCAACAACGTCGCGATCGCTTCGCTCAATGCCCAGCCGGTGTATGCCTCGGCACAGGTGTTCGCGAACCAGTCGTCGAAGGGCTCGGCCAGCATCTCGCAGTTCTATGTCACTTCCAGCGTGGGGGACAACGCCCTCGCCGGTGCGACTGGCAATGTGGGTGTGAACGTGGCAGCAGGTGTGGGTAACGTGCAGCAGAACGGCCTGGCCGCCGCGGTCTCGCAAAGCGGTTATGGCTGGTACAAGGGCGGTGCGGCCAATTCGACGGCGCAAACCGACCAGTCGGCTTCGATGCACGCTTCGGGCGACTTCATCGCCAATGCTTCGCTGGGTAACGGCGCACTGTCGTGGGCCAGCGGCAACATCGGTGTGAACGTGGCTTCGGGTATCGGCAACGTGCAGAGCAACAGCCTTGCCGTCTCGGCAATCAAGTGAAGTACCGAACCGGTCCGGGGATTCCCGGACCGGTTTTTTCATGAGGTGTGACATGAATGATGCGCGTCGTGCCGCAGTGAGGATCGCTACTGTTTGCGCTCTGGCGTGCGCAAGCGTGGCCGGGCACGCGCAGTATGCATCGGTGAACCTCGAATCTTCGACTGGTGTACCGGCGGTCAAGAAGATGCGCTCGTTCAAGTCGATGCACTACGTGAATCTGGTCCAGCAGGAATACGACTTCAGCTGTGGATCCGCAGCCTTGGCAACGCTGCTGCGATACGGCTACGGGATCGACATACCCGAGCCGGAAATGATCCAGCGAATGATGGCGTTCTCCAACCCGGAAACGGTCATCAAGAATGGCTTCTCGATGCTCGACATGAAGAAATTCGTGGAGACGCTGGGACTCGAGGGGCGAGGATTCAAAGTTGACGTGAACGCGCTTTACGACTTGCGCATCCCGGTCATCGCGCTGATCGACGTCAACGGCTATCAACACTTTGTAGTCATCAAGGCAGCGAAGGACGGAAGGGTGTTCGTGTCCGATCCGGCGCTGGGCAATCGCATTATCGAGCAGGCCGATTTTGCCAAGCAATGGAACGGCTTGGTGTTGGCGGTCGTCGGCAAGCCGTTTTTGGAGGATTCACCGCTGCTCAAAGGAAACGAGTCCCTGGCAGTCAAGTTGCGCGACAGCGCCTTGGCGACCGGGACATCTCCGGCCCCGATGGTGGACTTCGGCATCATCCGGGCGGATCTGTTTTGAGACCAGACCATCATGAACCGATTTGTCCCGATGCTGGCAATCCCGCTGCTTGCAAGTGCCGTGCCGGCATTTGCATCGAGCGTGGTGCCCGAGAGCTGGACGCCTGTGAGCGATGAAGTGCTCGCGCACGCGACCGGCAAGTACGCACAACAGAACATGATCACGGGCTTTCAGCTCGTCATGCAGTCGCAATGGCAGATGCCGACCGGTGCGAGCCTGATGGCCACCGGCGTGCTGGGTGTGAATCAAAACGGCGGCGGCGTCCAGGTGCAGACCGGTGCCGCGACCGGCATTATCCCCGGTCTGGTCAACGCGACCGGGCCGATTACGCAGTCAGTGTCGGGCGCGTCGAGCGTACTGATCAATGGCGTCGCCCAGATCACGCAGGTGGCCGGCGACGCGAACAACGCCCTGAACAAAGCCATCATTCAGTTCGGTCCCGGGGTAACGATCGCGTCGCTGGTGCCGATCGGCGGGCAGGGCGCGAACAGTTCGCAGACCACGGTGGGCAATTTGAGCGCCAGCGTGGCCATTTCGTCGGCCGGCATGCAGATCACGTTGAATACGCCGAACGGCAATCTCGGCCAGAGCGTGGGCGGCGGGGCCGGTGCGGCGATGAACCAGATCATGCAGGTCGTGCAGGTGGCGGGTAATGCCCAGCAGGTCATGAACACGATGCAACTGAATCTGCAGACGAATCCGCTTACGTCGGCCGCACTGCATCAGGCCGGCATTCAGAGCGCGTTGGCAAACATCGCCGCGATCCGCCGATGACGGTTGAGGATCGTCAACCCAAGTCGACGACGTGAAGCGCAAGTGAAGGGTAAGTCAAGAGCAAGTGAAGTGACGGCGCCGCGCTGCCATGGGTGCGCAGGGTGACGCCGGCAACCGTGTCCGGCGACGTTGTAACCCTTGGCCGGACGCCAAGATAACGAGAAGTGGGGCGTCGCCGCAGGTCGCTTGCGGTGAACAAGAAGGTGATGTCGGCAGAGCCCGGGCATTGCACGTCCACCGGAAACGGAATGGGTTTCGCACGCATCACCCCGCAGTCGAGCAGCAAGGACAACCGTTGTTGGCAATACGTGTTTGTTGGATTGCGCGCGGACGCCTGTCCGCACCTTTACCCGGGGGGGATCATGAACACTCATCGCTTTTTTCCCGTTGCCGCTATTCCGTTGGGGGTACTGCTTTTCACGCTATCGGCCCAGGCTCAGGAGCATACGAACCCATCGCCGGACGACCGTGTGCAAATGTTGATGGACATGGTCGACCGGCAGCAGCGGGAAATTTCTTCTCTCAAGCAGCGCCTCACGGATATTGAGATGGCGCAACGCGGACGCGGTCTGACCGCCTGGGATACTGCGCAGATCGCGCAGGTCTCTCCGGGTGACGGATCGGCCGCCGGTTCGGCGGGCACGCCGGGCGGCGGCGCCGCCGGCGCGGCGGGGCCCTCATCGGCCACGCCGATCGGTGAGACGCAGCAGATGCAAAAGAGCACGAGCGAATCGCAGCGCACACCGGCCGAAGAGGCGGTTGTGCAGGCCCAGCACGCGCCGCTGTTCGACCACAAGCTGACCATCGATACGGGGATCAGCTACAGCTACTACGATCGGCGTCAACTCGTGCTGAGCGGCTTTCTCGCCCTCGATGCCATCTTTCTCGGTCAGTTGAATCTCGGCGAGACCAAGGCCAACGTCTGGACGTTCGACGTCAACACGCGCTACGGGATCAATGACCGGTTGAGTGTGGCGTTCGACGTGCCGTATCTCTACCGCAATTCGGACTTCATCTCGGGCGGGGTGGGCGGTGCGGCATCGTCGGTGAGCGACATCAGCAAGAACTCGGCGAACATCGGCGACGTGAATGCGTCCCTGTACTACCAACTCGTCAAGGAGAACGCGAACTGGCCCGATATCGTGGCCTCGTTTCGCGTGACCGCGCCGACCGGTACGTCACCGTTTGGCATCAAGCTCGGCACGCCCGATCCGACCAATAACAACCTGACGACGCCGTCGCGACTGCCGACGGGCAACGGCATCTGGGCGTTCACGGCCGGCCTGTCGTTCCTGCGCACCTACGATCCGATCGTCTTGTTCGCGAACGTGGCGTACACCTACAACGTGGCCCGCACGTTCGACGACGTGTCCGCTGTCGAAGGCACGACGCAACCCGCGAAGGTCAAGCTCGGCGACATCATTCAGGTGGGCGCGGGCATGGCATTGGCGCTCAACGACAAGACGGCGCTGTCGATCTCGTATTCGACGGCGATCTCGCGCGCGACGAAGACGGCCAGTCCAGGCGGCGCCTACACCACGGTGGCGGGCAGCTCGACGAACGCGGCGTCGCTCAATTTCGGCATCAACTATGCGATCAACAAGCACTGGACGGTCAACGGTTACGTCAATGCGGGGATGTCGCCGGACGCGCCGAACTACGTGATCGGTTTGCGCTTCCCGTACACGTTCTGATGACGGGGGCATCGCGTAGGTGTGGAAGAAGGCAGCAGGAACGGGGTTTGCGCGTCGCCGGCACCGACGACGCGCATGGAATCAAGGTCAGGGAAGGCGGATGCAATAGCGACGGGCGCGGCCCGTCGCGACCTTCGGTTAGCGCGACGGGCGGGGGGGCATAGCGCCAACCCCTGCGTTGACGGACAGACGGGTCGGCTGCATTCCCGCGGACAGGGCAGGGGGTGAAACGTGCGAAATCGCAGCGATCATGCGCGGCCCATTCGGCAAGGAAATCGATGCCTGCGTGGGTTTGGGCAGTGGCGCGGGAGGGACGACTTCGTCCCAGAGGCGTACATTGTTCGCCGTTTGCGCCACGGTGTGGGCCGGAGCAATGGCGACGGGCGCAATGCCCGGCACGTTGGCGACGATGCTGTGCTGCAGGTTCGCCGCACGCGTGCTGGCGAGCAAGGCGTCGCTGACCGCGACCGGAACGCCGCGCATATCGACCGCCTGGGCTTGCGCGGAGACGGCAACGCACGCCGCCACCAGACAACCCATAGCAACGCACGTCATCTTGACGCTGATCTTCTTGTTCATGGTATGCCCCCCGGCCTCCAACGACTGTCCTCCCAGCACACGTTGTATTTTATGGCGCGATTCGAGAAAAGGAAGGGAAAAAAGTAATAGCGGAATGTTAGAAAATTGAGTAAATAATTTACGCAGATTGCGGTTTGTCGCGCGAAGGCAACATGGAGCGGCGTTCGTGAGTTCGGGACCCGGTGCCATGCGGGTTTCGTGCGTAAATTGCGCTACAAGCGAGGTGACGCCTGATGTTTGCCTCATGACGAAGGCTGGAGGGTTTCTTCGGTTTTCGTAGCCGCCTGGGCATGTGTCGAGCATGCGACAGGCGGGCAACTCATGAGCACATCGGGCTTGATAACAAGCGGGGCGGCGGCCCGGGGGGGCTGACCGGAACGACGGGGGAAACCATGCGTGTGCTGGTCGTGGGTGAGGCTGCCAGTTGGCTGAGCGGCCTGCAGGTCGCACTGCAGACCGACGCGAACGCGACGCCGCCGGTTTTGCGTCATGTCGACGAGGTGACGGCGCAGGACTGGCTTTGGTTGCGCGAGTTGCCGTCGCGTCGCGCGCTCGTGCTTGCCGAGTCGGTGGCCCGTACGCCAGACATCGATGGTCTGTGTGCGACGGCCGCCGACTGTGCGCCGCCCGTCCCGGTGCTCGTCATCGGAGATGCGGGTTTTCCCGATGAAATCATTCGCTGGCTGCAGGCTGGTGCGGCGGCATGTCTGCCATGGCCGAGTTCGGTTGCGCGCACGCGTGCGGTCTTCGATCTGGCGTTCACGGGCGGTCGATTCGTTCCCGACGAGGCCATCTCGGCATTGCTCGTGCTTTGGCGCCAGGAGGCACTGGGCGAAGCGCTGCCGCTATCGCGTCTGCCGGTGTTCCCGATGGGCGGCGACAAGGCGACGCAACTGGCCGAGTCGGCGCTGCTCGGAATCTCCGCGCGGCAGTACGAAATTCTGGCACTCCTATCGCGCGGTTTATCCATCAAAACGATCTGCCAGCAACTGGTGATCTCCGAGGGAACCGCCAAGACCCACGTGTCTGCCCTGTACCGGCGGCTCGGCGCCCGCAATCGTGGCGAGGCGATCTACATCGCGGCGCAGCGCGGGGCGCGTCATCTGTTCGAGACCTGACGAGCGGCCCCGGGTTGCCCGATCGGATTTCGCGACCATTCAACCCGGAACTTTCCGGGAATCGCTGCGCGATGGTTGGCCGATCGCGGACTGTCGAATTACTATACGAGCTTCGTTTGCCACCCATTGCGACAGGCGCCGCCGACGGCGGCGTCTCGAAGTCGACGGCGATGCCCGTCGACGAGGCACAGGAGTCCACGCGTTGTCCAAGTCGTCCAAGCCGTTCGAATCTGTATTGCCGCAAGGTCCCGCCCCGGTGTCTACGGCATCCGCTGCCGGCCCGTCTTCCGACGCCACCTCGTCGCAGGGGGGCGGCGCCGCCGGTCTGCCGGCGCGCGGCGCGCTCGCCGGCGTGAAGGTGCTCGAACTCGGCACACTCATCGCGGGTCCGTTTGCCGCGCGCATGCTGGGGGAGTTCGGCGCCGAAGTCATCAAGATCGAGGATCCGCAGCACGGCGATCCGTTGCGCAAGTGGCGCAAGCTGCACCCCGACGCGGGCGGCACGTCGCTCTGGTGGGCCGTGCAGGCGCGTAACAAGAAATCGGTGACGATCAACCTCAAGTCTGCCGAGGGGCAGGAGATCGTGCGCAAGCTCGCCGCGCAGGCCGACATCGTGGTCGAGAATTTCCGTCCCGGGCTGCTCGAGCGATTCGGATTGGGGTACGAGCAACTCTCGGCCGACAATCCGGGGCTCGTGATGGTGCGCCTGTCGGGCTACGGGCAGACCGGGCCGTACCGTGACCGGCCCGGCTTCGGCGCGATTGCCGAGTCGATGGGCGGACTGCGCCATATCACCGGGTATCCGGACCTGCCACCGCCGCGCATCGGCATTTCCATTGGCGACTCCATCGCGGCGCTGCACGGCGTGATTGGCGCGATGATGGCGCTGCATCACCGCAATGTGAACGGCGGGCGGGGGCAGGTGGTCGACGTCGCCCTTTATGAGGCCGTTTTCAACCTCATGGAGAGCGTGGTGCCCGAGTACAGTGTGGCCGGCATGGTGCGCGAGCGCACGGGCGCGTCGCTGCCGGGGATCGTGCCGTCGAACACCTATCCGTGCGCCGACGGCATGATTGTGGTGGGCGGCAACAGCGATCCGATCTTCAAGCGGCTGATGCACGCCATCGGCCGGCCCGATCTGGCGGACGATCCCGCCCTTGCGCACAACGACGGCCGCGTGCCGCGCACGCAGGAAATCGACGATGCCATCGGCCAATGGACGCGCACGCGTCCGATCGACGACGCCCTGGCCGTGCTGCAAGGGGCCGACGTGCCGGCAAGCCGTATCTATACCGTGGCCGACATGTTCAAGGATCCCCAGTTCATCGCGCGCGAGATGATTCAGCGTCACACGTTCCCGGACGGCACGCCCATCGATCTGCCGAACGTCACGCCCAAGCTTTCGCAAACGCCGGGGCACACGCAATGGCTCGGCCCGGCACTTGGCGAGCACACCGAAGAGGTGCTCGGGCAACTAGGTTATGATGCCGAACGAATCAAGACACTGCGCGAGAACGGCGTCATTTGAGCTGCGCTGATCTCGCGCAGGACCACGGGGCGCGGCACCGTCTGCGGCTCGCGAATAAGCACGTTACACCAAGAAAAAACGCTGCAACCACGGAGACAAACCTCATGCAACGACGTCAGTTCGTCACGACGCTGGCCGCGGCCGGCTTGATCGGCGCAGGCATTCGCCCCAGCTTCGCGCAAGGCAAACTCGAGAAGACCAAGGTCGCGATCGCCGTCGGCGGCAAGAATCTGTTCTATTACCTGCCGCTCACGATTGCCGAACGCCTGAATTACTTCAAGGACGAAGGTCTCGACGTCGAAATCTCGGATTTCGCCGGTGGCTCGAAGGCGTTGCAAGCCCTCGTGGGCGGTAGCGCCGACGTGGTGTCGGGCGCTTACGAACATACGATCCTGTTGCAGGCGAAAAACCAGTTCATCCGCGCGTTCGTGCTGCAGGGGCGCGCCCCGCAGATCGTCTTCGGCGTGTCGAACAAGACAATGCCGAATTACAAGTCGCTGGCCGACCTGCGTGGCAAGAAGATTGGCGTGACGGCGCCCGGCTCGTCCACCAACATCATGGCGAACTTCGTGCTGGCCAAAGGCGGCGTCAAGCCCAACGAGGTAGCGTTCGTCGGTGTCGGCGCGTCGTCCGGTGCGCTCGCCGCGATTCGCTCGGGCAATATCGACGCCATCGTCAACCTCGATCCGGTGATCACCATGCTCGAGCGCGACAAGGAGATCCGCGTGATCTCGGACACGCGTACGCTCAAGGAGACGGTGTCGGTGTTCGGCGGCCACATGCCAGCGGGGTGCCTGTACACGAACGAATCGTTTATTCAGAAGAATCCGAATACGACGCAGGCGCTGACCAATGCGATGGTCCGTGCGTTGCGCTGGCTTCAGACGGCTGGGCCGGCGGACATCATCAAGACGGTACCCGACGCCTATCTGCTGGGCGACCGCGCCTTGTACCTCGATGCCTGGGGCCGCGTGAAAGAGGCCATGTCCCCGGACGGCCTGATTCCCGCCGACGGCCCGGCCACGGCGTTGCGCACGTTGCAGGCGTTCGACGAATCCGTCAAGGGCAAGCCGATCGATCTGGCGAAGACGTTCACGAACGAATTCACGAAGAAGGCCGACGCCAAGTACAAATGATGACAGCGCCGGCTCTGAGTTTCGACAGCATTACGTGTACGTTCGTCGCGCGAGACGATCGCGCGAAGCGTTACACGGCCGTGGCCGACACCTCGCTCGACATTGCGCCGGGCGAGTTTGTCTCGGTCGTCGGCCCCACCGGTTGCGGCAAGTCGACGTTGCTCAACGTCGCTGCCGGGCTGCTGGCGCCGTCGTCCGGTACCGTCAAGGTGTTCGGCGAGGCGCTCAAGGGCATCAATTCGCGCGCCGGCTATATGTTCCAGGCCGAAGCGCTGATGCCCTGGCGCAACGCCATCGACAACGTGACCGCGGGGCTGGAGTTCCGTGGCGTATCGGCCGAGGAAGCGAAGGCACGCGGACACGAGTGGCTCAAGCGCGTGGGGTTGGGCGGGTTCGGCGATCGCTACCCGCACCAGCTCTCGGGCGGCATGCGCAAGCGCGTGGCCATGGCGCAGACGCTGATTCTCGATCCGGACATCATTCTGATGGACGAGCCGTTCTCGGCGCTTGACATCCAGACGCGTCAGCTCATGGAAAACGAGTTGCTCGACCTGTGGGCGGCCAAGCGCCGGGCGGTGCTGTTCATCACGCACGATCTGGACGAGGCGATAGCGCTATCGGACCGTGTCGTGGTGCTCTCGGCTGGGCCGGGCACGCACCCGATCGGGGAGTTCCGCATCGATCTGCCGCGTCCGCGCGATGTGGCGGAAATCCGCACGCATTCGCGCTTCACCGAGCTGCACGCTCAGATCTGGGACGTGCTGCGAGAGGAAGTGCTCAAGGGCTATGCGCAACAGTTGAAGGCAGTCTGACACGTCATGTGGCAAATCACCGACTTTCTGTTCGGCGGGTGCGGCTGGGTGCAATGGCTGGACTGGCTCGACGGGCTGGATGGGTTCGATTTGCCGGATGGCTTTGGTGGGTTCGATTGGCTTGTCCGATCGCTCGTCTGATATTCCCGGAATTTGTTCGTCATGCGTAATCGTTCGATCATGCGGCACTTGCGGTTGTGGCAATGGCTGCTGCTGGTAGTGGCTTTTCTCGTCTGGTATGTCCTCACGAGCCCGACGCTGCTCCCCGCGTTCTACTTCGACAGCCCCGACAAGGCGGCTTTCTTCTTTGGCGAGCCGCAGAAGGTATTGCTCCAGATCTGGCAGTGGTTCGCCGGCGGGGAGATCTATCTGCATCTCGGCGTCACGCTGCTCGAGACCGTGCTCGCCTTTGTCATCGGCACGGTGTTCGGGCTGGCGGTGGGACTGTGGCTGGCGCTCTCGCCGAGCGCGGGCGCGCTGTTCGATCCGTACATCAAGGCGGCCAACTCGATGCCTCGCGTGATTCTCGCGCCGATCTTCGGCGTGTGGTTCGGGCTTGGCATCTGGTCGAAAGTCGCGCTGGGTGTAACGCTGGTGTTCTTCATCGTGTTCTTCAACGTGTACCAAGGCGTAAAGGAAGTCAGTCCGGTCGTGCTGGCGAATGCCCGCATGCTGGGCGCGAATCAGCGGCAGTTGCTGCGTCGCGTGTATCTGCCGAGCGCCACGAGCTGGGTGTTCTCCAGCCTGCACAACTCGGTCGGACTCGCGTTCGTCGGGGCAGTGGTCGGGGAGTATCTGGGGTCGGCGCGCGGCGTGGGCTACCTGATTCTGCAAGCGGAAGGCACGTTTGACATCAACGCCGTGATTGCCGGCGTCTTGATCCTGACGGCGTTTGCCCTCGTGCTCGACGGGCTCGTCGGTGTGGTCGAACGGCGTTTGCTCGTCTGGCAGCCGCAGGCCGGCGAGACCGAGAAGATGTGAGGTACGGCCGCTGGCGACGCCGATGTCGCCGGCGGTCGTGACGGCATGGCGGCAAATTTGTGGCAGATCCGTGGCCGTTGTGTTGCCACCGAATCGCCGCAACGACAGGCGTGATGCTGTGATGGCGTCATATCCGGGCACCTTTCCTCGGTTACAATTGCCGCATGCGAATCCTGCTCAGCAACGACGATGGGTATCAGGCGCCTGGCCTGGCCGCGCTTTACGAAGCGCTGGCACCGCTTGGCGACATTACCGTAGTGGCGCCCGAACAGAACTGTAGCGGTGCGTCCAATTCTCTGACCCTGCAACGGCCGCTGTCGGTGTTCAAAGGCGGCAACGGCTTCACGTTCATCAACGGCACCCCGACCGATTGCGTGCACATAGCGCTGACCGGGCTGCTCGACGAAAGGCCCGATATCGTTGTGTCCGGCATCAACAACGGCCAGAACATGGGCGAAGACACGCTCTACTCCGGCACAGTGGCGGCGGCCACCGAAGGGTTTCTCTTCGGGATTCCCTCGTTCGCCTTCTCGCAAGTCCATAAAGGCTGGGATCACCTCGATAGCGCCGCGCGTGTGGCGCGCGAGGTCGTCGAGCGGTATATGGAGCGCCCGCTGGGCGCGCCCTTCCTGTTGAACGTCAATATCCCCAATTCGCCGTACGACCACCTTAAGGGCGCAGTGGCGACGCGACTTGGGAAACGGCATCAATCGCAGCCGGTGATCCGTCAGGAGAATCCGCGTGGCGAAACGATTTACTGGATCGGGCCGGCTGGCGACGCGCGCGACAGCAGCGAAGGCACCGATTTTCACGCCGTGGCGCACGATTACGTCTCGGTCACTCCCTTGCAACTGGATCTCACGCATACCGCACGGCTTGGCGTCGTGCACGACTGGCTGGCCAGCGCAGGGGTGACCCAACGATGACGACACCGCCAAAGCGTTTTCCTCTCCCCTTGGCCGATGTGATGAGCCGCCGGCAACGTCAGGCGCCGGTGCTCGACAAGGCGTCGCGGGCCAGTCCCGCCGGCGCGCCGCCTGCCGCGATGACGCGCGCCGCGGCGCCCGCAAGTCAAGGGAACGGAAAGACGCCGACTGGCGGCAATCTTTCTCCGAATACGCACGGCGGCCTGCGGGCTGCCGCGACGCCAATGGCCGGCGCGTCAGCGCGTCCCGGCGGCGCACAGACGCCGCACGCGGTCGTACCGAAAGGACTGGCGCGACCCGCGTCCGCCCCCCACGCGCAGCCCGCGCCGCATGCTGCGAAAGGTGCGCCGCGGCCCACCGTCAAAACAGCGGGGACGGGGCATGCCCAGCCGGGCGCGGCCGTCGGTGCCAGGGGCGCGGTGCGCGGGGTGACGGCAACGAAGGTTTCGGCGGGTGGCACGGGACGCGCGAGCGCCTCGGCGCTCGGGATTTCGCCGGATGGCATCGGACTGACCTCCGAGCGGGTGCGCGCGCGGATGGCTGAACGCGTGGCCGCATCCGGCGTCAAACACCCGGGCGTGCTGGCGGCGCTGGCCACGGTGCCGCGTCACGGATTTGTCGACGCGGCGCTCGCCAATCAGGCCTATGAAGACGCGGCGCTGCCGATCGGACACGGGCAGACGATTTCCAAGCCATCGGTCGTCGGGCGCATGATCGAGCTGCTGCTTGCTGGCGGGCGTCCGCTGGAGAAGGTGCTGGAAATCGGCACGGGATGCGGCTACCAGGCGGCGGTCCTGTCGTGTGTGGCGCGCGACGTGTACTCGATCGAACGCGTGCGTCCGCTCCATGAGCGTGCCAAGGCCAACTTGCGACCGCTGCGGGTGCCGAATATTCGCCTGCATTACGGAGACGGGCGGCTAGGGCTGCCGACGGTCGCGCCGTTCGACGGCATTGTGATTGCCGCTGCCGGACTGGAAATTCCGGACGCGCTGATCGATCAACTCGCCGTTGGCGCACGCCTCATCGCGCCCGTGGGCGGTGAGCAACAGATTTTGACCCTCATCGAGCGCACCGGTACGCGCCAGTGGCGCGAAACCCAGCTTGATAGGGTGTTATTCGTCCCCTTAAAATCGGGCATCATCTAAGCCCGACGGGCCTTATTCTGCGGAGGATTTGAGTGAATTTGCGAGCGGGTTTCCAACAACGCGTCGCCAGCGTCCTGTTGCTGAGCATGCTGGCAGCGTGCGCATCGCGACAAGTCGGGGCGCCGGTCGTCGACCGTACCGTAGGCGGTGTGGCGACCGACGGTAGTGCGCCAGGCGCAGCGCCTGTCATCGACAACACGCCGGTGCCGGCCGGGTATTACCGCGTCAAGCCCGGCGATCGCCTCTATCGCATCGCGCTGGAGAACGGTCAGAACTATCGCGATATCGCGCGCTGGAACAATATCCAGAATGCGGATCAGATCGAGGTTGGCCAGGTCTTGCGTGTGAAGCCACCCGCCGGGGATACCGGCACGCCGTTGCCGGCGCCGCTCGCCAGCAACAATGTGGCCTCGGTGCCGCCGGCGGTCGTGACGCCGCCGGCCAGCGCGTCGGCGACGGCCGCACCGTCTGCACCGTCCGCCGTGTCGAGTGGCGAGTTGCAATTGTCGTGGCCAGCCAAGGGCAATGTCGTTGGCCGCTTCGACGATTCGAAGAACAAGGGCCTGAACATTGGCGGGACCGTAGGCGAGCCTGTCTATGCGGCGGGAGCGGGCAAGGTCGTGTATTCGGGGGCTGGCCTGCGCGGCTATGGCAACCTCGTCATCATCAAACATGACGCTACCTTCTTGACGGCGTATGCGCACAACCGCACACTGTTGGTCAAGGAAGGCGACTCCGTCACGCGGGGTCAGAAAATTGCCGAAATGGGCAACTCGGATGCGGATCGTGTCATGCTGCATTTCGAGGTACGTCGCGACGGCAAGCCTGTAGATCCGATGAAGTATTTGCCGCCTCAATAAACTAGGCAGAGTCGAATGCTCAAGAGAAAGCGTCGCACTTCGCAAGAGGAAGACCTCGCTGCCCCGGAGCCCGATCAGGAAATCGACGATCGGCAATCCCGGCAGGACGAGGACGTGGACGACGCTTTCGACGAGCGCGAGGCGGAGGAGGGCGACGACGCGTCGTCGTCCGACGCGGCCGAAGCCGGTGCCGCCGGCCGCAAGCGCAAGCCCGAGGCCGAGGACTTCGGCACGGTGCTGCAGGCCGAACTTACGGCGGATACCGTCCAGCACTATCTCAACCGTATCAGCGTCAAACCGCTGCTCACGCCCGCGGAAGAATTCGAATACTCCACGCGTGCCCAGGCTGGCGAGTTTGCGGCCCGTCAGGTCATGATCGAGCGCAATCTGCGCCTCGTCGTGAGCATTGCCAAGGGCTATCTCAATCGCGGTGTGCCGCTGCTCGATCTGATCGAGGAGGGTAATCTCGGCTTGATGCATGCGATTGAAAAGTTCGACCCGGGTCGCGGGTTCCGTTTTTCAACCTATGCCACGTGGTGGATTCGCCAGAGCATCGAGCGCGCCATCATGAATCAGGCGCGCACCGTACGCTTGCCGGTGCATGTGATTCGCGAACTCAATCAGGTGCTGCGCGCGAAGCGTCATCTTGAAAAGAGTGCGGCGTATGTCGATGGTGGCGAGCAGCGCGACGCAAGTATCGAAGACATCGCCGATTTGACCGGCAAAACGCCCGAAGAGGTGATCGACATCCTCGCGCTCAACGAGCACGTGGCGTCGCTCGACGCGCCGCTGGAAATCGATCCGGGCAGTAGCTTGCTCGATTTGCTCTCGGACGATCACAGTGCGGCCCCGGAGCAGGAGGTGCAGCATCGCGAGCTGGAAGACCTCATGCGCCTTTGGCTCTCGCGCCTGTCCACCAAGCATCGCTACGTCATCGAGCGACGGTTCGGACTTAACCGCGTGGAACCCGCCACGCTGGAAGAACTGGCCGACGAAATGGGACTGACGCGCGAGCGCGTGCGTCAGATCCAGCAAGAGGCGCTCGTCAAGCTCAAGCGCTATTTCGCATCCAATGGGGTGCGCAAGGACGCCGTGCTCTGATTGGTGTCGACCTCGACGACCGCCGCCATTCGCCGCCCGCGTCATCGGGGGCGGCATGCCATGACGTCGCCGTGATGCGGCGGCGCGCACTGAATTTCACTTCACATTCTGACCATGTCATCACCTGTCCTCGTCTTCGATATTGAAACGATCCCCGACGTTGACGGCCTGCGCAAGCTCGAGCCGGCGTACGCCGGGCTGTCCGACGATGCCGTGGCCGACGCCGCCTTTGCCGCCCGCCGTGAAAAGGTGGGGCACGACTTCCTGCCGTTGCACTTGCAGCGCGTTGCGGCAATCTCGTGCGTGTTTCGCGATCGCGACGGCTTTCGTGTGAAATCCCTCGGTACGCTCGACGATGGCGAGGCGGCACTCGTCTCTGGCTTCTACCGCACGATCGAGAAGTACGCGCCGCAACTCGTGTCGTGGAATGGCGGCGGCTTCGACCTGCCCGTGTTGCATTACCGCGCGATGATTCACGGCATTGCCGCGCCGCGCTATTGGGACATGGGTGAGGACGACCGCGAGTTCAAGTGGAACAACTACATCAGCCGATATCACCAACGTCATCTGGATTTGATGGATCTTCTGGCGATGTATCAGGGCCGTGCAAACGCGCCGCTCGACGACCTGGCCAAGCTGTGCGGGTTTCCAGGCAAGCTCGGCATGGACGGCAGCAAGGTCTGGGAAGCGTTCCGCGCGGGCAAGCTTGAGGAGATTCGCAATTACTGCGAGACGGACGTGGTGAACACGTATCTGGTCTATTGCCGCTTTCAGTTGATGCGGGGCGGTTTGCGTCAGGCGGAGTACGCGCAGGAGATCGAATTCGTGAGACGCTCGCTCGAAGAGGAAGCGGCGCCGCACTGGAAGGAATATCTCGCCGCCTGGGCGTGATCGCCTGAGTTTGGGGCCGGGGGATGTCGGCGCTGCGCGAACGAGCGTACGTCAGTGGCGAGCGAATCGATTAAAATGTTCGGTTTGCTGTCGCACATGAGAACAACGACGTGACCCGCTCCTCCCGAAATTCCTCACGCGGCCGGCCGGCTGCCGAGCCCGGCATTATCGATATCGAATCGCTCGACATGGAAGCGCGCGGCGTCGGCCGCACCGCGCCCGAGGGCGAGCCGGGTGCACCGGACTACAAGCCCGGCAAGGTGATCTTTGTCGAAGGCGCGCTGCCGGGCGAACGCGTCACCTATCTCAGCTATCGTCGCAAACCCAAATTCGAGCAGGCCGAAGCCATTGATGTGCTGCGCGCCAGCCCGATGCGCGCCAAGCCACAGTGTCCGCACTTCGGCAAGTGCGGTGGGTGCTCGATGCAGCATCTCGAGCCGCGTGCACAAATCGCAATCAAGCAGCGTGTGCTCGAGGACAATCTGGCGCGTCTGGGCAAGGTGAAGGCCGAAGCCATCCTTCGGCCCATTCAGGGGCCAGACTGGGGCTATCGCTTCCGTGCACGTCTGACGGTGCGATACGTCCCGAAAAAGGGGGGCGTGCTCATCGGATTCCATGAGCGCAGGAGCAGCTACGTGGCCGACATGGACTCGTGCGAAGTGCTGCCCCGCCACGTTTCTGACATGCTCGTGCCGTTGCGGCGCCTGGTCGAGTCGCTGTCCATTCGGGAGCGTCTGCCGCAGATCGAACTGGCGATCGGCGCCGAGGTGACGGCGCTCGTGCTGCGTATTCTCGAGCCCCTCACGCCAGCGGACGAGGACATTCTGCGCGCCTTCGCTGAGGCAAATCACGTCCAGTTCTGGGTTCAACCGAAGGGGCCGGACACCGCGGTGCCGTTCTACCCGCTGGACCCGGAATTGCATTACACCCTGCCGGAATATCAGATCCGGATGCCGTTCAAGCCGACGGACTTCACGCAGGTCAACCATCAGATCAACCGTGTGCTCGTGCATCGCGCCTTGCGCTTGCTGGCGCCGGCGTCGCATGAGCGTGTGCTCGATCTGTTCTGCGGCCTGGGGAACTTCACGCTGCCACTGGCCCGTCGCGCCGGCACCGTCATGGGGATCGAGGGCAGCACCGCGCTCACGGAGCGCGCGCTCGCGAATGCGCAACGTAATGGCGTGGCCGAACGGACCGAATTCGCGTGCCGGAACCTGTTCGACATCACGCCGGAGGATATTCGCGCATTGGGTGCGTTTGACCGCTACCTGATCGATCCGCCGCGCGAAGGGGCGCTGGCGGTATCGAAGGCGCTCGCAGAATTGGCGCAGCAGGGCTACGACGGCCTGCCCAAGCGCATCGTCTACGTTTCCTGCAGTCCGGCAACGCTGGCGCGTGACGCGGGCGTGCTCGTGCATGAGGCGGGCTATCGCCTGACGCTGGCCGGGGTGGTGAACATGTTCCCACACACGTCGCACGTCGAGTCGATGGCCGTGTTCGAGCATGACAGCATCGGGCAGCCGTGGGTGCCGACGGTGCGGGTGTCGGCGTCGGATGCTTCCGCCGATCAGGCCGATCAGGGCATTGAGGGCGTTGAGGCGATTGCCGGTGCTACCAGTGGCGACGGCGTGATTCACGACGAGGCCTGATCGTGCGTGATGGTTGGGGTTGGCTATCGGTTGCGGCGGCCGCGGCGCTGCAGCGGCCGATGGAGCCGGGCGGGCGAAGTGCGGGCCTGAGCGACCCGGCCCACTAGCGCATCGGGTGGGCCGCACATCGCAAAATCGCGTCACGCAAAGAAAAAGCCAGTCCCGAAGGACTGGCTTTTTCGCATCCGCGGCGTGGTGCGGAGTTGCCCGCCGCACCACCTGTCGGTCGCGTCAGTTGCGATTGCCGCCGAGCACGCCGAGAATGGCCAGCAGATTGGTGAAAATGTTGTACAGGTCAAGGTAAATGGCCAGCGTCGCGGTGACGTAGTTCGTTTCGCCGCCATTCACGACACGCTGCACATCGAACAGGACGTACGCGGAGAAGATGGCGATGGCGATCACCGACACCGTCAGCATCAGCGCCGGCAGTTGCAGCCAGATATTGGCGACCGAGGCCAGCAGGATCACGAGCACGCCCATGAACAGCCACTTGCCCAGCCCGCTGAAGTCACGTTTGCTGACCGTGGCGACCGTTGCCATGACGCCGAAAATCACGGCGGTGCCACCGAACGCCATCATGATGAGCGATGCGCCGTTCGAGAATCCCAGCACGAAGCTCAGCAACCGTGTGAGCATCAACCCCATGAAGAACGTAAAGCCCAGCAGCAACGCCACCCCCACGCCGCTGTTCTTGAAGCGCTCAATGGCGAACATGAAGCCGAATGCGATCGCGAGGAACGCGATCATGCTGACCATCGGGCTGCCCGCGAACAGCGCGAAGCCATAGTTCACGCCCAGCCAGGCCCCCGCAATCGTCGGCAGCATCGACAACGCGAGCAGCCAGTACGTATTGCGCAGCACCTTGTTGCGCATCTGTACGGTCGTGACGTCGCGCATCCCGCCGTAGCCGAAACGTTGGAAATCCTGGTTCATATCTTGTGTTCTCCGTGGTCATTGTGCCCGCCGGCGGGGCCGGCAAGCGCCTCTTGACGCTTACGACAACCGGCTTTAGTCGCCGGTCGATCCCCCGCAGCCATTCGTCTGGCTCGTCGTCGAAGCCACAGGATACCGAAAGATGGCGGGGAAAGCGCTCGGACGCTTCTCAAAATGTCAGGGCGAATGCCTGAAATTCAATCCGCCGCGCCGTTTTCCAACCCTCCTATGTAGGGAAGGTGTCGGAATCCCGCGATGATCCTGACTTCACGACAAGCCGGATCGTCCCGGCCGTCCTGCGTTTGAGCGGTATGCGCACTGTAGGTTCCATCCCCATCATAACAGCCTTCGTGCTACAATCACGGGTTCATGTTGGTTGTATAACTGCTTAATTTTTTGGAGTTTTTCATGGCAGTCGAACGCACTTTGTCGATTATCAAGCCCGATGCCGTTGCCAAGAACGTGATCGGCCAGATCTATAGCCGCTTCGAGAACGCGGGCCTGAAGATCGCTGCTGCCAAGCTGGTGCATCTGTCGCGCGCCGAAGCCGAGCAATTCTACGCCGTGCACAAGGAACGTCCGTTCTTCAAGGATCTGGTCGATTTCATGGTCTCGGGCCCGGTGATGATCCAGGTTCTGGAAGGCGAGAACGCCGTGGCGAAGCATCGCGATCTGATGGGTGCCACCGACCCGAAGAAGGCTGAGAAGGGCACGATCCGCGCCGACTTCGCCGATAGCATCGACGCCAACGCCGTGCACGGCTCGGACGCCGCTGAAACGGCTGCCGTGGAAGTGTCGTTCTTCTTCCCGGGCATGAACGTCTACGCGCGCTAAGCCGCGTTTAGCCGCTCCATGGCAGGAAGTTACCGAAGGGATGTTGAAGGACCCAGGTCATGACCAACCTCACGAATCTGCTTGATTACGATCCGGACGGTCTGGCCGCCTATTGCGGCTCGCTCGGCGAGAAGCCGTTCCGTGCCCGCCAGCTCCAGCGTTGGATCCACCAGATGGGCGCCGCCGATTTCGACGGCATGACCGATCTGGCCAAGTCGCTGCGCGAGAAGTTGCGCACACGCGCAACGATCGCGTCGCCCGATGTCATCACCGACCACCTGTCGGCTGACGGCACGCGCAAATGGCTGCTGGACGTGGGCAACGGCGATGCCGTCGAAACGGTCTACATCCCCGAGGAAACGCGCGGCACGCTTTGCGTCTCTTCGCAGGCGGGCTGCGCCGTCAATTGCCGGTTTTGTTCGACCGGCAAGCAGGGTTTCTCTCGCAATCTGTCGCTCGGCGAGATCATTGGTCAGTTGTGGATGGCCGAATTCGCATTGCGCCGCGACCTCGGACGCGAGGGCAAGAACGAGCGCGTTATCACCAACGTGGTGATGATGGGCATGGGCGAGCCGCTGCTCAACTTCGAGAATGTTGTGGGGGCGATGCGCCTGATGCTCGATGACAACGCCTATGGGTTGTCACGTCGCCGTGTCACGCTGTCGACCTCGGGTGTCGTGCCGATGATGGATCGGCTGGGCCAGGAGTTGCCCGTGGCGTTGGCGGTGTCGCTGCATGCGCCGAACGACGCGCTGCGCGATGTCCTCGTGCCGCTCAACAAGAAATATCCGTTACGCGAGCTGATGGGCGCGTGCGAGCGTTACCTGGAAGTGGCGCCACGCGATTTCATCACGTTCGAGTACTGCATGCTCGACGGTGTGAACGACACCGAGGCGCATGCGCGCGAGCTGGTTGCGCTGACGCGCGACGTGCCGTGCAAATTCAATCTGATCCCGTTCAATCCGTTTCCCGAGTCCGGGCTGTTGCGCTCGAAGGATCCGCAGATCAAGCGCTTTGCGCAAGTTCTGCTCGACGCAGGCCTCGTGACGACCGTGCGCAAGACGCGTGGCGACGACATCGACGCCGCTTGCGGTCAACTCGCCGGCGAGGTGCAGGATCGCACGCGACTTGCACAACGCGGCAAATTCGGGAAAATCGCGGTCGAGGTGCGTACCGTATGACGTTGCGCATGGGCGAGCGCGGACCGTGGCGAGGGCCGTCGGCCCCGCGCGTGCCATGTCGCTCGTCGGATCTGTCTCGCACGACAGCATTCCTTGCGCAGGGCGCGTTTTGTGTCCTGCGCGATTCCTTCAGTTCCTTGCAGAAACTTCTGATGCGCCGAGCAGATTCTTACGCCGCGCGCACGGCAGGTGATGGTGGGGAATTGTGGTCAGCATATCCTCAGCCGCTGCGGGCGGCTGCTTACGAACGGGGGCGTATCGATGGATAACCAGAATCAGGCGCAAGCCGGCGGGCAAGCCGAGGCTCAGGGCCCGGGCGCGTCACAGGGCGCGGCCGCCGGATGGGCTGAGCTGGGAGCGCAGGTGGGAGCGCAACTGGCCGCATTGCGCGAGAAGCGCGGCATGTCGATCGAAGACGTGTCGGCGCGCCTGAAAATCTCGGTGCAAAAGCTCAAGCGCCTGGAAACCGGCGAGTGGGAAGCGCTGCCGGAAATCCCGTTCATTCTGGGGGTCGTGCGCAGTTATGCACGTATGCTCGGGGCCGACCCGGAGCCGATGGTCGAGCCGCTGCGCAGTTTCGGCCGCGCCGCTGCCGTCGACGTTCCGCAGGCGCCGGTGGGCCAGCCCAGCATCCCGAAGAGCCCGGTGCGTTTCCGCTCGCCGGTCGCCGCGTCGCAGGCCAAATGGCCTTGGGCATTGGTGGCTCTGGTCGTGATCGCGGGCGCCGCGTGGTACTTCGGCAACGCCCACAAGGCGGGCCGTGGGTCGGTCGAGCCAGCCGAGCTGGCCAGCGCTGTGTCGGCGCAGGGGGCGGAGCCCGCCAGCCAGCCCGTGGTGACCGACGCCAATGGCACGCCGCCGGGCGCGGAAAGCGCGAACATCGGAAATACGGAAAGCACGGTCGACAGCGCTTCGGCCACGACGGCGGCGGGCCCGGGCCTGATCGCCGCGGCCGACCCGACGCATGTGGTTGCCGGGCTCGCCGGGGCGAGTTCGCCTTTGGCGGCAGCGCCCGCGCCGGCATCTGCGGTCAGCGCGGTCGCGCCCGGGACCGGCAAGATTTCGTTGCGGCTGAAATCCGATAGCTGGGTCGAAGTGCGTTCGAAGGGCGGCAAGGTGCTGTTCTCCCAGCTGATGCGCGCGGGTACCGCACAGGAAATTACGGGCGATGCGCCGCTCAAGATCGTTGTGGGCAACGTGGCGGGCGTCGAATCGCTGGAATTCAACGGTCAACCGGTCGAGATCAAGTCCCGCAATGCGGGTAACGTGGCGCGTCTGACGCTGCAGTGAGACCGAAAGAGGGTAATCATGGCTTCTGTAGAATGCATGCCGATCATCGGCGGTCCGGCACCTCGTCGTCAGTCGCGTAAGGTCGCCATTCGCTGGGGCGGCCAGCTCGTGACGGTCGGTGGCGACTCGCCGATTCGCGTGCAATCGATGACCAACACCGATACCGCAGACGCGATCGGTACGGCCATTCAGGTCAAGGAACTCGCGCAGGCGGGCTCGGAACTGGTGCGCATCACGGTGAACACCCCCGAAGCGGCCGCCGCGGTGCCGGCGATTCGCGATCAACTCGATCGCATGGGCGTAGCCGTGCCGCTCGTGGGCGACTTCCACTACAACGGCCATAAGCTGCTCGCCGACTACCCGGCATGCGCCGAGGCGTTGTCGAAGTACCGCATCAATCCGGGGAACGTCGGGCAGGGCGCCAAGCGAGATACGCAGTTCTCGCAAATGATCGAAATGGCGATCAAGTACGGCAAGCCGGTGCGAATCGGCGTGAATTGGGGCAGCCTGGACCAGGCGTTGCTCGCGCGCATCATGGACGAGAACGCTGCTCGCGCCCATCCCTGGGACGCGCAAAGCGTGATGTACGAAGCGCTCATCACGTCGGCGCTCGAGTCGGCGGCGTTGGCGCAGCGCGTGGGTCTGTCGGCCGACAAGATCTTGCTGTCGTGTAAGGTGAGCGCCGTGCAGGACCTGATCGCCGTGTATCGCGAACTGGCCAAGCGGTGCGACTACGCGCTGCATTTGGGATTGACCGAAGCCGGCATGGGCTCGAAGGGTATCGTGGCGTCGACGGCGGCGCTGTCGGTGCTGCTGCAGGAAGGGATCGGCGATACGATCCGCATCTCGCTTACGCCCGAGCCGGGCGGTGCGCGTACCGCGGAAGTTGTCGTGGCGCAGGAAATTCTGCAGACGATGGGCCTGCGTGCGTTCGCGCCGATGGTCATCGCCTGCCCGGGTTGCGGCCGCACGACGAGCACGGTGTTCCAGGAACTCGCTTCCAGTATTCAGACATATCTGCGTGAACAAATGCCGGTATGGAAGGCTCAATATCCTGGCGTCGAGACCATGAACGTGGCGGTGATGGGCTGCATCGTGAATGGTCCGGGGGAATCGAAGCACGCGAACATCGGCATCAGCTTGCCGGGGTCGGGCGAATCGCCGGCCGCGCCGGTCTTTGTCGATGGCGAAAAGGTCCGCACGCTGCGCGGCGATCGCATCGCCGAAGAGTTCCAGCAGATCGTCGACGAGTACGTGAAGACCCGCTACGCTCAGACCGAAGGGGCGGTCACCGCCTAAGCAGGCAGGACACAAGAAAATATGACTGACGCAAAGAAGAAGCGCCCCGCCAAACTGGCCGGGGTCAAAGGCATGAACGACATCCTCCCGCAGGATGAGGCCTTATGGGAGTTTTTCGAGGAATCGGTGCGCGCCATGCTGCGCGCGTATGGCTATCAGCAGATCCGCACGCCGATCCTCGAGCATACGTCGTTGTTCACGCGCGGTATTGGCGAAGTGACCGATATCGTCGAGAAGGAGATGTACAGCTTCACCGATTCGCTCAACGGCGAGCAGCTCACGATGCGCCCTGAGGGAACGGCTGCGGCGGTTCGGGCAACGCTCGAACACAATTTGCTGTACAGCGGCCCGAAGCGCCTGTGGTACTTCGGTCCAATGTTCCGCCACGAGAAGCCGCAGCGCGGCCGCTATCGCCAGTTCCACCAGGTGGGGGTTGAAGCACTGGGGCTTGCCGGCCCGGATGCGGACGTCGAAATCATCCTGATGTGCCAGCGCCTGTGGGACGATCTCGGCCTGACCGGCATCCAGTTGCAACTGAACTCGCTGGGCCAGGGCGAAGAGCGTGCGCGTCATCGCGCCGATCTGATTGCCTATCTCGAGAAGCACGTCGACCTGCTCGACGAAGACGGCAAGCGCCGTCTCTACACGAATCCGTTGCGCGTGCTCGATACGAAGAACCCGGCGATGCAGGCGATGGTCGAAGGGGCGCCGAAACTCATCGATTATCTCGGCGAGGACTCGATCAAGCACTTCGAAGGCGTGCAGTCGCTGCTCAAGGCGAACAACATTCCGTTCACGATCAATCCGCGTCTGGTGCGCGGTCTGGATTACTACAACCTGACCGTGTTCGAATGGGTGACCGACAAGCTCGGCGCGCAGGGTACGGTCGCCGGTGGCGGCCGCTACGATCCGCTGGTCGAGCAACTGGGTGGCGACGCCACGCCGGCGTGCGGCTGGGCGATGGGCGTTGAGCGCATTCTCGAATTGTTGCGCGAAGACGACCTCGTGCCGCAGGCCGAAGGGGCCGACGTCTACGTCGTGCACCAGGGTGAGGCGGCGGTTGCGCCGGCCTTGATCGCGGCCGAACGCATGCGCGACGCCGGGTTGAACGTCGTGTTCCATTGCAGCCCGGACGGCAAGGGCAGCAGCTTCAAGTCGCAAATGAAGCGAGCGGATGCGAGCGGCGCGAACTTCGCCATCATCGTCGGTGAAAACGAAGTAGCGTCGGGTACCGTCGTCGTCAAGCATCTGCGTGCCGCCGATCCGGCGAACAACCAGACGAGCGTGGCGTTCGAGGCCCTCGCGGAACACCTGATCGACGCCATCGTCGCCAGTGCCGACGAAAGCGTGAACGAAAGCCTGGCCGATGACGGCACGGCGAACACGACGCTTCACTAACCCAAGACGCCAGACACGGAGAACCCCGGCGAATGAGCAGCTATCACGAGGAACAGGAACAGATCGAGAACGTAAAGGCCTGGTGGAAGCAGTACGGCAATTACGTTGTCTGGATGCTGGTCGTCATCATGCTGGCCTATGGTGGCTGGAACCTGTGGCGTTATTACGACCGCAAGCAGACTGTCGAGGCCGGTGTGCTTTACGGCGAGCTGGAAACCGCGATCGACGCCAAGGACAAGGCGAAGGTGGCGCGTATCGCGTCGGACATGGAAAGCAAGTTCAGCGGCACGCCTTACGCCCAGATGACGGCGCTACTGGCGGCCAAGTCGCTGGCGGACGCGGGCGACGTGGCGCTCGCGAAAGCGCAACTGCAATGGGCTGTGTCGAACGCGAAAGACGACGAGTACAAGCAACTCGCCAAGCTGCGTCTGGCCGGCGTGCTGCTCGACGAGAAGGCGTACGACGAGGCGCTCAAGCTGCTCGACAATCCGCCTGCACCGTATGCCGGGCTGTTTGCCGATCGCCGTGGCGACGTGCTCGTCGCACAGAGCAAGATGGCCGACGCGCGGGCCGCATACAAGCTGGCACTCGACAAGCTCGATAAGCAGGACTCGGGCATGCGCCAGTTCGTTCAGTTCAAGCTCGACGCGCTGGGGGCCTGACGCGCGTCGGCATTCCGTTGGCAAGTATTACCCTCCCATAACGCAAAATCGGGTACATGATGATCTTTAACGACTTCCGTCGATCGATGCCGCAAACGATGGCCATGTCACAGTCCGCCTCGACGCGCCGTGGCATTTTCAAGCGCGCGGGCAGCGCCGTGACGATGCTGGCCGTGCTGGGTACGCTGGGAGGGTGTGGACTCTTTGGCAGCAAGCCGGCGCACGAGCCGACGCCGCTCACGGAGATCAAGCAGGCGCTGAACGTCAAGCAGATATGGACGGCGAGCGTCGGTAAGTCCGGCGCCTATAGCTTCGCACCGGTCGCCGTGGGCAACGCCGTGTTCGCGGCGGGCGCCAACGGCAGCATCGTGCGCGTGGATGCCGACACCGGCGCGTCGACTTGGTCGGCCAAGGCGGATACGAACATCACCGCCGGTCCGGGCAGCGATGGGGAGACGACCGTCGTCGCCACGCACAAGGGCGACGTGATCGCGTTCGATCACGACGGCAAGTCGTCCTGGAAGGCGAACGCCGGTAGCGAAGTGCTCACGGCGCCGCTGGTCGGTCGGGGTCTGGTCGTCGTGCGCGCGATCAACAACCGGGTGACGGCGTTTGACGCCGCCACCGGTTCGGTGCGCTGGTCGTACTCGCAGCCGACGTCGACGCTCACACTGCGCACCGGGACTGGCATGACGTTTTTGGGCGATCGTGCGGTCGTGACGGGCTTCCCGGGGGGCAAGCTGGTGGCGCTCGATGCCAACACCGGCAACCCGCTTTGGGTCACGCCGCTGTCGTACCCGAAGGGCGTGACCGAGGTGGAGCGTGTGAACGACGTTACGGGCACGCCGGTCGTCTTCGGCCGCCAGGTGTGCGGCGCCACGTTCCAGGGCCGGGTGGGATGCGCCGATGTGCAGACCGGCAATGGCCTGTGGGCGCGTGATTTTTCGTCGCCGAATGGTGTGACGCAGGACGAGCGTGTCGTGGCGGCGGTCAACACCGACGGCGCCGTCTACGCTTTCAACGCTGCCGATGGCAGTACACTGTGGCAGAACGACAAGCTCAAGTACCGCGACTTGTCGGCGCCGTTGGCGCTCGGCCGTGTCGTGGTGGTGGGCGACAAGCAGGGCTATTTGCATTTCCTGTCGCGTGAGAACGGCGAACTGCTCGCCCGCGTCAAGCTCAGTGGTGCGATCAGCGCACAGCCGATTCTCGCCGGCCAGACGCTGGTCGTGCAAACGCGCGACGGCAACATTTACGGCTTCCGTCCGGATTAACCGGTGACCGGCAGCACCCGGGCATTTTCCGGGAACGGCCGGCAGCGCGCCGGCCGTCTTCGTTTTTAGGCTTATTCATGAAACCCGTGATCGCGCTCGTAGGGCGCCCCAACGTCGGCAAATCGACGCTATTCAACCGTTTGACCCGCTCGCGCGACGCGCTCGTCGCCGACATGCCCGGGCTCACGCGCGACCGTCACTATGGCGAGGGGCGCGTTGGCGAGCATCCGTACCTGGTGATCGACACCGGTGGCTTCGAACCCGTGGCCAAGGACGGCATTTTCCACGAAATGGCCAAGCAGACGCGCCAGGCCGTGGTCGAGGCCGACGTGGTGATCTATATCGTGGACGGGCGTCAGGGCCTGACGCCACAAGACCAGATCATCGCGGACTATCTGCGCAAGACGGGACGCAAGATCATGCTCGTGGTCAACAAGGCCGAGGGCATGAAGTACAGTGCGGTCGCGAATGACTTCTACGAACTCGGCCTGGGCGATCCGCTGGCGATCTCGGCGGCACACGGCGACGGCGTCAAGGAAGTCATCGACGAAGCCATCGCGCCGTTCTATGCCAATCAGGACGAGAACGAGGACAGCACGCGCGACGACGGGCGAGTGAAGATCGCGATCGTCGGGCGTCCTAACGTTGGCAAGTCGACACTGGTCAACACGCTGCTCGGCGAAGAGCGCGTGATCGCGTTCGACATGCCGGGGACCACGCGCGATTCGATCCACATCGAATTCGAGCGTCAGGGGCGAAACTACACGTTGATCGATACGGCCGGGCTGCGTCGTCGTGGCAAGGTGTTCGAAGCGGTTGAAAAGTTTTCGGTCGTGAAAACACTGCAATCGATTGCCGATGCGAACGTGGTGATCCTCATGCTCGATGCCCGTCAGGACATCTCCGATCAGGATGCGCACATTGCCGGCTTCATCGTCGAGTCGGGACGTGCGGTGGTCGTCGGCGTGAACAAGTGGGACGGGCTGGACGAGTATTCGCGCGACCAGATCAAGCAGGAGCTTGAGCGAAAACTCAAATTCCTTGGCTTTGCGAATTTTCACTTTATCTCGGCGACGAAGTCCACGGGCATTGGCCCGCTGATGCGCTCGGTGGACGATGCGTACGCGGCGGCCATGACCAAGTTGCCGACGCCGAAGCTCACGCGCGCCCTCAACGAGGCGGTGGAGCACCAGCAGCCCCGGCGTTCCGGGTTCTCGCGTCCGAAGTTGCGCTACGCGCACCAAGGGGGCTCGAATCCGCCGATCATCGTCATCCACGGGAATAGTCTCGATGGCGTGACCGACAGCTATCGCCGCTATCTGGAGAATCGTTTCCGGGAAACTTTTAAGTTGAAGGGCACTCCATTACGCATAGAGTTTCGCAACAGCGCGAACCCTTACGCCAAGGGCGAATGAAAGCCAAACCCGGGCGGGGTTTTGCTGGCGACGCTAGCAAAATCAGCTATAGTGTGGAAGTCAAGGCGGGAAGCGCGCACACGCCTTGACTTACGGTCATTTGCTAAAAATACAACGGAGTTATATATGAGCAACAAAGGGCAACTTCTACAAGACCCGTTTCTGAACGCCTTGCGTAAGGAGCATGTTCCCGTCTCGATCTATCTGGTCAACGGTATCAAGCTGCAGGGAAACATCGAGTCGTTTGACCAGTATGTCGTCCTGCTGCGCAACACGGTCACCCAAATGGTTTATAAGCACGCCATTTCGACGGTCGTGCCTGCGCGTCCGGTGAATTTCCATCCGGAAGCCGAGCAGTCCTGATTCAGGCTCGCCCGACCGGGAGTCACTCCGGCCGGGCGAATTTCTCTTCCCCATCGCCCGCTCTTGTCCAACAGCCCCAATACCCACTCCCCGCGTAGCTTGACTATCAACGCCGCGCTCGTCGGCATCGATTTCGGCAAACTCGATTTCGAAGCCAGTCTCCAAGAACTCGACCTTCTGACGCAATCCGCAGGCGCCACGCCTGTCGTGACCGTTACCGGCCGTCGCCGTAGCCCGGACGCGAAGCTGTTCATCGGCAGTGGCAAAGCCGAAGAACTGCGTGCCGCGATCCACGAGTACGATGTCGAACTGGTGATTTTCAATCACGCCCTGACCCCCGGTCAGCAGCGTAACCTCGAACACCTGCTGCAGTGCCGTGTGGTCGATCGTACCAGCCTGATCCTCGATATCTTTGCCCAACGCGCCAAGAGTCATGAGGGCAAGCTGCAGGTCGAACTCGCACAGTTGCAGTATTTGTCCACGCGCCTCGTGCGCGCCTGGACTCACCTGGAACGTCAGAAGGGCGGTATCGGTCTGCGCGGGCCGGGTGAAACGCAGTTGGAAACCGATCGTCGCCTGCTCGGCGAGCGCGTGAAGTCGCTTTCTGCGCGTCTCGAACGGCTTCAGCGCCAGCACGACACCCAGCGACGTGCGCGTCAGCGCAGCGGCACCATGTCGATTTCGCTCGTGGGCTACACGAACGCAGGCAAATCCACGCTTTTCAACGCGATGACGAAAGCCAACGCCTACGCCGCAGATCAGCTGTTTGCCACGCTCGATACGACGTCGCGTCGCGTTTATCTTGGCGAAGTCGGGAACATCGTGCTGTCTGACACTGTCGGATTCATCCGCGAGCTGCCGCACCAGTTGGTGGCGGCATTCCGGGCGACGCTTGAGGAAACGGTGCACGCCAACATGCTGTTGCATGTGGTGGACGCCTCAAGTCAGGTGCGTCAGGAGCAGATGGCCGAGGTCAACGCCGTTTTGGCGGAGATCGATGCGGCGGACATCCCGCAGATTCTCGTCTGGAACAAGATCGATGCGGTGCCGGAACTGGCCGCGCAAGGCCCGAGAATCGAACGGGATGAAGCCGGGCGCATCACGCGAGTCTTTTTGAGCGCGCGCACTGGCGAAGGGCTCGACCTGCTGCGCGAGGCCATCAGCGAGGCGGTTGTGGCCGGTACGGGTGGGTTACAATCGCTGCAAGAAGCGCCCGATGTCCGGCTTATCGACCGTTGGACCGATGCGCCGCGCGCAGAAGACAGATAACACGAGACGTCGCACCATGTAGGGCGGAGCTTGCCACGGGGATTTCCGGCAGCACGGCCCAACGAGGGCGACGACCTGGCAAGAGACCAGACGGAGGCCGGTCAAGGCCGCCGATCGGCATACCAGATTCGGGAACCACGCGCGAACCGGCAGCATGCGCACTCCGAAGTGGGCGCGCCGGTCGCAACGCCAAGACCGCTTCAGTCACCACGCTTCTACCTATGCTTCCAAAAGCTTTGATGCGACGAGTTGGCTTGATCTTCTCCCTGAACGACCCGCGCTGGGGGCGGGACGGCGGCGGCGATACGCCGTCCGGTAATCAGGAACCGAACCGCCCCGATCGTTCGAACAATCCGAATTCGCAGGATCAGAAGGAGCCGCAGCGCGGACCGCAAGGTCCGCAGCAGGACGGCCCGCCCGATCTCGACGAACTTTGGCGCGATTTCAATCGGCGTCTTAACCGTATCTTCGGCCGCAAGGGCGGCGGGAGCGGTAACGGTGGCTCGAGTAGCGGCGCCGGGGGCTCGCGTGGCTCGGGTATCGGCGTCGGCGTGGTCGTCGCGCTGGCATTCCTGATCTGGCTGGCAACGGGCGTCTTCATCGTCCAGGAAGGGCAGGTCGGCGTCGTCACCCAATTCGGCAAGTACAAGTACACCACGACGTCGGGTATCCAATGGCGCCTGCCGTATCCGTTCCAGGCGGTCGAGATCGTCAACATGTCGCAGATCCGTTCGGTCGAAATCGGCCGCTCGAACACCATTCGCGACACCGATCTGAAGGACTCGTCGATGCTCACCGGCGATGAGAACATCATCGACGTGCGCTTTGCCGTGCAGTACCGCATCAAGGACGCCACCGAGTTCCTGTTCAATAACGTGGATGCCGAATCGTCGGTGAATCTGGCCGCGCAAACGGCCGTGCGCGAGATTGTCGGCAAGAGCAACATGGATTTCGTGCTCTACGCTGGCCGCGAAGAAATCGCCAATGAACTCGTCACCTCGATTCAACGCATTCTCGACGGTTACAAGACCGGCATCCTGGTCACGAGCGTGACGATGCAAAGCGTGCAGCCGCCTGAACAGGTGCAGGCTGCGTTCGACGATGCGGTGAAGGCGGGCCAGGATCTGGAGCGTGCCAAGAATGAGGCGCAGGCCTACGCTAATGACGTGATTCCGCGCGCCAAGGGCACGGCGTCGCGTCTGACGGAAGAGGCGGCCGGGTACAAGGCGCGCGTAGTGTCGCAGGCACAGGGCGATGCCGATCGCTTCAAGTCGGTGCAGGAAGCGTATGCGAAGGCGCCGGGCGTCATTCGCGAGCGGATGTATCTCGACACGATGGAGCAGATCTACTCGCGCACCACGAAGATCATGGTGGATTCGAAGAACAATAGTTTGTTGTATCTGCCGCTGGACAAGATCATGGAGCGTTCGCGTAGCGACGCGTCGGCCCCGGCACCGGCCTCGGGCGCCAGCACGGGGAAGGCCGCGGGTGCGCCCGCCGCCGATGACGGCAGCGATGTTGACCATGATCGATCGCGCGCGGCACTGCGCAACCGCGAACGCGATTCACGCTAAGGGGATAAGCGCATGAACCGTATTGGAACCGTTATTGTCGCGCTGATCGTTTTGTTGATCGTGCTTGCCTCGACCATGTTCGTGGTGGATCAGCGCCGTTATGCCGTGGTGTTCTCGCTGGGCGAGATCAAGGACGTCTATAGTCAGCCCGGCCTGAAATTCAAATTGCCGCCGCCGCTCCAGACCGTGTTGTATCTGGACAAGCGCATCATGACCATCGACAATCCCGAGCCGGAACGCTTCATCACGGCCGAGAAGAAGAACCTGATCGTCGACTCGTACGTGAAGTGGCGTATTGTCGATCCGCGCAAGTTCTATGTCAGCTTCAAGGGAGATAGCCGCCTCGCGCAGGATCGTCTGACGCAGCAGATTCGCTCGGCGTTGCAGGAAGCGTTCACCAAGCGCACCGTGACCGAGGTCGTGTCGTCGCAGCGCGATCAGGTCATGCAGTGGGTGAAGCAGAAGGTCGGCGAGGACGCTGCGCAAGTCGGCATCGAAATTGTCGATGTGCGGATGCGCCGGGTCGATCTGGCCGCGGGTATCAGCGATTCGGTCTATAGCCGGATGGCGGCGGAGCGCAAGCGCGTGGCGAACGAATTGCGTTCGACCGGCGCGGCCGAGGCCGAGCAGATTCGCGCCGATGCCGACCGCCAGCGCGACGTGGTCGTGGCGGAGGCCTATGCCAAGGCGCAGCAGGTCAAGGGGGAGGGCGATGCGACGGCTGCCGGTATCTACGCGCAGGCGTTCGGTCGCGATCCGCAGTTCGCTCAGTTCTATCAGAGCCTCGAAGCGTACAAGGCGACCTTCCGTGACAAGCGCGACGTGATCATTGCCGATCCGAACAGCGATTTCTTCCGATTCATGCGTGGTTCCGGCGGTGCGGCTGGCGCGTCGGCCGGAAAAGCGCGAAAATAGCGTCCTTGACATCCGAGTAGCTGCCACCGCCCGCGTCAATCGCGGGCGGTGGCATTTTGGCCGAGTCCCCTGTGAGCACCAGCACGATTCTTCTCGCTTTGGCCCTCATGCTGATTGTCGAGGGAATGTTTCCGTTTGTCGCACCAGACCGGTGGCGGCAAAGTTTTCGTAAAATAACGGAAATGCCGTCCGGCCAGATTCGCTTTTTCGGTTTGGCCGCCGTCTCGCTGGGGCTGATTCTGATGCTGCTGGCCGACCACTAAAAGGCGCTTTCTCGCGCCGCCTGAATACCGAAATACCCATGCCGAACTGGCTACTCCCCGAAAATATCGCCGACGTGCTGCCTTCCGAGGCGCGCAAGATTGAAGATCTGCGCCGGCTGATGCTGGACCGTTTCCGTACCTACGGCTACGAACTCGTGATGCCGCCGATGCTCGAGTACGTCGAGTCGCTGCTGACCGGCACCGGCCATGACCTCGATCTGCGCACGTTCAAGCTCGTCGATCAGCTTTCCGGGCGCACCATGGGCCTGCGTGCGGACATTACCCCGCAGATTGCCCGTATCGACGCTCATTTGCTCAATCGGAAGGGCGTGACGCGGCTGTGCTATGCCGGAAGCGTGCTATTTACGCGTCCGCGTAATCTGCTGGCGACGCGCGAGCCATTCCAGATCGGTGCCGAGATCTTTGGGCACAGCGGGCTCGAAGCCGATCTCGAGATCCAGGAACTGCTGCTTTACTGTCTCCAGCTTGCCGGTCTGAAGCAGATCCGCATCGATTTGTGCCACGCCGGTGTGCTCGAAGCGCTCATCGAGGGCGTGCCGGCCGCTGAGGCCGTCGAGAGCGAGTTGTTCGGGGCATTGGCCACGAAGGACGTGCCGCAGCTCGAGGCGTTGACCCGCGATCTTCCGGCGAGCCTGCGCGATGCCTTGCTGGCGCTGACCACGCTGTATGGCGAACCGGCCGAGACGCTCGCTCGTGCCCGCAAGGCGTTGCCGGACCTGCCCGGCGTGAGGGCGGCACTCGACGATCTGGCCTATCTGGCGGCGGCGCAAAGCAAGGACGGGCCGGCCGTATTGTCGATCGACCTGGCCGATCTGCGTGGCTATCAGTACCACAGCGGCGTGATGTTCGCGGCCTATGTCGACGGCATCCCCAATGCGATTGCGCGCGGCGGCCGTTACGACAAGGTGGGCCAGGCGTTTGGTCGAGACCGTCCGGCAACGGGCTTTTCGCTGGATTTGCGTGAGTTGGCTGCGATTTCCCCGGTCGAAGCGCGGAGTAACGCGATTTTGGCGCCGGCTGACGATGTGCCGGGGCTGCGCGCGAAGATCGACAGCCTGCGCAACGCGGGTGAAGTCGTTATTCGCATGCTGCCGGGCCACGATCAGGATTTCGAGGAGTTCACGGGCGACCGCGTCCTTGTCGAAAAAGCGGGCCAATGGGTTGTGACACCCCGGTGAACGTCGCTGAAAAAAGCGGCACTAGCCTACGCCAACACGGGTAGAATACGTTTTTAACCAAACCAACTATTGTTATGTCCGGCAATGCTTTGAATCAGGGGCGCAACGTCGTCGTTATCGGAACTCAATGGGGCGACGAAGGTAAGGGTAAGGTCGTCGACTGGCTGACCGATCACGCGCAAGGCGTGGTGCGTTTTCAAGGTGGCCACAATGCCGGACATACGCTCATCATTGGTGGCAAGAAGACAATTCTGCGCCTGATTCCCTCGGGCATCATGCACAAGGACGTCACCTGTTACATCGGCAACGGCGTGGTGCTCTCGCCGGAAGCGCTGTTCAAGGAAATCGAGGAGTTGGAAAGCGCGGGCCTGAATGTGTGCGGTCGTTTGCGCATTTCCGAAGCCTGTACGCTGATTCTGCCGTATCACGTCGCCATCGATCAGGCGCGTGAAGCCCGTCGCGGCGCCGGCAAGATCGGTACGACCGGTCGCGGCATCGGCCCGGCTTACGAAGACAAGGTCGGCCGTCGTGCGCTGCGCGTGCAGGATCTCTTCGATCCGGAGACTTTCGCCGAGCGTCTGCGTGAAACCCTCGATTATCACAACTTCGTCCTGACACAGTATTTGGGCGCGAAGGCCGTCGACTTCCAGGAAACGCTGGATACGATGCTGAGCTACGCTGCGCGTCTGCAGCCGATGATCGCCGACGTGTCGCAGATGCTCTACGCGGCCAACCGAGAAGGCCAGAACCTGTTGTTCGAAGGCGCCCAGGGCACGTTGCTCGACATCGATCACGGTACGTATCCGTTTGTGACCAGCAGCAATTGCGTCGCGGGTGCCGCTTCGGCTGGCGCGGGCGTCGGTCCGCAACAACTCCATTACGTGCTGGGCATCACCAAGGCCTATTGCACTCGCGTGGGTGCGGGGCCGTTCCCGAGCGAACTGTACGATGCGGACAACCCCGCCCGTCAGGAAGCGATCGGCCTGCAACTGGCCACGGTCGGCAAGGAATTCGGTTCGGTGACGGGCCGCCCGCGCCGTACCGGCTGGATGGATGCCGCAGCACTCAAGCGCTCGATTCAGATCAACGGCGTGACCGGCCTGTGCATGACCAAGCTCGACGTGCTCGACGGTCTCGACACGGTGCGTCTGTGTGTCGGCTACAAGATTGGCGACAAGACGGTCGACATCCTGCCCCGTGGTGCGGTGGATGTGGCGCGATGCGAGCCGGTGTACGAAGACTTCCCCGGCTGGTCGCAGAGCACGGTGGGTGTGACGGCATGGGACCAATTGCCGGCTCAGGCGCAGAACTATCTGAAGCGCATTGAAGAGGTGAGCGGTATTCCGATCGACATGGTGTCGACCGGCCCGGATCGTGACGAAACCATCTTGTTGCGTCACCCGTTCAAGCACTGAAGCACCGTAGCGTTGGCACAGCACACCATGAATCTACCCCAAAACGACGACAAGAACCTTTGGGTCTCGTGGGACGAGTATCATCGGCTCATCGAGCGACTTGCGCTCAAGGTCTACGAATCGAACTGGAAGTTCGACAAGATCCTGTGCCTGGCCCGGGGTGGCTTGCGTGTGGGCGATCAACTCGCGCGCATCTACGACGTGCCGCTCGCGATTCTGGCGACCAGTTCCTATCGTGAAGCCGAAGGGACCGTTCGCGGTGACCTCGACATCGCTCACTTCATCACCATCACGCGCGGCGAGCTGGAAGGTCGCGTGCTGCTGGTCGACGACCTGGTCGATTCGGGCGTGACGCTCGAGCGCGTTGGCAAGCACCTCAAGGAGCGTTTCCCAAAGGTGACAGACGTGCGCTCGGCGGTGCTGTGGCACAAGGCGTGTTCGAAAGTGGCGCCCGATTACGCGGTCGATTTCCTGCCGACGAATCCGTGGATTCACCAGCCGTTCGAAGAGTACGACACGCTGCGTCCGCACAATTTGTCGGCGTGGATCAAGCGCGGCACCTGAGCGACGACGGGATGGCTGAACATGCCGCTAGGCGGCGTTCGGCAAGGGGGGAGCCCCGACAAAGCAGGCGGTGACATCGTGAGATGCGCCGCCTGTTTTGTTTTGAGCGTGCGTCGTTGGTGCGATGTCACTTGATCGCGGGGCGATCGAACGGGCTTACGGCGATGCCATATGGCGACTGATTTCCCTTCTGCTTGAGGCTTCGTCGGTTTGGGCGATGTGATCTGATGCCGTATGAATCTCAACTTTTGGAAATCGCGCGGCGGCGGTCACGTCATGAATCAGTGGTGGCGTTCCTATCCCTTGATTTGCACAGTAGGCCTCGCGAGCGTGCTGGCGATCGCCAGCACGCCGAGTGTCGCGGCGTCGGCGGTGGCCGGGGTGCGGACCGCGAGCGGGATTCGGTATGTGTCGGTGACCGACCAGACGTCGATGGCAAAGGCCAAGGTCGCCGCGCTGGATCGTTGCCGAGCCCAACTGGCTTCCGGTCGCCGGGGCGGGCGATGCGACGTGTTGATGTCCGGTAATGGGCCGGCTTACTGGGCGGTCGTGCGTGCAGTCAATGGAGAGATCGGCATTGCGCTGGGTGACACGCAGACGTCTGCCGTTCAGGACGCCTTCGCCGTGTGTCAGCGCGCAGGGCAATGTTCGCTCGATAGCGCACAGGTTTGGTTCGATAGCGGTCAGCGCCCGGGGAGGCGTTTGCCGACACCACAGGCGGCGTCAGTGTCGCCCGCACCCTGCCGGATTCCTACCGGGCAGGTGGTGACCTGACTGCTTTTCTCGTACCACTGGGGTCTAGAGATTTATGG
>NZ_MKVU01000017.1:42508-86092 GCF_001899225.1 Pandoraea sp. 64-18 | reverse complement strand
CGTCTGAGCTGAGGAGCCATTATCTCTAGATTCCTTTGGTACGAAATTTCCCGGACAGGTCATCATCCGACTGCCGGAGTTCTTCGCCCGTGTGGCGGATCTCGATTGACGCATCCATGGTTCCCACCAACTCGTTTCTGAAATACCGTCGAGGTTGCTTTCGGTTGCGGGCATTGAAAAGGGCTGATCGGAGAACATCATTGGGGATGCCGCGAACCGGATCTGGCCAATCCGGTAACCGCGCCAGAGAATCGCATGCTGGTAAAACAACCGGCGCGCTATTTCTTGGAGCAGCCAGCGCTCGGAGACGAATACGCTCCACGAGCGATACCAGGTCATTCTCTCGCCCACCAATACCGCTACCGGAAAGTGATGGCGTGCTCACCGTCATTGGTCGTCGCTCAGAATTTGCGCAATTTGGGACGTTCTGAAATAGACCCTACGCCCGAGACGCAGCCTTGCCGAATTCACTCGCCCTACCCATGCGCCGGAGGATCGCAGGCTAATACGCAACCCCTCAGGTGAGCGGTCCAATATCTGCGCCAATTGGGCGATACTCAAAAGGGGGCCGTAATGCTTGATCAGGGTTTCTTCGATCGTCATTTCGTAGTCAACCTATCGTTTTCGTAATCAATGGTTGAACGATAGCGATCGTTCCGATAAGGTTCAGCCTATTGGGTTACCAACAAGGTTGACACTTTGAAACACCGCAGAGTCCGTGTGTGGAAGCACTGCGCACCTGTCATCGCATCCGCTGTCGAACGTTTTTCTGACGATTGGGGGCCGTACTCATTCAAGTCGCGCCGATACTCCATTTATCGCCTTCTACGGGAATTGATCGATCCGGCCTGGCAGACTTACCTAACGCTCCTTCCGAGCACGCATAGGGCAAGAGACCTATGCACGTCCCATTCGATCAGCGAAACGGCCCGGTCGATAGGTTTTCGCGCTTTGGAAGATCGGATAATTTCGCTTGGCTCGTCACCCCATATGCAGGGCCAAGATAGCGACATGATTGGCCGAGGATCTGCGTCCGAACGGGCCGACGATTGCTCATACAGAACGGCCACGCTGGTCGATGAGATAGAGTTTGACTCGACGATAGACACGCTGCGCGAACTCATCCTGCGTTGCCGCCTGAAGCGACCAGCAAAGGAACGAGTTAGCGATCTAACCGCAAGCTCCTTTTCATCGATCTGCGAGCTATGCGGCCTTCATACGGAGTTCGAAGCATACCGTCGAGGAGCGGATTGGTCGCTGCGCGATTCCGACCTAAAGATGCGACTAAGTAGGCGATATTGCGCACACCATCGACCTAAGAGTCTGGACGGCGCGCTAAACCCATTCTATCGGCGCGCGATGAGAAGCCGACACAAGTTTGAAGAGGAAGCCACGCGGCTCGCGTTTCAGACTACCGGGATGTCGGCAATCCGCACCCGCACTGAAGGCACAGCCACCGAATTGTTTCTCTCCAACGTTGCTGTTAACCAAGCGCTTTACTTCGATGAAGAATCTGAGATACGCACCATAGCGCGGAGCCTGGTAGACGCGAGGCTGAGCGACCGGAAGAAACAAATTGTCATGCTCTCGGCAGCCGGTTTGACACAGCAAGAGATCGCTCTGCGCCTAGGCATTAGTCGCCAAGCCGTTTGGAAAGCTTTGAACTCGATCCCCGACGTTTATCGTCTTGATCGTTTCAGCGTGCCTCGAAAATGATCTGCTGCCGGCGGCACTGTCGCCGCCACCGCAGAAACCTCGACCGATTCATTCGACAGCATCAAGACGATCAAGCTTGCTCACCAAATCCTCTGCGCGAAGGTGCGTATAGCGCTTCAGCATCTGCATCGATTTGTGCCCGCTAATCGCAGCGACCTCCTGGTCACTCATGCCAGCCTCGACTAAACGGCTAACGGCTTCGTGTCGCAGGTCGTGAAAGTGAAGATCGTCGAAGCCCAATTCGTGGACGATGCCCGCCCACAGCTTCTGAAAGACGTAGGGCTTTCTTCGCTTGTCCCTTCCCGGCTCACCGAAAAACACGAGATCCGTATCATTCGGACGCAGCGGATTATCCAACGCCGACTGCAGAACCACAGTCGCGGCCCGCGTTAGCGGAACCAAGCGTGCAGAACCGTTTTTCGTATCCGTCAATCGAACGATTCGTCGCTCCAAATCGATCTGCGAGCGACGTAGTCCCGCGATCTCTGATGAGCGCATGCCAGTCTCTACCGCGAGCCTGACAATCCAGCCGAGCATGGGGTTACTGTGCGCATTCACGGCATCAAATAACAGCTTTTGCTCAGGCACACTCAATCGCCGATCACGACCGGCGCCTGGACTCGGCTTGCGGATGTTAGCAACCGGGTTGAACGTCAGGCCGATTCCCCACTCTTGAATGGCGATTCGAAACAAGTGCCCAAGCATCGCCAACTCGATTCGGACCGTGTTGTTCGATTTTCCCTCGGCAAGCCTCTCATCCCTGTACTTGGCCACCAATTCGGCGCTGACGGCTGCCATCGAGTACTTGCCAAAGAATGCGCCCAAGCGCTGCGCAGAAAACCGCTCGCTCCGCTGCGTCGTTGGCTTCTTGGTGACCGACACCTCTTCCATATAGCGTTTCAGCGCGCCGGCCACGGTCAATTTTTCGGATGGCGCACGCGAAAGGTAAACGCCCCGGACCATCTCATCTTCGGTTCGGCGAGCCCAATCTTCGGCATCACGCTTTGTGCGAAATGTCTTTGCCGTAGTCGGCCATCCGATCGTTCGGATTACGGCCTTCCAAGTACCTGAGGGAGTCTTGACGATGGTTGCCATGTACCGTTCTCGATAGCGCACCGTACCGAAAATGTACCTTTGGCCGACCAGAAAGACAAACGGGTTACGTGAAAATCACGTAACCCGTTGTTTTATTTGGTGCCGGCTGCAGGACTCGAACCCGCCACCTGATGATTACAAATCAACTGCTCTACCAGATGAGCTAAGCCGGCGAAGTCGCGTATTGTAACCGATTCATCGGTTACTGACGACCCCCTGTCAGGGCGAAATCATCCGGCGACGGAGGCCTTTGGGGAAACACGCACAAAGCGCCCACCCCGCTCACCCGCGCTCTCGAATTACTTCACCACCTTCAGGCGAGCCCGTCCGGTGCTGCCACCCGCCGCGCCATTGCCACCTGGGCGCGTCGGATCCGAATCGTCGTCGCTCGCGGCCTGCACCGACGGCACCGCTTCCAACTCGGCACCCTCCTCCGCCGACGCCTGCTTGTCGACCGGGAATGCCATCCCCTGGCCATTCTCGCGAGCATATATCGCCAGCACGTTCGGCACCTGCACTTCCACTTTCTGTGAAATGCCGCCGAAGCGGGCGCTGAATTCAATCCAGTCGTTGCCCATCTGCAATCCGCTCGTGGCATCGAAGCTGATGTTCAGCACGATCTCGCCATCTTTCACAAACTCGCGCGGTACTCGCGTCCTGGCATCGACATGCACGGCCAAATACGGTGTGTACCCGTTGTCGGTACACCACTCGTACAGCGCGCGCAAAAGGTAAGGCTTGGTAGACGTTTCAGGCATATGACCAACTTATCCCGCCGCGAAACCCGCCCACCGCACTCGGCAGGCCAGCCTCGCCAGCGGTTCAATCAACGCATCAGCGACGCATGACCTTTTCGGACGGCGTCAGCGCTTCAATGTAGGCCGGACGGCTGAAAATCCGCTCGGCATACTTCATCAACGGCGCGGCATTCTTCGACAACTCGATGCCATAGTGATCCAGACGCCACAACAACGGCGCAATCGCCACGTCGAGCATCGAGAACTCCTCGCCCAACATGTACTTGTTCTTCACGAAAATCGGCGCAAGCTGCGTCAAACGATCGCGAATCGACGCACGCGCCTTCTCATGCGTCTTCTCCGCCGCCTTGCCCTTTTCGTTCTCGAGCGCGCTCACATGCACGAACAGCTCTTTCTCGAAATTGAACAGGAACAAACGCGCACGCGCACGCTGCACCGGATCGGCCGGCATCAACTGCGGATGCGGGAATCGTTCGTCAATGTACTCATTGATGATGTTCGATTCGTACAGAATCAAGTCGCGTTCAACAAGAATCGGCACCTGACCGTACGGATTCATCACCGCAATGTCTTCCGGCTTGTTGAACAGGTCGACGTCACGGATTTCGAAATCCATGCCTTTTTCGAACAGAACCAGCCGGCAACGCTGGGAGAAGGGGCACGTAGTGCCCGAGTACAAAACCATCATAGCGCGTCTTCCTTAAAAACCAACGGGGCCGGGGCGGGAAATCGACGCTCCCCAAACCCTGGCCCCGTCGTACAGACGTTATTTTACTTCACGTCCTTCCAATAGGCCGCATTCAGGCGCCAGGCAAGTACCGTAAAGAGTCCCAAGAACAACAAAACCCAGACACCCAACTGCCGGCGTGTGCGTTGCGCCGGTTCCGACATCCAATCCAGATAAGATACCAGATCAGCCACGGCAGCATCGAATTCCACCGGTTTCATCGTCCCCTGCGTAATCTGCACGAACTGGGCCGGACCATGCTCCGCCCCCTCCCCATGCTTCAATCCCCGCTGTCCCTGCAACTGCCAAAGCGGGTTTGGCATGCCCACATTCGGGAACACCAGGTTGTTCCACCCCGTCGGCCGCGCATCGTCTCGATAGAACGTACGCAAGTAGGTATACAGCCAGTCCGTCCCCCGCGCCCGGGCCTCGACCGACAGATCCGGCGGCGGTGCACCAAACCACTCCTTGGCATCCGCCGCACGCATGGCCACGGTCATCGTGTCGCCAATCTTGTCCGTCGTGAAAAGCAGATTGTTCTTGATCTCTGCATCCGACAATCCCAGATCCTTCAGGCGCGAATACCGCATCGACGCCGCCGAATGGCAATTCAGGCAGTAGTTCACGAACAGCTTCGCGCCTCGCTGCAGCGAGGCCAGGTCGTCGATCCGATTGGGCGCCGTATCCAGCGCCATACTTTCTTCAGCCAAGACCGGCGCCGCGAAACCACTCAGGAGCGCCAGGACAAGCAACAGTTTTCTCATCGTGATATCCCTAGTCGTCGTTGGCGTGCGCTCAATGCGCCGCGAAGGTCACGCGATCCGGCACCGGCTTGAACGTGCCGCGTTTGCTCCACAGCGGCATCAGCCAGAAGAATCCGAAGTAGTACAGCGCGCCGACCTGCGAAATCGCGGTCTTCATGGGCGTCGGTTCCTGAATGCCCAGATACCCCAGCACCGCAAAAACAACGACGAGAATACCCAACAACACTTTGTGGAATCCCGGACGGTAACGAATCGACTTCACCGGGCTATGGTCCAGCCACGGCAGGAAGAACAGCGTGACCACCGCGCCGCCCATCACCACCACGCCCCAGAACTTGGCCTCAGTCAGATACATCGCCAGCAGCAGCAACACGACACCGCCAGACGCCGCCACCTTCGTGGTCGCGGCCGCTTTGCCCTTGACCCACCAGATCGCCGTAACGATCACCGCCAGCCCCATCAACAAATGCTTGAAGTCGTCGGTCGTGGCGCGCAGCATCGAGTAGAAGGGCGTGAAATACCACACCGGCGCAATGTGCGGCGGCGTTTTGAGCGAGTCGGACGGAATGAAGTTGTTCGCTTCCAGGAAGTAACCGCCCATCGTCGGCGCAAAGAACACGATCGCCGAGAACACCATCAGGAACACGCCCACCCCCATGATGTCGTGCACCGTGTAATACGGATGGAACGGAATGCCATCGAGCGGCCGGCCGTTGGCGTCTTTTTTGTCCTTGATCTCGATGCCGTCAGGGTTGTTGGACCCGACTTCGTGCAACGCGATGATGTGCGCGACGATCAACCCGATGAGCACCAGCGGAACGGCGATCACGTGGAACGCAAAGAAGCGGTTGAGCGTGGCATCCGACACCACGTAGTCGCCGCGAATCCACAGCGACAGGTCCGGACCGATGAACGGAATCGCCGAGAACAGGTTCACGATCACCTGCGCGCCCCAGTATGACATCTGCCCCCACGGCAGCAGATAGCCCATGAACGCTTCAGCCATCAGGCACAGAAAGATCAAGCATCCGAACACCCACACCAGCTCACGCGGCTTGCGGTAGGAACCGTACAACAGCCCGCGGAACATGTGCAGATACACCACGACGAAGAACATCGATGCGCCCGTCGAGTGCATATAGCGAATGAGCCAGCCCCACGGCACTTCGCGCATGATGTACTCGACCGACGCGAACGCGAGATTGGCGTCGGGCTTGTAGTTCATCACCAGGAAAATACCGGTGAGGATCTGAATCACCAGCACCAGCATGGCCAGCGATCCGAAGAAATACCAGAAGTTGAAATTCTTGGGCGCGTAATACTCGGACGCGTGCTCCCTCCAGAGCTGGCTGAGCGGAAACCGGCGATCGATCCAGCCCAGCAAGCCCGTCGTGTCGACCTGTTTGTCGGCGGCCATGATTACGCTTCTCCTTTTTCGTCTTTACCGATCACGAGCTTGGTGTCGTTCACGAACATGAACCGGGGAACGTCGAGATTCTTTGGCGCCGGCTTGTTCTTGAAGACACGGCCAGACATATCGTAGGTCGACCCGTGGCACGGGCACAGGAAACCCGGATCGGGGCCCAGCGCGGCGTTGGCGTTCGCCTGGTAAGGGCCGGAAGGGATGCAACCGAGGTGAGTGCAGATGCCGACGACCACGAGCAGATCCTTGTGCTCGACACGCGCGCGGAACGCGTTCTTGCAATAGTCGGGCATCGGGTAGGAAAACGTTTCCTTGGAGTCCGGATCGGCCAACTCCGCCGTCACTTTGGACAGCGAAGCCATCTCGTCAGGCGTGCGACGCACGATCCACACGGGCAAGCCGCGCCAGGACACGGTCATCTTGTCGCCTGGCTTGAGATTGCTGATGTCTGCCTCGACGGGCGCCCCGCCTGCCTTGGCGCGCTCCGAGGGTTCGAGCGAACTGACAAAGGGAACCAACGTTGCAACGCCGCCCACGCCTCCCGCTACGGACGTTGCAATCAACAGATTCCGACGGCTACTGTCGACGGCCTTTTCTTGATTGTCACTCATCACAAGCCCCACACGGTTGAATTGGTATTTCCGTCAACCTTAAATCATACGCGAGCGTGAATGCCTGAAACAACGGCAAAACGCCCCAGCCTCCTAGTGGTTTTCGCGTATTTTCAAAGGATTAACGTACCCTGCGGGTGGCCAGCGCTCACCCGGGGTTTCGCTTCTGGGATGCTGCACGAGAACCGTCATGATCGCCGCTTTCGTTGACGCGTGCACGACATTTAGTCATCATTTTCCCTGTCTCGTCCCGGTGACATCGTGCGCGGCCTGTGGCATTCGCGTGACATTATTTGACGCGACCCCCGCCGCAGCCGTGCGGCCCGCATGGAATTACCGGTCAATCAATGCCAGTTCATGAGTCCCGGTGTAGCGCGATGCTCCTCCGGGTCACGCAACATAACAGGGAGAAATGGCATGAGCTTCATGTCGGAATTCAAGGAATTTGCCGTCAAGGGCAATGTGATCGATCTGGCCGTCGGCGTGATCATCGGCGGGGCCTTCGGCAAGATCGTTGATTCGGTCGTCAAAGACTTGATCATGCCGATCGTGGGTGCAATCTTCGGTGGCCTAGATTTCTCGAGCAAGTTCATTCTGCTTGGCACCATCCCGCCCGACTTCAAGGGCAACCCGACGTCCTACGCCGATCTGACCAAAGCCGGTGTGGCCGTCTTCGGTTACGGCAACTTCATCACCGTCGCCCTGAACTTCCTGATCCTGGCCGTGATCATTTTCCTGATGGTCAAGCAGATCAACCGGCTCAAGCGTCCGGAGGCGGAAGCCCCGGCAGCCCCCGCGCCCACGCCGGAAGACATCGTTCTGCTGCGCGAAATCCGCGACAGCCTCAAGAAGCAGAACGGGTAAAGCTGCGCAGGGCGGCCTCGTGCCGCCCCCGAAAGGCGCCTCAGGTCAAGCCGGGTTCGGCATATCGAAGAATCGATGCGTGAGCCCGAACCGGGCTGCGACATGCTCGCCAATGGCCTTCGCGCCGCCACGCTCGGTCGCATGATGGCCCGCCGCCAGATAACCCACGCCGCTCTCGAGCGCGAGATGCTGGGTAGGCTCGGAGACTTCGCCGCTGATATACACATCCGCGCCCGCCCCGATGGCAGCCTCGAAGAAGCCCTGCGCGCCGCCGGTGCACCACGCAACACGGCGCACCTCGCGATTCGGGTCGCCCAACAACAGCGGCGCGCGCCCCAGCCTTGCTTCAACGTGGGCCGCAAGCGCCGCCAATGTCGTCGGCGCGGCGGGTGCGCCAAGCCATCCAAGCTGATCCGGGCCAAAACGGCCGCCGTCGTCGGAGAAGCCCAGCAACTTGCCGAGTTGCGCGTTGTTGCCCAGTTCGGGATGGGCATCGAGGGGCAGGTGGTAGGCGAACAGGTTGATGTCGTGACCGATCAACACCCCCAAACGACGTCGCTTCATCCCGGTAATTCGGGCATCTTCGCTCTTCCAGAAGTAACCATGGTGAACGAGGACGGCATCGGCGCCCCAGTCGCGGGCGGCTTCGAGAAAAGCCAGGCTGGCGGTCACGCCGCTGGCGATTTTCTGAATCTCGCCGCGCCCTTCGACCTGTAGGCCATTCGGGCAGTAATCGCGAAATTGCGCGATTTGCAGGGTATCGTTCAGATACAATTCGAGTTCAACACGATTCATATAAGGTCTCGCTCTTTCATGCTCAGACGCTTCTGGCTACTGTTCGCGCAAGCGGTCACCGTGCTGCTTGCGTTGCTCTTCATCGTCGCCACCCTCAAGCCTCAGTGGCTGCAACGCCAGGGTTCGTTCGGCAAGCAACTGGCCAATCCCATCATCGCCCTGCAGGAAGTCGCGCCGAGTCTGTCCGAGAAGCCGTCGACCGGCTCGTACGCCGATGGCGCACAAAAGGCGATGCCTGCGGTCGTCAGCATTTTTTCCAGCAAGGAACAAAAGCAGAATCGCGATCCGCGCCTCGATGATCCGTTGTTCCGGTATTTCTTTGGCGACGGCGGCGGCACAATGCGGCAAGACCCGGTCTCGAGCCTCGGCTCGGGCGTGATTGTGAGCAGCGAAGGCTATATTCTCACGAATCATCACGTGGTGGACGGGGCCGACGAGATCGAAGTCGCCCTTGCCGACGGCCGCAAGGCCCGCGCCAAGCTGGTCGGCAGCGACCCCGAAACCGACCTCGCGGTGCTCAAGATCACGCTCGACAACCTCCCCGCCATCACGCTGGGCCGCATGGAACAGGTGCGCGTGGGTGACGTGGTCCTCGCCATCGGCAACCCGTTCGGCGTCGGCCAGACGGTTACGATGGGCATCATCAGCGCGCTGGGGCGCAATCACCTCGATATCAGCACGTTCGAGAACTTCATCCAGACGGACGCCGCCATCAACCCCGGCAATTCGGGCGGCGCGCTGGTCGACGTCAACGGCAACCTGCTCGGCATCAACACGGCGATCTACTCGCGTAGCGGCGGCAACATGGGCATCGGCTTCGCGATTCCCGTGTCGACGGCGCGCTCGGTGCTCGAGAGCATCATCACCACCGGTTCAGTCACGCGCGGCTGGGTCGGGGTCGAGCCGCAGGACATCACCTCGGATATCGCCGAGTCGTTTGGCCTGCAGCAGGATTCGGGCGTCATCATCGCCGGCGTCGTGCAGGGTGGCCCCGCCGACAAGGCCGGCGTCCAGCCGGGCGACATCCTGACAAAGGTGAACGACGCATCGATTCGCGACACCACCGAACTGCTCAACGTCATCGCCCAGATCAAGCCGGGCACGCAGGCCAAGCTGAACGTCACGCGCAAGAAGAAAGCGATGGATCTTACCGTGACGATCGGCAAGCGCCCGCCGCCGCCCAAGCGACCGGCGCAGGACGGTGCGGACGGTGGAGACGGTACCGACGGCGGCGATGGCACCGACGGGAACAGCGCCGACTGAGGGCATCGGACCGCCCGGAAGGACACAACGGCTGCGCCTGGGCGCGGCCGTTTTCATTTGCGTCGCCGCGACGGGCTTCGCCCATTGTCACGCCTGCCCTCGTGCATCTTCGGCCCTCGCCTGCGGCGATCGCCTACAAAAAAAGCACGGGCCATGAGACCCGTGCTTTTCTGTATCTGCATTATCGATGTCGCGAGCCGACTGTGCCGCGGCAAGCCACGCCAAGGTTACGGCGTCGCTTCGCCGTTCCCCTCGCTGCCTTCGTCTTGCCGATGGCCCTGTTTGACGAACAGCCGCGCCGCGATCAAGCCCAACTCATAAAGGATACAGAGCGGGATCGCCAACATCAGTTGCGAGAGCATGTCCGGCGGCGTCACGACGGCAGCCAGCACAAAGGCACCCACCACCACGTACGGCCGAATCTGCTTGAGCTTCTCGATGCTCACCACGCCCATGCGCGCGAGCACCACGACGACCACCGGCACTTCGAAGGTCACCCCGAAGCATAGGAACATCGTGAGCACAAAACTCAGGTAATTGTCGATATCGGTGTTCATCTCCGCACCCAATGGCGCGTTGTAATGCGCCATGAAGTGGAACACGGTCGGGAACACCAGGAAGTAGGCGAACGACATGCCCAGCAGGAACAGCGTGTAGCTGCTCACGACCAACGGCATCACCAGCTTCTTCTCGTGCTGATACAACCCTGGCGCCACGAACGCCCAGGCCTGGTACAACACCACGGGCAGCGCAATGACGAACGCCACCATCATCGTGACCTTCATCGGCACGAAGAACGAGCCGGTAATATCGGTGACGATCATCTTGCCGCCCGCGGGCAGCGATTGCATCAGCGGGCGAGAGAGCAGGCGGAAGATGTCCGGTGCCCAGTAGACCAGCGAGAGGAACGCCACGATCACCGCCGCGCCCGCGCGAATGATGCGATTGCGCAGCTCGATCAGATGCGAGATGAAGGTCTCTTCGGAGCCCCCGTCGGGGATTTGCTTGTCGTCGCTCACGTCGACTTATCCAGGAATGAAGCCGGCACAGTGCCAGATGGCGGGAAGTTCGGTGCGCAAGCGCCTCAGAAGAACTTGACGGGCCGGCGCAACTTGGCCGGTGTGTGACGCGCCACACGCGCCGCCCCCGACTGCACCTGCGTGCGCGTGGCGCTGGCCTGCTTGAACCAGATCGGCGTAGCAGTCCGGCGTACGCGCCAGTTGCGGCGCTTGGTCGACGCGCGGATACCGGACGTCACGACGGGTTCGGAAAGGTAGCTGTCGGAATACCCGGTCGCCGCATCCGTACCGCCGCCGGCGATCTCGCCGGACGACGTGCCCGTGGCACTCGCCCAGGCGTCGTTGAGCGACGCCTCCTGCTCGTGCAGTTGCTTCTGAATGGTGTTCTGTGCGCTGCGGGCCGCGTCCTCGAACTGCGTGCGCATATTGCGCAACTCGTCGAGTTCCATTTCGCGGCTCACCTCAGCCTTCACATCGTTGATATAGCGCTGTGCGCGGCCAAAGAGCGCGCCCGCCGTGCGCGCCACTTTAGGCAAGCGCTCGGGCCCGATTACGACCAGCGCAACAACGCCGATCAACATCAGTTTGGAAAGACCGAGATCGATCATGTCGACGCCGGCTTAGCCTTGCTTGCGATCGCTCGTGTCCTTGGCCTGCACGTCGATCGTGGTCGAGTCGCGCAGTTCCTTGGCAGTCGCCGGGTCATCCTTGGCGGCCGGGGCACCTTCGCCCTCCTTCATGCCGTCCTTGAACCCCTTGACGGCGCCTCCCAGATCGGTGCCGATGTTGCGCAACTTCTTGGTACCGAAAACCATCATCACGATCACCAGCACGATCAGCCAGTGCCAAATACTCAACGAACCCATGACCACTCTCCTTGCGTTTCCCCACCCCTGCCGCGTCGCGACGGGATCTTGTCGTGCACGGTTGCCCCGGCGTGACAGCCAGGAACAAGCGCTCCATGTTTGCCGCCGTGCCCGCAGCAACGTGCCCCATTGTGGCACATTGCGCGGCACGTCCTGCATCGTAACCGGGTCGGACACCGGGTAGAAATAAATGTTTCGTGAAACCGTCGTCGATGCGGAACACTTGCACGCTCCGACAGCACTATGCGGCAACGCGTCGCGTCATGCCGCCGGCGACACTCACATGCGCTTCCACGGCCGCGGTCCGGCCAGAATGTGCATATGAAGATGATAAACCTCCTGGCCGCCACCCGGTCCGGTGTTCATCACAACGCGGAATCCGTTGCCTTCGATGTTCGACGCATCGCCGTCGAAACGATAGCCTTGCTCGGCGGCCAGCTTCGGCGCGAGCAGCATCATCTTGCCCAACAGCGCCTGATCTTCCGGCTGGCAGTCCTGCAATGTGGCGATGTGCTTGCGCGGCACCATGAGCAGGTGCAGGTCGGCCGCCGGATTGATGTCTTTGAACACCACGACATCGTCGTCGGCATGGACCTGCGCGCTCGGGATCTGCCCGGCAATAATCTTGCAGAAGATACAGTTGTCGTGCGTCATGCGTGTGTCTTCCTCTCGAATGCTTGTAGGGAGCTTAGGTGCCGCTCGGTATCGTTCAGGCGCGCGCGGCGTACATGGGCTTGTTGTCGTTCAGGTAGAGCCAGCCCTTGACGATCCGATACAGCGCCCAAATGCCCAGCACCCAGAGAATCGCGAAGCCGACCATCACGATGGCAAGCGCCACGCCGAGTACCCCCCAGACCACCGACCACCAGAACGTGCGGATCTGCCACGTGAAATGCGAGGCGTAGAGCGTGCCGGCGGCGTCATCGCGCTTGATGTAGTTGATGATGATCGCGACGATGGCGGTCACGCCGCCCGTGAGCCAGAACAGCGCATAGAGCGCATAAAGCACGTGCGTGAGCTTGCGCAACGCGCGCTCCTGCTCGGCGCTCGGCGCATTCGGGGGTGTCGCGAGGTAAGGATTGCCGGGGCTGCCGGGCGATCCGGTCGCGCCCGGGGGCTGCGAATCGTTCATGAAGCGTCTCCTCGCGTGAGCCAGCGCGGCATATCGATGATCACGGCCATCGTGGCCAAAGGAAATCAGTCCGCGTGTTCGCCACGGATGCCGCGCTGCGCCTTTTCGACGAGCCCCGACAACCCTTCGCGGCGCGCCAGTTCGGCGAGCACTTCGTTCGGGCTCAGGTCGTGATGCGCGAGCAGTACCATGCAATGAAACCACAGGTCGGCCGTCTCGTTGACGAGCTTCTGGCGCAGGTTGTCGGCCCCGCCAATGCGAATGTCCTTCGCCGCGAGCACCACTTCGGTGGCTTCCTCGCCGATCTTCTTGCAGATGGCGTCGTCACCCTTGTGGAACAGACGGGCAACGTACGACTTGTCGGGGTCGGCTCCCTTGCGCGAGGCGATGACCTCGGCCACACGCTCCAGCGTATCGTTCATGGTGCTCACTTGTAGATCTTGTGCGGGTCCTTGAGCACCGGTTCGACGGATGCCCAATGGCCATCCTCGACGCTGCCCTCGAACTTCTGGAAGAAACAGGAATGGCGACCGGTGTGGCAGGCAATGCCATCGATCTGCTCGACCTTGATCAGCACCACGTCTTCGTCGCAATCGAGACGAATCTCATGCACCTTCTGCACGTGGCCCGACTCCTCGCCCTTGTGCCACAGACGCTTGCGCGAGCGCGAATAATAGACAGCCTCGCCGGTCTCGACCGTACGCGCGAGCGCCTCGCGGTTCATCCACGCGAACATCAGCACATCGTTGCTGCCGAGTTCCTGCGCAATCACGGGCACGAGGCCCTGCCCGTCCCAAGCTACCTTGTCCAGCCAATCTTGCGTCATGATCCGTGGAATTCCGTTCAGAGCCGCACCGAAATGCCCTTGTCGGCCATGAAGCGCTTCGCTTCACCGACCGTGTGCTCGCCGTAGTGGAAGATACTCGCGGCGAGCACGGCATCCGCATGGCCTTCAGTCACGCCGTTGGCCAGATCGGCCAACGACCCCACGCCGCCCGAGGCGATCACCGGGATGCTCACGGCATCGGACACTGCGCGCGTGAGCGCGAGGTCGAAGCCGCTCTTGGTGCCGTCGCGGTCCATGCTGGTGAGCAGGATTTCGCCCGCGCCCAAGGCCTCGATCCGCTTGGCCCAGGCCACGGCGTCGAGGCCCGTGGCTTTGCGACCACCGTGCGTGAAGACTTCCCAGCGCGGCGTTTCGCCTTCGGCGGAGACGCGCTTGGCGTCGATCGCCACGACGATGCACTGCGCGCCGTACTTGGCGGCCGCGTCGGCCACCAACTGCGGATTGGCCACGGCCGACGAGTTCATGCTGACCTTGTCGGCACCGGCGTTGAGCAGGCGGCGCACGTCGGCCACTTCGCGCACGCCACCGCCCACGGTCAGCGGAATGAAGACTTGCGCGGCCACCGCCTCGATGATCGGCAGAATGAGGTCGCGCCCGTCGGAGGTCGCCGTGATGTCGAGGAACGTCAATTCGTCGGCGCCCTGCTCGTCATAGCGGCGGGCGATCTCGACGGGGTCGCCCGCGTCGCGAAGTTCGACGAAATTGACACCCTTGACCACGCGGCCGGCCGTTACGTCCAGACACGGGATGATGCGTTTAGCGAGAGCCATGATGTTGGCAGGCGAGGCGGCCGCAGCCGTGGTCTCGCTTATGCCGCTCCTCCGGAAAGCTCGTCCGCACGCGTTTGCGCCGCCGAGAAATTCAAGTCGCCCGAGTAGATCGCGCGGCCGCAGATGACGCCTTCGACGCCTTCCCGCTCAACCTGGCACAGCGCGTCGATATCGCCCAGGTTCGACAGGCCGCCGCTGGCAATCACCGGCACGGTCACGGCCTGCGCGAGGCGCACGGTCGCGTCGATATTGATGCCCTGGAGCATGCCGTCGCGGCCGATATCGGTGTAGATGATCGATTCGACGCCGTAGTCCTCGAACTTGCGCGCCAGATCCACGACTTCGTGGCCGGTGAGCTTGCTCCAGCCGTCGGTGGCGACCTTGCCATCCTTGGCGTCGAGACCAACGATGATGTGCCCGCCGAATGCGGTGCATGCGTCCCGGAGGAACCCGGGATTCTTCACCGCCGCCGTCCCGATGATGACGTACGACAAACCGTCGTCGAGATAGCGCTCGATGGTGGCCAGGTCGCGAATGCCGCCGCCCAGTTGCACGGGGATATCGGCCCCGACTTCCTGAATGATGGCGCGAATGGCCGCTTCGTTGCGCGGCTTGCCGACGAATGCGCCGTTCAAGTCCACCAGATGGAGGCGGCGAGCGCCTTGCTCGACCCAATGTCGAGCCATGGCCGCGGGGTCCTCCGAGAATACGGTGGCTTGATCCATGTCGCCTTGTTTGAGGCGAACACACTGACCGTCTTTAAGGTCGATGGCCGGAATGAGCAGCATAGGCAATCGTGAAACGTCGCTAGAGGGAGGTAAAAGAAATTCGCAAATTACGCGGACAATACAAAACCGACCCCTGCCTTGCCGGGCATCGGCACGTCGGGATCGGATTCATCAACATGACACACAGTATAAGCCGTGACGCAGGGCATGCTCCGAGTGACATCCGGGCGCGAATACGCGAGACGGGTCACGCTCAAGGCTTCCACTGCGCAAAATTGCGATAAAGGGTAAGGCCCGCCTGAGCGCTCTTTTCCGGGTGGAACTGGGTGGCAAAGATATTATCTTGGGCCACCGCACAGGTAAAGGGCACCCCGTAGACGGTCTCGCCGACGGTCAACTCGGGCCTTGCGGGCACAACGTAGTAGCTGTGCACGAAGTAAAAATAGCTGTCGTCGGGCACGCCGGCCCAGATCGGGTGAGGCCGCGTCTCACGCACGCGGTTCCAACCCATCTGCGGCACCTTGAAGCGCGAGCCGTCGTCCTGCAACTGGCCCTCGAGGTCGAAGCGCACCACGCGGCCCGGCAGCAGGCCGAGCGCGGGCGTGTTGCCCTCGTCGGACATGTCGAACAGCATCTGCTCGCCCACGCACACGCCGAACATCGGCTTGGTCGCGGCGGCCTCGACGACCGCGTCGCGCAGGCCCGACTCGTTCAGGCAGCCCATGCAGTCGCGCATCGCGCCTTGCCCCGGCAGCACCACCCGGTCGGCGGCGCGAATCTCGGCGGCGTCGCTGCTGATGCTCACATCGGCCTCCGGCGCGGCGGCACGCAGCGCCTGATAGACCGAGCGCAGGTTGCCCATTCCGTAGTCGACAATCGCAATCTTATTCATCTCAAACCCGGCAGCAGTATTTTCAAACCATCGATAATGAATTCCACGGCCAGCGCCGAGAGGATCAACCCCATCAGACGCGTGCCGATATTGATGCCCGTACGCCCGAGCCAGCCTTCGAGGCGCCCGGCGCTGCTCAGTGCCACCCAGCACACCGCGCCCAGGCCCACGCCGATCGCCAGGAGCATCAGAATCTGGGCCCAGCCGTGCGCACGCCCCGAGTAGATGATCACGGTACTGATCGTGCCCGGGCCGGTGAGCAGCGGAATCGCGAGCGGCACCACGGCGATGTTCGGCCGCTCCTCCGCTTCGTCGCGCTCTTCCGCCGTCGAGCGCGTGTTCCCGGTCTGTGCGTTGATCATGTTCACCGCCATGAGCAACATGATGACGCCGCCGCCCACTTCAAGCGATGCGATCGAAATACCGAAGAAGCGGATGATGGCTTCACCGAACAACCCCGAGCCCGCGACCACCAGGGCGACCGCAATCGCCGCGACATTGATCGTACGGCGCTTCTCCTCGCGCGTCTGCGAGGACGTCAAGCTGATGAAAAGCGGGATCGCCCCGAGCGGATTGATCAGGGCCAGCAGCGAGATGAAGAACTTGAAGGCGTCGAGCGTCATAGGGGCACGCGGCGCCGGCGGCCGGCCGGTCGGTGAATCGTCGCAGGGGCGCCGGCCTTGCGGGCCGGCGGGCTATCGGGCTACCGGGCCGGCTGCGCCGACCCGTCTCGCGTTACAGGCTTCCCTTCGTGGACGGCACGACACCCGCTGCGCGCGGATCGATCTCGACCGCCATGCGCAGCGCGCGACCGAACGCCTTGAACACCGTTTCGCACTGGTGGTGGGCGTTGATGCCGCGCAGATTGTCGATATGCAGCGTGACGCCCGCATGATTGACGAAGCCACGGAAAAACTCGATGGTCAGATCCACGTCGAAATTGCCGACACGCGCCCGCGTGAACGGCACATGGAATTCGAGACCGGGACGACCCGAGAAATCGATCACGACGCGCGACAGCGCCTCATCGAGCGGCACGTAGCTGTGGCCGTAGCGCACGATGCCCTTACGATCGCCGATCGCCTTGGCCACCGCCATGCCCAGCGTGATGCCGACGTCTTCCACCGTGTGGTGATCGTCGATGAAGGTATCGCCGCGGGCTTCGACATCCATGTCGATAAGGCCATGGCGCGCGATCTGGTCGAGCATGTGGTCCAGGAACGGCACGCCGGTATCGAGGGCCTTGCGGCCAGTGCCGTCCAGGTCGATCTTGACGCGTATTTGCGTTTCGCTGGTATCGCGAACGACTTCCGCAATGCGCATGGTGGTGAGTTCTCGTCGTATGGCTTGTTAGAGTGATGCGGCCAGGGCTTTCACCATTGCCGCATTCTCCGTGGGGGTGCCGACCGTCAATCTCAGGCAATTGGCCAGCAATACGTGCATTTTACCCACGTTTTTGATCAACACCTTGTGTGCGAGCAGACCCGCGTGGGTTTTGTCGGCATCCGGCACGCGAACGAGCAGGAAATTCGCATCGCTCGGGAACACACTCACCCCGGGCAGCGCCGCCACGGCGGCGGCCAGCCGCGTGCGTTCGGCGCGCAATTCGGCCGCCTGGGCGTCGAGCACGCCAAGGTGATCGAGCATGAATTCGGCGCATGCCTGCGTGAGCACATTGATGTTATAGGGCGGACGCACCTTGTCGATCTGGTCGAGCCATTGTGCGCTGCCCGCCACGTAGCCCAGCCGGATGCCCGCCAGCCCGAGCTTCGAGACGGTGCGCATGACCAGCAGTTGAGGGAACTCCGGCAGACGCGGCATCCACGTCTTCCCGGCAAACGGCTGGTACGCCTCGTCGATCACCACGAGGCCGCGGCTGGCGGCACGCACCAGCGTCTCGATGTCGTCGTCGGCGAACAGATTGCCCGTCGGATTGTTCGGATAGGCCAGGTATACGACCGCGCCCGGATGCGCCGCAATGGCGCCTAGCATGGCCGGCATGTCGAGCGAAAAATCGGCGCGCAGCGGCACACCGACGAACTCGATGCCCGCCAAGCGCGCCGACATCTCGTACATGACGAAGCCCGGCATCGGCGCAATCACCGTGGCCCCCGGCCGAGCGGTGGCCATCGCGATCATGCTGATGATCTCGTCCGAGCCGTTGCCCAGCAGCAGCTTGGCCCCGGCCGGCACGCCCATCGTGCGGGCGAGCGTCTCGAGCAGCACATGAGGACGCGGTGCCGGGTAACGATTGAGCGCCACGTCGGCCAGTCGCTGCCCCAGCGCACTGCGCAACGCCGGCGGCAGGCCATACGGATTCTCCATCGCGTCGAGCTTGAGGAAACCGCTCGCGTCAGGCACGGCGTAGGAACTCATGGCGAGCACATCGGAGCGGATCACTGAGTCGACGGACATGGCAGTAGAGGCGGGTTGCGCGACATCGCGCGGAATCATTGATAAAGGATCAGTTGAAGGCGAACGTCAGCCGTCCGGCGTCGGCGCCGTCGATTTTGACGACGCAGCGTCGACCGGTTTCCACACTGCCGAGCGCATCGGTAATGCGCTGCAGCCGCACGCCGGTCTGCCAGGACAGCGCCTGCGCCACCGCCGGGCTCACGCGCGCGTGCGCGGCATCGGCCTCGCAACGCATGGCGACCAGGCGGTTGCCAACGCGGCCGAACACGCCGTGGGCCACTTCGTCGTCCGTGCCGCGCAGCGCAGTCTTGCCGCCGAGTCGCAACACGTAAATATCGTTGTCGAACGCCTGACGGCTCACGCACACGGTCATACGCTCGACCGACGTGCCTTCGAAGGTGGCGTGCTGGCAATACTGACCGGCGGCGTAGGCCGAGGGACTGCCGGCAGCCGCGAGGGCGCACACGACAGCCACTCTGCGCACAGCGCGCGCGAGGCGGGCCGGCAGCGGCCACGACAACGACCCCGGGGACAGCGCGATGGCACGGGGCCGACGCCGAGCGGTGGCCGACGTCGTTGGACAATACGCGGGCCGCAGGGCGTCGTCGCGCATCTCAGGACTCGCGATGCAGACGGTATTCGGCGCTGCGCGCGTGCGCCTGCAGGCCTTCGCCGTAAGCCAATTCCGCGGCGATCTCGCCAAGCATGCGGGCACCACCCTCGCTCACTTCGATCAGGCTCGAACGCTTGATGAAGTCGTACACGCCCAGCGGCGACGAGAACCGCGCCGTGCGCGACGTCGGCAGCACATGGTTGGGACCGGCGCAGTAATCGCCCAGGCTCTCGCTCGTGAACTTGCCGAGGAAGATCGCGCCGGCGTGGCGAATCTTGTCGCCCCACTGCTGCGGGGTTTCGGTGGAGATTTCGAGGTGCTCCGGCGCGATCACGTTGACGATCTCGCACGCTTCGGCCATGTCGCGCACCTTGATCAGCGCGCCGCGGCCTCGCAACGAGGCGGCAATCACTTCGCGGCGCGGCATCTCGTCGATCTGGCGCTCCAGCGAAGCGTGCACGCGCGCGAGATACGCGGCGTCCGGGCACAACAGGATCGACTGCGCGAGTTCGTCGTGTTCCGCCTGCGAGAACAAGTCCATCGCGACCCAGTCGGGATCGGTCGTGCCGTCGCAAATGACAAGAATCTCTGACGGCCCGGCAATCATGTCGATCCCGACCGTGCCGAACACGCGGCGCTTGGCGGCAGCCACGAACGCGTTGCCCGGCCCGACGATCTTGTCGACGGCCGGCACCGTTGCGGTGCCATAGGCCAGCGCGGCGACCGCCTGTGCGCCACCGATGGTGAACACGCGGTCCACCCCGGCGATTTGCGCGGCGGCGAGCACCAGTGGGTTCTGCACGCCATCCGGCGTGGGCACCACCATGACGATCTCTTTCACCCCCGCCACACGCGCCGGAATGGCGTTCATCAGCACCGACGACGGATAAGCCGCCTTGCCGCCCGGCACATAGATGCCCACCCGATCGAGCGGCGTGACCTTCTGGCCCAGCATCGTGCCGTCCGGCTCGGTGTATTGCCAGCTATGACTGCCGCACTCGATGCGCTGCTTCTCGTGATAGGCGCGCACGCGGGCCGCTGCGGCCTCGAGCGCCGCGCGACGCTTCGGCTCAAGGCTCTCGAGCGCAGCCGCCAGCGCTTCGGCGGGCAGCTCCAGCGCCGTCATGTCCGTCGCGCTCAAGCGGTCGAACTTGTTGGTGTATTCGATGACGGCCACATCGCCGCGCGCCTTCACGTCGGCGAGAATATCGGCCGCCGCACGATCGATGGCGGCGTCTTCGCTCGCCTCGAACGCCAGGACATCGCGAAGCTGCGCCGCGAAGCCTTCGGCGGAGGAATCGAGTTTGCGAATATCGAGTTTCATGCTGTTTGCCGGGACGCCCGCTCGAAGGCATCCAGAATAGGCTGCAACGACTCGCGCTTCAACTTGAGTGCAGCCTGATTGATCACGAGGCGGGAGGAGATCTCCATGATCTCTTCCACTTCCACCAGATTGTTGGCCCGCAGCGTGCCGCCGGTGCTCACCAGATCGACAATCGCGTCGGCCAGACCCACGAGCGGGCCCAGCTCCATCGAGCCGTACAGCTTGATCAGGTCGACGTGCACGCCCTTGGCCGCGAAGTGCTCGCGCGCCGTTTGCACGTACTTGGTCGCCACGCGCAAACGTGCCCCTTGACGTACGGCATTCGCGTAATCGAAGCCCTTCGGTACAGCAACAGACATGCGGCAACGCGCAATGTTCAAATCGATTGGCTGATACAGACCGCCGCCGCCGTGTTCGATGAGCACGTCCTTGCCGGCCACGCCGAAGTCGGCGGCACCATATTGCACATAGGTCGGCACGTCGGTCGCGCGCACGATGATGACCTGCAGGTTCGGATCCGTCGTCGGCAGAATCAGCTTGCGGGAGGTCTCGGGGTCTTCCGTGACTTCGATACCGGCGGCCGCCAGCAACGGCAGCGTCTCCGTAAAGATACGCCCTTTCGAGAGCGCCAGCGTCAGCGGTTGAGCAAGCGGCTGGGCGGGCTTGGCGGAATTCATGCAATGTCTCCCTGGCGCGCTTCGACGCGCCGGATTTGCGCACCCACGGCGCACAACTTGGCCTCGATGCGATGATAGCCGCGATCGAGGTGGTGAATACGGTCGACGAGCGTGCGGCCCTCGGCCGTCAGACCCGCGACGATCAGGCTGGCGGAAGCGCGCAGGTCGGTCGCCATCACATGCGCACCCGACAGGCGATTCACGCCGGAAATCCGCGCCGTGTTGCCGTCGATGCCGATGTTCGCGCCCAGACGCGTCAACTCCTGCACGTGCATGAACCGGTTCTCGAAGATCGTTTCGACGACCTGCGATGCCCCTTCGGCAACGCAATTCAACGCCATGAACTGGGCCTGCATATCGGTCGGGAACGCCGGATATTCCGACGTTCGGAAACTGACCGCCCGCGCGCGCCGATCCATCGTCACGCGCAGCCAATCCGCGCCGGCCGTCACGTTCGCGCCGGTTTCGCGCAACTTCTCGATCACCGCGTCGAGGGTACCCGGCACAACGCGATGCAGCGTGATATCGCCACGCGTCGCCACCGCCGCGCACAGGAACGTGCCGGCTTCGATCCGATCGGGCACAACATCGTGTGTCGCGCCGGACAGGCGCGGCACGCCCGTCACGACCAGACGATCAGTGCCGATGCCGTCGATCTTCGCACCCATCTTCACGAGCAGCTCGGCCAGGTCCGTCACTTCGGGTTCGCGGGCGGCATTGGCCAGCACCGTAACGCCGTCGGCCAGCGTGGCCGCCATGAGCAGGTTTTCGGTGCCCGTGACGGTGATCATGTCGGTCACGAGCGTCTCACCACGCAGACGCGTTGCTTTGGCGACGATGTCGCCGTGCGTCAGCGTGATTTCGGCGCCCATCTTCTGCAGGCCCTTGATGTGCTGATCGACAGGTCGCGCCCCGATCGCACACCCGCCCGGCAGCGACACGCGCGCCTCGCCGCAACGCGCCAGCAGGGGGCCGAGCACGAGAATCGACGCGCGCATGGTCTTTACGAGCTCATAGGGGGCCGCCGGCTCGGTGATCTGCGACGCATCGAGCGTCACTGATTCGCCGTGACGCTCGACCTTCACGCCCATGCGTGCGAGCAGCGTCAGCATGGTGCGCACGTCGTGCAGATCGGGCACGTTGCCGAGCACCACCGGCTCGGCCGTCAGCAGGCACGCACACAGGATCGGCAGCGCCGCGTTCTTGGCGCCCGATACGGTAATCTCTCCCGCCAGCCGCTCGCCGCCCTCGATCACCAGGTGGTCCGCGGCCATGCGCTCGCCGGTGGCGGCGACGCCGGCGCTTTCTTGCGTAATCCTCATTGCGCCCGATACTCCGCAGGCGTGAGGGTCTTCATGGACAACGCGTGAATTTCCGCCTTCATGCGATCGCCCAGCGCGGCGTACACGAGTTGATGGCGGGCGATGAGACGCTTGCCGTCGAACTGCTCGCTCACGATGGTCGCGTAGAAGTGCTGACCATCGCCTTCGACGGCCACGTGCTCGCAAGCCAGACCGGCTTCGATGTACTGTTTGATTTGTTCGGGGGTAGGCAGCATGGCCGATCCTAGAGAAGTTCAGTGACGCAATTTATAACCACGGCGCAGCAAAGTCAGCGCGACGGTTGCGAGTATCAGAAAAGTCGCACCCACAACGGCAAGGCTGGTCTGCGGGGCAACGTCGGACACACCGAAGAAGCCGTAACGGAACCCGTCGATCATGTAGAAGAACGGGTTGAAGTGCGAGACAGCCTGCCACAGCGGCGGCAGCGAGTGAATCGAGTAAAACACGCCCGCCAGGAACGTTGCCGGCATGATCAGGAAGTTCTGGAACGCCGCGAGCTGGTCGAACTTCTCCGCCCAAATGCCCGCGATCAGACCCAACGTGCCGAGAATCGCCGCCCCAAGGAACGCGAAGCCGATGATCCACAGCGGCGCGGCGAACGTTAGATGCGTGAACGTGACCGTCACCGCGAAGACGCCTGCGCCCACGCACAACCCACGCACGACCGCGGCGAGCACGTACGCGCCGTACATCTCCCAATGCGACAGCGGCGGCAACAGCACGAACACGAGGTTGCCCGTGATCTTGGACTGGATCAGCGACGACGAGCTGTTTGCGAACGCGTTCTGCAACACGCTCATCATCACCAGGCCCGGCACGAGGAAAGATGTGTACGTGATCTGGTCATAGACCTTCACGCGGTCTTCGAGCACGTGGCCGAAGATCATCAGGTACAGCAGCGCGGTGAGCACCGGCGCGGCCACGGTCTGGAAGCTGACCTTCCAGAAACGCAACACTTCCTTGTAGAACAGCGTGCGGAATCCGACCCATGCCCCGATCATGCTGCCACCTCCTGCGCGCGCGAACCGGACATGATCTGCACGAACACGTCCTCGAGATCGGCCTTCTGGATGTCGATGTCCTCAACGATGCAGCCCGCCGCCCGGCAGGTGGCGAGAATCGATTCGACTTCGTCGCAGCCCGCCAGACGCAGCGCGAACTGAGGTCCACTCGTATTTTGCGGGTCGACCAGCAACGGGCGTAGTGCGTCGGGCAGCGTGCCGTGCTTGAAGCGCAGCACGAGACGCGTGCCCGCGAAACGCTGCAGCAGCGAGGCGGTGCGCTCGAGCGCCACGACTTCGCCGCGCTTGAGCATGGCAATGCGGTCGCACAGCGCTTCCGCTTCTTCGAGATAGTGCGTGGTCAGCACGATGGTGTGGCCTTCGCGGTTCAGGCGCGAGATGAATTTCCAGAGCGTCTGGCGCAGTTCGACGTCGACCCCGGCGGTCGGCTCGTCGAGCACGATCACCGGCGGGCGATGCACGAGCGCCTGCGCAACGAGCACGCGCCGCTTCATGCCGCCCGAGAGCTGGCGCATGTTCGCGTCGGCCTTGTCGGTCAGGTCGAGGTTCGCCATGACTTCGTCGATCCAGTCGTCGTTGCGCGTCAGACCGAAGTAGCCGGACTGGATACGCAGCGTTTCGCGAACGGAGAAGAACGGATCGAAGACGAGTTCCTGCGGCACCACGCCGAGCTTGCGGCGGGCATTGCGGTAGTCGCGCACCACGTCGTGGCCGAGCACACTGACGCTGCCCGCATCCGCGCGCGCGAGGCCGGCGAGAATACTGATCAGCGTGGTTTTGCCGGCACCGTTGGGACCGAGCAGACCGAAGAATTCCCCTTCTTCGATCGAAAAGCTGACGCCTTTGAGCGCCTGCAGTGCCTGATAGCGTTTCTTGACGTTACGGATTTCGATGGCGGCCATGGACTGCACGCACCCGCATTGGCGAGCGCGCCATATAGATTCTCCGGCCACGCCCGCGCGTGGGCGCAACCGCTGGGATCGCGGCAGCAGCCATATCGGCGGCGTGGGTGCCCGGATGAGGGTAACTGCCCAAAAGTCGGCAGAAAACCCCTGATTATAAAGGAAGCCGGTGGCGGCCGTGCTCACGCCCTGTCCAGTGCCCCCCCAAGGGAAACGTCGATCACGGGCGCGACGCCCGCAAGGCCCTTCGGGCCGGGTATGCGTCGCGCTCGGCCGGCATCACCGCATTGCCCATAAAAAAAGCGCCGTTGCGAGACGGCGCTTTCCTGCGGGACGGCGATCCGGCCAGGCGAATCAGATCGAGAGCAACTGGTCGACGCCGTACACCAGCGCAAGGCTGGCCAGCCCCGCTGGCAGGTTAGTGAACGCCAACGTCGCACCACGCCGAACCGCGTGGCGGCGCAGGGCCAGCAACACGGCGAGCGCCGACGAATCGAACTGCTTCAGCCCGGCGCAATCGATCTGGGTCTCGCCCGCGTCGATGCGATCGATGGCCTGCGCGAGGACGTCGCCGGCGGTGTCGTGCGTGAGATCGGTCTGCAACGCGAGCATGCGCTTACTTGCCGCCGGCCAGTTGCTGGTTGCGCTGGGTCAGGAACTGAATCAGACCGTCGACGCCCGACTTGTTCACCTGCTCGGCAAACTGATTGCGGTACGTCTGGATGAGCCAGGCGCCCAGCACGTTCAGGTCATACAGTTTCCATTCGCCGCTGGCCGACTTGTACAGACGATAGTCGAGCTCGATCTGCTGACCGTTGTTGAGGACATCGGTATAGACCACGGCGTCGGTGTCGCCCGGCTGACCACGGAACGGCTTGTAGTTGACCTGCTGGTCGCGAATCTGCGCGATGGCGCCCGCGTACGTACGCAGCAGCAGCGTCTTGAACTGCTCGGTCAGTTGCTGCCGTTGCTGCGGCGTAGCGGTGCGCCATGCGGCGCCAGTCGCCAACTGCGTCGTCTTCGCGAAGTCGGCGTGCGGCAAGATCTTCTGCTCGACCAGCTTGGTGATGCTGTTCAGATCACCCTTCTGGATGTTCGGATCGGACTTGGCGGCGGCCATCACTTCGTTCACGGTCTGCTTGACCAGAACGTCAGGCGCTTGCGCCTGGGCCACGGCGGCGCCGGCGGCGGTGTACGTCATCAAAGCCATGACGGGAATGAGCCAAAACTTCTTCATTGTGGACTTCCTCTTTCGAGTGACAGGTGTTGCGGGATTGGATACCCGTGTTGTGTCTGGAGTTCGCGAAATACCGGCAGTGTCGTGTAACAAACTGTTGCCCGACAGGCCTGCCAACGGCGCCCCGTAAGGCGGGGCGCCCTGTCATCAGGAGGCATCGATGCCTGGCGGCAGGCGACTCGCGCCGATCACCGGCGGAACGGCAATCCGCCCGGCACGATCTTGCCCGGTACGGGCGAACCTTGCGGCGCGTCCGGTTCGGCTTTCACGCCCGAGGCAGGTTCGGCTTGAACGCCTGAGGCAGGCATCGGCTGCGCGTTCGTGCCGCCGGCGCCGTCTTCCTCTTCGTAATTCGGCAACGCCGCGTTGCCCGCGGCCCCGCCATTGATCAAATACTTGCGTCGTGCGAGATAAGCATCGCGCGTGAACGAGTATGGATCGAGGGCGGCGGCTTCGAGAAGGTTCGATGCGTCGAGCAGGTTCGCTCGCGTATTCACGATGCGAACGCCGAAGATCGAGTAGCTGACCCAAGTCGGATTGATATACGACGTCGGGTCGATGAACATGTTGCCAGCCATGCCGACGCTGTCGCGCACCGTGCTCGGGCCGAGCACCGGCAGCACGAGGTACGGGCCGTCGGGCAGGCCCCACTTGCCGAGCGTCACACCGAAGTCCTGGCTGTGCTTGGGCAAGCCGGCCGGCGTGGCGAAGTCGACCAGACCGCCCACACCGAGGAAGGTGTTGATCGTCAGGCGCATCAGATCCTGCACGGCAGCCGTGACTTCCAGTTGCAGCAGGTTGTTGGCGAAGTTGTACACATCGCCCACGTTCGAGAAGAAGTTCGTGACCATGTCGCGCGCCGGTTGCGGCACGGCGAAGCGGTAGCCCTTGGCCACGGGCGTCATGACCGTCTTGTCGAGCGTGTCATTGAACGTGTACATCGAACGGTTGAACCCTTCGATGGGGTCGGCGGGACTCGGATTCGTGACAGTCGCGCACCCTGCCAGCGCCATCGCGCCGGCGGCCAGCACTGCCGAAGTACGGAAGCGGGTCATCTTTTTTATTTTCCTTGGGTTGCCGTGGCCGCCCCTGACGCCGGCAAAGCAGCGGGTGCGGTCGATGCCGGTGCGGTCGATGCCCCGCCCGGTTGGGCGCCCCCGGCATCTGCCGCCTTGTTGTACAGGAACTGGCCGATCAGATTTTCCAGCACGATTGCGGATTGCGTGAGCGTGATCGTATCACCGGCCTTGAGCATTTGATCGTCGCCGCCCGCCTCGAGCCCGATGTATTGCTCGCCGAGCAGCCCCGACGTCAGGATCTTCGCCGACGAGTCCTTCGGGAAGTGATATTGCGAATCGATGTTGAGCGTCACGTCGGCCACGTACCGCTTGTCGTCGAAGTTGATCGACGCCACGCGTCCGACCACGACGCCCGCGCTCTTGACAGGCGCCCGCGGCTTGAGGCCGCCGATGTTGTCGAAGCGCACCGTCACCGGATACGAACTCGAGAACGACAGCGAACTCATGTTGCCCACCTTGAGCGCGAGGAACAGCAGCGCTGCGAAGCCGAGAACGACGAACAGGCCAACCCAGAAGTCGAGGGGGTGTTTTTTCATTGTGTCAGTGTGCGCAATCTATCTATGTCTTGGCGGGCACGCAGGCCCGTTAGCTGAACATGAGGGCCGTGAGCAGGAAGTCGAGACCGAGTACCGCGAGGGACGCCTGCACCACCGTACGGGTGGTCGCACGCGACACGCCCTCTGGCGTCGGCTGCGCCTCGAATCCCTGGTACAGGGCGATAAAGGTGACGGCAATCCCGAACACTACGCTTTTGATGACGCCGTTGGCGACGTCCGACCACACGTCTACGCCGCCTTGCATCTGCGACCAGAACGCGCCGGGGTCCACGCCGATCAACTTCACGCCGACCAGGTAACCGCCAAACACACCCACCGCCGAGAAGATGGCCGCGAGAATCGGCATGGCGATCACGCCTGCCCAGAAGCGGGGGGCCACCACGCGCGCGATCGGATCGATCGCCATCATCTCCATGGCGGTCAATTGCTCCCCCGCCTTCATCAAACCGATTTCGGCGGTGAGCGAGGTTCCAGCGCGTCCCGCGAACAGCAGTGCGGTGACCACCGGCCCCAACTCACGCACCAGCGACAGCGCCACAAGCAGACCCAGCGCCTGTTCCGAGCCGTACCGGTTAAGCGTGTAATAGCCTTGCAGGCCCAGCACGAAGCCGACGAACAGGCCCGAGACCGCAATAATGACGAACGAATAGTTGCCGACGAAATGAATCTGGTCGGTCACCAGACGCGGCCGGCGCAGCATCGCCCCGCTCGACGCGAGCACGCGCCAAAACATTCGCGCACCGTACCCCAGGCGCTCTACGTGACCGCGAACAAAACTACCGAGGGTCGTGATCATGCACGCGCTCCCATCCCAAAATCGTCCGCAAGCGACGGCGCGGGATACTGAAATTTTACGGGCCCGTCCGGTTGCGCATCGATGAACTGGCGCACCGTCGGGTCATTCGAGGCTCGCAGCGCCTCCGGCGTCCCCTCGGCACCGATGCGCCCTTCGCTAATGAAATAGATGTAGTCGGCGATGGCAAAGGTCTCCGTCACATCATGCGAAACAATAATGGACGTGGCGCCCAGCGCGTCGTTGAGCTTGCGGATCAGATTCGCGGTGATACCCAACGAGATCGGGTCGAGCCCAGTGAACGGCTCGTCGTACATGATGAGGTCCGGGTCCAGCGCCATCGTGCGTGCCAGTGCCACACGTCGCGCCATGCCGCCCGAAATCTCGGCCGGCTTCATGTCGCGTGCGCCGCGCAGGCCCACGGCGTTGAGCTTCATCAGCACGAGGTCGCGAATGAGCGCATCGTCGAGCCGGGTGTGTTCGCGCAGCGGAAACGCCACGTTGTCGAACACCGTCATGTCGGTAAAGAGCGCACCGAACTGGAACAACATGCCCATGCGACGCCGCAAGCGGTACCAGCCAGCGTGGTCGAGCGATGCGACATCGGCACCGTCGAATTCGACGGTGCCGCGGCTGGCATGGACGAGCCCGCCGATCAGGCGCAGCACGGTCGTCTTGCCGCAGCCGGACCCCCCCATCACCCCAACGACTTTGCCGCGGGGGAACCGCATATTCAACCCGGAAAGCACCAATCGTTCGCCATAACCAAAGCTGACGTCGCGCAATTCGAGCAAATTTTCCGGATTCGGGATAGGCACGTTTCGGGTCTTATAGTGCGGCGCAAAACGCCAATTATAGGGGGGAATGCCGATTGATGCCGCCCAACGGCGATGGACGAAATCGAGGATTGGCGCTGCCCCGCGGCATTCTACAGGGCCGGCGTCCATTCGCCTTGTCGCGCGCCGACCGGCACAACGAACAAAAAACGTAACGCCAGCAAGGACTTATCGAGACCTCGGGGGTGTCGGGTGTTGCGCCGTTGCTACAATACGCCGTTTCACGCAATAAATCGTTGACCCCGATGCCCCGCGCCCCCCAAACGCCTTTCCATCCCCTTCTGCCGCAAGATACGGAGACGATCGAATTTCGGATTCGTCCGATGCAATCCTGCGATATTCCCCAAGTCCTGACGGTACAGGCAGCAGCGTATGTCGGTCCGATGCGTGAGTCGGAAGCGACATTGGCCTCACGTCATGCGCTGTCGCCGTCAACGTGTTGGGTTGCGGAGGGAACAGGCCCAACGGATACGTCCGTGGTCGGCTATCTACTGACACACCCGTGGCGCATGGCCGCCCCGCCGCCACTGGACACCATCCTCAAGGCCCTGCCTGACGCGGCCGACTGCTGGTACGTGCACGACATGGCGCTGCTCCCTCGCACGCGCGGCGCGGGCGTGGCTTGCCAACTCTACGCGGCGGCTCTGGCGGTGGCACGGTCGTCAGGATTGCGCGCGTCGGCCCTCGTGGCGGTGCAGCAATCGCAGGGGTTCTGGGCGCGCTTCGGTTATGCCGCAACGAGCGATGCCTCGCCGCAGATGGCCGCGAAGTTGGCCGCGAAGTTGGCCGGATACGGCGACGGCGCCATGTTCATGACGCGCACGCTATAACGGGCTGCGCGCGGCAAACATCACGCGCGTTGCGCGAACGCCTGCTGCATTCCCTTCACCGCCGCCGCCACATCGACGGCCTGCGTGACGGCTCGCACCACGGCCGCGCTGGTCACCCCGGTGTCGAGCACTTGCCCGAGGTTGTCCGCATCGATGCCGCCAATGGCGACAAGCGGATAGTGCGGCGCGATGAGCTTCACGTACCGCGCCAACTTCGCGAGTCCCTGCGGGGCGGTCGCGATCACTTTGGTGGTTGTCGGAAACACGGCGCCCACGGCCAGATAGCTGGGCCGGAAGTGATGCGCCGCCAGCATCTCGTAATAGCCGTGCGTGCTGATGCCCAGGCGCATGCCGGTCGCAAACAGCGCCGCGACCTCGTCGGCGGAAAGTGCCGCCATATCTTCCTGTCCGAGGTGCACGCCGTAGGCACCCGCTTGCGCGGCTTCGCGCCAATGGTCGTTGATGAACCAGGCACTGTCGTGCATCACGCGCCGCCCGGCCGCCACCGTCCGTTCGATCTCAGAGCGCAGCGTCGGATCCGCGGGATCCTTGATCCGCAACTGCACGGTGCCGACCTGAAGATCGGCCATGCGCTCGCAAGCACCGGCATCTGGCAGCACCGGATACAGACCGAGGCGTGACGGGCAGGCCGGGAACCGGCCGGGTGACGGCACTTGGCCGAGCACGACCGGGAAGGTTTCGAGCACCGTCGGCCATGCCCCGAGCGTGTCGGCATCGGCCGCGCGCGCGTGGCTGCCGTCGGTGCGCCATGCGCGCGCGAGCACGAGCGCGTCGTGTGGGGCGAATCCGCAGTCGAGGAACGCAGCGAACGCGGGGAAGAAGGCCGGATCGTCCGCGCCCGCAACGCGATAAACGGTGTCGTGCGTGTACAAGGTGTCTTCCACCTGTCCCGCCGCCAGCGCCCGCGAGCAAAGGACAACGGCGTGCGCCGCCCGCCATGCGTCGATCTGCACGGTGGCTTCGGTTCCGGGAGCGCCCTGCGGCGAGAGCGGCCACCAGACCACGTCCCCAGCCCCCGCGCGGTCCGGCGTCTGCGCGTGCACACGCCAACTTGGCGTAGCGGGGTCGTCCGGCCACGGCGCGAGGCGCGCGCGGATGCCGGCGGCGGCCTGTTGCCATGCTGTGGCGAGGGGTGCGTTAGCCGGCAGGCATTGCACGTGAGACAGGGTGGCGCCGCCGCTATGCGTCGTCATGAAGCTTCCCGGTGGGTCAGGCGGTGCGAGGTTGCGGTGGAATTCAAGCGCGTCTCCTCGGGGATCACGCGCCCGACTGATGCCAGAACGGCACCCCGACGACCGGCGTGCTGGCTTCGGCGCTCTCGCGCTCGGCCATCGGTCCGGCGAGCCACGCCGCGCGGCCCGCCTTGATCGCGGCGGCGAACGCGCCGGCCATCTCCACCGGCTGGGCGGCAAGCGCCACGGCCGTGTTGAGCAACACGCCGTCGAAGCCCCACTCCATCACCTGACACGCGTGCGACGGCAGACCGAGCCCGGCATCGACGATAAGCGGCGTATCCGGCAGACGGTCGCGCAGCAGTCGCAGGCCGTACGGATTGATCACGCCCTTGCCAGTGCCGATCGGCGCACCCCAGGGCATCAGCGCCTGACAGCCCACGTCGAGCAAGCGACGGCACAGCACCAGGTCTTCCGTGCAATACGGCAGCACCTTGAAGCCGTCGCGAATCAGTTGTTCGGCGGCCGTCACCAGACCGAACGGGTCGGGCTGGAGCGTGTAGTCGTCGCCAATCAGTTCGAGCTTGATCCAGTCGGTCTCGAAGACTTCGCGCGCCATTTGCGCCGTCGTCACCGCTTCCTGCACCGAGTGGCAACCGGCTGTATTGGGCAGCACCGGCACCGCGAGGCGGCGCAGCGTTTCCCAGAAATGGCCTTCCGACGCCTGCGCCCCGGTGCCCGAGAGTTGTCGGCGCAACGCCACCGTCACCATGCCCGGGCGGGCGGCGTCGATGGAATCATTGAGCGCCTGCAGCGACGGGTAGCGCGCCGTGCCGAGCAGGAAGCGACTGCCGAAGCGCGTGTCATACAGCGTGAGCGCATCGCGCACGCTGCCTGCGGCCACGTTGGCCGATTCGGTGAATGCGTTCATGTCAGCCTCCGGCCACCGGTTGCACTACATCGATTTTGTCGCCATGCGCGAGCGCGCGGGCGGCATATTGTGTCTTGGGCACGAACTGCCCGTTGATCGCCGCGGCGAACGGCGGCTTGGCGCCGTAGGCGGCGAGCGCCTCGGCCAGCGTCGCCGCCTCGGCCACGCTCAGTGTCTGTTGATTGATATGAATATCCATGGTGTCCCTCCCCTCTCATGCCCGACGGAACAGGTCCGGCCACGGCCGGCTGGCTCGCCACATCTCCCAGTCGAACGCGTGCCCAAGGCCCACTCGCGCGCTCGTCGCTTGCATCAATGCCTGCGCCAGCGCGCACGCCTCTCCCGTGACCGCCGGCGCGAGCAAATAACCGTGCCGGTACAAACCGTTCACGCGCAGCACCCGCGCACCGTCCCACTGCACCCGCGGCAGATGGTCGGGCAATGCCGGACGGCAGTTGACATTCAGCTCGACAATGCGCGCCTCGCCGAACGCCGGGTTCAGCGAATGGGCCGCCGAGAGCAGTTCGAGCGCGGAGCGCACGGTCATCGGCGACATATCTTCCGACTCGAGTTCGGTCGCGCCGATCACATACAGATCGTTTTCCTTGGGCGCGATATAGATCGGATAGCGCGGATGCAGCAACCGCACCGGCCGGCGCAGCCCAATGCCCGGCGCGTGAATTCGCACCACCTCACCCCGCACACCGCGCAATTGCGTGAGCGCGGCACGCGCGCCCAGCCCGCGGCAATCGACGACCAGACCGGCGTCCGGATACGCGCCCTCGGCGATCTCGGTATGCCAATGCAGCGCCGCCCCCGCCTTAGCAAGACCTGCCGCCAGCGCGCGCAACAGTTGCCGGTTGTCGAGCTGGCCCTCGTTCGGCAGCCACCAGCCTTCCTGAAACCGTCCGGCCAGCGCCGGCTCGACCTCGGCCAATTGCGCGCCCGACACGCGTCGCACACCGTCACGCAGCAAGGCCGGTGGGGCATTGGCGCGCATGCGTCGGTCGAACATCACCGCCTCGGCGCGATCGGGCTGGTGCCACACGACCAGCGTGCCGTTGCGTTGGAAGAAGACGTGTTCGGGCAGGCCGTCGATCAATGCCGGCCAACGTTCCAGGCCGACGGCGCCCATCTCGACGATGCTCGGCTCGGCCACGGCCGCTTCGGCCAAGGGCGCGAGCATGGCCGCTGCCACCCAGCCGGCAGCCGACGCCCCGTCGGCATCGCCACGCTCGTAGAGCGCCACGCGTGCGCCGGCACGAATCAGTTGCCACGCCAGCAGACGCCCGGACAGGCCGCCGCCGAGCACGGCGACGTCGGGACGCGAAGTGGAAGCGCTCATACGCGTTCTGCCGCGCAAGCCGGGACGGCGCGCAGGCACTCGAAAGCAGGCAAAGGATGACTCGCGAGCGGAATCTCGGAAGTCGTTGCGGCGAAAACCGCAGGGATAAGCGCAGGAATCTGCGGAAGGCAGCGCATGGGGTCCTTTCCTCATGAAAGCAAAAGGACGAAACGGTGTTGAACACCTTACCCCACTGGAGTAGTCGGAAACTTCCCACGCCGGTATTACCCGGGTCGGGTGCAAAGGGTCTCTCTCAGCCCCGCGTCGTATGGTTACGCATGGTCAACCCTGCGTTCGACACGGAGCACCCCTGTTTCGCCCGCAGCCATTACAACATAGATGCCGATGCCCGTGCAAGCCGGGGCATCGGGCGATTGCACGCGCGATGCGTCTCGTTTTTTGACGAATCCCCCGGGCCGTGTAACCCCACGTAAACTGAAAACCGACGTGACAAGCGCCCCCAATCCGGAAATTGTGCAACGCACCCGCCGGAACTGCGGTCAAATGGGCCGTCGACCCTAATAACACGTTGCATTTCCGCGGCAACCCCGCCAGACGATCATGGCCCACACGCCGATGTCTTCCCCGCCTCCCGAGGCGCCGCCCGCCGGCAACCCGGCCGTCCCTGCCCCCAAGCCACCGAAGCACCCCACTGCGTGGCAGTTGATCCGGCCCTACTGGGCCTCGGAGAAGCGCTGGGAGGGCCGTCGGTTGCTCGCACTCGTCGTGGCGCTCAATCTTGCCGTCGTGTTTATCAACGTACGACTGAATGCGTGGAACGCCGGCTTCTATGACGCGCTCGACAAGCGCGATTGGCCCATCTTCAAGTCGTCGCTGATCGAATTCGCGGTACTCGCATTCAGCTTCATCGTCATTGCGACGTTCCGCACCTACTTCCGCCAGATGCTCGAAATTCGCTGGCGGCAGTGGGTCACCGATGCCAACCTGTCGAAGTGGTTCTCGCATCAAGCCTATTACCGCATCGAGCGCGACCATCTGGCGGACAACCCGGACCAACGTATTTCGGAAGACATCCGCACGCTGATCAGCGCATCGCTGGCGCTGTCGCTCGATTTGCTCACGACGCTGGTCTCGCTGTTTTCGTTCATCACCATTCTCTGGACGATCTCAGGCGCCGTGTCATTTGTGCTGGGCGGCATGAACGTGACGATTCCCGGCTACATGGTCTGGGTCGCGGCGCTCTACGCCCTGGTGGGATCGTTCTTCATCTTCAAGGTCGGTCGGCCACTCGTGGGGCTGAGCTACCGTCAGCAGCAGGTGGAAGCGGATTTCCGCTTTCTGCTGGTGCGTCTGCGCGAGTCGGCGGAGCAGGTCGCGCTCTATCGCGGCGAAGGCGCTGAATTGTCGCGCCTGACGTCGGCCTTCGGGGCCGTGCGCGACAACTGGTGGCAGATCATGGTCGTGACGAAACGGCTGATCTTCGCGAATTCGATCTACGGGCAGATCGCCATCGTGTTCCCGATCATGGCGGCCGCACCGCGCTACTTCGCCGGCGCGTTCACGCTCGGCGTGCTCATGCAGATCATCGGTGCGTTCGGGCAAGTGAGCGACGGTTTTTCGTGGTTCGTGAACAGCTTCTCGACGTTGGCCGACTGGAAAGCGACGATCAACCGGCTGCGCGAATTCACCCGCGTAATCGACGCACCGCCGCAAGCACCGAGCACCGGTGGCATTGCGCTCGTGACGACCGCCCATTCGCCCTCGGCAGCCTTCACGGCCACCGATCTTCGCCTGGCGCTACCCGACGGTGCACCGCTCGCGGTCGCCGGGTCGTTTGCCTTTGCGCCTGGCTCGCGATGGCTCATCCGTGGCCGCTCGGGCTGCGGCAAGAGCACCATGCTGCGCGCGTTCGCCGGCCTGTGGCCGTTCGGCAGCGGACGCATCGAAGTTCCCGCCGACGCCCGCGTGCTGTTCCTGTCACAACAAAGCTATTTGCCGATCGACACACTGAAGGCGGCCCTGGCCTTTCCTTCGCATGCCGATACTTTTACCGACGACGAATGCCGAGACGTGCTCAGCGCCGTCAACCTCGAGCAGTATCGTGACGAGTTACTGACCGTCGCTCACTGGGCCCGCCGCTTGTCCGGCGGCGAGCAACAACGGCTCGCCACCGCGCGCGCCTTGCTGCAAAAGCCGGATTATCTGTTCCTCGACGAAGCGACCAGTGCGCTCGACGTAGAAACCGAGGAGGCGGTGTATGAAGCGCTGCATGCGCGCCTACCGGGCACCACGATGGTCAGCGTGGCCCATAGGGAAACGCTCGGCCGCTTCCATCAACACACCATGACGCTGCATGCCGCGGGCGACGTCGCGCCGCCACGGGTGGTCGACGCGGCCTAGCCGGCGTAAGGCACCTCCGGCAATCCCTGCGCGCCGCAACGCACTGCCAACACATGGCCGTCGTGTTCGGTCGCGCCGGTTGCCGGACGAATCGACGTAACAAACAACGTGTCGAAGTCGCGCCCGCCGAACGCGCACATCGACGGCTTCGACACCGGCAGCACGATCTCGCGGTCCAGCACGCCTGCGGGCGTGAAGCGAAGCAAGCGGCTACCGTCGTTGGCGCACGTCCAGTAAGCGCCGTCGGCATCGACGGCCGCGCCGTCCGGACGGCCCGGATAGTCATTCATGTCGACGAACAGCCGCTGCCCGCTGATCGCACCGCACTCGGCATCGAAGTCGAACGCCCACACGCGGCGGCGCGTCGGATGCGAATCGCTCAGGTACATCGTGCGGCTGTCCGGCGAGAAGCCCAAACCGTTCTGCGTCACCAGGCCCTCGACGAGCGGCGCCGACAGACGGCCGTGCGTGTCGAAACAGAAGAGCACGCCTGCGTCGCTCGCGAGCGACATATCCTGCACCATCGTGCCCGCCCAGAAGCGGCCCTGCCGATCGCAGCGTCCGTCGTTGAAGCGCATGCCCGGCAACGGGAACACCGGCGCGGCCAGTCGCTGCCAATCAGACGCCGCAAGCGTGCCCGGCGGCCCCAGGCGCACCGCGAACAGCCCGGTCTCGCAGCCCGCCAGCAGCATGCCCGAGGCGTCGAAGGTAAAGCACGCGATCTGCTCGGGGAATGTCCATTGACGATGATCGCCGTCGGCGGGCGTTACGCGATGCAGTTGCTTCGCGGGGATGTCCACCCAGTAGAGCGCCTGCTCGTCGGCACGCCACAACGGGCTCTCGCCAACGGCGTGAGGCGTCTGTCGCGACGGTTCGAGCCGTTCGATCGACACCTTCATGCCTTGGGTTCCATCGGCCCCAGCAGCACGAACGGTCCGCCTTGGTAGCGCTGCGTCACATCGTCCATGCGCGGATCGGGCGCCTGCGCCGGAAACAGGCCGGCGAATTGCGCCGAGCTGTCTTGCGCACGGAAGCCAAGAAACGCGGCCTTCGTATTGTTGACCCACAGCGTCGGGTTGTTCGACACGCCGTAGACGATGGCATGGCCCACGCGATTCGTGAACAACGAGCAGCGCACGAGTTCGACGAAATCGCGATAGCTCAGGTATGTCACCATCATGCGCGGATTCTTGGGCTGCTCGAACGACGAGCCGATGCGCAGGCACACGGTCTCCAGACCGAAGCGATCGAAGTAGTAGCGGGACAGGTCTTCACCGAAACATTTCGAGATACCGTACATGCTGTCCGGACGGTGCGGCGCGTCGACATCTAGCACTTCCGTCACGGGATGGAAACCCACCGCATGATTCGAGCTGGCGTAGACGATGCGCTTCACCCCCTGCTTCTGCGCTGCGCTATAGACGTTGTACATGCCGAGAATATTGGCTTGCATGATGTCGTCGAACGGCGCCTCGACGGAGATGCCGCCCAGATGCACCAGCGCGTCGACGCCTTCGAGCAGCGCGTGCACGGCGGCGCGATCCGCGAGGTCGACCTGCATGGCTTCTTCGTGCGGCGCATCAGCCGTGAGCGGCACGATGTCGCTCACGCGCACGATATCCGCCCACTCGGCGAGCTTGCCGCGCAGTTGTTTGCCAAGATTGCCCGCTGCGCCGGTCAGCAGCAGACGGCGGAAGGGTTTGCCGGATGTCTGGCTCATATCAGTCCTTGTTCGTCGGTAGATCGCAGTGCATGCGACGACGCCTTGCCACAACAAACCCGGCGCCGCGTCGGCGCGCCCGACGCTCATCGAAAACGTGGGGGTCGCATGGAGAGGCATCCTACGTCAGACGATGTACGATGACAATGGCCAATTGGTCGGTTTACGGAGAATCCCTAGTATTTCACTCGATGCCTTGCATCGACGCGACAAGCCTTATATTCATTGGCGTCCACCTATACCAGGGGTGTTTCCCTGAAGGCCGATGACGCAAGATCGGCCATGTCATATGACATCTTATATTTATCGATCTTGTGCATGTTCCGGTCGCCCGAATACCGTGCAAACAAAGACACGCAAAGCGATCGGGCAAGAAAAAACCGCCCGGACGTTGTCGCCCGGACGGTTTCTTCACGGCAACGCAGAGACCTACCTCCGCGCCCCTCCTCTCAACCCCGTATTTGTGGTTTTGGCAGGCATTACTCTTTCACGCGCTCAGCGCGGCAGTTCCGAGTAGCCCATCAGGAACTCGTCCACCGCACGGGCGCACTGACGGCCTTCGCGAATCGCCCACACCACCAGCGACTGACCGCGACGCACGTCACCGGCCGCGAACACCTTCGGCAGGTTCGTCGTGTAGGCGCGCTCGCCTTCGGTCGAGGCACGCACGTTGCCGCGCGCGTCCTTGTCCACGCCGAACGCGTCGAGCACGGTCTGCAACGGCGACACGAAGCCCATCGCGAGCAGCACCAGGTCGGCCTTGAGTTCGAATTCCGAGCCCGGCACTTCCTGCATTTTGCCGTCCTTCCATTCGAGACGCACGGCAATCAGCTTCTCGACCTTGCCGTTTTTGCCTTCGAAGCGCTTCGTTGCCACCGACCAGTCACGCTCGCAACCCTCTTCGTGGCTCGACGATGTACGCAGCTTGGTCGGCCAGTACGGCCACACCATCGGCTTGTTTTCCTGCTCGGGCGGCTGCGGCAGCAGTTCGAACTGCGTCACGCTCTTTGCGCCGTGACGGTTCGACGTGCCCACGCAGTCGGAACCGGTATCACCGCCCCCGATCACGATCACCTGCTTGCCCGTGGCCAACAACTGGTTGGCCAGCTTGTCGCCCGCATTGACCTTGTTCTGCTGGGGCAGGAATTCCATCGCGTAATGGATGCCTTCCAGCTCGCGCCCCGGCACCGGCAGATCGCGCGGCTGTTCTGCACCGCCCGCGATCACCACGGCGTCGAATTGCGCCTGCAACTGCTCCGGCGAGATCGTCTCTTTGGAGAAGTTGTTGACGTGGGCTTCCGGCGCGTCCTTGCCGACGTAGACACCCGTGCGGAACGTCACGCCCTCGGCTTCCATCTGGCGCATGCGGCGATCGATCAGCCACTTCTCCAGTTTGAAGTCGGGAATGCCGTAGCGCAGCAGTCCGCCCACACGGTCGTTCTTTTCGAACACGGTGACGTCGTGACCGGCGCGCGCAAGTTGCTGCGCCACGGCCATGCCCGCCGGGCCCGAGCCGACGACGGCGACCGTCTTGCCGGTCTTGTGCTTCGCGGGCTGCGGCTCGACCCAACCTTCGCTCCACGCCTTGTCGATGATCGCGTGTTCGATCGACTTGATGCCCACCGCGTCGCTGTTGATGTTCAGCGTACAGGCGGCTTCACACGGCGCCGGGCAGATACGGCCCGTGAACTCGGGGAAGTTGTTCGTCGAGTGCAGTACCGCGATGGCCGACTTCCAGTCCTGGCGATACACCAGGTCGTTGAAGTCGGGAATGATGTTGTTGACCGGGCAACCGTTGGTGCAGAACGGAATGCCGCAGTCCATGCAGCGCGCGCCCTGCACCTTTGCCTGCTCGTCGGAGAGCGCGAGCACGAACTCCTTGTAATGCTTTACGCGTGCCAGCGGTGCTTCGTAAGACTCGCCCTGGCGCTCGAATTCGAGAAAACCTGTGACCTTGCCCATGTTTCTTCAGTCGGAAAGTTTTGTGGTTACCGTGCCTCACCCGCGCGCGGCACGCCATCGGGGCCCTCACCCCGTGGCGCCGCCGCGCTAGCGGCTTCAGGCCGCCAGTGCTTGTTTTTCGTTGGCCTTGGCCATATCGCCGAGGGCCCGCTTGTATTCGCTCGGGAACACCTTCACGAACTTGCGGCGCGCGCCGTCCCAGTCTTCGAGCAGCGCCTTGGCGCGTGTCGAGCCCGTGAACTGGAAGTGACGCTCGATCAGCTCGCGCAGTTGCGCCTCGTCGGTCTGGCCGCGATGCCACAATCCCTGGCTCACCGTGCGCTCCTGCTCGCCGTGCGGCAGCACCGGGTCGAGAGCGACCATCGCGGTGTTGCACTTGGCGGCGAACGTGCCGTCAGCGTCGTACACGTAGGCCACACCGCCCGACATCCCCGCCGCGAAGTTACGCCCGGTCTCGCCCAACACGACCACCGTACCGCCGGTCATGTATTCGCAACCGTGATCGCCTGAGCCTTCCACCACGGCGGTGGCGCCCGAGTTCCGCACGCAGAAGCGTTCGCCGGCCACGCCATTGAAGAAGGCTTCGCCTTCGATGGCGCCAATCATCACGGTGTTGCCCACGATGATGTTGTCTTCGGCGTTGCCGCGGAAGTCGTTGGTCGGACGCACGATGATGCGCCCGCCCGACAGGCCCTTACCCACATAGTCGTTGCCGTCGCCTACCAGATCGAGCGTGATGCCGCGTGCGAGGAACGCCCCGAAGCTCTGGCCGGCCGTGCCCTTGAGCTGCACGTGGATCGTGTCGTCCGGCAGACCGTCATGGCCGTAACGCCTGGCCACTTCGCCCGAAAGCATTGCGCCGACCGTACGGTTACGGTTGCGCACCGGCTGAATGAACGAGACATGCTCGCCCTTCTCGAGCGCCGGCAGCGCCTTTTCGATGAGCGCGTGATCGAGTGCGGCGGCCAGACCGTGATCTTGCGTTTCGACATGCAGACGCGGTACGTCCGCTTCCATTTCCGGCAGATGGAAGATGCGCGCGAAGTCCAGGCCCTTCGCCTTCCAGTGCTCCACGCCCGCGCGGGTGTTGAGCAGGTCAGCGCGGCCGATCAGATCGTCGAACTTCGAGATGCCCAGTTGCGCCATGATTTCGCGCACTTCTTCGGCCACGAAGAAGAAGTAATTGACCACGTGCTCCGGCTTGCCCTGGAATTTCTTGCGCAACACCGGGTCTTGCGTCGCCACGCCCACCGGGCAGGTGTTCAGGTGGCACTTGCGCATCATGATGCAGCCCTCGACGACGAGCGGCGCCGTCGCGAAGCCGAATTCGTCGGCACCCAGCAGTGCGCCGATCACCACGTCGCGACCGGTCTTCATCTGACCGTCGGCTTGCACACGGATACGACCGCGCAAGCGATTGAGCACCAGCGTCTGTTGCGTCTCGGCCAGGCCCAGCTCCCACGGCGTGCCGGCGTACTTCACCGACGACAGGGGCGAAGCGCCCGTGCCACCGTCGTGACCGGCGATCACCACGTGATCGGCCTTGGCCTTCGCGACACCGGCGGCGACCGTCCCCACGCCCACCTCGGACACGAGCTTCACCGAAATCGACGACGAGGCATTCACGTTCTTCAGATCGTGGATGAGCTGCGCCAGATCTTCGATCGAGTAGATGTCGTGGTGCGGGGGCGGCGAAATCAGGCCGACGCCCGGCACCGAGTAACGCAGCTTGCCGATGTATTCGGTCACCTTGTGACCCGGCAGCTGACCGCCTTCGCCCGGCTTGGCGCCCTGCGCCATCTTGATCTGGATCTGATCGGCCGAGACCAGATAGTCAGCCGTCACGCCAAAGCGGCCCGAGGCCACCTGCTTGATCTTCGAGCGCAGCGAATCGCCATCCTGAAGTTCGATATCGGCCTCGATGACGTCGTGCCCCACGATCGATGCGAGCGATTCGCCCTTCTTGATCGGAATTCCCTTCAGCTCGTTGCGATAACGGCGCGCATCTTCGCCGCCTTCGCCCGTGTTCGACTTGCCGCCGATACGGTTCATGGCAACGGCCAGCGTGGCGTGCGCTTCGGTCGAGATCGAGCCGAGCGACATGGCACCGGTGGCGAAACGCTTCACGATGTCCTTGGCCGATTCAACCTGATCGAGCGGAATCGCGCGCTGCGGATCGACGCGGAACTCGAACAGACCGCGCAACGTCATGTGACGCTTGCTCTGGTCGTTGATGAGGTTCGCGTATTCCTTGTACGTCTGGTACGAGTTCGAACGGGTCGAGTGCTGGAGCTTGGCGATGGCATCCGGCGTCCACATATGGTCTTCGCCACGAATGCGGAACGCGTACTCGCCACCGGCGTCGAGCATGTTTGCGAGCACCGGGTTGTCGCTGAAGGCGTCGCGATGCAGACGCACCGCTTCCTCGGCCACTTCGAAAATGCCGATACCGCCGACGTTCGACGCCGTGCCCTGGAAGTACTTCTTGACCAGTTCCTGCGACAAGCCGATGGCTTCGAAGATTTGCGCGCCGGTGTACGACATGTACGTCGAGATGCCCATCTTCGACATGACCTTGTGCAGGCCCTTGCCGACCGCCTTGACGAAGTGCTTGACCGCCTTCTCGGGCGTGAGGTCGCCACCCTGCTTGCGGGCGATCTGTGCGAGCGTCTCCATCGCGAGGTACGGGTGAACGGCTTCCGCGCCGTAGCCCGCGAGCAATGCGAAGTGGTGCACTTCGCGCGCCGAACCGGTTTCGACCACGAGGCCGGTGCTCGTGCGCAGACCTTGCGCGACCAGATGCTGGTGCACGGCCGAGGTCGCGAGCAGCGCCGGGATGGCGACTTGTTCGCGATTCGTCAGGCGGTCCGACACGATGAGGATGTTGTAGCCCGACTTCACCGCGTCGATGGCTTCGGCGCACAGCGACGCGAGGCGCGCTTCAATGCCTTCCTTGCCCCACGCGACCGGATAGCAGATGTTCAGCTCGTACGAGCGGAATTTGCCCCCGGTGTACTTGTCGATGTGACGGATCTTCGCGATTTCCTTGAAGTCCAGCACCGGCTGCGACACTTCGAGACGCATCGGCGGGTTGATGTTGTTCGTGTCGAGCAGGTTCGGCTTCGGGCCGATGAACGACACCAGCGACATCACCATGTTCTCGCGGATCGGATCGATCGGCGGGTTCGTCACCTGGGCGAACAACTGGCGGAAGTAATGATAGAGCGTCTTGTTCTTGTTGCTCATGACCGCGAGCGGGCTGTCGTTGCCCATCGAGCCCACGGCTTCTTCGCCGTTGATCGCCATCGGCGTCATCAGCAGCTTCACTTCTTCCTGCGTGTAGCCGAAGGCCTGCTGCAAATCGAGCAGCGGCGTGGCCGAATCGTGATGCACACCGGCCTCTTCGACCTTCGGCTCGATCTCGTCGAGCTTGATGCGCACGGCGTCGATCCAGCTCTTGTACGGCTTCGCGTTGGCGAGGTTGTCCTTGAGTTCCTTGTCGTCGATGATGCGGCCCTGCTCCATGTCGATCAGGAACATCTTGCCCGGCTGCAGGCGCCACTTCTTGACGATCTTCGACTCGGGAATCGGCAGCACGCCCGATTCCGAGGCCAGGATGACCATGTCGTCGTCGGTAATCACGAAGCGCGCCGGACGCAGACCGTTACGGTCGAGCGTCGCGCCGATCTGACGACCGTCGGTGAAGGCGATGGCGGCGGGGCCGTCCCACGGCTCCATCATCGCGGCGTGATATTCGTAGAACGCGCGGCGGTTGTCGTCCATCAGTGTGTGCTGCTCCCAGGCTTCCGGGATCATCATCATCACGGCGTGGGCGAGCGGATAGCCGGCCATCGTGAGCATTTCGAGGCAGTTGTCGAACGATGCGGTGTCCGACTGGCCCGGGTAGATCAGCGGCCACAGCTTCTGCAGATCGTCGCCGAGCACGGCCGACGAGATCGCGCCCGTGCGGGCGTTGATCCAGTTGACGTTGCCCTTGACGGTGTTGATTTCACCGTTGTGCGCGACCATTCGGTACGGGTGCGCCAGCTCCCATGCCGGGAACGTGTTCGTCGAGAAACGCTGGTGAACGAGGGCGAGCGCCGAGACGGTGCGCGGATCGGCCAGGTCGCGGTAGTAGCGGCCGACCTGGTCGCACAGCAGCAGCCCCTTGTAG
>NZ_MKVU01000017.1:0-42468 GCF_001899225.1 Pandoraea sp. 64-18 | reverse complement strand
CGCGATCGATCGCGACGTCGCGCCAACCCAGCACGACTTGCCCCTCGGCCTTCACGGTCCGCTCGAGTTCCTGTTCGCAGGCCAGACGCGACGCGTGTTCCTTCGGCAGAAAGATCATGCCGACACCGTATTCGCCGGCCGGCGGCAGGGTCACGCCTTGCCGGGCCATCTCTTCGCGGTAGAACTGATCGGGAATCTGGAGCAGGATGCCGGCCCCGTCACCCATCAACGGGTCGGCGCCCACGGCGCCCCGGTGATCGAGGTTTTCGAGAATCTTCAGGCCCTGCTCGACGATGGCATGACTCTTCACGCCCTTGATGTGCGCCACGAAGCCGACGCCGCAGGCGTCATGTTCGTTGGCCGGGTCGTACATGCCCTGAGCGTCCGGCGCCACGTACGCCTCACCCGGCATCGCTACGGCCGCTGCAATCGGTTGCTGTTTCTTTTCCACGAGTTACACCGTCTCTTGGCGAGGTCGCCGCGCGCATGCTCGTCGCGCTCGACCGGGTTAAGTGGGGGTGGCCGGGTGGGCCAGGACTGCGGATTCGCGCGCGTCGAAGGTCGTTCTTGGGCGTCGCCACAGGGAGCCGACTCAGCGCGCACGCTTTTGCGCATCGCACCAATCGGCCGAAGTTGGAATATACGCCAAGGAATTCACAAAGACAAAACAATTTAATGGGGTCAGATTCGCATTTAAAACCACGCTGATCGAAGGCCCCTTTTTATTAGGGTCATATTAATTCGATCCGATCTGTGCTCGTCAAAAAATTCTGTGATTTCAAATAGCTGGAGAAAGCGAGGCAGACCGGAACCGGCCTGCGGCCAGCCAGTGTCAGAGCGCGTCCGAGATCGCTTTGCGTGGACGACCGCGCGTGAGAGGACTCACGCGCCGGTTGGCGGCAAGTGACATGCGAGCCTGATAATCGGGCCCGCCGAGCAGCCATCCTTTCTGCGTTGCCGTACGCAATGCGTCAATCTCAGGTGCCGGCAGCGGGATCGAAAACCCCTCGGCGTAGGCACGTTGACGTTCGAACGGTGTATTGCCGAGCGCCCAATACAGCGCGTGGTCCGTGACCAGACTATCGACCGTGAGGCCGACGTGATGGAGGTAACTCGACCATCGGTAATTCCCGGGGGCATCTGCCAGCCCCGCGCGCACCGGGTTGAGCTCGACGTACCGGCTGGCAAGCAGCAGATAGTGTTCCGCTTCGATGACCGTGGCGCGATACCGGCCCTCCCAAAGCGTGCCGGTGCGCTGGTGACGCCGGTTGAAATACAACACGTAGTAGCGACCAACGGCCTGAAGCGTGGCCGGAAGGCTGCGCTCGTCTGCGGGCGTGGCAACCAGATGCAGGTGGTTCGGCATCATGCACCAGGCGTGAATCGCCAGTCCGTTGGCGCGCGCGGCGTCGCGCAACCGGTCGTGAAATACACGCCGGTCCTCGTCGTCGACGAAGATCGCCTGCCGGTTATTGCCGCGCAGAATCACATGCTGCGGTTGGCGTGGAATGAAAAGTCGCGGTAATCGGGCCATGCGGATTCAAATGTAATTCTTTAAAGCTCGATATCACGATCGTCGAGGGAGTTTCATCATAAAAACCCCTTTAAATACTGATATCTAGCCAAACCCCGTTGATTCGTACAAAAGCTCTAGATACGGCGATTGCGCCGTGAAATCCCAAGCGCATAATGCATCGAAAAATAAATAAATAATCTTGGGAGGATAGACAAATGACAACTCGGGCCTATCGGTCCGCGGCGTGCTTGTGCGCGCTCGGACTCTTCGTTTCCCTGGCGCCCACCCGCGCCAGTGCACAACAAGCCGGCGACAACGTCGTCAATCTCGGATGGTTTCACATCGCGCCGCAAGACTCCAGCAAGCCGATGACCACAAGTGTCACCCAGGAAGGGCTCACTCCAAGCCTGGTGCCGTCGAACTTCACGTCCCCCGGAAGCGGAGCGAAGGTCAGTAACGCCGACACGCTCGGCCTCGTCATCACCCACTTTGTCACCGACAACATTGCCGTACAGACGGTTGCCGGCATTCCCGCCAAGTTCAAGCTTACCGGACAAGGCGTGATCGCACCGCCGGGACTGGCCGGCGCGCTCACGAGTATCGACCTTGGCGCGCCACAAAACAATCCGATTGTGCAGAGCGTTCGTCAATGGAGTCCGGCGCTTGTGTTCCAGTATTACTTCGGCCAGGCCAATTCCACCTGGCGCCCGTTTCTGGGGGTCGGTGTGAGTTATACGTTCTTCACGAACGTCAATCTCAACCCGAATTTCGAAGCGGCGCTGAATCAGAATTTCGGCAGCGTGCTCGCGTTCACTTCCGGGCATAACGGGCCGACCACCGTCGAAGCGAAATCGTCGGCGTCGTGGCAACCCGTTTTCAATGCCGGCGTGTCCTATGCCTTCGACAAACACTGGGTCGCCAGCGCCTCGGTTTCTTACGTTCCCCTCAAGACCACCGCGAACATCAAGATCAAGGCGCAGGACGGAACGGTCCTCTCCTCCTCCGACGCCGAGATCAAACTGAACCCGATTGTCACCTTCGTCTCGCTCGGCTACAAGTTCTAGACTCAGCGTGCGGGACGCAGAATGCGTTCGACATATCGGACTCCGCAGTGAAATCCTAAAGGCGTGCCCTGGGCGTCAGGGCGCGCTTTTCGCCCGTCCAGCGCATTTTTCTAGGGGCATTCCATGAGTCGATGCATGGAAACAACACCTTTAGAGCGCGCACTCCAGACTCTTGCTTTCCGCTGCTATGCCCCGTCGGCATAATGGCCCTGAATTTCATTTACCGAAATTCTCGACAATAAAGAATCTTGAGCAGGAGACGAATCGATGAAGTTGAAGCATTTGACGATGGCTGCCGTGGCCACGCTCACGGTGTCCGGGGCCGCGTTTGCACAGCAAGCCGGCGATAACGTTGTCAACCTTGGCTGGTTCCACCTCTCGCCCCAGGTTTCCAGCGATCCACTGAATGTGACCGGATCGAACGTTCCGGGTCTGGCCGCGGCAGTGAATAGCCGACTGGGCAATACGGGTGCCCAAGTCGATGACGCCGACACCGCGGGCCTCACGTTTGCCCACTTCTTTACCGACAACATCGCCGTGGAAGCCGTCACCGGCTTCGCGCCGAAGTTCCGCCTCTACGGACAGGGCAACCTCGCGCTGCCAGGTGGCGGTTCGCTGGCATCGGCCAAGCAGTGGAGCCCGGCCTTGTTGCTGAAGTATTACTTCGGACAGGCAAACGATACATGGCGTCCCTTCGTCGGCCTTGGGGTCAGCTACTTCTGGTATACGAACATTGAACTGACGCCGGGCTTCCAATCGCTGGCCAGCAATGCATTGACGGGCGGCCCAGGCGGCAACACAACGGCCAAGCTCACCAATTCGTGGGCGCCAGTGTTCAACGCGGGTATCAACTACAACATGGACAAGCACTGGACGCTCGCATTCTCCGTGTCGTACATCCCGGTCAGCACCACCGCCAAGCTGACGACCACCCGCGGCCCGATCACCACGACCAGCGAAGCCAAGGTCAAGCTGAACCCGGTGGTCACGTTCCTGTCGCTGGGTTACCGCTTCTAAGTTCCGCGCCAAGCCAGCTTTCCGGCTCACGCCAGCGCTTGCATTCGGTCTGACTTGGCGCAACGAAATCGATTCAAGCCGTCTAGAAAACGCCGCCCCGTGCGGCGTTTTCGTATTTCCGGCCGCGATGTCAGCCCATTCTCACACGATCTTCAGCCAACGCGACGCAACTTTCTTCGTTTCCCGAAAGTCTCTGAAGGTGTACGCACGCGAACGGTCGCGCCATAATGGCCGTTCGCCTCAGGGTTCCACCGGCGCCGTCGTTCCCCGAGTCTGACGGACGCCGCATTTCAATACCACCTCTTGGGAGTCTGAAAATGGGAATTGCCTCGAAAGCGGAAACGGTACTCAACAGCAGCCTCGACGATGCGCGCTTTGCCGGCCGACGTACCGCACGCGCGGCACGTCTGGCGAGTCAGGACGTCTCTTCACGCGTGCGCGATCTGCTCGACGATCTGGACCACGCGCTGTCCAACGCGAAGTCGGCATCGGATATTGAGGCGCTGCGCGCCGAGATCGGCGACAAGCTTCGTGAAGCGCGCAGCGAGTTTGGCGATGCCCGCGCCAACCTGCGCCGTCGCGCCAACGAGGTCTGGGAAGAAGCCGACGGCTATGTCCACGAGCGCCCATGGCAGACCGTTGGCACGGTAGCGGCTGTTGCGCTCGTGCTCGGATTCATTGCGGGACGCAGCTAACTCACTCGCCGGCGGTGCCGTTGTGCACCGGCAGACATCGAACGTGATGCGTCGGGATACCGGCCCTCATCGTCACACGCGAGGTGGCAATAGCGAAACAGCCGGCGAAAGCCGGCTGTTTCGCATCGTCTCCCGAGGCACGCGTCAGAGCGTCGGCTCGATGGTAAAGAGACGGCTGTATTCCTTGATTGCGTAGCGATCCGTCATTCCGGCAATGTAGTGCGCGATCCAGCGTGGCTGATCCGCTGCGTGCTCGGTGCGGTAGTTGGGTGGCAGCAAGCGGGGATCGGCAAGAAACGCGTTGAACAACTCCTGAACGATGCGCTGCGCTTTCGCTGCCATGCGCATCACCAGATAGTGCCGGTAGAGATTCTCGAACAGAAACCGCTTGAGTCGCCCGGCCTGCTCGCGCATCTCGCCGCTAAAGGCCACCAACGGTCCCGCGCCACGCACATCGTCAATGGAGAACGGCGAAGCGTCGGCCACGCGTTGACGCGTGGTCGTGATCAGGTCGACGATCAGCGCATTGATAATCCGTCGCGTCGTTTCGTGCACCAGCCGCCGGCCGGAAATTTCCGGCCATGCAAGCCTCGCCTCGGCGCAATAGCGTTTCCAGAGCGGCACGTCGTCGAGTTGATCGAGCGACAACAGGCCGGAGCGCACACCATCGTCGATATCGTGATTGTTGTAAGCGATCTCGTCCGCAAGATTGGCGATCTGCGCTTCCATCCCAGGCTGCCGCCCCTTCAGAAATCGCTCGCCAAGCTCACCCAGCCCTCTCGCATTCGCGCGCGAACAGTGCTTGAGAATGCCCTCGCGCGTCTCGAAACAGAGGTTCAACCCGTCGAAGCCGCCGTAATGCTCTTCGAGTTCGTCGACAACGACAAGGCTCTGCAGATTGTGCTCAAACCCGCCGTAATCTTGCATGCAGGCGTTGAGTGCGTCCTGCCCGGCGTGACCGAAGGGCGTGTGACCGAGGTCGTGCGCCAGTGCGATCGCCTCGACGAGATCCTCGCTGACGCGCAGATTTCGCGCGATCGACCGGCCGATCTGCGCCACTTCCAGACTGTGTGTCAGGCGCGTGCGAAACAGGTCGCCCTCGTGATTCACGAACACTTGCGTCTTGTATTCGAGCCGGCGGAACGCCGTCGAATGAATGATGCGGTCGCGGTCGCGCTGAAATTCGGTCCGCGTCGTAGGCGCAGGTTCCGCAAACCGCCGTCCGCGTGACGCGCTCGAGCGCGCCGCGTAGGAGGCAAGCGACGCTTCGTAATCGATCATCGCCAGCCCTCCTTTACTAGATGTTGGCGCGCAACGTCGCGCGAAGCTCGGCCTCGGGAACGCCCGTCATGAACGCCTGCCCCAGCCGGTTGAGTAGTACGAAGCGGATGTCCCCGCCTTCCGCCTTCTTGTCGACGCGCATCAGATCGATGTAGCGATCCTCACCCAGATCCGGCCCCGTGACCGGCAGCTTGGCCGCCACGATCAGCGCCTTGATTCGCGGGACAAACGCCGTGTCGATAAAGCCCAGACGCGCCGACAGATCGGACGCCATGACCATGCCGCACCCGACCGCCTCGCCATGCAGCCATTCGCCATACCCGAGGCCCGCTTCAATGGCATGGCCGAACGTATGACCGAAGTTCAGCGTGGCACGCAGGCCCTGTTCGCGTTCGTCGCTGGCGACGACCTGCGCCTTGATCTCGCACGAGCGCTGCACGGCGTAGGTCAGTGCCGCCGTATCGCGGGCATTCAACGCTTCGATATTCGCCTCGATCCAGTCAAAGTACTGTTCATCGGCGATCGCGCCATGCTTGATCACTTCCGCCAGACCGGCGGCCAGCTCACGATCCGGCAACGTGGACAACGTGCCGATGTCGGCCAGCACGGCGCTCGGCTGCCAGAACGCTCCGATCATATTCTTGCCGAGTGGGTGGTTGATCCCCGTCTTGCCACCGACCGACGAATCCACTTGTGCAAGCAGTGTCGTTGGCACCTGCACGAACGGGACACCGCGCATGTAGCAGGCGGCGGCAAACCCGGTCATGTCGCCGACGACTCCGCCGCCCAGCGCGATCAATGTCGCCTTGCGGTCCGCCTGAGCGCCAAGCAGTTCGTCGAAAATCAGGTTGAGCGTTTGCCAGTTCTTGTGCGCCTCGCCGTCGGGCAGCACAGCGGTGACCACACGCTTTCCGAGCCGTTGCAGCGTTGCCGCGACGCGCTCGGCGTAAAGCGGGGCGACGGTCGTGTTCGTCACGATCACGGCGTGCGTGCCGCGCACGTGCGGCGCGAACAAGGCCTCCTGCGTGAGCAGATCGGTGCCGATGTGGATCGGATAGGCGCGCTCGCCCAGATCGAGTTTGAGGGTCTTCATGCCGCTTGTTGTCATGGTCAGCGATATCGGCGATATCAGCGAGGAAAGGTGTCGGGCGCAGGCGATACGGACGTTGTCTGCGATGCATCATCGCGCTCGGCCTGCGCCAGCTTCGCGTCGCCCCCGGCCGCCCGAGCGGCTTCACCGTCACCGTGCGCACCGTCCGGCTCGTCGCCATGCACGCCGTCATGCCGATCGTCAGGCGAATCGGATGGCAGGCCGGCGCTGCTGGGAACGATTCCCACGACCTCCAGTTGCATCAACACCATGTTGACGAGCGCATTCACGCTCGGCCGACCCGTTTCGATGACGAAGGTCGCGCACTCGCGATATAGCGCGTCGCGCTCTTTGAACAACTGCTCGAGACGCGCGCGTGGATCGGCCGTTTGCAGCAACGGGCGGTTCTTGTCACGACGTGTGCGCAGCCAGAGGTCATGCGGATTGGCGCGCAAATAGACCACCGTGCCGCGCGACTTGATGTGTTCGCGATTTTCCGCGCGCAGCACCGCGCCCCCGCCGGTGGCGAGTACGATTCCGCTGCGTTGGGTGAGTTCGTCGATGGTCTGGGCTTCGCGCTGACGGAAGCCGTCCTCGCCTTCGTGCTCGAAGATGATCGGAATGCGCACACCCGTGCGCGCTTCAATCTCATGATCGGAGTCATAGAACTGCCGCCCAAGACGTCGCGCCACTGCGCGCCCAACCGTGGTCTTGCCCGCCCCCATCAGTCCGACAAGTATTACGTTTTCCAGCATAAATCGCTGATATTTGGGTTCCAGCCCCCGATGATACCGGGATATGCGTCGGGCGTGCGGAACGCGTCAACTCGGAGCGCACTCCGGTGAGCCGGGGATGACCGGAAGGCAGGTCGTTTTTCGAGGGCTTGGGCGAGGCGCCCGAGGAGGCCGCATTATCCTCGGCCTCGCCGCCCTTCCGACCCTCGGGCACCACACTGGGCGTCAGAAACACCAGCAGCTCCGTACGGCGGTCTTCGTTGGCGCGGTTGCGAAACAGCGCGCCCAGCAACGGCACATCGCTCAACCACGGCACGCCGGCTCGACTGTCGCGCCGTTCTTCCTGGTAGATCCCGCCGATGGCCACCGTCCCTCCGTCCTCGACCTGCACCTGCGTCTTGACATGTCGGGTATCCACGGCGAATCCCTGTGCCACCGCCTGCCCGACACTGTCCTTGCGCACGTCGACATCCAGAATCACCTGACCGTCCGGGGTAATGAGCGGCGTCACTTCGAGCCTCAACGTGGCCTTTCGGAATTGAATCGACGTTGCATTGCGGCGGCCACTTTGCGTCTGGTAAGGCAGCTCCGTGCCCTGTTCAATGAGTGCCTGAACCTTGTCCGCCGTGACCACGCGAGGCCGGGAGACGACACGACCTCGCCCACTTGTCTCCAATGCCGAGAGTTCCAGTTGCAGCAAGCGCGTGGCGGAGCGGCCAAAAAGCGTGATCGCCAAGCTCGGCGGCACCACGCCGGCCAGCGCCGCCGCGGGCAAGCCAATGTCGAGCGCACTGCCCGATGGCGTTCCCCCTCCGCTATTCGTGCCCCCGACACCCCGCGCCCCCTCCGCGGCCGGCCGCTCGCCGCGCTTCTGCTGGCCTTCGCCGCGACCGTGGTGTCCCGTGAGCCGGACACCGAGCGACTCGCTGAAGCGGTCGTCGGCCTCGACAATGCGGGCCTCAATCAGCACTTGACGGACCGGAACGTCGATTCGTGCGATGAATTTAGCCAGCGCATCGAGCTTTTCCGGCAAATCGGTCACGAACAATTGGTTCGTGCGCGGATCGGCAATCAGGCTGCCTCGCACGGACAACAATCGTTGCCCCTTGCGGTCCTTTTCGCCCATGATGATCTCCCGCAGCGCCAATGCACGCGGATAGTTCAGCGTGAAGCGACGGCTGGCCAGCGGCAGCAACGCCTCGCGCTTCGCGGCCGCTTCGAGTTGCGTCTGCTCGTCAGCCAGCAGGTCGGCACGCGGGGCAATCCAGTCGACGCCGTTCAACGATTGAACGCCGAGACCGGCACTCCGGACCATGACGTCAAACGCCACAGCCGCCGAGACGCGCTGCACTTCCATGTCGAGACGCCCGACGACGCGCTCGCCAATCACCACGCTGCGCCCGGTCAGACGGGCGAACGCCCGTAACGCATCGGCGGCCTCCACGCCATGGAGCGTCACGTCGACGCTCAACGCGTCGGAGTCTTCCGCCGCCGGCCCCTGTCGCGGTGGACCTTCGCTCCAGGTCGCCGCCAATTCGGCAGCCGACGTCCGGTGAAGCACGACCCGCCGCGATCCCGCACGCATCGATCCGACAGGCGTGCCGTCGTCGACCGACGACTGCGGGCCGGACGCCGCCATCGTCACGGCGTCCTGAGCTGAGCGGCGCGTCAGTGGCGTACGAAACACGTCGATCGTGTCCGCCGGCATCTGCCAAGGCGGGGCTGGCGGCGGTAACGCCGGCAAGGAACGCCCGGCAGGCATGCCGGGAAGGTCTGCGGGACGTCGCCAGGCGTAGGCGGCCACCATGGCCGTGACCCCCGCCTCGGCCTCCGCCACTACCGTCGCACCGGAAGTTCCCAACGCCGGCCCCTGAAGCGACAGGCGCTCGATCGATAGATGCCGAGGCATCCGGTCGACCTCGGCGAGCCAATCGAGCAGATTCGCGACGCGCCCCCCGACACGCATTTCGGCACGCTCGATTTCGAGGTCCCCGCTCGACGCGGCGGGCCCCGGCCGCGCTGCCTCCAGCGTCAGGCCCGAACGTGCAGCAAGGCGCTCGAGATCGGCACGCCACGCCGAGCGCGTGTCGTCAGCGAGGTCCGGTAGCGAGGATGCCGCCGAGTGCCGTGCCGACGCGCCCACGCCTTCGCTCGCCTCGGCTGCCGCTTCCCCCACCCTCTGTGCAGCGAGCGGAAGCCGGCGATGCCAAGCCATCGTCTCGGCCTCGGCATCACGCAGCGTTGCCATCAATGCGGGTAAGCGACGCGCGGCGTCGTTCGCCCGATCCCACCTCTGCTGCTCGGCGCCAAGATCCTTCTGCAAGGTTGCCCTTACGGGCAGGCCGACCAGCCACCAGACCGACCACGCCATCAGCAGCCCCAACAGCCAGGCAAGGATGACCAGTCCCCAGCGCACCAGCGGCGCCCACTCGGCCGGCGAGACTGACGTCCACGCCGTCCATCGCGCACGCCAGCGGTCTGCTGCATCACGAAAAATGTCGCGGACATCATCCGGCGGAGGGCGTTCACCGTACATCGGGCACCTCCTCACTCGGCAGCCCATCGACCTCCGCGGTGACCGAAAGCGCAACGGGCCTCGGTGCACGCTTGAGTTCGATACGCAATGTGAAGCGGCGAAGGGTCGGCACAGAGGCCTGAGTCGCTCCGCCGGCCCACTGACGCTTGACGGCCTCCGGGACCACGCTCGATTCGACTTCCGCGACTTTGCGCACCCATGGCAGCGTCCGCAATCGCTTCTGCGTTTCGCGCACGCGTGATTGCGTCGTTGCATAGCCCTCGACGCGCGCTTGATCCTCGCCGATTTTTACGGATGTCAATCGCACGCCGTCGGCGCACGCGCGCATGATGTCGAGCAATCGGTTTGCGACGGGCTGCCGACGCTCGATCAACGCCGCGGCCGCCCGGCGATGGGCATCCATGGCCGCCAACTCACGCCCGGCCGTCTCGAACGCAGCGATCTGCCCGCCGAGTTTCTCGCTCGCCGCACGTAGCGCCGTCACTTGCGCCTGCGTTTGCTGGCGCAGGGAGATGTCGCGAGCCATCGGCGCGAGCGACGCGAGCCCACCACACGCGGCCACGCACCCCCATATTCGCCATTGCCGCGCAAACTCGCGCTGCCGGCGCTGGGCGAGCGTGGGGAGGAAATCGAGTGGAGGAAATTGCACCTTCATTCGCATGTCACGCCCCTCATCGACATGGCACGCAACGCCAGTCCGCATGGCACGGCAAGCGCAGTCCGCTGCGCGAAAGTCTGGCGTCGTGGCCCGGACGGACGCGACGATTCGAATCGTCTCAGCGGATCGAATGGCCGCACAGGGATACCGCAGGCCGCGCCGAGCGCGTCGCAGATCGCCACGAGTTCCCCAGGACTCGCGCCTTGCGTCGCGATATGCATGACGCCTACGGCGACGGGCAGCTTGCCCGACAACTCGCGCACCACGCTTGCCAACGCGTCTGGATGGCCGCCGATACCGTCGAAACGTTCTCTGACGTCGGCCACGCAGGTGTGTCCATCGAAGACCGATAGATCGAGGTGATGCGCGTCGATTTGCAGCAACCCCATCGGTGCCCGCGGCGACGCCTGCGCGATGGCTTCGCCACCGACCGGCCATGCCCATCGGAAGGCCCGTCGCCCGGCCTCGTGCGCCGCATCGGTCGCATGCACCCGAAGTCCCGACATTTCGAGCACCGCGACGCGGCTATCGACCAGTTCCGCCTCACAGGCGTACAAACGCAGCCGATAGTTGCCCGGGTCGGCCCACGTCACGCCCACGCGATGGCGCAAGGCGGGATCGCCGTCACCGGGCAGCAGCAAGGCGGCACGGCGCTCGCACCACGCTCGCAACGCACGCGGCGGCAAATCCTCCGGACACTCGATGACCTGCGTTTTCAGTCCGTGGGCGGGCAGTGCCAGTACGAGGGTGTCGTCGCGCAGATCCTGCGCATGGGTGCCGAGTCGCTCCAACAGCTCCTCCAGCCGACGCGCGGCGGCCTCCGGTTTGACGATCAATGCGCCGCGCAATATGTCGTCCTCGAGCACGGCAGTCCCGCAGGCGTCCAGACGCAACTGCGCGGGTCCGGCCACCCGGGTCAGGCGAACGAAATGCATGCCGCCAGCGTCGAAATGAATACCGCAACCGCCGCCCCCGGCACGCGGCAACGCCGCCGCCAGTTGGCTGCCCATGTGGCGCACACCGCGCAGAACTGCTTCGATCATGACATCCTCCCGTCTCTCACCCAGTCGATGTCATCGATGCTATCCAGCGCGACGCAGCAGCCCAATCGGACCAGTCCGAATCCTCACGGCCGCCGGGCCAACGCGACGCGGTTTAGGAATCCGCGCCGGTCCTTTCTCGTCCGACTCCTATACCCCATAGGCCAGAACTCCGATTTCGGGGGGCTGCGGCGAGAGGCGTCGAGTCGTTCGTTATAATCGGTTCACTGATTTTTCCGGTTCCCCCATGGCAAGCACACCCCAAACCGAGACACCCCGCGACAAGCGCCCACCCACGCCGCGCCGCTCTCTCTGGCTGCGCATTACGCTGTGGTTCGCTGGCCTGTTCGCCGCGATGGTCGTGTGTGGCGCGCTGCTCGCGGGGTACATCCTGGTGGTGATGACGCCGCAATTGCCGTCGCTCGACACGATCGTGGACTACCGGCCGAAGATTCCGCTGCGCATCTACACCGCCGACGACATCCAGATCGGCGAGTTCGGTGAAGAGCGCCGTAATCTGGTGCGCTTCTCCGATATTCCCGACGTGATGAAGAAGGCCGTCCTCGCCATCGAGGACGACCGCTTCTATCAGCACGGCGGGGTCGACTTCATCGGCATCTTCCGCGCGGGCATCGCCAACTTCGCGCGTGGTGGATCCGCGCAAGGCGCCAGCACGATCACGATGCAAGTCGCGCGCAACTTCTTCCTCTCAAGCGAGAAGACCTACACGCGCAAGATCTATGAAGCGCTTCTCGCCTACAAGATCGAGTCGCGCCTCACGAAGGATCAGATTCTCGAGCTGTATATGAATCAGATCTATCTCGGCGAACGCGCCTATGGGTTCGCCAGCGCTGCGCGGGTTTATTTCGGCAAGGATCTGAAGGACATCACGCTCGCCGAGGCCGCCATGCTCGCCGGCCTGCCCAAGGCCCCTTCGGCCTATAACCCGATCGTCAATTACAAGCGCGCCCGCATCCGCCAGGAGTACATCCTCAAGCGAATGTACGACCTTGGGTACGTCTCGAAGTCCGAATACGACCAGGCCATCGCGCAGGAACTGGTGGTACGCGGGCTGGGCAGCGAGTTCAGCGTTCATGCCGGGTACGTGGCCGAAATGGTTCGCCAACTGCTCTACGCGCAGTTCAAGGACGAGATCTACACGCGCGGCTTGAACGTCTACACAACGATCAATTCGGCCGATCAGGAAGCTGCCTACGAAGCGCTGCGCGCCGGCGTCATGGCCTACGAGTTACGTCATGGCTATCGCGGGCCCGAAGCCAATATCGACCTTCCAAACGACCAGGACGAGCGCGAACAACTGATCGACGACACGCTGGTCGAGCATCCGGACAGCGGCGATATGGTCGCCGCCGTCGTGCTCTCGTCATCGCCGCAGCAGGTCAAAGCCGTGCTCCTGAACGGTGACGACGTGACCGTGACCGGCGAGGGCCTGCGCTTTGCGGCGGCGGGATTGAGCGCGAAGGCCCAGCCGAAGCAGAAGATTCGCCCGGGCTCGGTGATCCGTGTGACCCAGGATGCGAAGCACAACTGGCGGATTGTGCAGATGCCGGACATCGAAGCGGCATTCGTGTCGCTCGACCCGCAGAATGGCGCGATTCGCTCGCTCGTCGGCGGCTTCGACTTCAGCCGAAACAAGTTCAACCACGTCACGCAGGCCTGGCGTCAGCCGGGCTCCAGCTTCAAGCCGTTCATTTACTCGGCGGCGCTCGAAAAGGGCTTCGCACCGGCAACGATCATCAACGACGCACCGTTGTACTTCTCGGCGGCGCAGACAGGCGGGCAGCCGTGGGAGCCGAAGAACTACGGCGGCGGCTTCGATGGGCCGATGCCGATGCGCGTCGCGCTGATGCGCTCGCGCAACCTCGTGTCGATTCGTATCCTGCAGAGCATTACCCCGGGCTACGCACAAAAATTCATTGGACGCTTCGGCTTCGAGGCGGACAAGCACCCTGCCTATCTGCCGATGGCGCTGGGCGCGGGGATGGTCACACCACTGCAAATGGCGAGCGCCTACGCCGTGTTTGCCAATGGCGGCTTCCGCGTAAATCCGTTCATTGTGGCGCGCATCACCGATTCGAAGGGCAATGTGATCATGGAGGAAAAGCCGTCCACTGCGGGCGACGAATCGATCCGGGCCATTTCGGCGCGCAACGCGTTCATTATGGATTCGATGTTGCACGACGTTGCTACGCGCGGCACGGCCGCCAAGACCAATGTGCTCAAACGCAGTGATCTGGCAGGCAAGACGGGAACGACAAACGACTCGCACGACGCCTGGTTTGCCGGCTTTCAGTCGCAGTTGGTTGGCGTTGCCTGGATCGGCTTCGACCAGCCACGCAATCTGGGGGACCGCGAAACCGGGGGCGGTCTGGCGCTGCCGATCTGGATCGACTACATGGCCAAAGCCTTGCGTGGCGTGCCGGAATCGACGCGTGCGGTACCACCGGGGATCATTCAGGCGAATGGCGATTACTACTTTGACGACTATCCGCCGGGACGCGCGGTGAGTACCGTCGGCCTGAGCGCCGATACCGTGCCGGACGGCTCGGCGGGTTTGGGGCCGTCGGCGGGACCGCTGCCCGGTCATATGCCCGCCCAGCCGAGTCCCGCGCCGGTGGACCGTCAGGAGCGTCAGCGTATCCTGGACATGTTCAACAACAAGCCCTGAAGGGTGAATGGGCGGCGGCGCGGCAATCTCCCGGACCGCCCAGTCCGCACGGCGGCGTCGATTTCGGTGCGCCCGCCGCGCTGCAGTTTCGCTGTCATTCGGCCTGCAACGTTACCGTTTCGCCCGCCTGTTGTGACGCGAAGCGCGACAGGGCCTCAAACAGTTCGGTACCGTCGCGCGTATCGCGCCATTCGTCGCCCTTGAGACGGTAGTGGTAGCCGCCCGAACGCGCGGCCACCCAGATTTCGCTCATCGGCGTTTGCAGGTTGACGATGATCTTGCTGCCGTCTTCGAATTCGAGCGTCAGGACGTTGCCCGTTCGTTCGCAGTCGATATCCACGTCGCTGTCCTCGACAGTCGCCTCGACCTGCGCCAACACAGCTTCGGCCAGCGCCAGGAATTCACTTTCCGTCATGCTAAACTCCACGGTTTGCGTCATCGTTTGCATGCCGCACCACGCGGCGATACCCCCATGACTGCACCTATTCGAACCTGCGCGATTGTAGCGTCGATTGCCCTGTTGAGCGTATTGGCCGGTTGCGGTCAGGCCGGGCCACTGTACATTCCCGCCCGCCCGGTGAAACCGACGCCGCCGCCGGGGGCCCCGCTGCCCCCGCCACCGCTCGTGCCCGAACCACAGCGAGGCCCGTCGGTGGACGTACCGCCGGCCGCGTCGCTTCCGGCGGCGAAGCCGGAATAAGCCACGACCATCCGGAACAAGCCGAATTCAGCCGGCCGGAAGCCATCCGCCTGCGCGGCGTGCCCTAGTTGATTACCGAGTTTTCGCGATGTCCGACGCCATCTTTTCCTACCGCAACGACGTACTCCATGCCGAGGGCGTTGCACTGCCGGCCCTCGCCGAGCGTTTCGGCACGCCGCTGTATGTCTATTCGAAGGCGGCCCTGACAAGCGCCTATCAGGCTTATGCCAAGGCCTGCGAAGGCCGCAACGCCGCCGTGCACTACGCGGCCAAGGCGAACTCGAACCTCGCCGTGCTGGGCGTGTTCGCCAAGCTCGGTGCGGGTTTCGACATCGTGTCCGCCGGTGAACTCGCTCGCGTGATCGCGGCGGGCGGCGATCCGAAGCGCGCCGTGTTCTCGGGCGTCGGCAAGCACGCCGACGAAATGCGCTACGCATTGGAAAAGAACGTTTTCTGCTTCAACGTCGAATCGCGTCCCGAACTGGACAGACTCAATGATGTGGCCGGGCAAGCGGGCAAGCGCGCTCGCGTTTCGCTGCGCGTGAACCCGAACGTCGACGCCAAGACGCATCCGTACATTTCCACCGGCCTGCGCGGCAACAAGTTCGGCGTAGCCTACGAAGAAGCCTTCGACGCCTATCGCGCTGCCGCCGCCATGCCGAACCTCGAAGTCGTCGGCATCGACTGCCATATCGGCTCGCAGATCACGGAAATTTCGCCGTATCTCGACGCCACCGACAAGGTGCTCGATCTGGTCGAAAAGCTCGAAGCGGCAGGCATCTCGCTGCACCACATCGACGTGGGCGGCGGCCTGGGCATCACTTATACGGACGAAACGCCCCCCGATATCACCGCGTTCGCCACCACGCTGCTCGATCACATCGCCCAGCGCGGCCACGGGCACCGTCAAGTGCTGTTCGAGCCTGGTCGCTCGCTCGTCGGCAATGCCGGCGTCCTGCTCACGCGCGTGGAGTTCCTCAAGCATGGTGAGACGAAGAACTTCGCCATCGTCGATGCGGCGATGAACGATCTGGCGCGTCCTGCGATGTATGAGGCCTATCACGGCATCGATCCGGTCGAGCGACGTGCCGTCGACGCGGTGATTTACGACGTCGTGGGCCCCGTGTGCGAAAGCGGCGACTGGCTGGGTCGAGACCGCGCCTTGGCGATTGCGCCCGGCGATCTACTCGCCATTCGCTCGGCAGGCGCCTACGGCTTCACGATGAGTTCCAACTACAATACGCGCCCGCGCGCCGCCGAAGTCATGGTCGACGGCAACGAAGCCTACCTCGTTCGCGAACGTGAAACGGTCGAGTCGCTCTTCGCGGGCGAACGACTGCTGCCCGACCACGCCTGAGTCCGCCGTCTGCGAAGCGCCCACCACACACGGGCGCCGAGCAGGCTCGCGACCACGGTCGCGTAGACCGCCGGCTGGGCCAGATCGTTCTTGCCCGCTTTCATCCACCAGTAGTGCAGGATCGCCAGCACGGCAATCGCATAGATCAAGCGATGCAACCGCTGCCAGCGCCGCCCGCCCATGCGCCGAACCACCGCGTGCGGCGACGTCAGCGCCAACGCCACCATCAGCACGAATGCCGCGAACCCCACGGTGATGAAGGGTCGCTTGCCCGACACGTCGCGCAGGATGCTCGACCAATCGAACCACTGATCCAGCCAGACATACGTGGCGAAATGCAGCGCGCCGTAGAAGCACGCGAACAGTCCAAGCATGCGACGTAACCTCAGCAGCCAAACCATGCCCGACAAGCGTCGCATCGGCGTGATCGCGAGCGTGGCGCAAAGCATGACCAGCGTCCAGGTGCCGGTCGAACGAGTGATGAACTCGACCGGATTGGCGCCCAACCGATCCGTCATGCCATACGCAATCAGTCGCAGCCCCGGCGACAGCGCGAACAGGAACACGACCGCTTTCACCCAGGGCAGCCATAGTTGCCGGTCTTGCACCGAATGATTAGCCGCGCGCGCATCGGCACCGGCTGACGGCAAACCGCTACCGGGGGTGGGCGCCGCCGCCTCGACGGTGGCGCCAGAACCCTCGCCCGGATGACGTGGCGTGATGGACATATCGGCAAATCGACGCGGCGCGTCCGTTCAAAAGAATTTTCGCAGATCCATGCCCTGGTACAGGCTGGCCACCTGATCGCCGTAACCATTGAACATCAGCGTCTTGCGCTTGGGCGTGAAAATACCGCCGTCGCCAATGCGACGCTCGGTCGCCTGACTCCAGCGCGGATGATTGACGTTGGGATTCACGTTCGAGTAGAAGCCATACTCGTCCGGCGCCGCGCGATTCCAACTCGTCAGTGGCATTTTCTCGACGAAACGAATCGCGACGATCGATTTGGCGCTCTTGAACCCGTACTTCCATGGCACCACCATGCGCACCGGCGCGCCATTCTGGTTTGGCAGCACCTCACCGTACAATCCGAAAGTCAGCAGTGACAGCGGATGCATCGCTTCGTCCATCCGCAGTCCCTCCACATACGGCCAACTCAACACCGGATACGACAGCCCCGGCATCTGCTTCGGATCGGCAAGCGTCACAAATTCCACATACCTCGCGTTGCCCGTCGGCTGCACTCGGCGGATGAGTTCGGACAGCGAGTAGCCGACCCAGGGGATCACCATCGACCACCCCTCAACGCAGCGGTGGCGATAGACACGCTCCTCGAGCGGCGCGAGCTTGAGCAGCGCATCGATGTCGAAGACCTTCGGCTGCCGGACCTCGCCCTCGATCGCGACCTGCCACGGGTGCGGCTTGAGCGTGCTGGCGCGGCGCGACGGATCGGACTTGTCGGTGCCGAACTCGTAGAAGTTGTTGTAGGTGGTGACGTCGTTGATATCGGTCGTCTTGTCGGTGATGACGTAACGCGCGTTGCGCGCAGCCGTCAGTTTCGCCAGTCCGACGCCAGGACTGTCAACCGCGAAGGCCGACTGCTGCGGCAGCACGCCGAGGGCAGCGCCGCCCAACCCCGTCAACCCGGCACCCGACGCGCGCAGAAAGCGCCGGCGCGCGGTCACCACCTCGCGAGGCGTAATGTCGCTCGCGGGAATATCCGCCCCGCGCAGCCGCGACTGATCTTGACTCATGATGCCCCCTTCTGCCTGGCCTTTCCGGCACCGTTGCCGATTCCGCAAATTTGCGGACTCACCTGTCCATGTCAACGTTGAGACTGGCACCGAGACAGCGTCGTTCCCTCCCTCCCGGTGCGAAAAATCATACGACATGACAAAAAAAGCCGCCGGCACCCGCGTGCGGCGGCTTTCGAGTCGCGCCCGAGGCGACGACGCCCGTCAGAGTTGACCGTAGCTGTGCAGCCCCGAGAGGAACATGTTCACGCCGAGGAATGCGAACGTCGTGATCAGCAGGCCCGTCAACGACCACCAGGCCGCCACCACACCCCGCAATCCCTTCATCAGCCGCATGTGCAGCCACGCCGCGTAGTTCAGCCACACGATCAGCGCCCAGGTCTCCTTCGGATCCCAGCTCCAGTAACCGCCCCATGCGTCGGCCGCCCACAGCGCGCCGAGAATCGTCGCGATCGTGAAGAACGCGAAACCGACGGCGATCGCCTTGTACATCAGGTCATCGAGCAGTTCGAGCGACGGCAGGCGCGACGAGAAGAATCCGCTGTCGAGCGGCTTGCCGGCCAGGGCCAGACGCTTGTTTTCGCTCGACTTGAGCAGATACGCCACCGAGACCATCGCCGCAAGCGAGAACGTGCCGTAACCGATGAAATTCGCGGGCACGTGGATCTTCATCCACCAGCTCTGCAACGCCGGCACCAGCGGCTGGATCTCATAGGCACTACGCGCCACGCTGTACCAGAGATTGAAACCGACCGCCGCGCTGATCACGAGCAGCACGAACGGCCCGAGCGCGCGCGTCTCGTAGTGATGTTCGTAGTAAAGGTAGAACAGCGCCGTGATCATGCAGAAGAGCACGAACACTTCGTACAGGTTCGAAATCGGGATATGGCCGACGTCGGCGCCCACGAGATACGATTCGTACCAACGCACCATCATGCCGGTGAAGCCAAGCAGCACGGCGGCCCAGCACAGCGTCGAGCCGACGCTCGCACCGAACGGCGAGCGTGCGATCAAGCCTCCCCAGTAGAAGGTCGTCGCCAGGAAGAACAACGCACTCATCCACAGGATGGCCGACTGACTCGAAAGGAAATACTTGAGCAGGAAGGCCTGATCGGCGCGCGCCAGATCGTGGTGATACAACCCGATGCCCGAAAGGGCGAGAATCGCGATTCCGGCCATCAGCCACCGCACGGACCGCCAATGCCAGCCCAACAGCGCAAAAGCCGGCACGCAGAGCACCAGAATCGTGTGCTCGTAGTAATCCATGTAATGGCCGTAGCGATTCAGAGCAAAGCCCGCCCCGATCGCCAGCGCCAGCGCGAACAGCCAGTCGCCAACGCTGCGGCGGCGCAGCCACGAGACTTCCGAATAGTTTTGCGATAACTCCATCTGTCTCACCCTTATCGTTTTGTGACGATCTCGTCGATCTCCGCCTTCGTACGGGCGAATTCCTTTTCGAAATCCAGTGTGCGGCGCGTGGTCGACACCGCCATCAATACCGAACTGCCGCCGTCCGGCGTGTCTTTCAGCCACAGCCACAGACGCCGCTCGCGCACGTAAAACATTGAGAAGATGCCGAGTACCAGCAGCAAGCTGCCAAGATACACGATCTTCTTACCCGGCGAGCGCGTGAGCTGGAAGACGCTCGCCTGAATCTGATCGAACGAATCGAGCTGCAGGAAAACCGGGGCGTCGTACAGAAAATTGTCGGACAGTGCATTGGTTGCCGTATGCACGAAGCGCTCGTTCTCGGGCGTGGGCGTCATGGCCGGCTGCCCGGCCTGTTCTCGCGCGACCTGCCACAGTTGCCAGACGGTACCGTCGAGAATACGACGGAACATGTCGGCCGCGCTCGATTGCTGATCCTGAGGAACCTTCTCGTTGACGAACTCCGCAATCGCCTGCAGGCCGCCCTTCGTCTGGCTGGTTTTGCTTGCTGGAATGGCGCCGGCAAACAGATCCAGCTCGCGTTTGGCGCTTTCCTGCAATTGCGCTCGCAATGCCGCCGACGTTTGCGACGGCAGTGATTGAGCAGCAAACCGCCGGGCGGCTTCGGCCCGCGCCCCATCGTCCTGAAGCGCGGCGCGCAGCAGCATCCACTGCTTGACGGAGCCGTCAGCGTCCGCCGGGATGCGCAGATACTGGAACGGGCCGTCTGGCGTGTCGCGTACACCGGTCATGAAGACCCGCTCGCCATCGTCCACCAGAATCGGCAGCATATAGTTGCGGTACTCCTTCGCCTGCCCGCTGCGGTCGCGCACCTTGTACTGTACCGACGGCCCGACGTTGCGCAGATCCTTGCCCACGTCGGGGCGAGCCCCCGAGCCCAGTCGCGCGTTCAGATCGTCGCGCAACGTTTTGCGCGCCACGCCGCGCACGTCGCGCTCGCCCGCGCCATTGCTGATGTTCTCGACGTTGATCGCGCGGAAATCGCTGAACTCGACGGTGTATTCATCCTGGCCCGCGACGCCGCTGCGCAGTTGCGTCGAGCCGCCCACGTTCCCCGAAAATGCGAACGTCCGGTCGGACACGCCGTGCATGGGATACCCGGTCAACTTCAGCTTGCTGCCACCGTCCTCAAAGCTCGACTGGTAGATCGCGACGCCCTTGTAGATGAACGGCTCGTTGACCTTCACTGTCGCGTTCATCGACTTGCCGGTCTCCGGGTCGGTGACCACGATATCGCTCGCGAACAACTTGGGCATGCCGGTCGAGTAGTAATCGACGTGAAATTTCTTCAGTTCGACAGAGAATGGCAGGTCCTGCACGACCGAGCCGTCCTGGAAATTCAGAATCGCCGTGTTAGATTTGCCGCCCTCCGGCACGAACGCGTAGCCGCGAAACGCCGGGTTGTTCGGCGAGAGACGGTGTGTCTCGGGAATCTGGGCAATTACAGCGTTGCCCTGCAGCGGCGACTTGCCGAACAGCACCATCTGGAGACGAATGAGCAGATCGCTGTCGACCAGCCCGCCCAGGCAAATGATCACGATCGCACTGTGCGCGAAGATGTAGCCGACTTTGTTGATCGCGCCGGTCTTGGCCGCAACAAGCGTCGCGCCATCGCGCTCGCGCACGACGAAACGATAACTACGACGTCCGAGATAGCCCGTGAGACGCGACACGAGTTCGGTGCGCGACGCCGGGCCGGTGTATTCGGCCTTATGGCCGAAGGCCCGCAGACTGCCCTCGCGCACGTGATCTCGCCAGCTCCGGATGTCCGCGATCATCTTCGGCGCATTGCGCACGATACACAGCGTCGTCGACGCCATGAGGAAGAAAAGGATCAGCAGGAACCACCACGCGCTGTACACGGTGTACAGACCGAGCGAGCGGAAGATACCGGCCCAGAACGGACCGAACTGATTGACGTAGTTGGGGTACGGGTCGCCCTGCTTGAGCACGGTGCCAACGATGCTGGCAATCGCAAGCACGCTCAGCAGGCTGATGGCGAAACGCATCGAGCTGACCAGCTCGACGCCGTCGCGCACCCATCGCTGCGCGCCCTTGATCTGCATTCCGGAGGTACTGAGGCTCATCCTGTTTCCGACAACAAAAAAGGCGGGGACGCGTGTCTTACGCGCCCGCCACCCTGTGTATGCTAAACCAGTTCGACCCGATCGCCCTGCGGCGCCGCGGCTGGTTTCGCTATAAGTCAGCGAATATACCCCGACGTTCACATGATGTCAGGGCCGGGCCTGCCGATCAGCGCAAACCGGCGATGTAATCCGCGACTGCCTTGATTTCCTTGTCCGACAACCGCGACGCGACCGTATGCATCGGCGCGTTGTTTTTGCGAACCTCGTCGCGGAACGCCACCAACTGGGCGGCGGTGTATTCCGCCCACTGGCCTGACAGTCGAGGGTATTGCGACGGCATGCCGGCGCCTGTTGGGCCGTGGCATGAGGCGCAGGCGGGAACGCCCTTTTCGGCCAGCCCGCCGCGGTAGATCTTCTGGCCCAGCGGCACGGTGTCCTTGTCGCGCGCGGCACCCGGTTTCATGGTCTGCGAGGCGAAATAAGCGGAGACATTGCGCATGTCCTGATCGGACAGTGCGGCGACCATGCCGGCCATGATGGCGTTATTACGCACCGGCGTTTTGCCGGGCTGGGCCTTGAATTCGGTGAGTTGCTTGTAGAGATATTCGGCGTGCTGACCGGCGAGCTTCGGATACGCGCCGCCGGCGCTGTTGCCGTCTGCTGCATGGCAGGCGGCACAAACCTGACTGGCAATGGCCTGTCCCCGGTTCAGGTCGGGTTTGGCGGGCGCCTGCGCCTCGGCGGCTTGTCCAGCACCGCTCAGAAGAAAGCACGCCAGTGCCAACGGTGTTGCAGCGAGAGACTTCCACACTCCTCGGTTCATTCGCACACCTTATATCTGTTTTGTCGGGAAATCGGTCGTTCGAACTCACCGTCCGGCGCCGCGTTTCTCCTCCAACCTCACGGCGCGCGAGACGTTCGGACAAGCCTTGGCCAGGCCAAGGTTAACTTTCATATTGTACAATAAAGTCTTTCCCCGACTTTAGGGGATTTCCATGTAGAAGGCCGCAGAACGGGGCTTCCCGAGCCATCGCCGGGGGGCATCAGACCCACCGTCTTGCGTGCCCTGCGTCCGCGTTGCAGCCCGACTCCCGTGGCTGTGGCGCTCCTCGGTCTCCGTCATGTCCCTACTTCATCAAGCCCGCTTCTTCACGACCGTCAATCATCTGCGCGACCTGCCGCCCACGGCCGTGCCCGAGGTCGCCTTCGCGGGCCGCTCGAACGCGGGCAAGTCCAGCGCGCTCAACATCCTGTGCAACCAGAAGCGGCTGGCCTTCTCGAGCAAGACGCCAGGCCGTACGCAGCACATCAACTACTTCGAGATCGCGCACCTCGAGCATCTGTACGGCTATCTCGTCGATTTGCCCGGCTATGGCTACGCCGAGGTCGGCGGTGGCGTGAAGGTGCACTGGCAGCAACTCCTCGGAGACTACCTGGTGCAGCGTCCGCAATTGCGCGGCCTCGTCTTAGTGATGGACTCGCGCCGGCCGTTCACGGAACTCGATTGCGAGCTGATCGACTGGTTCATGCCGACCGGGCGCGCCATCCATGTCCTGCTGACCAAGGCAGACAAGCTGACGCGTCAGGAAGCGACGGTCGTGCTGCGTGACACGCAAAAGCGACTGGCCGCGCTACCGCGTACGGATGGCCTGCCGTCCGACGATCCGGCAACGCCGCCGCAGTTCACGGCGCAACTGTTCTCGTCGCTCAAGCGCACCGGCGTCGACGCTGCGCAGCGCGTGCTCGAAGACTGGCTCGCCATTCCGCCGCGCGACGCCGCCAAGAAGTAAGTTGGCATCAAGCGGCGGGGGAAACGGGAAGCCAGCGCGACAGATTGTCGCGGCGAGCCGCGTGGCTGCCGATGGATTGGGCGTGATAGAGATGCGCGCAACGGACAGCGCAACGTGCCCTAGGCCGAACGGATGAGTTTCCTCGAATTCGTTGGAAAGCAGGGCTGTCGGGGGATCCGACAAGACGATTCGCGCGCCCATAAAAAAACCGCCGTGTAGGCACGGCGGGTTTAAATGAGCCTTATCGTAGAACGACAGGCGCCCGCTCAGGGAGGAGAAGCGGGGGACGTCACACGCAGTGCGAACATCCGGTTGGTATGATATACCATGCGTTCGAAAGTTTCCCGCCGAGCGCCCTTTTTTGCGCGCCTTCCCGCGAATGGGATCGTTGCAGCAACGGCGACGACTGGCCGTTTTAGGGCGGTCCGCGCGACCGATTTCACCGGAATCTTCGACACGCCAATCTCCGTCCAAAGGACCGATCGCATGAGTTCCTACCCCCTGCTTCGCCCGCGCCGCATGCGACGCGATGACTTCTCGCGTCGTCTGATGCGCGAAAACCACCTGACGTGCGACGACCTGATTTATCCCGTGTTCATCCTTGAAGGCGAGAACCGCCGCGAGGCCGTCGCCTCTATGCCCGGCGTCGAACGCGTCTCGGTCGACGAACTGCTGCGCGTGGCCGACACCTGTGTCACGCTCGGCGTCCCCGTGATCTCGCTGTTCCCGAATATCGAAGCAACGCTCAAAACACCCGACGGCATCGAAGCCGCCAACCCGGACGGTCTGGTCCCGCGCGCCGTGCGCGAGCTCAAGCGCCACTTCCCGGATCTGGGTGTGTTGACGGACGTCGCCCTCGACCCGTACACGAGCCATGGTCAGGATGGCGTGCTCGACGAAAACGGTTACGTCATCAACGATGTGACGACCGGCATTCTCGTAAAGCAAGCCCTCACTCAGGCGGAAGCGGGCGTGGACATCGTCGCGCCATCCGACATGATGGACGGACGCATCGGCGCCATTCGTGAAGCACTCGAAGCCGGCGGGCACATCCACACACGGATCATGGCGTATGCGGCCAAGTACGCATCGGCCTTTTACGGGCCGTTCCGCGACGCCGTCGGGTCGGCATCGAATCTGGGCAAGGGCAACAAGATGACGTACCAGATGGATCCCGCCAACTCCGACGAAGCGTTGCGCGAAGTCGCGCTCGACATCGAGGAAGGTGCGGACATGGTGATGGTCAAGCCCGGCATGCCGTACCTGGACATCGTACGCCGCGTGAAGGACGAGTTCCGCTTCCCCACGTACGCTTACCAGGTCAGCGGCGAGTACGCGATGCTCAAGGCCGCTGCGCAAAATGGTTGGCTCGATCACGACAAGGTCATGATGGAGTCGCTGCTCGCCTTCAAACGTGCTGGCGCCGATGGCATCCTGACGTATTTCGCGCTCGACGCAGCAAGGCTGATTCGCGCGCAAGCCTAAGCCGTGTGTGGGCGCGCCACCGAATCCGTTCGCGACGATCCGCGCCCGGGTTCGGGCCGCAGCGCTCGGATTCCGGCCGCAGCGCTCAGGTGGCCGGCCCGAGGGCCTTGTCCAGGCTGCGCAGGAACTGATCCGCCGACTGTGCGCCGATCACGCGCATCCCCGTCCTCTCGTTACCGCCGCCATCGAAGAAGATGATGCCTGGCGGGCCGAACAGTCCGAAGCGCTTGAGCAACGCCTGATCGTCGGCGTTGTTGGCCGTGACGTCAGCCTGCACGAGCACCACCTGATCGAGACGGGCTTTGACACGCGGATCCGTGAAAACGGAGCGCTCCATTTCCTTGCAGCTAATACACCAGTCCGCATAGAAGTCGAACATCACCGGACGCCCTGCCGTCGCGATAACCTGATCGAGCTCTGCAACGCTGCGTACGCGCCGGAACTTGGCTCCCTTGTCCACGGGTGCGCTGGCGCTCCCCGAGGTGGCCACTGTCAACCCCGCGAGTGGCGCAAGCGCATCACGCGCCCCCGTTGCCGCCCCCACCAAAGCCACGGCGCCAAGAAGGGCGACGACAACGCCTAACCCCTTGAGCACGCGCCGTGCAGCGCTGACACCATCGGGCAGTCTATCGAAAACGTGCATGAACGCGGCGGCCACCAACAGCAAGGCGCCCCATCCCAACAACAGAACGGGCGTGGTCAGCAATGGCCGCACAATCCAGAGCGCAACACCGAGAAGCAGGAAGCCGAAGAAGCGTTTCACGCCGCCCATCCATGCCCCCGCACGCGGCAGCAACGCGCCGCCGCCGCCCGCGAGAAGCACAAGCGGTAATCCCATCCCAAGCGACAATGCGAAGAGCGTTGCGCCACCGAAGACCGAATCTCCCGTCTTCGCGATAAAGGCGAGCGCGGCCGCCAGCGGGGCGGTCACACATGGGCTCACGATCAGTCCCGATAGCACGCCCATCATCGCCGCGCCGACCCATTGACCCGACGCCTGCTTGCGAGCGGCGTCATCGATTCGAGCGCGCAACGCCAACGGCACCTGAATCTCGTACATGCCGAACATCGACAACGACAGGACGATCATGAGCAGCGCGAACGAGACCAGCACCCACGGCGCCTGCAGGAACGCGATCAGACCTTGCCCCAACAATCCGGCGGCCACACCAATGACGGTGTTCACCACGGACATGCCGAGCACATAGGCAATGGCCAGACGCACGGCCTTGCCTCGACTGGCTCCCTGCCCTGCGACAATCGACAGGAGAATCGGGACCATCGGCAACACACACGGCGTGAACGCCAACCCGACACCCAGCGCGAAGAAGATCGCCAATGCCAGCACGAAGCTGCCTCCGGAGAGGATCCGCTCGGCCTCGCTATAGTCGTCTCGCGCGGACAACCAGCCGCTGGCCGTGTCAGCGTTGGGGGCTGCCGACACGGATTCCGGCGACGTGACGATCTTCCCACCGCTCGACGCTTGCGCCATGCCGCCGAGCAAGGCCGGCGTTGCGGGGACCGGCGTTGATGCGGCCGTTGAACTCCCGCTATTCGCGCCGCCAATCGCGGCAGCGGAAATCTTCAACGGCTTGTCCATCGGGGGATAGCACAGCCCCTTCTCGGCGCAGCCCTGCATGGTGACGTTCAGCGTAAACGGGGCCCCCGCCCGACTCACCGGGATGCGAACGTCGATGGGCTCGTGATACACCTCCATGTCCTTGCCGAAAGTCTCGTCGCGCTTGACTTCACCCTTCGGAAACACCGGTACGCCGAGCGTGACGGCAGGATTGTCGGCTGCGAAGGCAAACCGTTCTCGATAGAGGTAGTAGCCCTTGGCCACTTCGAAATGCAGCAGCACCGCACCGGGCTGCTCTGTCTTCGATACCTTGAAGGCGACATCCGGGTCGAGAAAATCGTCAGCGGCGCGGGCGCACCCGGCCCCGAGCAACAGAACCGCCGCCACCAGCAGTAATGCGACCGACCATAGCCACATGACCCGATGTCGCATCGGGCCGTGCCCATTGCGACTGCCTCGCGGGATCCCCCGTCCCACCATTGTCTGCACGTCAGACATGCAACGCCCCCCGCGTTTCATCTTCAACCCACCGCGCGTAGGCAGGCAGCGCTGCCGTGGCGGGCCACGCCACAATCTCCGGCACGTCGTAGGGATGATGTTCTTTAATGTATTGCTCCAGCGCGCTGTAACGCGCCGCCGTCGTCTTGATCATGAGCGGCACTTCCACGCTCGTCTCGCGCTTGCCTTGCCATCGATAGCTCGAACGCACCGGTGCCATTTGCTGCACGCACGCCGCCAGCCGCTCGGCCAGCATACCGTCGATGGCGGCGTTGGCGCTGGCCTCGTCGGGAAACGTCGTCGTGACGATAAGAAGGGCGTCCATGATGTGGCGTAGACCATTCGAGCGTGAGGATCGTTCACTGTACACCGACGCCGCGAAATGTGCCCAATCAGCCAGCGATTTCCAGACTGCCGAGCAGACGGGTTCAGACGACGCCTTAAAATGAAAAAAGCCAGGTCGTCGACCTGGCTTCTTTTTACGACTCACGGCCTTGAAAAGACCGTTGCGCGTGTCGCTTACTCAGCCACTTCCGGCGCTTCCGTGTCGACTTCCGGACGGTCCAGCAGTTCGACGAACGCCATCGGTGCATTATCGCCCACGCGGAAACCCATCTTCAGGATGCGCAGGTAGCCGCCCGGACGGTTGGCAAAGCGCGGGCCCAGTTCGTTGAACAGCTTGGTGACCATGTCACGATCGCGCAGGCGGTTGAACGCCAGACGACGGTTGGCCAGCGAATCCTTCTTACCCAGCGTGATGAGGGGCTCGACGACCTTGCGCAGTTCCTTCGCCTTCGGCAGCGTGGTCTTGATCGCTTCGTGTTGGATCAACGAGTTCGACATATTGCGCAGCATTGCCAGACGGTGGCTGCTGGTACGGTTCAGCTTACGAAGACCATGACGGTGACGCATTTCAACTTTCCTTTAAACAGAGTTTTCGACCTAGCTCTTCTATCGGTGACAACCACCGCGGGCCGGTACCTTCGCTATCGGCCGTATCGGAACATCAAGGACATTCCGACGCGCCGCACTTACGTAGCGACACGGCCGCCCCAAGGCGGCCATGTCGTTACACCTTTACTTCTCGAGACCGGCCGGCGGCCAGTTTTCGAGCTTCATGCCCAGCGTGAGGCCACGCGAGGCAAGCACTTCCTTGATCTCGTTGAGCGATTTGCGACCCAAATTCGGGGTCTTGAGCAATTCGTTCTCGGTACGCTGGATCAGGTCGCCGATGTAGTAGATGTTTTCAGCCTTCAAGCAATTGGCCGAACGCACCGTCAACTCGAGATCGTCCACCGGGCGCAGCAGGATCGGATCGATCTGCGGCGCACGCGACGGTGCTTCGCTGGCGGCTTCCGTGCCTTCCAGCGCAGCGAACACCGACAGTTGGTCGACGAGGATGCGAGCCGACAGACGGATCGCTTCTTCCGGCGACACCACACCGTTGGTTTCGATGTTCATCACGAGCTTGTCCAGGTCCGTACGCTGCTCCACGCGGGCCGATTCGACCGCGTAGCTCACACGCTTGACCGGCGAGAACGACGCATCCAGAACGATGCGGCCAATCACCTTGGCCGATTCGTCGCCGTAACGGCGCACGTTACCCGGGACATAACCACGACCCTTTTCGATCTTGATCTGTACGTCGAGCTTGCCGCCCTTGGCCAGATGCGCGATCACGTGGTCGGGATTGATCAGTTCTACATCATGCGGCACTTCGATGTCCGAAGCGCGCACCACACCTTCACCATCCTTGCGCAGCGTAACGGTGACTTCGTCACGGTTATGCAGCTTGAACACCACACCCTTCAGGTTCAACAGGAAGTTAACGACATCTTCCTGGACACCGTCGATGGTGGAATATTCGTGCACAACGCCGGCGATCGTCACTTCGGTCGGGGCATAACCGACCATCGACGACAACAGCACGCGGCGAAGCGCGTTACCCAAGGTGTGGCCGTAGCCACGTTCGAACGGCTCCATCACGACTTTGGCGTGATGCTCACCGACCGGCTCAACCGCGATGATCTTGGGCTTCAACAAACTGGTTTGCATAGGTTTCCTTTTCAATACCCTCGGCTCGTTACACCGATAAGGCTGATGCGTGACAACCTGCACGGAACGCAAAAACGCGCCGTGAGGCGCGTCAGCATACGGATATTAACGCGAATACAATTCAACGATCAGGCTTTCGTTGATGTCGCCTGCGATATCGCTACGTTCCGGCAGTGCCTTGAAAGTGCCTTCCATCTTCTTGGCGTCAACCGAAACCCAGATCGGGAAACCGACTTGCTCCGCCAGCGACAGTGCTTCTTGAATACGCACTTGCTTCTTGGCAGCGTCGCGCACAGTGATCACGTCGCCGGCCTTGACCTTGATCGACGGGATGTTGGAAACAACACCATTCAGCGAGATCGCCTTGTGGCCGACCAGCTGGCGCGCTTCAGCACGCGTCGAGCCAAAGCCCATACGGTACACGACGTTGTCGAGGCGCGACTCGAGCAGTTGCAGCAGGTTTTCACCCGTGTTGCCCTTGACGCGATCGGCTTCCGCGAAATAGCGACGGAACTGGCGCTCAAGCACGCCGTAGATACGCTTGACCTTCTGCTTTTCGCGCAGCTGGTTGCCGTAATCCGACGTGCGAGCACCCGAGGTGCGACCATGCTGACCCGGCTTGCTATCCAGCTTGCACTTGTCGGCGAGCGAGCGGCGTGCGCTCTTCAGGAAGAGGTCAGTACCTTCACGGCGGGAGAGTTTGGCCTTCGGGCCGATATAACGTGCCACGGTTGTTCCTTTATCTCAAAATCTGACGCAGCGAACTTTGTCCACTACGCAAGTCCGGTACCTGTGTACCGGACGGTGGTCTTAGAAATTGCTACGCGCACGGCCGAGACCGTGCGCGAACCCGCGATTATAGCAGGATTTGCTTCTGCGTCTTAGATGCGACGACGCTTCGGCGGACGACAGCCGTTGTGCGGGACCGGCGTCACGTCCGAGATGGCCGTGATCTTGATACCCAGCGCGTTCAGCGCACGAACCGCGGATTCGCGACCCGGGCCCGGGCCCTTGATGCGAACTTCCAGGTTCTTCACACCGTATTCCAGTGCCACGCGGCCAGCCGACTCGGCAGCAACCTGGGCAGCGAACGGGGTCGACTTGCGCGAACCCTTGAAGCCCTGGCCACCCGAGGTCGCCCATGCCAGTGCGTTGCCCTGACGATCGGTGATCGTGATGATGGTGTTGTTGAACGAAGCGTGGACGTGCACGACGCCCTCGGCAACGCTCTTCTTGACCTTCTTGCGAACGCGCTGCGAAGCGGCGTTGTTCTGTTGCTTAGCCATGAGTTCCTATCCTCTGGTTACTTCTTCAGCGAGACGCCGGCCTTACGCGGGCCCTTGCGGGTACGCGCATTGGTACGGGTGCGCTGACCGCGAAGCGGCAAGCCCTTGCGGTGACGCATACCACGATAGCAGCCCAGGTCCATCAGGCGCTTGATGTTCATGGTCACTTCACGGCGCAGGTCGCCCTCGACCGTCAGTTGACCGACTTGATCACGCAGCTTTTCGAGATCAGCGTCGTCGAGGTCTTTGACCTTCTTCGAAAACGGCACACCGGCGGCGTCGCAAATCTGGCGAGCGCGCGTGCGGCCGACACCGTAAATGGCCGTCAAGCCGATTGCGGTGTGCTGGTGGTTCGGGATGTTAACCCCTGCGATACGAGCCATTCGTAATTCCCCAACTAAATAGCGTTAAAGGCCGATTAGCCCTGACGTTGCTTGTGGCGCGGATCCGAACTGCAGATCACGCGCAGCACGCCTTTGCGCTTCACAAACTTGCAATTGCGGCAGATGCACTTAACAGATGCCAAAACTTTCATGACAATTCCCTCTCTCTAATCACTTCGCCCGGAAGACGATCCGCGCACGCGACAGATCGTAGGGCGTCAACTCTACCGTCACCTTATCTCCAGGCAAGATTCGGATGTAGTGCATCCGCATCTTGCCGGAAATATGTCCGAGTACTACATGGCCATTTTCCAGCTTTACCCGGAAGGTGGCATTGGGGAGGTTTTCAACGACCTCGCCCTGCATTTGAATAACGTCGTCTTTCGACATGACCCAAGGTCAGCGAAGCGTCATGTTATTGCCGCCCTTGAAATTCGCCTTTTTGAGCAGCGATTCATACTGTTGCGACATCACATACGACTGCACTTGAGCCATGAAATCCATCGTCACCACCACGATAATCAGCAGTGAGGTTCCACCGAAGTAGAACGGGACGTTCCAACGCAACACCAGAAACTCAGGCAGCAAACACACCAGCGTGACGTAAGCCGCACCGGCCAGTGTCAGACGCGTCAGGATCTTGTCGATGTAACGCGCCGTCTGATCGCCCGGACGGATGCCCGGTACAAACGCGCCGCTCTTCTTCAGGTTGTCCGCGGTCTCTTTGCTGTTGAACACCAGTGCGGTGTAGAAGAAGCAAAAGAACACGATCGCCAAAGCGTAGAGCATCACGTAGATCGGCTGACCCGGCGACAACTTCGCGGCGAAATCCTTGAGCCAGCGCGTGCTTTCGCCTGCGCCGAACCAATTCGCGATCGTTGCCGGGAACAGGATGATCGACGATGCGAAGATCGGCGGAATCACGCCTGCCATGTTCAGCTTGAGCGGCAGGTGCGAAGCCTGGCCGCCGTACACCTTGTTGCCCACCTGACGCTTGGCGTAGTTCACGAGGATCTTGCGCTGACCTCGTTCGACAAACACGACGAAGAACGTCACGAGTACCACGAGGGCGCAGATCACGATGGCCGAGAACGGACCAATCGAACCCGTGCTGACAAGCTCGAACAAACCGCCCACAGCGTTCGGGAGACCGGCCGCGATACCACCAAAGATGATGATCGAGATACCGTTACCCAGGCCGCGTTCGGTGATCTGCTCACCAAGCCACATCAGGAACATCGTGCCGGTCACAAGCGTGATCACCGTCGTCAGGCGGAACAGCATGCCCGGATCGACGACGAGCCCAGGCTCGCTCTCCAACGTCACTGCGATCGCTGCGGCCTGAAAGAGCGCGAGTAGCACCGTGAAATACCGGGTGTACTGCGTGATCTTGCGCTGTCCGGACTGACCTTCCTTGCGCAACGCTTCCAACTGCGGCGAAACCATCGCCAACAGCTGCATGATGATCGACGCCGAAATGTACGGCATGATCCCCAGCGCGAAGATCGTGAAACGCGACAACGCGCCACCCGAGAACATGTTGAACATGCCCAGGATCCCGCCCGACTGGCGCTGGAACAACTGCGCCAGCTGATCGGGGTCGATGCCCGGCACCGGGATATGCGCACCAATACGGTAGACGATCAACGCCAGCAGCAGGAAAACCAGCCGCCGGCGCAGATCCGCATACTTCGGGCCCTGCGTACCAGGCTTAGCGAGATTAGGAGACTTGGCCAATGCTGGCTCCGGGGTGACCTAACTTACTCTGCAACCGAACCGCCAGCCGCTTGAATTGCCGTGAGCGCACCTTTGGTGACGCCCAGACCCTTCACAACGACCTTGCGGGTGATCTCGCCCGAGGCGATGACCTTGGCCGACAGCGACAGCTCGCTCACCAGGCCGGCCTGCTTCAGAACCAGCAGATCGATCTCGTCGACCGGCAGGTTGTTCAGGTCCGACAGGCGAACTTCGCCCACGAAACGACGCGTCAGCGACTTGAAACCACGCTTCGGCAGGCGACGTTGCAGCGGCATTTGACCGCCTTCGAAGCCAACCTTGTGGAAGCCGCCCGAACGCGACTTTTGACCCTTGTGACCACGGCCGGCGGTTTTACCCAGACCCGAACCGATGCCACGGCCAACGCGGCGCTTGGCGTGCTTGGCGCCTTCTGCCGGCTTAATCGAATTCAATTCCATTTTGCCCTCGCTCAGTCGACGATCGCCACAAGGTACGAGACCTTGTTGATCATGCCCCGCACAGCGGGCGTATCCTGCAACTCGCTGACCGAATTGATTCGACGCAGGCCCAGGCCCCTCACGGTCGCGCGATGTTCTTCACGCGTACCGATCAGGCTCTTGACCAGCTTAACTTTCACAGTTTGCTGCGACATATTGATCACCCTTAGCCGAGGATCTCTTCCACCGACTTGCCACGCTTGGCGGCGATGTCAGCAGGAGTCGATTGTTTCTTCAGGCCGTCGAGCGTGGCGCGGACCAGGTTGTACGGGTTCGTCGAGCCAAGGCTCTTCGTCACCACGTTGGTCACGCCCATCACCTCGAACACCGCACGCATCGGGCCACCGGCGATAACACCGGTACCGTCCTTCGCCGGCGACATCAGGACGCGCGAGGCGCCATGCTGGCCGAGAACGTTGTGTTGCAGGGTGCCGTTCTTCAGGGGCACCTTGAACATATTGCGGCGGGCTTGTTCCATTGCCTTTTGAACGGCAACCGGCACTTCCTTCGCCTTGCCCTTGCCCATGCCGATGCGGCCATCGCCGTCACCAACCACGGTCAACGCGGCAAAACCGAGAATACGGCCACCCTTCACAACCTTCGTGACACGGTTGACCGCGATCATCTTCTCGCGAAGGCCGTCGTCGCGTTCGTCAGCCTGAACTTTCGCTTGCATCTTTGCCATGACGGATCCTTACTTAGAACTTGAGGCCGGCTTCACGGGCAGCGTCGGCCAGAGCCTTGACGCGACCGTGATAGCGGAAGCCCGAGCGGTCGAAAGCCACGCTTTCGATGCCGGCAGCCTTCGCCTTCTCGGCGATACGACGGCCGATCAGTGCAGCGGCCGCAGCGTTGCCACCCTTGCCTTCCTTGTCGCCCAGTTCCTTGCGCACTTCGGCTTCCAGCGTCGAAGCGCTGGCCAGCACTTGCGTGCCGTCTTCCGAAAAAACTTGCGCGTAGATGTGCACGTTGGTGCGATGCACGGAAAGGCGATGCACCTTTTGAGCTGCCAGCTTGATACGAGTCTGGCGAGCACGGCGCACACGAGATTGTTTCTTGTCCATGTTTCGCACCCTTACTTCTTCTTGGTTTCCTTGAGGATCACCACCTCGTCCGCATAGCGGACGCCCTTGCCCTTGTAGGGTTCGGGCGGACGGTAACCGCGAACTTCCGCAGCCACTTGTCCGATGCGTTGCTTATCAACGCCTTTGATGATGATCTCCGTCTGCGTCGGGGTCTCGGCCTTCACGCCTTCCGGCATGGCATGCACGACATCGTGCGAGAAACCCAGCTCGAGCTTCAGGTTTGCACCTTCAGCCTTGGCGCGGTAACCCACGCCAACGAGTTGCAGTTTCTTTTCGAAACCCTTGCTCACACCGGTCACCATATTGTTGACCAGTGCACGTTCGGTGCCATACAGCGCATTCGCTTCGCGGCTTTCGTCGGCCGGGGCGAAGGTGATGGTGCCGTCTTCGATCTTGACGTTCACGAGGGCATTCACACCGCGGGTCAGCGAACCCAGGGCACCCTTGATCGTCAGCACATTGCCTGCCAGCGTTGCTTCTACGCCCTTCGGCAATGCAATGGGACTCTTACCTACTCGAGACATTTCAACGCTCCTCGGTTAGGCGACGTAGCAGATGACTTCGCCGCCCACGCCGGTGGCGCGTGCCTTGCGATCAGTCATCACGCCCTTCGGGGTCGAGACGATTGCAACGCCGAGGCCATTCATGACCTGCGGGATGTCGTTGCGGCTCTTGTACACACGAAGACCGGGGCGGGACACGCGCTCGAGGCGCTCGATCACCGGACGGCCAGCGTAGTACTTCAGTGCGATGTTCAACACTGCCTTCGTTTCTTCTGCTTCAACCGCGAAGTCTTCGATGTAGCCTTCGTCCTTCAGGACTTTGGCGATCGAGACCTTCAGCTTGGAAGAGGGCATCTTCACCGATGCTTTCTCAACCATCTGAGCGTTGCGGATGCGAGTCAGCATATCGGCGATAGGATCGCTCATGCTCATGGTGCTTCTCCTATTACCAGCTTGCTTTGGTCACGCCCGGGATTTCGCCACGGAAGGCGATTTCACGGATCTTGTTACGGGCCAGGCCGAATTTGCGGAAGGTACCGCGCGGACGGCCAGTCAGGTCGCAACGATTGCGTTGACGCGTCGGATTGGCGTTACGCGGCAGCTGTTGCAGCGCCAGACGTGCTTCATAACGCTCGTCTTCCGACTTGCTGGTGTCTTCGATGGTCGCTTTGAGGGCGGCGCGCTTGGCAGAAAACTTCTGCGCCAGACGGGCGCGTTTCTTTTCGCGTTCGATAAGTGCCAGTTTAGCCACGATTACCTCAGTTACGGAACGGGAATTTGAACGCCGACAGAAGAGCCTTCGCTTCTTCGTCAGTCTTCGCGGTCGTGGTGATGCTGATATTCAGACCACGCAGCGCGTCGATTTTGTCGTACTCGATTTCGGGGAAGATGATCTGTTCCTTCACACCGATGTTGTAGTTGCCACGACCATCGAACGCACGACCCGAAATACCACGGAAGTCACGCACGCGCGGCAGAGCCACGGTGATGAAACGATCCAGGAATTCGAACATACGCTCGCCGCGCAGCGTCACCATCGTACCGATCGGGTAACCTTCGCGGATCTTGAAACCGGCAATTGCCTTGCGAGCCTTCGTCACCACCGGCTTTTGGCCGGCGATTTTCGTCAGGTCGCCAACGGCGTGCTCAATGATCTTCTTGTCAGCAACGGCTTGACCAAGGCCCATGTTCAGGGTGATCTTGGTGATGCGCGGCACTTCCATGACAGACTTGTAACCGAACTGCTTTGTCAGCTCGGCGACAACCTTGTCTTTATAGAATTCTTGCAAACGGGCCATTATCTATACTCCCTGCGACTTAGGCACCGACGACCGTACCGGTCGTCTTGAGGAAGCGGACCTTCTTGCCGTCTTCGACCTTGATGCCCACGCGCGACGGCTTGCCATTGGCATCCACCAGCGCCACGTTCGACACGTGGATCGGCATCGTCTTGTCGACCACGCCACCTTGCGTACCCTTCATCGGGTTCGGCTTGACGTGCTTTTTGGCAACGTTCACGCCCTCGACGACCAACTTGTCGCCATCAATGGCCAGGACCGTGCCACGCTTGGCCTTGTCCTTACCCGTCAGCACGATGACCTGGTCACCCTTGCGAATCTTGTTCATGTGTCGGCTCCTTACAGCACTTCCGGGGCCAGCGACACGATCTTCATGAAGCGTTCGGTACGCAGTTCACGCGTAACCGGCCCGAAGATACGGGTGCCGATCGGCTCAAGCTTGGTGTTAAGCAGCACGGCGGCGTTGCCGTCGAATTTGACCAGCGAGCCGTCCTGGCGACGCACGCCCTTGGCGGTGCGCACGACCACTGCGTTATAGATTTCGCCCTTCTTGACACGACCACGCGGGGCAGCATCCTTCACGCTGACCTTGATGATGTCGCCAATGCCGGCGTAGCGACGCTTGGAGCCGCCCAGCACCTTGATGCACATCACTTCGCGCGCACCGGTGTTGTCGGCTACTTCGAGCCGGGTTTCAGTTTGAATCATGGTGTTATCTTCCCAACTTAATCCGACACATACGCATCGGTCAGTCTTGGTCCCCGTCAGCACCAAAGGGTGCCGTTTGGGTTGAGTCGTTCAAAAGTGGACAACTTTGCTACCTCGACCAGACTCGTAGAGGATACGAATCGGCTTCGGAAGCCATCCACTCCCTTGCGAAACCAAAGACCGGTTTTAGCGAAAGAAGCGGAAAGTCCGGAATTATACATCGATAATTCCGGACTTGCAAGTCAAGCCTTCGCTTCAGCGCGCTTTAGATGATGCGAGCGGCTTCCACGAGACGGGAGACCGTCCAGGCCTTGGTCTTCGACAGCGGGCGGGATTCTTGAATCTCGACCGTATCGCCTTCCTTGTACTGGTTGGTCTCATCGTGCGCGTGGTACTTCTTCGAGCGCACGATGTACTTGCCGTAGAGCGGGTGCTTCATTTGACGCTCGACCAGCACGGTAACCGTCTTGTCCATCTTGTCGCTGACAACCTTACCCACGAGGGTACGCTTCAGCGCGGTCTTAGCGGTATCGTTCATTTCTGGCTCGCCTTCTCAGTCAACACGGTACGCACACGCGCGATGTCCTTGCGCACCTTCTTCAGCTGGCTGGTGTTGCTCAGCTGTTGGGTGCCCGCTTGCATGCGAAGACCGAATTGGGCCTTCAGCAGATCCGACAGTTCCTTGTTCAGGCCGTCGAGATCCTTGGCACGAAGTTCGGATGCTTTCATTTCAAATTCTCCCCTCAGGCGCCAAGGCGACGTACGAAGAACGTCGTCTGAATCGGCAGCTTGGCAGCAGCCAGGCGGAACGCCTCGCGCGCCAACGCTTCATCCACACCGTCCATTTCGTACAGCATCTTGCCCGGTTGAATCTCGGCGACGTAGTACTCCGGGTTACCCTTACCGTTACCCATACGCACTTCTGCCGGCTTTTGCGAGATCGGCTTGTCCGGGAAGATACGGATCCAGATACGACCACCGCGCTTGATGTGGCGAGTCATGGCACGACGCGCGGCTTCGATTTGACGAGCCGTCAGACGTCCACGACCGACCGCCTTCAGACCGAATTCGCCGAACGACACTTCGTTACCACGCGTGGCAACGCCAGTGTTACGGCCCTTCTGCTCTTTGCGATACTTTCTGCGTTTCGGTTGCAGCATGATTATTCTCCAGTCTTGGCGTCGCCTTCAGGCTTGCCAGCCGGGCGTCGTGCACCACCGCGCTTCGCGCCGGCCTTATCGCCAGCATCGTCACGACGGGGGCGACGGTCGCCGCCCGGACGCGCGTTGCGGCGCGGACGCTTGTCTTCGGCCGGCTCTTCAGCCACCGGAGCGTCGTTGCGGCCCAGCGTGTCACCCTTGTACACCCACACCTTGATACCGATGATGCCGTACGTCGTCTTCGCTTCCGAAGTTGCGTAGTCGATGTCGGCACGCAGCGTGTGCAGGGGCACACGGCCTTCGCGATACCACTCGGTACGGGCGATTTCGATACCGTTCAAACGGCCCGCGCTCATGATCTTGATGCCTTGGGCACCCAGACGCATCGCGTTCTGCATCGCACGCTTCATGGCGCGACGGAACATGATACGGCGCTCGAGCTGCTGAGCGATCGAATCGGCGATGAGCTGCGCATCGGTTTCCGGCTTGCGGATTTCCTCGATGTTCACGTGCACGGGCACGCCCATGCGCTTCTGCAGCTCGGCCTTGAGGATTTCGATGTCCTCGCCCTTCTTGCCGATCACAACACCCGGACGCGAGCTGAAAATCGTAATGCGAGCATTACGTGCCGGGCGCTCGATGATGACGCGGCCGACCGAAGCGTTCTTCAGCTTCTTCTTCAGATATTCGCGAACGCCGATGTCTTCCTTCAACATCTGCGCGAAGTTCTGGTTGTTGGCGTACCAACGCGAAGCCCAGTTACGACTGACCGCCAGACGGAAGCCAGTCGGATGAATTTTCTGTCCCATCGTGACCCCTTAGTTGCCCAGCGTCACAGTGATGTGACAGGTTTGCTTCTCGATGCGGTTACCACGGCCCTTAGCACGCGCGGTGAAACGCTTGAGCGAGGTCGCCTTGTCGACGAAAATGCCCTTGACGCGCAGTTCGTCGATGTCAGCACCTTCATTGTGCTCGGCGTTGGCGATAGCCGACTCGAGCACCTTCTTGATGATGACCGCGGCCTTCTTCGGCGAGAAGGTCAGGACATTGAGTGCGCGCTCCAGCGGCAATCCACGGATCTGGTCAGCGACCAGACGCGTTTTTTGCGCTGAGATACGAGCATCGCGATGAATTGCTTTAACTTCCATGGTCGGCCCCTTATTTCTTCGCCTTCTTGTCGGCCGCATGGCCCTTGAAGGTACGGGTGAGAGCGAACTCACCCAGCTTGTGGCCGACCATGTTTTCCGTCACGTACACCGGCACGTGTTGACGGCCGTTATGCACAGCGATCGTCAGGCCGATGAAATCGGGCAGGACGGTCGAACGACGCGACCAGGTCTTGATCGGCTTTTTGTCACGCGATGCAGCCGCCGCTTCCACTTTTTTCAGCAGGTGAGCGTCGCAAAACGGACCTTTTTTAACAGAACGAGTCATTTGCTAGCTCCAATTAACGCTTCTTGCGACGCTGAACGATCATGCTGTCGGTGCGCTTGGTCGAACGGGTACGCTTACCCTTGGTATGCTGACCCCACGGGCTGACCGGATGACGACCCGCCGCCGTACGACCTTCACCACCACCGTGCGGGTGATCCACCGGGTTCATCGCCACACCGCGAACGGTCGGGCGAATACCGCGCCAACGCTTTGCACCGGCCTTGCCCAATTGGCGCAGGCTATGCTCTTCGTTACCGACTTCACCGATGGTCGCGCGGCACTCGATGTGCACGCGACGCACTTCACCCGAACGCAGACGCACTTGAGCGTACGTGCCTTCGCGAGCCAGCAGCATGGCCGACGTGCCGGCGGCACGGGCGATTTGCGCACCCTTGCCCGGCAGAAGTTCGATGCCGTGAATCGTCGTACCGACCGGGATGTTACGGATCGGCAGGGTGTTACCCGATTTGATCGGGGCTTCCGAGCCGCTCACCACTTGCTGGCCGACGGTCATGCCCTTCGGTGCAAGGATGTAACGACGCTCGCCGTCGGCGTAGCACAGCAGAGCAATGTTCGCGCTGCGGTTCGGATCGTATTCCAGACGCTCAACCTTCGCCGTGATGCCGTCCTTGTTGCGACGGAAATCGACGATACGGTAGTGTTGCTTGTGACCGCCACCCATATGACGGGTGGTGATGTGACCGTTGTTGTTACGGCCAGCGGTCTTGCTCTTGGTATCGAGCAGCGGGGCGAACGGCTTGCCCTTGTGCAGATCCTTGTTGACGACCTTGACCAGCGAACGGCGGCCCGGCGACGTCGGTTTCGTTTTGACGAGTGCCATGATTACTTGGCCTCCGCTTCAAAATTGATTTCCTGACCCGGCTTCAGGCTCACGTAGGCCTTCTTTTCATGGTCGCGACGACCCATGAAGCGGCCAAAGCGCTTTTGCTTGCCCTTGCGGTTCAGAATCTGCACCGACTCGACTTCCACCTTGAAGAGAAGCTCAACCGCAGCCTTCACTTCTTGCTTGTTCGCGTCGCGTGCGACTTGGAACACCACTTGTTCGTTCTTGTCAGCCACCAGCGTCGCCTTTTCGGAGATCACCGGCGAGAGCAGGACCTGGTACAGACGATGGTCATTTTTACGCACGTCGCTCATGACAGCATCTCCTCAATCTTGGCGATCGCGCCCTTCGTCACCAGCACCGTCTTGAAGTAGATGAGCGACAGCGGGTCGGCGAAACGCGGCTCGGTGACGGCAACGTGAGCCAGATTGCGCGAGGCCAGGAACAGGTTCTCGTCCACGCTATCCGTGATCAGCAGCACCGACTCAAGACCCATGGCCTTGATCTTTTCAGCGAGCAGTTTGGTCTTCGGCGCATCCAGCTTGATGTCCTCGACCACCGACAGACGACCTTCACGGGCGAGCTGCGACAGAATCGAGCACACACCCGCGCGGTACATCTTCTTGTTGACCTTGTGGGTGAAGTTCTCTTCCGGCGAATTCGGGAAGATACGGCCACCGCCGCGCCACAACGGGCTCGACGACATACCGGCACGAGCACGACCCGTACCCTTCTGACGCCACGGCTTCTTGGTCGTGTGCTTGACCTGTTCACGGTCTTTCTGCGCACGATTGCCGCTGCGGGCGTTGGCTTGGTAAGCCACCACAACCTGATGGATCAGCGCTTCGTTGTAGTCACGGCCGAACACGACGTCCGACGCGTTGACCGCTGCGCCTTCCTGACCTTGCTCATTCAGGAGCTTCAGTTCCATTGTTACGCTCCCTTCGCGAGTTTGGCCTTGACAGCCGTGGTCACGAAAACCTTGCCTTCGTTGGCGCCCGGAACGGCACCCTTCACGAAGATCAGGCCACGTTCAGCGTCAATGCGCGCGATTTCGAGATTCTGCACCGTCGTGGTGACATCGCCCAGATGACCCGTCATGCGCTTACCCGGGAACACACGGCCCGGATCCTGCGCCATACCGATCGAACCCGGCACGTTGTGCGAACGCGAGTTACCGTGCGAAGCGCGGCCCGAAGCGAAGTTGTAGCGCTTGATGGTACCGGCGTAGCCCTTACCGATCGACACGCCTTGCACGTCGACCTTCTGGCCCACTTGGAAGAGATCGACGCCAACGGCTGCGCCCGGCTGCAGTTCAGCAGCTTTGGCAGCTTCGACGCGGAATTCCTTGAGGATTTCACCGGCTTCGACACCCGCTTTCGCGTAGTGGCCGGCGGCGGCTTTGGTCACGCGCGTGGCGCGACGGTTACCGAAAGTGACTTGAACGGCCGTGTAGCCGTCCGTTTCATCCGTCTTGATTTGCGTCACACGGTTGTTAGACACGTCGAGCACGGTGACGGGAATCGAATCGCCGTCGTCCGTGAAAATACGCGTCATGCCAACCTTGCGACCGACAAGGCCAAGGCTCATGATTTTCTCCATTCCCGACTGCGATTGGCCGGGGCTAAATGATAAAAGGATGGTCCACGGACGTGGGCCATCTTTTAAAAACTACACTTGAGCCCGCCATTATAGACGAGCTTTTATCGCTTGACAAGTGTTGCTAATTCGCATAACAAAAGCCCCGCCGAGTCAATATTGGCGGGGCTTTCCAGCGCAAAGTCGCGCTCAAGCCTTACTGCAGCTTGATCTCGACGTCGACGCCAGCCGGCAGGTCCAGCTTCATCAGTGCGTCAACGGTCTTGTCCGTCGGATCGACGATGTCCATCAGGCGCTGGTGCGTGCGGATTTCGAGCTGGTCGCGCGAGGTCTTGTTGACGTGCGGCGAACGCAGGATGTCGAAACGCTCGATGCGCGTCGGCAGGGGCACCGGGCCCTTGACGATCGCGCCGGTGCGCTTGGCGGTTTCAACGATCTCGGCGGCCGACTGGTCGATCAGGCGGTAATCGAAAGCCTTCAGGCGGATGCGGATTTTTTGGTTCGGCATGTCAATTCTCCAAAGAGCATGGCAGCCCTCGTTCGGGTGCCGGGTAAATCACAAAGAGCAAACACAGCTTCGGTGACGGGAGCGCCAAGGCCCCCGTCATCCGTCAATCCGTCATTAGTCTTCGATCTTCGCAACCACGCCGGCGCCGACAGTACGGCCACCTTCGCGAATTGCAAAACGCAGACCTTCTTCCATGGCGATCGGCTGGATCAGGTCAACCTTGATCGACACGTTGTCGCCCGGCATCACCATTTCCTTGCCTTCCGGCAGGGAGATCGAGCCCGTCACGTCCGTCGTACGGAAGTAGAACTGCGGACGGTAGTTGTTGAAGAACGGGGTGTGACGACCACCT
>NZ_MKVU01000016.1:0-218679 GCF_001899225.1 Pandoraea sp. 64-18 | reverse complement strand
TGACCTCCTCGGTTGCCATAAATTATGGCTCGAAGATGTCTACGAAAGGCTGGCCGGTCCAGCAACGGATGAAAAAACACCCCCTCAAGGAGGGGGTGATATAGCTTCTTGGTCTGTTGTAGCGGTTCAGCCCCAAACTATGCATGCAAGATTGGGGGTAAGACCTCGCGGCTGGCTTTTTTACATCCACGACAGGCATCGCCGCGCCGAGGTGGGCAGAGGTGCGCCGAAATGCGCCGACGCTCTGACGTCAGATCGTCAGCACAGGACCACCGTCGCCGTTGGCCGAGCGAAGCTGCTTGACCCACCGCTTGGCCGGCAGGCCCGTGGCGGCTTCCACCACCTTCGCGCGGGCTTCCACATCCTTCCACTCCACCGAGAGCAGCGGACCGTTGAAGGCCAGCACGATCACGTTGCCGTCGTGCACTTCAGGGAATTCGATCACGCGATTATCGAAAGCTTGACGCAGGCGACGGATGTTCTTCGGATAGCTGTCGTGATCGCCGAACAGATTCGTCGTCAGCATGCCGGGTGCGCTCAGCGTGGCGCGGCAGGCCTTGTAGAACGCGGGCGTGTCATGCACCGGGCCACGTGCGGTCGCGTCGTAGAGATCGACTTGCAACACGTCGACCGTGCCATGCCTCGCCGGGTCGGTGACGAAATCCCAGGCATCCGCTTCCAGCACCTTCAATCGGCGCGAGTCATCCGGCAGGCTGAACATGGTGCGCGCCGCCACGACCACGGCCGGGTTCAACTCCACGGCGGTGACCTGTGTACGCGGGAACTGGCGATGCGAGAACTTGGTGAGCGACCCAGTGCCGAGACCCAGTTGCACCACGTGCTTGGGCGCACGCATGAACAGCAGCCACGCCATCATCTGTTGCGCGTATTCCAGCTCGATCCGGTCAGGCTTGGACAGACGCATTGCCCCTTGCACCCACGGGGTGCCAAAGTGCAGGTAACGCACGCCCCCCATTTCGGAAAACGTCACCGGCGCGAAACGCGGCTTGTACGCGGGACGGGAGGAACGGACGGTGCGCTCGTCGCTGACGAATGCTTCGGCTTCGATGGATTTGCGTTTGATGAGGGTCATGTGTCCTTCAATGAAACTCGGGAGATTCCGATGGGAACGCATTGTACCGGGTTCGCTTCCCGCCCCGTCGAGACGCCGCAACGCACGCGTCGCGATGACGCATCCGGCACAAGATCAGTGCCCCGGGCAGGATCCGCCGCACCATTTCGCTGCGCCCCGACGCCCAGGGCCGCTGCAATGAGCGATGGCATGGATATTGCAAAAGACACGCACAGGCCAACGGCGGCCTGAAAACAAACTGGCAAGTCGCGATGACATGCTCCGAAAAGGAGCGTCCCGGGCAATGGCGCCCCGAAGCGAGATGACCACGCACCGGGCAACCGGTTCGCAGGCATCTCGCTTCGGGGCGCTTTTGCTTTGCCGCTCAGCACGGCGCGCCTCTGCGTCGACACTCTCTGTAAGGCATGGCATGAACGCTTTTTCTACGCAATCAACCGAGGCCGAAGTGTCCGCCGAAACCCTCGGCACATTGATCAACCTCTCCGGCAGGCAGCGCATGCTGTCGCAACGGATCATCCTTCAGTTGTTGCTCGCTTCGCGTGGGGACACGGCCGCGCTCGATATCGCACGCCAGTGTCTGTCGATGTTCGAGTCGGCGCATTCGGATCTCGCGACGGGCAATGAGCGTTTCCCTGGCGCGTTCTCCAGCGCCTTGCAGCAGCTTTATTTCGGCAGTCCGCGCGCCGACGCTCGTATCCGTGATTTCATCGCCCAGGTCAGCGCCGTGATAGACGCCCCTTTGGCGGACACCCATCGGCAAGCGTCATCCCTCGATGCCCTGGTCGCACAGGCCACCCCGCTACTTGACCTGCTACAGACCGTCACCCAGGCCTATCAGGAGGAAATGCACCGTTGCGAAGTTGCCGTGCGCAAACGCCAGACCGACCTCGTGGAGCGCCTCAGCGGTATTTCGATGCAAGCCAACATCGTTGCGCTCAATGCGCGCATCTCGGCGGCTCGGGCGGGGGAGCATGGCAGGGAGTTTGCGGTGATCACGCAGGTGCTTGCAGACATCATCAAGGAGATGGATCAGTTGATCCGCAACGTCGTCGGCTCGAACGACAAGTCCAAAGGTTCAGCCAGGGTTTGATGCGCCGACACCCGTGGATCGCTACGAATCGCGCCTCGCACAGTTGCGTGCAGCCACGCGCGGGCATGACCGAGCTACCCCGGACGCGCCGCTCGACAGGCCGTCACGCGGTCAATGCCTGCCACATGCGCAGCTTTTCTGCGTAGGCCAATGTGTAGGCCGGGCTGCTGGAGGGCAGCATCACGATCCGGTACCGATCCGCGTGGTGTGCGAGCGCTTTCATGCCCAGCCGGGCCGCCGTGCCGCCATTGAATGCGATCACCTCGAGATCCGGCAGCGTCTCGATGAGCCCGATCAGGTCGTTGCCCGTATGGTCGCGGATATTGCTGTCGAGGCTGCCGTTGCGCCGGGCCTCGGCGACTACGTCCCACAACCCGATGCGATGGGCGAGCAGCGCCTGCAGCTTCGCATCGTAGGCGAGCGACGGCAGGTCGACGCGGATCGTATCTCCCACCAGATGCCAGAAGCGATTCTGTGGATGCGCGTAATACTGCTGATGCGCGAGCGAGACGTCGCCGGGCAGGCTGCCGAGAATCAGCACGCGCGTTTGCGCGTCCACCACCGGCGGAAAGTTGCGTTTGCGCTCAGGGATGAGGTCCGTCGTCATGACACGCATCCGTCGTGAGCCAGCGCACCGTGCGTCGCTTCCAAACGCCGCCAGAAACGCGGCAGAAACGCTTCGGTGACAAGCAACGGCGCGCCACGGCGTACGAAGACCGACCGACGCGCCCACAACCGCGCACGTGGGTTCGCACCGACGAGCGGGTCGCGCGCATCATGACGCGCACGGCCGTGCAACAGATGACGCGGCGCAAGCGGGCACGACACCAGCATGGACCGCGTGACGGTGGGATCGTGATAGAGCAGATCGGCCAGCGGTCGCGTACGCAAGCGACGCATAGCCTGCCAGATCGAGCGGCTATAGGCGAGCGGCGTGACGCTGTGCGCCACGACCACTGGCTCGCCGTCGACCAGCAGGATGACATCGCGGGCCCACATCGGCGTGCGCAATGGCACACCGATGGCGCGGCACTGGTCCGCGTCGGCGGGCATCACTCGCTCCGCCACGACGCGCACGCTCACGCGCCCCAGGGTCGACAGATGGCGCGTGAGCGCGCCGCCCCGGGTAAGCCAATCTTTATGACGACGCGAAAGCGCCGGCGCCGGGACAGCCTGCCAGCGCCGCCCCCCCACATCAAATCGGAAAGTCATGGCTCGGCATTATAAAGGCGCAAGGCGACGGCGCACCGCCCACACGTCACGCAGCGGCGGCATTGGAGCCGGTCGGCGGACACCGGCCCGCCACCCTTGATCCGCCGCCCCGTAACGCTCGCACCCAAAAACAAAAAGGCCCCCGCGACATATCGACGCGGGGGCCCATCGGCAACGCCATGGTCAGCGCTGCGCGGTCTGCACTGGCGCGCTCACTGCGCGGCGAGCAGCAACGCGTTCGTACGCTTCACATACGCCGCCGGGTCTTCCAGGCTGCCGCCTTCGGCCAGCAGCGCCTGATCGAACAGCAGTTGCGCCCAGTCCGCCAGATCGGCACGCTCTGCCGTCAGACGCTGGATCAACGCATGCTCCGGGTTGATTTCGAGAATCGGACGGAATTCCGGCATCTTCTGCCCCGCCGCCTTCATCAAGCGCTGGAGCGTGCCGCTCATGTCGTTCTCATCCGACACCAGGCACGACGGCGAATCGGTCAGACGGAACGTCACACGCACGTCCTTAGCCTTGTCGCCGAGCACTTCCTTCATTTTCTCGATGAGCGGCTTGAGGTCGCCGCTGGTCTTCTCCTGGGCGGCCTTTTCCCCCGCATCTTCCAGCGCGCCCAGATCCAGGTCGCCACGCGCCACGCTCACGAGCGCCTTGCCGTCGAAGTCGTGCACGTACGAGAGCATCCACTCGTCGACGCGATCGGTCAGCAGCAATACTTCCACGCCCTTCTTGCGGAACACTTCCAGGTGCGGACTATGGCTTGCCGCCACCCAGCTCTCGGCCGTGACGTAGTAAATCTTGTCCTGACCGTCCTTCATACGGCTGACGTAGTCGGCCAGAGACACGTTCTGCTCGGCCGAGTCGTTGTGCGTGCTCGCGAAGCGTAGCAGCTTGGCAATGCGCTCGCGGTTCGCCTGATCCTCGCCCGTGCCTTCCTTGAGCACCTGCCCGAACGCGCCCCAGAACTGCGTGTACTTGTCCTTCTGGTTCTCGGCCAGATCTTCCAGCAGTCCCAACACACGCTTTGCGCAGCCTTCGCGGATCGCCTTCACATCGCGGCTTTCCTGCAGGATTTCACGCGACACATTGAGCGGCAGATCGGCGGAGTCGACCACCCCGCGCACGAAGCGCAGGTAGTTCGGCAGCAGTTGTTCCGCGTCGTCCATGATGAACACGCGCTTGACGTACAACTTCAGCCCGCCCTGCGAATTGCGATCCCAGAGATCGTACGGCGCATGGCCCGGCACGTACAGCAGTTGCGTATATTCACTGCGCCCTTCGACGCGGTTGTGCGTCCATGCCAGCGGCGCCTGCATATCGTGCGCGATGTGCTGATAGAACTGCGTGTACTGCTCGTCCGTGATCTCGCTCTTGCTGCGGGTCCACAGCGCGCTCGCCTGGTTGACGGTCTCGTCGGACTCGGCGGGCACCATCGCCTGCTTTTCTTCGTCCCATGTTTCGCCGCGCATGACGATCGGCAGCGAGATGTGATCCGAATACTTGCGAATGATCGACTGAAGTTGCCACGACGAGAGCAGTTCGTCTTCGCCGTCGCGCAGATGCAGCGTGATGGCGGTGCCGCGCGGGGCGCGCTCGATGGTCTCGACCGTGAAGTCGCCCTCGCCCGCCGACGACCAGCGCACGCCCTCCGAAGCCGGCAGCCCGGCTCGGCGAGACTCGACCGTCATGCGATCGGCCACGATGAAGCCCGAGTAGAAGCCCACGCCGAACTGGCCGATGAGCGCGGCGTCCTTCTGCTGATCGCCCGACAGGCGCGAGAAGAACTCCTTGGTGCCGGACTTGGCGATCGTGCCGAGATGCGCGATGGCTTCCTCGCGGCTCATGCCGATGCCGTTGTCCTCGATGGTGACGGTGCGGGCGTCCTTGTCGAACGACACGCGAATCTTGAGTTCCGGATCCTGCTCGTACAGCGCGGCGTCGTTGATCGCCTCGAAGCGCAGCTTGTCGGCGGCATCCGAAGCGTTGGAGATCAGTTCGCGCAGGAAGATTTCCTTGTTGCTGTACAGCGAATGAATCATCAGTTGCAGAAGCTGTTTGACTTCTGCCTGAAAGCTCATGGTGTCTTGCGCCATGGTCGGGAATCCTCGTGAATCGGTGAGATGGATGGAATATCGACACTGACCGCCGGCCGGCGCACTTGCGCGCGCGCTGCCGGAGCGGCGGTACCCGATGAAAATAGGGACGGCGGGCCGGCATTTCAAGGCCGGCAGAAGGGTTATTTCGCGGCAGCTTGCGCGACGATACGGGAAATTGCGGCAAAACCTGGCGAAGCGCCGTGCCGGCGAGACGGTCGAACCGCCACCATCGGGCTCGCGCCCACGCCCGCTCAGGCGGCCAGTTCGAGCTGCCGCGAGAGGAAGGTCAGCATGGCGGGATCGCTGGAACAGGCGATATTCATGCGCATCCAGGTACTCGGTGCCTGACGCGGCGAGAACAACGCCCCCGGCGCAAACAGGAAGCCCGCTTCGTGCCCCGCGGCGGCGACCGCGCTGGTATCGACGCCGGTGTCGACCCAGAAAAACATGCCCGACGTCGGTTCACCGAACATGCGCAGGCCGATGCGCTCCAGGCGCCGGCGCGTGGTGTCGCGCACCTCGTCGAGACGCGTACGCAAGCGCTCTACGTGACGGCGGTAATGCCCCTCGGTCAGCGCCTTGTAGACGATCCGCTCGTTGATCTCCGGCGTCGTCGAGCCCGACAGCATCTTGTGATCGACGAAGGTCTTCGCCAGCGCCGGCGAACACGCCACGAACGCCACCCGCAGGTTCGCGGCGAGCGTCTTCGAGAAGCTGCCCATGTAGATCACGCGCTTGAGCTGATCGAGACTCGCCAGTCGCGCCACCGGCTGGTGCGACGGGCACAGGTCGCAGTAGATGTCGTCTTCGAGCACCATGAAGTCGTACTGCTCGGCCAGACGCAGGATCTGGAAGGCGCGCGCCGCCGTCAGCGACGTTCCGGTCGGATTCTGCAGGATCGAATTGAGGATCAGCAACTTGGGCCGATGCTGCTGCACCAGGCGCTCCAGCGCCGGCATGTCGAGTCCGTCCGGGGTGTACGGTACGCCAATGGTGTGGGCGCCTTGCGACGCGATGCGGCCGAACATGACAAACCACGCCGGGTCCCCCACCAGCACCGTATCGCCCGCGCGCACGTACAGACGCAGCAGGAAGTCCACCGCCTGCGTAATGCCCGATGTCAACACGATTTGCTCGGGGCGCGCGCCGATTTCGAGTTCCGCGAGTTGCGTCTGAAGTTGCACGCGCAGTGGCAGGAAGCCATGCGGGTTACCGCTTTGGAGCAGATGCGCGCTCGACTGACGGCTCATCGAGCGCATGGCCGACGTCATCATGTCGGCATCGAGCCAGCTCGGCGGAAGATAGCCCATGCCCGGACCGCGCTCCGGCGCGACCGAGTGAAGCATGCTGCGCACGAGCCAGGCCACGTCGATCGGCCCCTGCGCGACCATCGGCGCCGCCGCGTTCTGCGCGGGCATCACAGGCCGCTCGCGCACGTAAAAGCCCGAGCCGCGCCGCGCCTCGAGATAGCCCTGCGCGACCAGCCGCTCGTACGCCTCGACGACGGAAAAGCGCGACACACGCTTGTCTTCCGCCAGCGAGCGAATCGACGGCATGCGCATGCCGGGCAGGAAGACTCGCTCCTCGATGCGCAGGCTCGCCCAATGCACGAGCTGATCGACAAGCGTCATGCGCGACGTGTCGAGCGCGGCGTTGTCGGCCAGCACCAGCGGAGAAATGGGGGTCGTTGTCGTCATCGTCTATCCACCTGGGCAAATCTGACCGCCGCTTCGCGGTCAAAGTGTCTGCTGCGCGTCGGCCCGGTATTGCGGGGATTGTCCATCGGTCGCCACTCTACGCGCGCCAAATTCTCTGTCAATCCTTAACTGTACCGAAGATTACTTTGCTATCTGTACCGGTACTGTACCGGAGTTAACCGATAAAGTGTCTTCTCAACTGGAGACCGCCATGCGTGAAATCCGACTCTTCGAATTGGACCGGGAACAGACCGTCTTCTGGCAGGCCCCGGCTGCCGACCTGCCGCAATCGCTTCAGGTGCTGCAAGGTGTCCTGTGGCTGACCGTGGAAGGTGAGCCCGCCGACCATTGGCTGCACGCCGGCGAGAGTTTTGAGATTCGGGCCGGTCAGCGCGTGTGGCTGGGCACATGGCAAGACGGCGTGCGTCTGCGCGTGAGCCATCCCGCGGCCACACTCACCGCGTCTGCCGGCAAGCGCCTCGTGCGCGCCGGGTGGCGACTGGCGTGGCGCGATCTCGCCGTGCGCATGGCCAATCGGACGATGACGCGACTCTCGCGTGGATGACCCGAGGAAGGAGCGAGGCGGAGTAAGCTATCGATTTTGCCGCCCGAACCCGCCATGACCGCACCCCAAGCCCTGAAACTGGATCATCTCGTCGTTGCCGCGCAAACGCTTGAGGCGGGCGAAGCCCATGTCATCGAGCAGCTCGGCCTCACCGAGGTCGTACCGCAGCGCGGCGGCAAGCACGCCCGCATGGGCACGCACAACAGTTTGCTGGGACTCTGGGGTGGCGCTTACCTAGAGATCATCGCCATCGACCCGGAAGCCCCGCCGCCAGACCGGCCGCGCTGGTTCGGCCTCGACGACGAGGCCGTTCAGGCGCGCCTCGAGCGCGGCCCCTACCTCGCGCACTGGGTGGCGCGCGTGGAGCGGCCGCGCTCGCTGCCACGCTGGCAGGCGCAGTATCCGCAGCGGTTGGCGCCAGTCATGGCGATGCAGCGCGGCGCGCTGTCGTGGCGGATCGGCGTGCCCGACGACGGCAGTCTGCCCGCTTGGCAAGGCGCCGGACAAGGTCTGCTGCCGACGCTGATCCAATGGGATTCGGCGCAGCACCCGAGCGATGCGCTGCCGAGCGCCGATTGTGCCGTTACCGCGTTGCGCGGCTTCCATCCGCAGGCGGCGGCGATCCAGGCGCAATTGCAGTGGCTTGGGGCCGACGCACTCGTCAACGTCGAAGCCACGCTGGTCGAGCCGTCGCTCACCGCCGAAATCGAAACCCCCGACGGGCCGCGCACGTTGCGCTAGGCCCGCCGCACCGAACGCCCGGCACACCGCATGACGGGCGGATGACGCAGAACCAGACATACGAGGCGACACCATGAATTCGCGTGAATCCCGGGGCATGCTGATCGGACTGATCGGTGTGCTGATCTTCAGCCTGACGTTGCCGATGACACGCATTGTCGTCGCGGAAGTCAACCCGTTGCTCAATGGGCTGGGGCGCGCGCTGGTCGCCTCCGTGTTTGCGGGCGCCCTGCTCTGGTGGCGTCGCGAGGCGTGGCCCACGCCACGCCAGATCAAGAGTCTCGCCATCACCTCGTTGGGCGTGATCATTGCGTTCCCGGTGTTTTCCGCATGGGCGATGAAGACGATTCCGGCGTCGCACGGCGCGGTCGTCAACGGCTTGCAGCCGTTCTGTGTCGCGATCTACGCCTATTGGCTCGGCGGCGAGCGTCCGTCGCGCGGGTTCTGGGGCTGTGCCCTCGCCGGCAGCGTGCTGGTGATGGCCTTCGCGCTGCGCGCCGGGGGCGGCAGTCTGCATGCGGCCGATGGGCTGATGCTGCTGGCGGTGGTCATCGGTGCGCTCGGCTATGCCGAGGGCGGCAAGCTCGCCCGCGAGATGGGCGGGTGGCAGGTGATCTGTTGGGCGCTCGTGGTGTCGGCGCCAGTGCTGGTGCTGCCGGTGGGCTGGCTGGCGTGGCATCAGCCGTGGCCGGTCAGCGGCAAGGCATGGGGTGCGTTCGCCTACGTGACGCTCTTCTCACAGTTCATCGGCTTCTTCGCGTGGTATGCGGGTCTGGCCATGGGCGGCATCGCACGCGTGGGCCAAGTACAATTGCTTCAGATTTTCTTTACGATTGCGCTGTCCGCCCTCTTTTTCGGCGAACACGTCGACACGGCAACGTGGCTCTTCGCCGCGGGCGTCGTCCTGACTATCGCACTCGGCAAGCACATGAAGATCGGCGCCTCGCGACTCACGGGCAAACCGGTCTGAAGGCACGTCGCGGCGCATGCGATCCCTGCCCCGCGACGCGTCTCCCCCCAGGCGTTTGCGCCAGCCCCCACGCGCTCGGCACGCGCAACGCCCGATATCAGCGGCCGGTCGATCCGGCCGCCCTCTCAAAGCGAGACCCTCATGCATGATTGGCAATATTCCGAACGTGCCCGCCATCTGACCAGCTCGGCGATTCGCGAAATCCTCAAGGTCACGGAGCACCCGGACGTCATTTCGTTCGCCGGCGGCCTGCCGTCGCCCGCGACCTTCCCCATCGAGCGCATGCGCGCAGCCGCCGAGCGCGTACTGACCGACTCGCCGCAGGCCGCACTGCAATACAGCGCCACCGAAGGTTTCGCTCCGCTGCGCGAATGGATCGCGAAGCGCTACTCGCGCGACGGCCTGACGCTCGCGCCCGAGAACGTGCTGATCACCACCGGGTCGCAGCAGGGCCTGGACCTGATCGGCAAGATCTTCATCGACGAAGGCAGCCGCGTGCTGGTCGAAGCGCCGAGCTATCTGGGCGCGCTGCAATCGTTCTCGCTGTTCGCTCCGACGTATGTGCCGGTGCCGACCGACGACCACGGTCTGCTGCCCGAGGCGCTCACGCCCGAGCAAACGAAGGGTGCGCGCTTCCTGTATGCCATGCCGAACTTCCAGAACCCGACCGGACGCCGCCTGCCGATGGCGCGCCGCGAAGCGCTGGCCGCCGTTGCCAAGCGCGACGGCCTGGCGATCATCGAAGACGATCCGTATGGCGAACTCGACTATGAAGGCCAGCGCCTGCCGAGCCTCATGTCGCTCGCCCCGGCGCATGTGCTTTACATGGGATCGTTCTCGAAGGTGCTCGCGCCGGGGCTGCGCCTCGGCTTCATCATCGGCCCACAGGCAGTGATCGCCAAGCTGGTGCAGGCCAAACAGGCCGCCGACCTGCACACACCGAGTCTCACGCAGCGCATTGCCTACGAGGTCGTGAAAGACGGCTTCCTGGACACGCACATCCCGTCGATCCGCACGCTCTACGCCGCGCAGGCGAAGGCGATGCTCGCGTCACTGGCTAAGCACATGCCGACGGGCACCACCTGGACCCCACCGGCCGGCGGCATGTTCATTTGGTTGACATTGCCCGCCGGCATCGACACCATGCAGTTGCTGGATAAAGCGATTGCGCAGAATGTCGCCTTCGTGCCCGGCGCGCCGTTCTATGTCGGCACGCCGCCCTCGAATACGCTGCGGCTGTCGTTCGTCACCGTGCCGCCCGAGAAAATCGAGGTAGGCGTTGCGCGCCTCGGGGCGCTCGTCGCCGAAGCGCTCGCGCGGCGCGCGGCCTGATCCGTTTGTCGCCCCTGCCGGCCTGAAGCGATTCAGGCCGGTCGCCGACGGACGCGGTCATCGGCCCACTTTCAACCCACCTGTCGGGCCGATGTCTCGGTCCGGCCCAACGTATCTGCAAGGAAGCCGTACATGTCCGTCTACGACAAACTGAAGCAACTGGGTATTGAACTGCCGACCGCTGGCGCGCCCGCCGCCGCCTACGTGATGAGTGCGCAGACCGGCAACACCGTGTTCCTCTCGGGCCACCTGCCCAAGAAAGACGGCAAGATCTGGACGGGCAAGCTCGGCCAGGACGTGAGCGTCGACGAAGGCAAAGCCGCGGCACGCGCCGTGGCCATCGAGTTGATCGCCACGCTGCACGCGCACACGGGTGACCTGAACAAGGTCAAGCGTGTCGTGAAACTAATGAGCCTCGTCAACTCGACGCTGGACTTCACCGATCAGCACCTGGTGACGAACGGCGCGTCGGAACTGATCGCGGAAGTCTTCGGCGATGCCGGCAAGCACGCGCGTTCGGCTTTCGGCGTCGCACAGATCCCGCTGGGCGCCTGCGTCGAGATCGAGCTGATCGCCGAACTCGCCTGACCCTCGTTCGATGACCGCCTGACGCTCGACGCATGGCGTTGTGATGGGAGGCGTGCCGCCTTACGGCCGTCTCCCTCCTCTAACTACAACCACCCCCGTCGCCCCTTCATCGAGCCAGCACTGGGCAGCGCCGGCCCAACGCTCGTGTGGGTCTAGAAGGCGCTCTTGATCACGCCCCCATCGGCTCGCAACGCGGCGCCTGTCGTCGCCGACGACAGCGGACTGGCGACGTATGCGACGAGGGACGCAATTTCCTGCGGCGAACCGAATCGCTTGATGAGCGATGTGGGACGTACGGTTTCGAAGAATTCCTTTTCGAACGCTTCGAACGATTTGCCGTCGGCCTTTGCGAGCGTCTCCACGAATTCCCCCACGCCCCGCGATTTAGTCGGCCCCGGCAGCACGCTATTGACGGTAATGCCCGTGCCGGCAACCGCTTCCGCGAGCCCACGCGAGACCGCAAGCTGCGCGGTCTTCGTCATCCCGTAGTGGATCATTTCAGCGGGAATCTGTACGGCGCTTTCGCTCGAAATGAAAATAATGCGCCCCCAGTTTGCCTGCCGCATCGCCGGCAGGAACAGACGCGCCAAACGCACTCCACTCAGCACGTTGACGTCGAAGAAACGCCGCCAGTCCTCGTCGGGAATGGCTTCAAACGGCTTGGGCTCGAAGATGCCCAGGTTATTGACCAGAATCTCCACGTTCGGAAAGCGCCGCGCGAGTTCGTCCGCTGACGCAGCCGTACTGAGATCCCCCGCAAATCCGTACACCTCGCCGCCGGTGTCCGCTTTGAGTTGCGCAACGACGTCGTCAACCGATGACTGGGCGCGACCATTGACGATCACACGCGCGCCTTCCTGCGCCAGTGTGCTGGCAATGGCGAGACCGATGCCGGCCGTGCTTCCGCTGACCAGCGCGAGTTTGCCCTTCAATTGCAGGTCCATGAGAGATTTCCTTTTCAGTGAATGCATTGAGATGGCGACGCGTCGGTGTCGTTCATGTCGCGATACATCTCCGTGTCCACGGCGCCGGGCAACACGGCGTTGACGCGCACACCCTGCGCACCGTACTCGGCGGCAAGCGCCTGCGTCAACCCGATCAGCCCCGCCTTGCTCACCGCGTAGGCTGCCGTGCCGGGAAACGCGAACGAGTAACCCACGAACGTCGACGTGAAGATGATCGACCGCGACGGACATCCAACCGTGCCGGCGGACCTGATCACGCATCGCTGTATCGGGTACACGTATGCGGCCACCGGCGACGAGTGGCAACTGATCGACGGTGGCGGCAAGACCCACGCCGTGCGGGTCGACTGCCACATGCATACCAATAACGGCGATACCGCGCGCGCGGCGGCGTTGGCCGGACGAGGCATCATCTGGCAACCCACGTTCCTGATCGGCAACGATCTGCGTGCGGGCAAGCTCGTTCAGGTGCTGCCCGACTATCGTCTGCCTGAAATCGACATACTCGCCATGTACCCGAGCCGCCGACACCTCAGCGCGCGCGTGCGCGTCATGATCGACTTCCTGGTCGGTGCGTTCGGCGGTGTGCCCCCATGGGATCGGGGTGACGGAAACGAGGTGGGCATCGCGCCGGCGACGCGCTGATCGCGCGTCACGCGCCTATGTTCGGCGTGCTCGGACGTTCCGGCTCAGGGACCGGGGAATCGTTCTGCGCGTTGGCGCGCGTTGCCGGTGACGATCAGCGCGGCTTGCCGCTGCCGTATGCGCGCCGCATGGCTATCGCGACAGCGAGCGACAGCACGACCGCCACCGCCAGCAGGGCAATCACGCCGTGCCAGCCGTGCGCCTTGAGCATGACACCCGAGTAGCTGCCGAGCAGGCTGGAGCCCATGTAGTAGAAAAACAGGTACAGCGCCGAGGCGATCGCCCGCCCTTCGGTCGCGCGGCGCCCCACCCAACTGCTGGCGACGGTATGCGCCCCAAAGAAGCCGAACGTAAAAATCGCGAGACCGATCACCACGCCCAGCACTTGCGACGCCAGCAGGGTCACCAGTCCCACGAACGCCAACGCCACCAGCACCCACAGCAGTCGAGGACGTCCCACGCGATCCGACAGCGGTCCCGCGATGAACGAGCCAATCACGCCGATCAGATACATCGCAAAGATCGCCCCAATGGCGGCGTGCGGCAGATGGAACGGCGGCGCCGACAGGTGAAAGCCCAGATAGTTGTAGACGCTCACGAAGCTGCCCATCATCAGGCCGGCGAACAGGTACAGGCCGAGCAGCGCCGGATCACCGAGGTGCCGCCGCGCATGTCCGATCGCTTCGCGAACCGTCATGTCGCGCGGCGAAAAACGACGCGAATGCGGCAGGCTGCGGGCGAACTCCAGCCCCATCGCCAGACAGACCAGCCCGATCACCGCCACCGACACGCGCCACGAGAACAGGTCGGCAATCAACGCAGACAGCACGCGTCCGGCCATGCCACCGAGAATGTTCCCGCCAATGTAGAGCCCCATCGACATTCCGAGCGAGCGCTGATCGATTTCCTCGCTCAGGTATGCCATTGCGATGGCGGGCAGTCCGGAGAGCGCCAAGCCCTTGAGGGCGCCAAGGATGACGATCGTCTCGAAGTTGGTAGAGAACGCACTCGCAAGCGTGAGCACCGACGAACTGAGCAGCGCAATGGTCATCATGCGCTTGCGGCTCACACGATCTGCGGCGACACAGGTCACGAGCAGACCCAGCGCCATCATCATCGTGGCTGCCGAGACCGACCAACTCGCCTGTGCCGGCGTGATGCCGAACGTCGTGGTCAGCAGCGGCAACAGCGACTGCATGCAGTACAGCTGGGCAAACGTCGAGAACCCGCCGAAAAAGAGGGCTCGGCTGATGACGGCATATTCACGAGTGCCGCGCGCGACACCCGCCGGAAGCTTGGATGCCGGCGTGCCGACGCCTGCGGCGGCGCCATTGGGAAGAGAAAGGGAGTTCGTTGATGCCATGACGCTGGAGCGACTCACGCGAGACTTGGGGGGAAATGTATACGTCGAATCATAGGTTTGCCGTTACCCCACGTCCAATATATATTTACGCGATATTTCCATATATAAAACAGATCAATCGAGGACTGAAGCATGGAACTGCGTCATCTGCGCTACTTCGTGGCCGTCGCTGAAGCGTTGCATTTCAGCCGTGCGGCGCAGAAGCTCAATATCGGCCAGCCGCCGCTCTCGATGCAGATCCGTGCGTTGGAGGACGAATTGGGCGTGGCGCTCTTCGAGCGCGCACAGCGACGCGTTTTCCTGACCACCGCCGGGCGGGCGTTCCTCGTGCGGGCGCGTCAGATCCTCGCCGACGCGGAAGCCGCCCGTCAGGAAGTGCAACAGATTGCGGGACTCGACGCCGGGGAATTGCGCATCGCGTTCACGACGTCCGCACCGATGACGAACCTGATGAAACGGGTCCTCACCGGCTATCGCCTGCGATATCCGCGCGTGACGCTGACGTTGATCGAATCGCCTTCGGAGCGGCAACGGGACGCGCTCACCGAGCGCACGCTGGACATTGGCCTGGTGCGTCAGGCGGACGACGCGCCGCCAATCGCGGGGCTCAGTTTCGAGACATTGATCGACGAAGCGCTGGTCGTGGTCTTGCACCAGGGTCATGCGCTGTCAGGGCGCGCAAGCTTGTCCATGGCCGACCTCGCCCATGAGGCGTTCATCATGCATCCGCACGATGTGGGCACGGCGATCGATGGAAAAATACGGCGGATGTGCGAGCGGGCTGGTTTTTCGCCGCGCGTCGTACAGGAAGCACGCGAGTCGACCACCATCGTGGCACTCGCGGCGAGCGGGCTGGGCGTGGCGATACTCCCGGCCGCCGTGCGATGCATCCAGATCGAGGGCGCATGCTTCATTGACCTTAGCGAGCCCGACGCGCACACGCCCCTGCTGCTGGCCAAGCGTCGCGACGACGCGAGCCCATTGGTGCAGGCGTTCGTCGCGATTTGCCGCGAAGTGGCGGGCCGCCTTCATGAGACGACGCCGCCTGGCGCATGAGGTCCCGCGAGGCCCGCACAATCAGCCGCGCAGCGACGCTGCCAGACCGATGACGACGACGCCCAATACTAGATTCAGGATCACGAGCCGCCGGATCCCATTGACCGCGGCAGCGCCGTCCGGCCACGACTGCGCCTGCACCGCGCGTTGCAGACGCGGAAACAGCGCAAAGCGAATGTGACCGAAGACGAGCATCATCACCACGCCAATGCCGGCCATCGCATGCACGGGCCAACGGGCGTGCATGCCGCCCATCCCGAGCATCATGTGTCCGCCCGACAGCAGGATCAGAACGATGGCCACGCCGACCCAGGTGAAAAAGCGCGAGAGCGCCGCCTCCCATAACGGCAGACGTTGCTGCGGCGACAATTCGGAGGACGCCGGACGCAGGCAGGCGAGCGCAAAGAACATCCCCCCGATCCAGACCGCCACACTCACCAGATGCAAGAACAAACTCAAGGCATAAACGTTCATGCGTGACTCCCGTCAGGATGCCGAAGGGGCGGCCGGCAGTACCGGCTCGAGCGAACGCGGCTTGAACGTCGCGAACTTGACTGCGGGCGCACGTCCCTTGCGGGCGCGCTTGCCGATGTTCGGGGCGAGCGACGGCCCAGAGAGCGTCTCGGCCTGAAGCTTGCCTCCGCGCACTTCGCCATACACGGTAACGCCCGCTTCGCCGATCGGCACGACCGACACCAGCGTCTGCTTGTCATCGAGACCGATCAGCGTGACACCGCGTCCGCCGCCCGTGAGCGACTTCATTTCGTCCATGCCGAACACGAGCAGACGACCGTCGCTCGACAGGCACGCCACCGCGCTGGCACCCTGCCAAATCGGCGTGGGGGCCAGCGGTGCCGCACCTTCGTCGATGGTCATGAACGACTTGCCGGCCTTCACTCGACTGACCATATCGCCCAGCTTCGTCGTGAAACCGAAGCCCGTCGACGTTGCCAGCAGCAGCGGTTGCTCGCCCGACGCCGCGTAGTAATGCAGCAAGCGCGAGCCCGACTCCAGTTCGATCAACGACGTGAGCGGTACGCCGTCGCCCCGCCCGCCCGGCAATAGCGCCACGGCCACCGAATAGACGCGGCCATTACTGCCCCACGCGATCAGCGGATCCACGGTGCGGCATTCGAACGCGCCATACAGCGCGTCGCCCTGCTTGAATGAGAAGCCTTGTGCATCGAGGCCATGGCCCTTGAGCGCGCGCACCCACCCCTTGGCGGACACCACGACCGTTACCGGCTCGTCGACCACACGCGCTTCGGCCACGGCTCGCTTCTCTTCCTGAATCAGCGTGCGGCGATCGTCACCGAACTGCTTCGCGTCGGTTTCGATTTCCTTGATGATCAAACGCTTCATCGTGCTGTCGTTGGCGAGCAATTCTTCGAGCTTCGCCTTCTCGTCGCGCAACGACGCCAGCTCCTGCTCGATCTTGATCGCTTCCAGACGCGCCAGCTGACGCAGACGGATTTCCAGAATGTCTTCCGCCTGACGCTCGCTCAACCCGAACGCGCTCATCAGCGCGGCTTTCGGCTCGTCGGACTCGCGAATGATGCGGATGACTTCGTCGATATTCAGGAAGACGATCATCCGGCCTTCGAGGATGTGAATCCGGTCGTCGACCTTGCCCAGACGGTGGCGCGAACGACGTGTGACCGTCTCGAAGCGGAATCCAATCCACTCGGACAGAATGTCGCGCAGCGACTTCTGCGTCGGGCGGCCGTCGGCGCCGACCATCACGAGGTTGACCGACGCGCTCGACTCAAGGCTCGTGTGCGCGAGCAGCATCGTGATGAATTCCTGCTGGTCGATGCGACTCGACTTCGGCTCGAACACCAGTCGCACGGGGGCGTCCTTGCCCGATTCGTCGCGAACCGCATCGAGCATGCCGAGCATCGACTGCTTGAGATTCTGCTGCTCGGGCGTGAGCGTCTTCTTGCCGAGCTTGACCTTTGGGTTGGTGATTTCCTCGATTTCCTCGAGCACCTTCTGACCCGACGTGTTCGGCGGCAGCTCATAGACCACCGCCTGCCACTGACCTCGCGCCATCTCCTCAATCTTCCAGCGCGCGCGCATCTTGAGGCTGCCACGGCCGCTTTCGTAGGCCGCGCGAATTTCCGCCGCACTCGAAATCAACTGGCCTCCGCCGGGGAAGTCCGGTCCCTGCACGAGCGTCATCAATTCGGCGTCGTCGAGCTTCGGGTTACGAATCAGGGCAACCGCCGCCGACGCAACTTCGCGCAGATTGTGCGACGGAATTTCCGTCGCGAGCCCCACCGCAATCCCCGACGCTCCGTTGAGCAGCACGAACGGCAGCCGCGCCGGCAATAGTCTCGGCTCCTGCGTCGAGCCGTCGTAGTTCGGCACGAAGTCCACGGTGCCCGCGTCGATCTCGTCTAGCAACAGCTTCGCGATCGGCGTCAGACGCGCTTCGGTGTAACGCATGGCCGCCGCGCCGTCACCGTCGCGCGAGCCGAAATTACCCTGGCCGTCGATGAGCGGATAGCGCATGGAGAAGTCCTGCGCGAGACGCACCAGCGCGTCATAGGCGGACTGGTCGCCGTGCGGGTGAAACTTGCCGAGCACATCGCCGACCACGCGCGCCGACTTCACCGGCTTGGCGTCGGCCGCGAGGCCCATTTCATTCATTGCAAACAGAATCCGGCGCTGCACCGGCTTCTGGCCGTCGCACACATCCGGCAGTGCACGGCCTTTGACAACACTGATCGCATAGTCCAGATAGGCACGCTCGGCATATGCGCCAAGCGTCAGCGTGTCGTCATCCGACGGTTGCGTAAAGAGATCTTCTACTTGTTCCATAAAACCTATGGGTTTGCTGCGAACGTTTGACGAGAGTTCGGGGAGACGTTGACCGCGAGATCATACCAAGCTCGTCGGCACATTTCGGCAAAAACACGTCCGATTGGCAAAGCGAGACGTGTTTTCGGATCGGAGGACGCGGGAATCGGCGGGATTGCGCACGCATTTCGGACAAATCCGAGCGTCAGACCGTGGGGATCGACAGGCGACAGCGCCGCTGGCGCCTTCGTGACGCCGCCCCTGGCGGCGTTGCTGGGGTGCCTCAATCGATCGTTGGCGAAGACGACAGCGCCCCTTGCGCCGATGCTCGTACCGACGCATTCGGCATAGCAGCCGGCACGACGGGCAGTCCGGCCGGCGCACCCAGAATGACGTGGATGCGACCGTCGCGCGAGCCGCTCACGCGCGCACCGCCAACGCGCCCCACGTGAGCGCCGCCCGGGCTCGCCCCGCTCATACGTATCGCCCCGCCGCCCTGCCCCAGCGCGGGCGCATCGGGATCGAAGCGTCGATAAAGGGCGAGCACGGTCGCCACGTAGTCGCGCGTTTCGGCATACGGCGGGATCTGGTCGGCGTGACGCGCCACCGCCCCCTCGCCCGCGTTGTACGACGCGAGCACCAGTTCGAGACGGTCGGGATAACGCGTTTGCAGATCACGCAGATAGCGGGCTCCGGTCAGCACATTCGTCCGCGGATCGGCGAGCTTGTCGGCGACCGTGCGTCGCGCGTCTGCGCGCACGCCGTAGCGCTCGCCCGTTGACGGAAGCACTTGCATCAAGCCAACGGCGCCTTTGGGTGACACTGCGGCGCTATCAAATCCCGACTCCGCCGCAATGACCGCTTTGAGCAACGCCACATCGACGTGATAACGCTGCGCAGCCTGCGCGATCACGGGCGCCAGCGTCTTCAGATTGGGATGTCGGGCGAGGGCATCGTACAGGCGCGAGCGATCCACGCCACTGGCCGTATCGCCGTGCGACGCACGCAGGTCGACGTTGCCGCCCGCCCCGACGACCGGACGATAACGCGCGTCGAGCTTGCGTGCCGCGAGATGGGCGACGCCGTTCTCATCGACATAACCATAGAGTTCGGCGTGTGCGAATGGCGTCGCGACAAGCAGCGCGGCGGCCAGCGCGGGCCCGACGAAACGTCGCGGCGCGCAATGTCGGCTGATCGCTCGAATGCGGCGCGCCATCGAAACGGTGAAGTTACCGACCTTTGACATGCACCTTGATGGTCTGGCTCATGGCGGGACCGTACGATTGGTGAGCACCGTTGGCGAACTGCAACGTCAACGTGTGATCGCCGGGCGTCAGATTGACGCTCGTTTCGGTCTGGCCTTTACCAAAATGCAGGTGCGTGTCGTCCGTGGGGACAACCTGACCTGCGGGAATGGAATCGCCGTCGATGATGAGATGGTGATGACCGGTGTTGGGCGTCATGTCGCCTGCCGGTTTGATCGCCATGCCCTCGACGCCGAAATGGACCGCGACCGGGTTCGACACCGTTGCGCCGTCCGCCGGCGCCACAAAGAAGACGCGCGGCTGAGCCGACTGTGCCAGCGCGGTGGCGCTTGCGCCGGCAACCAACAGCGACACAAAAAGGCAACGCATGGAACGCAACATAACGCGACTCCCGGAAGGGTGAAGGGTGGATTATCCCACGATGTGAGCGCTCACGCTGGCCTGCCGGCGCGTGAGGCACCCGCCACTGCACCGATGCCGGGAATCCGCTCAGATGTCGGCTTCCACCTCATTGCCCTTGGCTTCGAGCCAGCTGCGACGCTGCGCCGCCTCGCCCTTGCCCATGAGCATGTTCATGCGCGCCACGGTCGCATCGAAATCGAGGCCGCCAAGCGCCACGGGGCTCAACCGGCGGGTGTCGGGATTCATGGTGGTTTCCCACAACTGCGCGGCACTCATTTCGCCCAGCCCCTTGAAACGACTGATCGACCATGCGGTGTCACGTACGCCATCCTTGCGCAGCTTGTCGAGGATCGCTTCCAGTTCGCCTTCGTCGAGTGCGTAGAGCTTCTGTGCGGGCTTCTTGCCACGGGCCGGCGCATCCACGCGATAGAGCGGCGGGCGGGCCACATACACATGACCCTTCGCAATCAGTTGCGGGAAATGGCGGAAGAACAGCGTGAGCAGCAGCACCTGAATATGCGAGCCGTCGACGTCGGCATCCGAGAGAATGCAGATCTTGCCGTAGCGCAGATTCGACAGGTCAGGCGTGTCGTTCGCGCCATGCGGGTCGACACCGACGGCCACGGCGATGTCGTGCACTTCGTTGTTCGCGAAGAGTCGGTCGCGCTCGGTCTCCCACGTGTTGAGGACCTTGCCGCGCAGCGGCAGAATCGCCTGAAACTCCTTGTCCCGCCCCATCTTCGCCGAGCCGCCCGCCGAGTCGCCCTCGACCAGGAACAGTTCGTTGCGCGTGATGTCTTCGGTCTCGCAATCCGTCAGCTTGCCCGGAAGCACCGCTACGCCGGAACTCTTCTTCTTCTCGATCTTCTGGCCCGCGCGCGTGCGCGCCTGCGCCTGACGAATCACGAGTTCGGCCAGTTTCTTGCCATGCTCGACATGATGGTTGAGCCACAACTCGAGCGCTGGACGCGTGAAGGACGACACCAGACGCACGGCGTCGCGGCTGTTCAGGCGCTCCTTGATCTGCCCCTGAAACTGCGGATCGAGCACCTTCGCGGACAACACGAACGACACGCGCGAAAAGACGTCTTCCGGCAGCAGCTTCACGCCCTTGGGCTGCAGATTGTGCAGTTCGATGAAACCACGCACCGCCTGGAACAGCCCCTCGCGCAGACCCGATTCGTGGGTGCCGCCAGCCGGTGTCGGAATCAGGTTGACATACGACTCACGCACCGGCGCGCCGTCTTCGGTCCATGCCACGACCCAGGCCGCGCCCTCGCCTTCGGCGAAGCTGTCCTCGTTGCCATCGGCAAAGCGCTCGTCCTCGAACAGCGGAATCAGCGGCTCGGCGCCGCCCAGCGATTCGACAAGATAGCCGCGCAAGCCATGCTCATAGCACCACGTCTGCTCGTCGCCGGTCTTCTCCTGACGCAACGTGACGCGCACGCCCGGCAGCAGCACCGCCTTCGAGCGCAGCAACCGTTGCAGCTCGCTCAGCGGCAGCGTGGGATTATCGAAGTACTTCAAATCGGGCCAGACGGTGACGCGCGTGCCGCTCTTCTTCTCGCCGCGTTGTGCGGCGCGCGAGTGCAATGCCACGTCGACGTTGCCGCCATCGGCGAATTCCAGCTCGGAGACCTGGCCGTCGCGCCAGACCGTGACGGCCAGTCGCGTGGCCAGGGCGTTCGTCACCGACACGCCAACCCCATGCAAGCCGCCCGAAAAGGTGTAGGCGCCACCGGCCGCCTTGTCGAACTTGCCGCCCGCATGCAATCGCGTAAAGACGATCTCGACGACCGGCACACCCTCTTCCGGGTGGATGCCGACGGGAATACCCCGGCCGTCGTCCTCGACGCTCACCGAACCATCCTTGTTCAGCGTGACGAGGATCTGCTTGCCGTAACCGCCAAGCGCTTCGTCAGAGGCGTTGTCGATGACTTCCTGAATGATGTGCAGCGGATTTTCGGTGCGGGTGTACATGCCCGGGCGCTGCTTGACCGGTTCAAGGCCCTTCAGGACCTTGATGGACGCTTCGCTGTATTGGGCAGGCGTATTTTTTTTCGACATAGCGTGACTGAATTAGGGTACGACGCCCGGCGATTATCCACAGTTCCTGTGGACAACCACGGGGAAAACCCATGAACACATGACAAAAGTGACGCCGTATCAAAGACTTGAGTTGCGGCGCCCACAGAATGGGCACGCTGAGCGCGCCCAGCGCCCGGCCGGTGTTGTCCGGAGGCGAGCCGCGCCCGATGCATCGCGACCTATTGTACTGTCACTCGCGACGTGATCGGGTGACAACGCCAACGGCACCATGCAACGCGGCCGGGCCACGGCCACGGCCGCTCGCCGCTCGCTGACCGGATGCCGACGCTTACGCGCCATCGCCGCGCTGCTTGGCTTCGAGCAGTTCCCAGCGTTCGAGCGCATCGAGCAACGCCAGTTCAATCGCTTCGAAACGTTCGGACAACGCCGCACCGGCAGCCGGATCTTTCGCATAGATCGAACCGTCTTCGAGCTTTGCCCCCACTTCCTGTTGCTCGGTTTCCAACGCGGCGATGCGCGCCGGCAGGCCGTCGAGTTCGCGCTGCTCCTTGTAGCTGAGTTTGGCGGTGCGGCTCGTAGGGCGCTTTGATGCGGTTGCCGTGTCCTTCGCGGCGACTTCGACGGGGGCGCGTTGCGCGGCGAGCGCAGCGGACCGATGGCTCTGTACCTGCCAATCGGTAAACCCGCCAACGTACTCGCGCCAGTTGCCGTCGCCTTCGGCCGCGATGACCGAGGTCACGACGTTGTCCAGGAACGTGCGATCGTGGCTCACGAGGAACACCGTGCCGCTGTATTCCTCGAGCAGCTCTTCGAGCAGTTCGAGCGTCGGGATGTCCAGATCGTTGGTCGGTTCGTCGAGCACGAGCACGTTGGCCGGGCGCGCGAACAGGCGCGCGAGCAGCAGACGATTGCGCTCGCCGCCCGAGAGCGACTTCACCGGTGAGCGCGCGCGCTCCGGCGAGAACAGGAAGTCGCCGAGATAGCTCATGACGTGCTTGCGCGCGCCATTGATCTCGATCCAGTCGCTGCCCGGGCTGATCGTATCGAGCAGACTCTTCTCGGGATCGAGTTGCGCACGCATCTGGTCGAAGTACGCCACCTGAAGATTGGTACCGACACGAATCTGTCCGCTGTCCGGCGCGATCTCGCCGAGAATGAGCTTGAGCATCGTCGTCTTGCCCACGCCATTCGGGCCCACCAGACCGACCTTGTCGCCGCGCATGAGCGTCGCCGTAAAGTCGCGCACGATGACACGCTCGCCGTAAGCCTTCGTGACATGGGTCAGCTCGGCCACGATCTTGCCGGACTTCTCGGTCTGCGCCACATCCATGCGCACATTGCCCTGAATCTCGCGGCGATCGGCACGTTCGCTACGCATCGTCTTCAGGCGCTCGATGCGCGACACGCTGCGCGTACGGCGTGCTTCAACACCTTTGCGAATCCACACTTCTTCCTGCGCGAGCAGCTTGTCGAACTTCTCGTTCTCCACGCGCTCGATCTCGAGCTGCGCAGCCTTGCGCTCTTGAAACTGGGTGAAGTTGCCCGGATAGGAGAGCAGACGCCCACGATCCAGTTCGACGATACGCGTGGCCACACGATCCAGGAAACTACGGTCGTGAGTGATGAACAATAGCGCGCCACGATAGCCGATGAGCAAATCCTCCAACCAGCGAATCGCTTCGAAATCGAGGTGATTGGTCGGTTCGTCGAGCAGCAGCACGTCGGGTTTGGCCACCCAGGCCTGCCCGAGCGAGACACGCTTTTGCATACCGCCGGAGAGCGACCCGACGCGCGCGTGTCCATCGAGCCCGAGTTGCGCAACCGTCGTTTCCACCCGTGTCTTGAATTGCCACGCATCCGCGTTGTCGAGCGACGCCTGCAACGTATTCAACCGCGCGAGCAGCGCGTCGTGCTCGGCGCCCTCAGGGGCATCGGCAAGCGCGTCCACCGTGCGTTCGTAGTCGGAGAGCAGCCCATGCAATTCGCCGAGGCCAAGCGCGACGGCGTCGAAGACCGTCAGTTCGGGATCGAACTCAGGCTCCTGCGGCACGTAGACGGTATTGAGTGAGGCCTGCCGTGCCACAAGGCCGTCGTCGGGAACCATCTGGCCCGCCACGATCTTGAGCAGCGACGACTTACCGGCGCCGTTGCGGCCGATAAGTCCAACGCGCTCACCGGCTTCGAGCGAAAAATCGGCATTGTCGAGCAATGCCACGTGACCGAACGCCAATTGGGCGCCCGAAATGGAATACAAGGCCATGTGTCGGGGGAACGGGAGAACTACGATGGGAGATATTGTAGTGCCGGGCGCGAGGGCCCGGCCGATAATGCACGGCTACGGCTTGGCTATGGCTTTAGGGTTGTGCTGTTGGACGCCGCCGGCGGACGCAGCATTTCGATATGCAGAATGCCGTCTTCGTCATACGGCTCACTGGCCCTGACGAAACCGAAGGCGCCATAGAACGCTTCGAGATGCGCCTGAGCCCCGATGCGCAGCGACGCCAACGGCCATGCCTCATCGGCGATCGCCACGGCCCGCGTCAGCAATTCGCGCCCGAGCCCGGTGCCTCGATGCGACGCCGCCGTGATCACACGCCCGATCGACGCTTCGTCGTAGGCCACTCCGGGCGGCAACAGCCGCAAATACGCCGCAATCTGCAGCGCATCCGCCGCATCGCGCACTTGCGCGACGAGATGCAGGCTGTGAGGGTCGCGTCCGTCGATGTCCTGATACGGGCATTGCTGCTCGACCACGAACACGGCATTTCGCGCGGCCAGAATACGGTAAAGCAGGGAACTGCCCAGCGCATCGAACGACTCGCACATCCATTCCATTCCCGACTCTCCGGCCATACGTTGCGAAAGGCGGGACTATAGCACCGTCGCCACACAACGATGCCGGCATCGCGCACAGGGAATGAATGGGGAAATCGACTTACTGGAAGTAGACGATGCCCTGCTCGATGTCGGCACGGGCATTACGCTCGGCGTCGTCGAGGGCGTTGCCTTGCGTGGCAAAGCCGTAGGCGGTCTGGACCTGATAGGCCCCGACTTTTTCCAACCCGCCATGGGTCGGGCGGTGAATCTCGTAGAACGCGTCCCAACGAGCGTTGTCGCGCTCGACGGCACGCACGCTGTACTGAAATTCTTGAAATTGTGTTGTTTTCATTTTTGAATCCTTCTTACTGCAAAAAATATGACTGATAACTATCCCTCTCGAATCGGCTTACGGTGATGAGAGTGCAAATCTGCACAAATGTTTCCGTGAAGTGCACGCAGCCTATCTGCTCAACATGACAAACACACGACATTCGCGTGACTGACATACGACAGGCGGTGCAGGTGAACGCGTCACGTAGCGCAAGGCCACATGCGCACCGGCATTGCGCAATGCGGGCGCAATGAGGGCGTTCTGTACGACTTCCAGTTTCGGGGAACGATGCGCTGTCGCCCAGTCGAGGGCGACGGCAAGAACGTTGGACGCGTGAATTCACGCCAAGCGTTCAGCGTGGCACGCGGTAGCAAAGTCGTGCGGCACATTTGTAGTGATAATCGTGCCACACGCGGGCCACCTCGGGACAGGCACTCAGCCGGCCCCGCTATGCATGCCTCGCTTGACTGCTATCCGCTCAATTCGAAATTGACGAAAAAAACGGTGCAGATAGCGAATGATAACAGAAAATTGCTATCTCGACACCAAAGCAGACCGGCGCCGAAGTCAGGTCAAGGCGTGGCGGCGCGGTCGTCAATTTGGGCGAGCACCCAATACATATAGCCCGCGAACGCGCCGAAGATCACGTGTCCCGCCACCATCGTCCAGCCGCGCGAGGCGACGAACCATGGGAACCACTGCGTCATGACGTAAAAATTGACGGCGTACACGGCCAGCCCGAAGATCGCCCCCGCCACCGACACCGTCACCACATCCGAATCCAGCCGGAAGGGGGCGACGATCGCACCAAGCACCACACCCAGAACGACACCGATGACCGCGTGGACAATGAGCGCCATGGCCACAATGGACAGGTCGAACGTAGCAGGCTGCGTCAGGATGCCAGGCCCCAGCGCGATGGCGGCGACCATGCGGGGTGGCACCCATGGGCTCTGGCCGGAGACCAGCAGCACCATCAGCATTTCCACCGCCGAGAAGAAGGCGCAGGCGACAAAACCGGAAACGGCGGCCGCGGCCCAGTCGGGCGAGCGGTGCGTGTAGCGATGCGAGTGGAGGTGCAGTTCCATGATGTTCTCCCTTGAGGGTGACTCTTGGAGCCGCCGGCAGGACCGGCAGTGCTTTCAGGATAGAACAATCCAGGCGCGGCGACGGCGTATCCGCGCGATATACTTGGATCTGGCGCCACGTCCCGCCGCCGGCGGGACTATCGGGAGATAACGTATGTCCAGTCTCATTGGCTTGCTCGTCGCTATCGTGCTCGTGGGTGTTCCCGTCTGGCGGATTCTGACCCGCCTCGGCCTATCCCCCTGGTTCACGGTGCTGGCCTTCATCCCGGTCGTCAACATCATCTCCCTCTGGTTGTTGTCCTACGCCGCTTGGCCGGGCCAGCGGACATCGGTCCAAGCGTCCAACGGGTAACGCCTGCGGGCCGAGATCACTTGCCTTTGTCGACAGGGCGTGTCGACGCCTGCCCGTGGTGCAGTGCGGTACGGTAGAATATTCGCCAAACTCCGAACACTGGACTGGCATGAGCACAGAGCTGAACGCGGCATCCAATTTCATCCGCAACATCATTGACGAAGACAATCGCTCGGGCAAATGGGGCCAACGCGTCGAAACGCGTTTCCCGCCGGAGCCGAACGGTTATCTGCACATCGGCCACGCCAAGGCCATCTGCCTGAACTTCGGCGTGGCGCGCGACTACGATGGCGTGTGCCATCTGCGCTTTGACGACACCAACCCCGAGAAGGAAGAGACCGAATACGTCGATTCGATCATCGACATGGTCAAGTGGCTCGGCTTCAGCTACCAGACGCCGCAAAAGGAACACCTTTACTTTGCGAGCGACTACTTCGAACAGCTTTATCAGGGCGCCGAGATCCTGATCCAGCGCGGCAAGGCGTACGTTGACAGCCAGAGCGCCGACGACATGCGCGCCAGCCGCGGCAATCTCACCGAGCCGGGCAAGGATTCGCCGTTCCGCAACCGCTCGGTTGAGGAGAACCTCGATCTGTTCCGTCGCATGCGCGCGGGCGAGTTCGCCGACGGCACGCATGTGCTTCGCGCCAAGATCGACATGGCTTCGCCGAACATCAATCTGCGCGACCCGGCGATCTATCGGATCCGTCATGCGCACCACCACCGAACCGGCGACGCGTGGTGCCTCTACCCGATGTACACCTATGCGCATCCGCTGGAGGATGCCATCGAGAACATCACGCATAGCCTGTGCACGCTGGAATTCGAAGATCAGCGTCCGTTCTACGACTGGGTACTCGGCGAGCTGGCCGACGCGGGCATGTTCAAGCGGCCGATGCCGCAGCAGATCGAATTTGCGCGCCTGCAACTGACTTACGCCATTACGAGCAAGCGCAAGCTGCGCCAGCTGGTCGACGAAAAGCACGTCGACGGTTGGGATGACCCGCGCATGCCCACGCTCGTCGGCCTGCGCCGTCGCGGCTTCTCGCCGGAGAGCCTGCAGTTGTTCTGCGAGCGCATCGGCGTAGCCAAGTCGGCATCGTGGATCGACATGAGCGTTCTCGAGCAAGCCCTGCGCGACGACCTCGACCCGAAGGCACCGCGTGCGACGGCGGTGCTCGACCCGCTCAAGCTGATCATCGACAACTATCCGGAAGGCAAGCAGGAAGACTGCCAGGCGCCGGTGCATCCTCACGCGCCGGAGCGAGGCATGCGCACGTTCCCGATCTCGCGCGAGCTTTGGATCGAGCGCGAAGACTTCCAGGCCGAGCCGGTCAAGGGCTTCTTCCGCCTGTTCCCCGGCAACAAGGTGCGACTGCGCTACGGTTACGTGGTGGAGTGCACGGGCTTCGATACCGATGCCGATGGCAACGTCACTGCCGTGCATTGCCAGTATTTCGAGGACAGCCGATCAGGTACGCCGGGCGCCGACAACTACAAGGTCAAGGGCAACATCCACTGGGTGAGCGCGCCGCACGCGCTCGCGGCGGAGGTGCGCATTTACGACCGTCTGTTCGTCGACCCGAATCCGGATACGGGAGACAAAAATTTCCTCGACGCCATCAATCCGAACGCCAAGCGCGTCACGCAGGCCTACGTCGAACCGGGCCTGATGAGTGTTGCGCCGGAAGATCGCGTGCAGTTCGAGCGCCACGGCTACTTCGTAGCCGACCGTCAGGACTCGGCACCGGGCAAGCCGGTGTTCAATCGCATCGTCTCGCTTAAGGACAGTTGGGCGGTCAAGCCGGCCAAGGGCGGTGGCAAGTAAACGCTTTGCGGCAATTCTCCGCGTAGCACTCAACCCGCGCCCTCGTGCGCGGGTTTTGTTTTTTGGGGCGCCAGTCAGACACAGCCCCGCCGCCATACCTGTGCGCTGTCGGAGCACTACCGACCCAATGCCAACGCTATACCTAATATAAGGCGCCGACGCGCCCGAAACCGCCAGTTCGGCGTAAGCTCGCGCCCATTGCTCGCCCACCGCTCAGCCGCTGTGCACCGGATGCCGCGAGCCCCCCCCCGATTCGCCCGATTCGCGCGATTCTCCACGATTGCCCATGTCAATCCCTCACCTTTCGCCGCCCCCTGCTTCGCCCGCGACCTTGGCCCTGCCGCGTGCCGCTGCCAAGCGCCGAGGGTGGATCGATGCGTTGCCCGGCATGGCGGCGAATTTTGCGCAGATTTATTTTGTCCCTTCGGCAAGGGTCGGATTGTTGCTGTTCGTCCTACTCGCCCTCGCCAACCTCTCGGCTGCGATCACAGGACTGGCGGCGAGTATCGCCGCGTCGTGCCTCGCGGTCGCGCTGCGACTGCCACACGCACTGCTTCGTAACGGGCGATTGGGATACAACGCGACCCTCACCGGTATTGCATTCGGCGCGTTATGGCAACCCGACGCCACGTTCGTCGCATGGCTGGCGGTCTGTGTCTGCCTGACCGTGATCGCAACCGCGACCCTCTCGCGTTATGCACTACCTGCCCTCACCGGCCCATTCGTGGGTGTGATGGCACTCACCTGGGCGATGCAGCGGTGGCTGCATTGGTTGCCGCAGGCCAGGGCACTCGCCTGCGACACCGGCACGCCGGGTTTCGTCTTCTGCTCGGTCGGTCAGGTCGTTTTCGTCGCCCCACTGGTGCTGGGCCTGCTGACCTGGTACGTCCTGGCCCTCTGGAACCCCCGCGCCACGCTGTGGGCGCTCGCGGCGGGCGTCACTGTCTGGTTGGGCCTCGCCGCACTGGCGACACTTTGGCCGCCAATGGCCACGCAGGCAGGGGGCATTGGCATCAACGCGTTTCTCGCTGCACTCGGCCTAGGAATGTTCGGACATCGCCCAACCGTACGCTTCGCGGGCGCCTTTCTGGCCTGCATCATTTGCGTTGCGCTCGGCACCGTGTTCGGTCCGTTCGGCTGGCCGTACTTTACGTTGCCGTTCAATCTGGCGGTATGGACCATGCTTCGCGCGACGGCCCGGCCAAGGCCACCGATCTCCGCATAAAAAAATGCCCGAAACGCTAACGTTCCGGGCACTCGCTCATCGTTCACCCCGTATTGCGAGACTGCCGTCTGCGCGGCGAAGCATCCGCTCGCTGTCCCGTGTGGTTTTGGCTTGCCCTTGCTCGTTCCCGAGCCGTGCGGTCGTTATTTATTGTGTGGCTTCTCCCCCGACACCCGCAAACGCCCCCCGACGTTCCTGATGCACCACCGAAGCCCGGCCCTCTCGCGTGCCTTACCTCTATCAACGGTGAGACGCGTGAAAAGTTGACGGGGGTATACACCGATCGTTGCTCAGTCCGCATCCAAGCCGTCATCGCGCTTGCCGGAAACCGCCGGCGTCTTCACGACCGCATATCGTGCCAGCGTTTCCTTGCGCGCCACGTCGTGCGCCACCCGCGGCGGCGGATAGTCGCGTCCCAGCGCCACGTGGGCATCGAGCAGCGTCTGCGCGTCGGCCCGCCAGGGAGCATGCAGCGCCTTGTCGGGCAGATTGGCCAGCTCCGGCACGTACTTCCGAATGAAGCGCCCTTGCGGATCGAACTTCTCAGACTGCGTCACCGGATTGAAGATGCGGAAATACGGTTGCGCGTCGCATCCGGTCGACGCCGCCCACTGCCAGCCGCCGTTGTTCGCCGCGAGGTCGAAGTCGTTGAGCGCGTGCGCAAAGTAGGCTTCCCCGCGCCGCCAATCGATACCGAGATCCTTGACCAGGAAGCTCGCCGTCACCATGCGCAGGCGGTTGTGCATATAGCCAGTCTGGTTGATCTGGCGCATGGCGGCATCGACGAGCGGATACCCCGTGCGTCCCTCGCACCAGGCCTGAAAATCGGCATCGGCCGCTTGGCCGGCAGCCCATTCGATGGCATCGTAGGCAGGTTTGAACGCCTGTGCCACGACGCGCGGATGATGGTGCAGGATCATGAAATAGAACTCGCGCCAGATAAGCTCGCTGAGCCATGTTTGCGCGCCGCGACCGTCGTCCCCCCCTCGCAACATGGCGGCGTGCGCCTCGCGGGCGAGCGTGCGTATCGAAATCGTGCCGAAACGCAGATGTACCGACAGATAGCTCGGCCCGCGTATGGCAGGGTAGTCGCGTCGCTCATGGTAATGCGCCATGCGCGGCAGAAAATCGTCCAGCAATTGACGGGCGCCAGACTCCCCGGCAGGGATGGCCATACGGCGCGCGTCGGACACCTCGAAACCCAACGACGCCAGTGACGGGAGTGCACCGCTGCCCGTCGGTGGCACAGCCAATCGCCGCCGATCGGCGTCGCGGCCGTGCGGCGCCAAATCCACCGGTCTCACCTGCTTCAACCAAGCGCGCTGATACGGGGTGAACACGCTGTACGGCTCGCCCTGCGCCGTGAGAATCTCACTCGCCTCGAAAATCACCTGATCCTTGACGACCTCGAAGGCAATGCCGCGTTCGTCGAGCGAGCGAGCCACCGAGCGATCGCGTGCCACGGCGGCGGGCTCGTAATCGCGCCCGGCAAACACGGCCTGTACGCCGAGCGACTTCGCCAGCGACGGAATCTCCGCCACCGGATCCCCGTGGCGCACAATCAATGCCCCGCCGGCATGCGTCAGCGTGGTGGCCAATTCGCTCACGCTGTCGTGGATGAATGCGACACGACGATCGTCGCGCGGCAAGACGTCGAGAATCGTTGTGTCGAACACAAACACGACATACACCGCTTGGCACGTGGCAAGCGCGTGCGCGAGCGTTGCGTTGTCCGTGCAGCGCAAGTCGCGCCGGATCCAAACCAACCCCTTATGGAAATCGCTCATGTCAGATTGGCGCCACACGTGCGCGCCATTGTAGGTTCCGCCCAATCCCGTACCATAGCGATATCGCGGACTTTATGCCATCGGCCTCGATTACCTTATGACTCAGAAGCTTCCGACTTTGGCTCACATGCGCGGGGTGGTGCCGGCCGTGTTCTGCCTCGCTGCCGCGTTGCTCATGACCGGCTGCGCCACCTCGACAGCGCCGCGCGGCGCATTGACTTCGGCACGTTCTGGCGCGCCCGATGCCGCCCAGTTGCGCGAGCATCATCTGGCGGCCGCCGACACCGCTGCCGACCAGTACCGCACATGCCTGTACGGCCACGTTGCCCGCTATGTCGATCTCGTGCCGGACCCGATCCGGCTGGCAGACGAAGCCGCCGCCGAGTGCGCCCCGATCACCGGGCGTTTCAGACGTGAGCGACAGGCCGCGGTTGTGACGTACACCTCAGCAACCGACGCCTCGCAGCAAGCCGATGCCGCCACACTCGCGCTTCAAGCCGACGGCCTGCGGGTGGCGCGCGCACGTGCCAGGGAGTTGCGCGCGCTGCGGTGAGCGTCTCGCCGGTCTCACGTCGAACCGACAAAGTCTCATGCGCGTGCTTTCCCTAATCGGGCAAGCCCCGATTGGCGAACGACCGGCCGCTGACCAAAATGCAATCGCCCTCTTACGTCCTTTTGGGGGTACTGCGACAACGTCATTTGCCCGCCTCGGCGGGCATTTTCTTTGGTATCCGCAAGATCTTCCGGTGACGTCCACCGGGGAGCGACTTCGACGTGCCGCGTCCCCGTTGCGCCGGATGGCACTTACTTGTCGTCGGGCTCGCGCGGCGCCGGCGTGTCCGTGCCGGACGGCAGCCCCGGCAGCTCGTCGTGTCCCAGCCATCGATGCGCGATGTCTTCGATACGCCCGCCGATCGCCAATACGACGAGCAGCAGGACCATCGCGGCCAGCGCGATATGCCAACGGCCCAAGCCGCAGATAATGCCGATCCCCGTGGTACTCCAGAGCGCCGCCGCCGTGGTGAATCCGTGCACCGACGCGCTACGGTTCGGCCGAACGATACAGCCCGCGCCCAGAAAACCGATCCCGGCCACAATGCCCTGCACCACCCGGCTGACCGACGACGTGTCATAGACCAGCGCCGACCCGGGAAACGGCACGACCGCCAGCACGAACAACGCCGAGCCGAACGACACGATCGCCAGTGTGCGCAAGCCGACAGATTTGTGATGGAGATTTCGATTGAGCCCGACGAGTCCGCCCAGCACCAGCGCTGCCATCAGCCGCAATGTGACTTCGATGATCTCCGCCATCCCTCACCTCGCTCGTTTCTCGCGTCTCGCTCGCCCGGCTGCTCCGAGCGATCTATGTCTGTGGCGATGCATTATCGCCCGTCCCGGGCAGAGTGAGTCGGGTCGACCTCGTCGTCGAACAAGCGCAACTGGCGCGCGGCCTGGGCTTCGAGCAGTCGCACCCCCACGCCCATCAGGCGCACCGGTCGGCGTTTCCGGCCGACGGCGTCGGCCAGCAATTCACGACATTGCGCGGCATCGACACTCAGCGCGCCGGCTTCTGCCGTCGTCCGTGAAAAGTCGGCGAAACGAATCTTGACGAACACCTTGGCGATCGCCAGCGGCTCGCTGCGGCGCGCCCGCTCGATCCGCTCGGATAACTGACGAAGCAGCGGCTCAAGCGCCGCCTCGCAGTCAGCCAGCGTGCGCAGATCGCGCGTGTAGGTGGTCTCGACACTGATCGACTTGCGTTCCCGGTCCGGGCTGACGTCGCGCGTGTCGATGCCGCGGCAGCGCTCATACAATCGCTGACCGAACACGCCGAAACGCTCGGCAAGATCGGCCATCGAATGGCTGCGCAGATCGCCGCAGGACTGCACTCCCAGCGCCCGGAGCTTCTCCGCCGTGACCTTCCCCACGCCGAACAGGCGCTCGACGGGGAGCGCGGCCACGAAGGCGTCGATTTCTGCCGGTCTCACGACGAACATGCCGTCGGGCTTGCGCCAGTCGCTGGCAATCTTGGCGATGAACTTGTTGGGGGCGACGCCGGCCGAGACGGTAAGCCCGACCTCCTCGGCGACCCGTGCGCGAATCTCGCGGGCGATCAATGTGGCCGAGCCGTCGCAACGATCGCTGTGCGTGACATCGAGATACGCCTCGTCGAGTGAAAGCGGTTCGACGAGATCCGTGTAATCGCGGTAAATCGCCATGATGCGCTGCGATGCCTCCTGATACCGGCGCATCGTCGGCGCAATGATGCGCAACTCGGGACAGAGCTTGAGCGCCTGTGCCGAGGGCATGGCCGAGCGCACCCCGAAGGCGCGCGCCTCGTAGTTGCACGTTGCGACCACACCTCGCTGATCGGGCTGGCCCCCGACGGCCAGCGGAATTCCCCGCAACGACGGGTCATCGCGCATCTCGACAGAGGCGTAGAAGCAATCGGCGTCGCAGTGAATGATCTTGCGCGTAGAGGAGGACATGGCTCGCAATGAAAACACTGTGCAAATATACAGCATTCACACCACATTTGCGCCCGACGCGTGACATTGCGTCAGCGCCTCATCGCACAGGCAGGAACTGGAGGAACTGTGCGCCGAGCACATTCTGGACGTACCCGATGCCGGCGCGCCGATACTTCTCGTCGAGCATCTCGGCGAGCAGATCGAGCCGACCGATGATCTTGCCAAACTCCCGTTCGAAGCTCACGTTGCGCACGTCGGTGAGTTCGTTCGCCAGCAGCAGCGGCTTGCCTGTCATGTCGTGACGACTCGACAGCAGCCACGCCGCGATCTCGACGTTGCGCGCCGCATTGTAGATTCGCTGTGCGTCGAGGCCATCGCTCAGATAGAAGACCGTCGTCCCGCCATGCGCCGCGACAATCGTGTCAGAAAGACTGTAGACGAACGCGGCCACGCGATCGCCACTGAAGGCCGGGTCGAGCGAGAGGGATAATGCCTTCACGTCGCGCAAATTCCGCAGCGCCGGCAGGCTTCGTCGCCCTTCGATGGCCGCGCGCAATTGCGTCATCGCCTGCGTCTGTGTCGCTGCCCCGCCCTTGCGCCATTCGCGCGGGTTGCGCTTGTAGAGCTTGTCGGCCAGCCGGTACAAGCCCTCGAGGTTGGCCCGCATGCCCAGCGTCGCCATGCGATTGATGTCCGTCTGTGCGAGATCGGCGGTCGTCATTGCCGTCGAGCGCACTTTGCCATGATCGGTGGGCGCGTCTTGGTAGGAGACGCATCCCGTACACATCGCCGCCATCACTACCGCAACCATGACAGCCACCGCCGTCAGTCGCCCTCCCGCGGCATGGGCTATCCCGTTTCGTGCTTGGCGCAAGGCGAGCCGTCGTGTCATGGCGGTATCAGGGTGGGCAAGCGATGACTCTACGCGAACAAAGGCCACACTTCGTGTCGTTATCTCCTGAAAAGTTGTGACATTCGGTAACGCACTCTCGCCCGGCGTCAGGGCGTCAGGGTGTCAACGCCTCGCGCGCCTGCGCGAAGAGCGCGTGCGTCACGGCCTCCTCCAGGCGAAGCACTGGCGTCACGCAGCAGTCGGCATCGGCAAAACGCAACGTCCAGTCGGCCTGCGACGCGCTAGCGAATACCGCCGCCAGTTCAGCCTGAAGCGCACGTGCGTCGTCGCCGCCAATCGCCTGTCCGAGCGACCAATGCCGCGCTTTCCATTCGCTGCGCCCCAGCACGTCACACAACGTTTGCCAGAATTTGAGTTCGAGCGCGCCCACGGCCATGTAACGTCCATCCCGCGTGCGATAGACCTGATAACAAGGCACGCCGCCGTTGAGCAAGTCCGCGCCCGCCCGCGGCGCATGCCCTTGCCGATGCAGAGCGACGGCCGGAATGAGATTCGCGCGGAACACCTCGTGGGTCATCGAGACGTCCAGCCACCGGCCGCGGCCGGTGCGCTGCGCCGCGACCAGCGCCGCCAGCACGGCTTGTACCGCCGCCTGCCCGCCGCCGTACAGGTCGCCAATCTGGAAATTCGGCACGATCGGCGCGTCGTTTGAATCACCCAGTTGGTCGAGCACGCCCGCGTAGCCGATGTAATTGATGTCGTGTCCGGCGGCCTGCGCCATCGGCCCATGCTGTCCGTACCCGGTGATCGATGCCATCACCAACGACGGCCTGAGGCGCGCCAGCGTCTCGTAATCGAAACCGAGCCGCGCCATCACCCCTGGGCGAAATCCCTCCAGCAACACGTCGGCGCGAACGACCCAGTCGAGGAACGCCACGCGGTCGCTATCGCGTTTGAGATCGAGTCGCTCGACCGATTTGCCGCGATTGAGCAAACGCCAGAATGCACTTGGCGGCGCCTCGCCATCGTTGAGCATCATCTCGCGGGCGTAGTCGCCGGCCCCGGTGTCTTCGATCTTGACGACATGCGCCCCCAGTTCCGCGAGGCGCAGTCCCGCGAGCGGACCGGGCAGCAAGCGCGTGAGATCCAGCACCGTGACGCCGGCCAGCGGTGCGTCGGCGACGACAGACGATTCACGGGCTTCGGGGCTTTCAGGCAAATCGAGCGATTCGGTCATGGCGAGCGAGCAAGGGATGAGGGTGGATGTCCACACCGTACCGCGCCGCACTGTCCGCGGGCAAGCGGACGACACGCCTTCTTTACTCAGACACTTCCGAAATCAGCCTCGATCCGTGCCGTCTTCCCGTAAAACGGGACCGGTGGCGTCACCGCGCCTCGGTGTCTCGCCCGCCGAACCATCGCCCAGCGGACCGGCCACCACCGCGTCCGTCAGCAGCCGCGCGATCTGGCCGTCGAGATACCCCAGATCCCGCAAGATTTCATACGTATGCTCGCCCGCCGCGGGCAACGGCCGGCGCGCGGGCAAGCGCTGCCCCGCCATCGCGATCGGCAGCAGCGGCACCTGCGTGTGCTCGCCTTGCTCGGTCACCAGATCGCCCAGTCCGCCGCTCGCGCGCAAATGCGGGTCGTCGAACAGCGCCTGGGGTGTGACGATCGGCGCGAACGGCAGACCGTGCCGCTCAAACGCGGCCGCGAGATAACTCGCATCGAACCCCAACATCATCTCGCGCAGCAAAGGCAGCAGCCAGTCACGGGCAAGCACCCGATCGTTGTTCGTCGCGAGTCGCGCGTCGTCGGCCAGATCCTGCCGGCCGAACACGTCGCAGAAGATGCGCCACTGGGTGTCGCTCACCACCGCGAGGAAGATTTGCACGCCGTCGCGCGCCGTAAACACATCGTAAATCCCCCAGGCCGACAAGCGGGCGGGCATCGGGTCGGGCGCCACGCCCGTCACCGCGAACTGCTGCATGTGTTGCGCCGCCAGCAGCACGCAGTTCTCGAACAGCGCCCCCTGCACCTCCTGTCCGCGCCCGGTGCTCTTGCGCTCGTATAGCGCGGCCAGCGCGGCGAGCGCGCCGAACACGCCACCCATGATGTCGTTGACCGAGGCCCCCGCACGCAGCGGCTGACCGGGCGGTCCCGTCATATACGCGAGCCCCGCCATCATTTGCACGACTTCGTCGAGCGCGGTGCGTGCGGCGTACGGACCGGGCAGGAACCCCTTGAGCGAGACGTAGACAAGCGCCGGATTCAAGCGTGATAGCGTTGCATAATCCAGGCCGAACTGGCGCATGCGCCCGGGCTTGAAGTTCTCGGTCAGCACGTCCGCCGTGCTCACCAGGCGCAGAATCAGCTCACGCCCCTCCGGCCGTGTGACATCCACGGCAAGACTGCGCTTGTTGCGATTGAACGCGCGGAAGAAGCCCGCGCCCGTGCCCAGCAGGCACCGCGTGGGGTCGCCGCCGACCGGTTCCACCTTGATGACGTCGGCACCGAGATCGCCTAGCACCATGCCGCAGGTGGGGCCCATGACCATATGGGAAAACTCCACAACCCGAATGCCTTTCAACGGCATTGGCGTTGCGGCGGACACGTCCGGCATCGGCTATTCTCCTCAGCTCGCGCGCAACGCGTCGCCACGCCGCCGATCCGGCAGGCGCGCGGCAGGCGCCGCGAAGCCGTTGCGTCGTAATTGATCGAAGCCGACGATGTACCCCGCCAAGGCACTCGCGGCCACGGTGGCCGGGCTGCCCAGCCACATCTGCCCGGGTCCCGAACGGCCCGGGAAATTTCGGTTCTGCGCGCTGATGACCACCTCGTCGGGCGCACGCGATACGCCCGGCCCAGCGTTCACACACGCCCCGCACCCCGGCGCGAGCACCTTGACGCCGGCCGCCGCGAACACGTCCGCGTAGCCCTGCGCCTCGCACCACGCACGGACATCTTCGCTACCGTACTGCAGGTAGAAGCGCACGCCATCGGCGACCTTGTGCCCTTGCGACAGGCCCCATGCGAGCACTTCGTGGCATGCGCGCAGGTCCTCGCGCTTGCTGCCCGTACACGATCCCCCGTACGCGATATCGATCGGCACCTCCGCCGACAACTGGGTGAGCGCCACGCCGTTGCCCGGATCACCGGGACTCGCCACCATCGCGCCGAGTCGGGCGCAATCGATCTCGATGACGTGGGCGTAAGCGGCCTGCGCATCGCTTGTCATCCACGGCGCCAACGCCGCGTCGACGCCGCGCCGTTCACGCAGGTATCTCACGGTCTCGGCATCGGGCACGATGAGCCCGGTCAGTCCACCGATTTCCGCCACCATGTTGGTCAGCGTCGCCCGCTCGTCGGTCGACAGGTGGGCCACCGCCTCGCCGGAAAATTCGATGATCTGACCGATGGCACGGCCGTCGCGGATGTACGGGAGATGCAGCAGGTGCAGCGCGAGATCCTTCGCCCCCACGCCCGCCGGCAAGCGCGAGCGCAGATGCACGAGACAGGTGCCCGGCACCGCCAGTCGCGCGTCGCCCGTCAACCAGGCGTTCGCCATCTCCGTGGCGCCCACGCCGAACGCAAACGCACCGACCGCGCCGCAATGCGGCGTATGCGAATCGGTGCCAACGATGACCTGCCCCGGCAGCGCGTAGCGCTCGAGCATCAAGGCATGGCAGATGCCTTCCGAGCCACCGCCCGCCGCGCGTCCATGCAGACGCAGATCGTGCTGCGCGCAGAACTCGCGCTGGGCCGAACCCAGACGCAGCGCCGCATCCACCAGCGGCGGCGGCCCGCCACTGCCGACGGACACCGTATCGAGATGGGTCAGGTGATCCTCAAAGCACAGCATCGACGCCGGGTCGTGCAGCGCCGGCACCGCGTCGCCGAAGGCGTGACGCAGGAAGCTCACGGCCATCGGCGTCACGTATTCGTGGGAAAAACGCCAGTCGGCGGGGACGAACACGGCGTCGCCTGCGCGCACACGAGGCACGCCGAGCGCCCTGGCAATGATCTTCTCGCCGTAGGTCATCGGTCCCGGCGCATGGGCGGGCCGCGGCGCCACGACGTCTCCCGCCAGCCGGCGCCGCGTGTAACCGAACAATCCCCCGCTGCGCACGATCTCCTCGCCCAATGGATCGCAGTCTTCGAGAAAGGCGTCGATGGCGACCGTCTCCCCCGCTTGCAGCCGCTCCGCGAGCGCCAAGTCGGTCGACATCAACAGCCCGAGGTTCTGGCAGTTCTGCGCATAAATGCGCTCGAAACTCTCGGCGATTACGATCCGGATGCCCGCGCACCATTCGGCGAACGGACTCGCCTCGCGCGACGACCCCTTGCCACGGCGCATTCCGGCGACCGACAACGCGAAGCCGCCTTCGCGCACCGCCTTCTGCCTAACGGGAAACACGCCGGCCGGATTCGTTGCGTCCGCACTGCATCGCAATCCGACATAGACGTAGTCGCCGAGCGTCTCATCGAACGCCAGACACGCCCATGCGGGCGTCATCTCGTCGGTGGAAATCTGGTCGCGCAACGGCCCGGCTTCGGTGCGCGTCAACGATTCGCCCGCCAGTTGCCGGGCCATGACATCGGCCCGGTCGCTCAACCACAGCACACGTCCGTGGAGTTGCACAGTGGCTTGCATGAGATCGCTCCTCGAATGTTCCCCAAGGGGTTCACCCGTTTTGATCGCACGTTCCGTACCGAGTCCGCGGGCGGCCGCGGGACGAAACGTGAGGTCACGACATCCAGGCGCGCGTTCGTCTGGACACCCTCAGGGATACTGTCGATTGGCCTGTGTCGCAAAAACGTTGGTCCACGTATCGCCGAGCCGGATCTGCGACGGCTTGACCTCGGGCGTGAACGACGCGAGCGCCTTGAGCGCCGTGGCCGGACCGCCGGCGGGCATCATGCCGTCTGGCGAGAACGCCTCGCGGCAGTTGGCGAACGCTTCCAGGTAAAGTGCCTTGTTGCCCAGCAGATAGGACTCCGGCACGGTCTTGATCAATTCTGCAGCGGTGGCGTGCTGAAGCCATTTGTCTGCCCGCACGATGGCGTTCGCGACGGCCTGCACGGTGCGCGGATTCTTCTCGATGAAGCTCTGCGGCGCGTACATCACGGCCGCCGGCATCGGCCCGCCAAACATGGCGCGGGTGCCCGCCTGCGTACGCGTGTCGACGAGTACCTTGATGTCGCCCGACGACTGCAGCAGCGTCATCATCGGATCGACGTTGGAGACGGCGTCGACCTGCCCGCCACGTGCGGCGGCGACGACCGTCGCATTGCTGCCGACGCCCACGATGGACACGTCGCTCGGTTTGAGCCCGGCTTTCGCGAGCGCCACGTTGACCAGCATATGCGTGCTCGACCCCGGCGCGCTCACGCCGATGCGCATTCCCTTCAGGTCCTTGACCGATTTCACCTCCGCGGCCTTGGCCTTGACCACGCCGAGCACCAGTTGGGGGGCCGCGCCGAGCACCACGAACGCTTGATAGGTCAATCCCTTGGTCTGCATGAGCAAGGTATGCTCGAAAGCCCCGGCGCCCACGTCGGCGCTACCGCCGACGACCGCCTGCAAGGCTTTGGAGCCGCCGGCGAAGTCGTCGATGGTGACGTCGAGCCCTTCGTCCTTGAAGTACCCGAGTTGTTCAGCGATGGTCAACGGCAGATAGTAGAGGCCGGGCTTGCCGCCCACGGCGATCGTGAGCTTCGGCTTTTCGAGCGCCTGTGCGGGCGCGGCGCAGGCCCCAGTGCTCAGCCCCAATGCTGCGAGGCCTGACGCCACCAGCGAGAAGACGAGAGCCCAACGTCCTACGGCAACGCGCACGCGGCGCGCTTCGGTATATGTCATCGCGTGTCTCCTCCCGCCCTATGCGGGAAATCGGCGCGCTCCGGCTCGTCGGCCGGAATCGCTATCGGCTCTGAGAGCATCCGCTGCCCCCGAAGCGCCGACAAGTTGTGTTTCGGCATGCCAGACATCGCCGTTCGCGACGCTTGCCGCCCTGGGCCGAACCTTTGGCGTTCCTATGCTTTACGCAATGTTGCGAGCGCACAGGTGATCGACGAGCATGCGCGAGGCGACGGGCAAGGCGTCGTAGCGTCGCACGCACACGATCAGCCGGCGCAGCGCCCACGGATCGGTCAGCGGCACGATGCGCAGCGCCTCCCCGTCAGTCGCTTGCGAGTAACTGCCGACGGCCTCGCGCGGCACCACGGCCAGCCCGAGGTTGGCGCGCACCATGCGGCACACCGCCTCGAACGTCGACACATGGATGCGGAATTTGACCGTCTTGCCCTGCTCGGCCGCCACGCGCCGCAGCACGGTGTACATGGCGCTGTCCGGATGCACGCCGATGTGGTCGAAATCGAGCGTGTCGACGAAGGCGACCTGTTCGCGGCCGGCCAGCGCGTGGTCGCGGTGCAGTACGGTCACGATCTGGTCGTTGCGATAGGGGAAGACCTCGACATCGCGGGTATCCACGGCGTCCCAGCAAATGCCGATGTCGGTGGCCCCGTCCGCCACCCCGCGCACGACCTGTGCGCTGGTGTGATCTTCCAGGTCGACCTTCACGCCGTCGTGGCGACGCAGGAACGCGCCGAGTTCATCGGGAAGGGTTTCGACGATCGAGGAAACGTTGGCGAAGATGCGAATATGGCCGCGCACACCGCTGGTGTACTCGGACAGATCGCCCTGCATCTTCTCGAGGCTGCGCAACACATTGCGCGCATGGTGCAGGAGGGCCTCGCCTGCCGGGGTCGCCCGCACACCCCACTTATGACGTTGGAGCAACGCCGAACCGACCAGGGACTCCAGGTCGTTGATCCGTTTGCTGACGGCAGAGGGCGCGATGAATTCGCGCTCGGCCGCCCGTGCAATGCTGCTTTCTTCGCAAACGGCGACGAACAGTCGCAACGAGACTAGATCGATCCGCCATAGCGTCATGCCTGGTCTCCCAAAGGCACTGCATTGACAGCGATTTTGCGGCGCATGTGGCGAAAACGCCACTGTCGACCGCCCCCGACGACACAGCAAAGCACCCGAAGCGCCAACGTGCGACAGGCCCCCTGCTGAACGACGGCAAACGACTACGACATTCGGGGAAGCGGCGAGTCGACTCAGGGGGAAGCGACTCGTCAAGCGCGGGAGGCGGCGAACCCGACGTCAAGCCCCGGGAATACACGTTCCCATCGGACGTCGCGCATCCGTCTCGAAGTGTCGGTGCCGGTCCCTCCCGGGACACCCGCTAGCGCATCGCTCCCGCCAGCAGCACGGCGCTCCAGCCGCCGTCTGCCGTGTTCAGCGGTGCCTCAGGTGGCGGTACCGACGCCAAGGCCATGAACAGCCAACATTTGCAAATGACGATCGCAATCATTTTGTTGACGCTCGATCATCCCGGCATCGTTGCCGGGCCTGCTTTGACTATAGTGCGGCGCTATCGGCGCGGCAACCAGGAAACGTTTCAAACGGGAATTCGATCGGGGTTCCCGCCACAAGTCGCGCGCGGCCTCGATGCCGCCACCCCATCCATTCAGGCGCGCTTCGCGATGGCGCGCGCCAGCACCAGCACCGGCAACAGGCCCACCAGCACAAGCGTCAATGCCGGCACGGCCGCCTCGGCGAGGCGTTCGTCGGCGGCCAGATGACTGGCAACGACCGCCAGCGTGTCCATGTTGAACGGCCGCAGCGCGAGCGTGGCGGGGAGCTCCTTCATCACGTCGACGAACACCAGCAGCGCGGCCGTCAACACGCTGCCGCGCAGCAGCGGCAGATGCACCCGGCGTAGCATCGCCCAGCCGCCCACGCCGAGGCTGCGGGCGCTGGCATCAAGATTTGGCGGGATGCGGGCGAAGCCGGCGTCCACGCTCTGCAGCGCCGCCGGCAGGAATCGCACGAGATAGGCATAGATCAACACGCCGCTCGTGCCTGCAAGCACCAGTCCGTCGGCGCCGAACACATGCCCCAGCCACGTGTCGAGTCGGAGCACCGGCGTGAGAATGCCCAGCGCGATGACCGCGCCCGGGATGGCGTAACCCACGCCCACGAGCCGGATGGCGATACGCGTAACGCGTCCCGGGGCCAGTCGCTGTGCGTACCCGAGCACCACGGCGAAGACGCTGGCAACGAGCGCCGCCAGCGCCGCGAGGCGCACCGTATTGAAGACCCACTCGCCGTACCGATGCCAAGGCACCTGATCGAGCTCGGCGACCGCCAGCCGCAGCATGATGAGCACGGGCAGCACGAAGCCGATGATGAGCGGCAGTGCGCACGCGAGGGTTGCCAGGGCGGCGCGCGCCCCTGACAAGCGCGCACGCCGCGACGTCGACGGCGCCCGCCCCGGCGCCCCATAGAACCGAAGGCGCGTCCGGCTGCGCGCTTCCGCGATCAGCAGGACGAGGACGGCGAACAGCAGACAGGCGGAGAGTTGCGCGGCCGCCACCCGATCGCCCATCGACAACCACGCGCGATAGATGCCGGTCGTGAGCGTCGGCACGCCGAAGTAGGCCACCGCGCCGTAATCGGCGAGTGTCTCCATCAGCACCAGCGCCAGCCCCGCGACCAAGGCCGGTCGCGCCAGCGGTAACGCCACGCGCCAAAACCCCTGCGCAGGCGTACACCCCAACGTGCGTGCGGCTTCGAGGTACCGTTGGCTGTGTTCCAGAAAGGCCGCTCGCGCCAGCAGATAGACATAGGGATAGAAGGCGCCCGCGAAGACCCAGGCAGCGCCGTACCAGCTGCGAACTTCAGGGAAGCCGGCGAGACGTTCGACCGCGAGCAGCGTGCGCAACGCGCTCTGCACCGGCCCGGCGAACTGCAGGAAATCGGTATAGGCGTAAGCGGTAACGTAAGCGGGCATCGCCAGCGGCAGAATCAGTGCCCACTCCAGCACACGGCGCCCGGGAAAGGCGCAGTGCACGACCAGCCATGCGCTGGCCACGCCCATCACCAGCACGCCGGCGCTCACGGCCACCGAGATACGAAGCGAGTTGAGCAGGTACTCGGGCAGCACCGTATCGAGCATATGCGCCAGCACGGCATGCGTATCCGCGTCGCCCGCGCCAAGCGCCGCCACGATGCCGAACATCGGCACGAGCACAACCAGTGCGGGAACCGATGCGACCAGCCGCCACGCCCAGGCGCCGGAAAGACGGCCAGCGCGCCTGCGGCGGGCGACGGGAGGCGAACGCTCGGCCAAAACGGGATCGATGACGGCAGAATCGGCGGCGGCGCGGGACGGGGGCGTCGATGACATCGGCAAATGGTAACGGGTAGCGGAAATGGGGCGGACGAGCGAGCGGCGGGAAAACCCCCGGGCGACGGCGCACAGCCGTTGCCCGTCGCGTGACTTCGGGGAACCGGTAGGCACTTGCCGGTCTAAAGCGTTGTAAATTATACGCATTCGCGATTGCGACTCTGACGCGCACGGCCGCAGAAAGTGCCCGGCCTCCCGCGAAAATGCCACCTTGCGGGCATTCGTGTCGATTCGCGTCGGCTCGTTTCCATGACTACGCTTCGTTGACGTGCTTGCGTCGACTCACACTTATCCACGCCGATGCCCCTGCCCTACCTGCTGCTCGACCATCTCTGTGTAAATTACGAGACTGCCGGCCACGTCCACACCGCGGTATGCGACTTGTCGCTGTCGCTGGCGCGTGGCGAGATCGGCTGTCTGCTCGGCCCGTCCGGCTGCGGCAAGACGACGGTGCTGCGCGCCGTGTGCGGGTTCGAGCCGTTGGCGGGCGGGCGCATCGTGCTCGATGGTCACGAAGTCGCCAACGCGCAGTTCAGCGAGCCGCCGGAGCGTCGCCACGTCGGTGTTGTGTTCCAGGACTACGCGCTGTTCCCCCATCTGGACGTTGCGCGCAACATCGGCTTCGGCATCGGGCGCATGGCGCGGGGCGAGCGTCAGGCGCGGGTGGAGGGGCTCGCCGAGCGCGTGGGGCTGGCGGGGGCGTTGAAGAAGTACCCTCACGAACTCTCTGGCGGACAGCAGCAACGCGTAGCGCTCGCGCGCGCCCTGGCCCCCGCCCCGGCACTGCTGTTGCTCGACGAACCGTTCTCGAACCTCGATCTCGATTTGCGCGAGCGTCTGGCGGTCGAGGTGCGGGAGATCATCCAGGCGAGCGGCGCGACGGCGATCCTTGTCACCCACGACCAGCATGAAGCGTTCGCAATGGCCGATCGCATCGGGGTCATGCATGCGGGGGCCATCGCTCAGTGGTCGCCCGCGCACGAGTTGTGGCGCATGCCCGCCAATCGCGTGGTGGCGGATTTCATCGGACGCGGCGCGTTGATACCCGGCACCTTCCGGGGCAATGCCAACGGTGGCGGCATCTCGCTCGAACTTGGGGAACTGGCCGTCTCGCCCATGCTGGCCGACAAGCTGCTGCGCAGCGCCGCCAGGGACACGTATCCCGTGAGCGTCGACGTTTTGCTGCGCGCAGATGACATTGCCCACGACCCGGCGAGCCCATTCGAAGCGACGCTGGTACGGCGTGCGTTTCGCGGGGCCGATCAGCTTTACACGCTTCGTCTGGCGTCGGGTCGCGAAGTGATCGCTCGCGTGGATAGCGAACTGGCCCACGAGGCGGGCGAGCGCGTGGGCGTACGCCTGACGGTCGAGCATCCGGTGGTTTTCGCGGCGAGTGTCGCCGACGTCTGACCCTCGCGCAGCACGGCGTTCCCCGGAGGCTGGTAAAATCCGGCAAAACGGATGGGCCTATGAAACAGTACCTAGACTTCATGCGCCATGTACTTGAACATGGCACAGACAAGACCGACCGAACCGGCACGGGCACGCGCTCGGTGTTCGGCTACCAGATGCGCTTCGACCTGCAGGAAGGTTTCCCGCTCGTCACCACCAAGAAAGTGCACATCAAGTCCATCGTGCACGAACTCCTGTGGTTCCTGCAGGGCAGCACCAACGTGCGCTATCTGCAGGAAAACGGCGTGTCCATCTGGAACGAATGGGCCGATGCCGAGGGTGAGCTCGGCCCTGTCTACGGCGCACAGTGGCGCTCGTGGCCGACGCCCGATGGCGGCCATATCGACCAGATCACACAGCTCGTCGAGCAAATCCGCACGACGCCCGACTCGCGCCGTCTGATCGTGTCCGCCTGGAATGTCGGAGAGATTCCGCGCATGGCGCTGCCGCCGTGTCATGCGTTCTTCCAGTTCTATGTGGCCGACGGCAAGTTATCGTGCCAGCTCTACCAGCGCAGCGCGGATATTTTCCTGGGTGTGCCGTTCAACATCGCGAGCTACGCGATGCTCACGCACATGATGGCGCAGCAGACCGGGCTCGAGGTGGGGGATTTCGTCTGGACGGGCGGCGACTGCCATCTGTACAACAACCATCTCGAGCAGGTTCGCACGCAGCTTGCGCGCGAGCCGTTGGCGCTGCCGACGCTCGAGATCTCGCGCAAGCCCGATTCGATCTTCGATTACCGTTTCGAAGACTTCCATATCACGGGATACGAAGCGCATCCGCATATCAAGGCGCCGGTGGCCGTATGACGATACTGACGCTGGTGGTCGCACGCGCCGAGAATGGCGTGATCGGGCGGGACAATCAATTGCCGTGGCGTCTGCCGGAAGATCTTGCTCATTTCAAGCGCGCGACGCTGGGCAAGCCAATCGTGATGGGACGCAAGACGTTCGATTCGATCGGTCGTCCGTTGCCGGGTCGGCGCAATATTGTGGTGTCACGCAATCCCGATTTGAAGATCGATGGCTGCGACGTGGCCGGGTCGCTCGTCGACGCGATGCGGCTGTGCGTGGGTGTCGAGGAAATCTGCCTGATTGGCGGGGCGCAGTTGTACGCGGAGGCGCTGGCAAGCGCGGACAAGGTGATCGTCACGGAGATCGCCAAGGCGTTCGAAGGCGACGCGCATTTCCCGGATCTGCCTGCCGCCCAATGGCGCGAAGCCGCACGCGAGACCCATCACTCGCCCGCGCCCAATGACTTCGACTACGCGTTTGTGACGTACGAACGGATTTGATGTGATGGGGCGCGTGCGGACGTCGTCCTTGAACTTTGCCTCCGACTCACGCGCTCAGGTTTTCGCGCGGCGCCTGCGCGAGCGCGCCGGGTCGCTCGCCGCCATTTATCGGCGCGCCCTCCGAGACATGTACACGGTCACGACCAAGGCGCTTGGCAGCGTATAACGCGTCGTCCGCCAATGCGATCAGCCCCTCCGGCGTATCGCTCGCGACGCCCTGCTGCGGCACATGCGTTGCGCAGCCGACGCTGACCGTCACGTAACCCTGTCCGCCAGGCCCCGGTTTCGCCAGCGCCCGAACGCATTCCGTCACGCGCGACGCGACGAACCAGGCGCCGTTCGCGTCGGTCTCCGGCAGGACGACCACGAATTCCTCGCCGCCGTATCGCGCCACGAGATCCGTCGGTCGATGCGTCGCGCGCATGATGGCGAGCGCCACATGTGCCAGGCATTCGTCGCCAAGCGGATGCCCATAGGCGTCGTTGTAGCGCTTGAAGTGATCGACGTCGACCATCAGCAACGATAACGGATGGCCCGAGCGGCGGACCTGATCGAAGTCGCTCGGGAACCGATCGTTGAAGTAGCGGCGGTTGAAGATGCCGGTGAGCGCATCGCGGTTGGAGTATTCGATCAGACGCAGATGCGCGCGCGACAGCTCGCGGTATAGCCGCGTGATTTCCCACACCAGCACGCAGACAAGCAACCCCGGCGCCGACATGCTGAACAGCCGCGCCAGGTACCACCCCAGCGTGAATCGTACGGTGCTTATCAGACTAAGCACCGTATCCGTCACACACGCAAGAATGGCAAGCGCCACCCACACGTCGAGCACCGTGCGCAGACGACCGATCGCCAGCACCGCGCTCAGCGCCACGAGGTTCAATAAGAGCAGTACGATGCCGGTCCCGCCGACGGACAATTCACCCGGCACGCTCGCCGGTGACAACGCGGGCGGCAGCGGCACGGCCAACACCGTCAGGCAAAGCAGCACCCCCACGCCAATTGGCAGACCAATGAACAGCCACATCGCACGATCGGCAGGCGGCAACTGCGTCACGGACTGCGGGGTGAAGCGGCGTCGCTCCATCATGGCGATGAGCACGAGGGTGGGGAACCCCGCATGCCAGATGACCCAGATCCAGCCGGATGTCGTCGGGAGCGCCCCGAGCAGCCCGTGCGGCGCGAAAAGGCCGGGGAACGTCAGCAGTTGCATCGCGACGGTCAATGCCGTAAAGGCATAAGCACCGGACAGCAGCCCGAACACCGGCAGCCGACTCACCCGAAACTGTGCCGCCAACAGGAACGACGCGATCGTCGCCGTCGTGAAGACCGTCAGGCCGCACATGGGCAGGAAAGCCGCAACCGCCGGGAGTGCAGCGCTCGCCTGCGGCGCCGCCAGTATCAGGGCAGCGAGAATGACAATCGCCAGACAGCCTGCAAAAGCCCGCTGACCAGGCGTTGCACGCTCCATCAGAAAGGCGTCCATACGATACCCTTTGATTTTCGGTGTCCGATGCCGGCCCAACGACTCATGGCGTTGAGCACACATCTCCCCCGCCCACGACCGGTTAGCCGCAGCATGCACCAATTCCGCATGTCTGCCAACGGGTGTGCTCAACCGTCCGTCTTACACCGCACTCCAGCCGGATCGGGGCGGCACCCACGCCCCCCCCCGCTCCACGGCCGAACCTCAACCGCCCAGATACGCTTCGAGCACACGGGGATTGCCCAGCAGATTGCGCCCCGTGTCTTCGAGCACCACCTTGCCGGTCTCGAGCACGTAGCCGTGTTGCGCAATCTTCAGCGCCTGGCGCACGTTCTGCTCGACCAGGAAGATGGTCAGCCCCTCAGCGTTGATTTCCTTGAGGGTGCTGAAGATGCCCTGCACGATGATCGGCGCGAGACCCATCGACGGTTCATCGAGCAGCAACAGACGCGGCCGCGCCATCAACGCACGACCAATCGCCAACATCTGCTGTTCGCCCCCCGACAAGTTACCGGCCATCTGCTCGATACGCTCGGCAAGCCGTGGGAAACGCCCCAGCACCTTGTCCAGATCCGCCTTCACGTTCTGCTTGTCGCGACGCGTGTAAGCGCCAAGCTCCAGGTTCTCGCGCACGGACATCGTCGTGAGCGTGGCACGCCCCTCGGCCACCTGCACCAGCCCGCGCTGCACGATCTTGTTCGGTGCCAGACCGCCGACATCCTCGCCTTCGAAGAGAATCGTGCCCGCCTGCTTCTTGATGAGCCCCGACAAGGCGAGCAGCGTCGTGGACTTACCCGCGCCATTGGCGCCAACGAGCGAGGTGATCTCATGCTCGCGCAACGAAAAATCGACGCCCTTCACGGCCTCGATATGCCCATAGGCCACCTTCAGGCCCTTCACTTCGAGCAGCGCGCTCATGCCTTGTCCTCCGCGCCGGCCGCGAGGGCAGCCGCATCGTCGTCATCGTCATCGCGGCCGAGATAGGCCTCGATGACCTGCGGGTTGTGCTTGATCTCGTCCGGACTGCCTTCGGCGATGATGCGTCCGAAGTTCAGCACGGCGATGCGCTCGCACAAGCCCATCACAAAACGCATGTCGTGCTCGATCATGAAGATCGTGTAACCGCGCGCCTTGATGTTCTCGATCTCGCTCATGAGATCGACCTTCTCGCCCGTGTTCATGCCGGCCACCGGCTCGTCGAGCAGCAACAGCTTGGGCTCGGTCGCCAGGGCCCGGGCCAGTTCGAGCTTGCGCTGATCGCCATAAGACAGGTTGTCGGCGATGTCATGCGCCTTGTGATCGAGCTTGACCCAAGAGAGCAACTCATGCGCGCGTTCGCGCGAGCGCTTCTCCATCTCTCGATACCCTGGCAGCGAGAACAGCAGGCCCGCCGGGCCATACGAGAGATGCCGGTGCATGCCGACCACCACGTTCTCGATCAGCGTCATCTCCTTGAACACACGAATGTTCTGGAACGTGCGGGCAATGCCGCGCTGCGTAATCTTGTGCGGCTTCTGCCCCACGAGACTCTCGCCGTCGAACGTAATGCTGCCGCCCGTGGGCTGCAACAGTCCGGTGATCAGATTGAAGACGGTCGTCTTACCCGCCCCGTTCGGGCCGATCAGGCCGAAGATCGTGCCTTGCGGCACCTCGATGTTCACGTCCTGGAGAACGTGCAGGCCACCGAATCGTTTGGAAATATTGGAAAGCTTGAGCATGTCGTATCCCTCGTCCGCTTACGTGGAAGAGGCCGAGCGCGTCTTGCCGGCACGGAACCAACGGCGAAAACGCACCGGATCCCAAATGCCCTTGGGCAGGAACAGCACGATCAGCACCAGAATCAGGCCGTTGACCACCAGACGGAAGGCGTCGAACGCGCGCAGCAATTCGGGCAGCAGCGTAAGAATCGTGCTGCCGAGCACCGGCCCCACGAGCCCGTTGATACCACCAAGAATCGCCATGGTGAGAATCTCCACGCCACGGTCGAAGCCGAATTCGTTCGGTCCGATGAAGAACGTCAGATGCGCATTGAGTGCCCCGGCCAGCCCGGCGAGCACCGCCCCCAGCACGAACGCCAGCATCTTGTAGCCCGTGACGTTGATGCCCATGAGGCCCGCCGCCGTCTCGTCTTCCTTGATGGCTTCGAAGGCACGGCCCACTTTGGAGCGGCGCAGGCGCCACAACACGGCGAGCGAGATCACCACGGCCCCCGCCACGTGCCACCACTGCGTGAGTTGAGGAATGCCGTTCAGGCCCAGCGCACCGCCGGTCAGACCCTCGGCGTTGAGCGTCAGCACACGCACAACTTCGCCGAAGCCCAGCGTCGCCATCGCGAGATACACGCCCGACAGACGCAGCGTCGGCTTGCCGATGATGAACGCGATGAGCGCCGGCGCTGCCATGCCACCTGCCAACGACACCGCAAACGGCGTGTCGTAGTTCATCGTGAGCAACGCCGCCGTGTACGCACCGATGCCCATGAACGCGGCATTGGCCATGGCCAGCATGCCGCACGAGAGCGTGAGGTAAATCGACAGGGCCAGCAGCGCATTGGTGCCGAATGTCAGCACCAGATTGCTATAAACCGCCCAGAAATTGTTAAACCAGTCCATTGCGCCCCCGTGATTACGCTTTGCGTTCGAGCACTTTGCCGAACAATCCCTGCGGACGCACCAGCAGGATCAGGAACAACAGGCCGAATGCCACGGCGTCGCGCATGTTCGAGCCGATATACGCGACCGACAACACTTCCGCGAAGCCGAGGAAGAGGCCGCCGATCATCGCGCCGCGAATGTCGCCCATGCCGCCGAGAATGATGACCGCGATCCCCTTGTGCAGCATCGGCTGCCCCATCAGTGGGAAGACGGCGTTGGAGTAAAGCCCGATCAGCACCCCCGCCATGCCGCCCAGCCCCGCCGCGGCAAACGACGTGGCCAGGAACAGGCCCTCGACGTTGATCCCGAGCAGGTAGGCTGCCTTCGGCGACTCGGCAATGGCGCGCAGCGCGCGCCCGAGTTGCGTCTTCTTGATCGTGGCAATGAGCACGGCCATGAGCGCAAACGAGATGAAGATGATCGCGAGTTCCAGTACCGTCATGTGCACGCCGGCCACCGTCAGGGTGTCCTGCGGCACGAGTTCGTACGGGAATCGCAGGTTCTCCGCGCCGAAAATACCTTGCACACCGTTGTTGAGCAGAATGCCCACGCCAATGGTGGCAATCATCGGAATCAGGTGAGGCGCACCGCGTTTGCGCAGCGGTTTGAGCACCAGCACGTCGATGAGCAGGCCGACCAGGCCAGCCACCACGACCGCCGTGACGATAGCCGCCCACAGCGGCAGATGAAGACGCACGACGGCTTGCAGCGCCGCATAGGCGCCGACCATGAAGACCGCGCCGTGCGAGAGATTGATAACGCCGAGGATGCCGAACACGAGGGTGAACCCGAGCGCGAACAAGGCGTACACGCACCCTAGGGAGAGTGCGTTGACGAGTTGCTGTTCCAGCATGGTGTCTATTCCAGCCTGAGGGACGGGGACACGCGCCGCACGGGGGTACGGCGTGCGCCAGAAACGCCGATGGGCGTAGCGCCTTTCAGCTCTACGCCCATGCGGACTTCTTCAAGTACTGCCGGGCTGCTTACTTCTCGATGACGTACTTGGTACCCTTCGTCACGCTGACGATAGGCGCCTGTTGTGCATCGTAGCCGGCCGGCTTGCCGTTCTTGCCCATGGCCTGACGGAACGCAAACTTGCCCGTAGCGCCGTCGTGTGTGACCTTCGGCAGCGCGTCGCGCAGCGCCTTGCGGTCGGCATCCAGGTTGCCCGAGATCTTCACGCTCTTGATTGCGCCCGCCGCGATATACATCGCGTCATAGGCTTGCGCCGCGAACTGGTCCGGGGCCACGTTGTACTTCGCCTTGTAGGCGCTGATGAACTTCGTGTTGGCCGGCGTGCTGTTCTCGATCGACCACGGGCTTCCCACCCACAGGCCATCCGAGCTGCCCTTGGCCAGATCGAAGACCTTGACCGAGTTCATGCCGTTACCGCCGATGAACGGCACGTTGATGCCCAACTGACGGGCCTGCACCATGATCGGCGCGCCTTCGGCGATCAGTGCCGACAGCACGATGGCGTCCGGGTTGCTCGCCTTGATCTTCGTGAGCTGTGCCTTGAAGTCCACGTCACCCTTGGCAAACGTCTCGGTCGTCGTGACCGGGATCTTCAGATCGGCCAGCGCCTTCTTGAAGTTGTCGTAGCCGCTCTTGGTGAACACGTCGTCGTTGCCATACAGCACCGCGACTTTCTTGATGCCCGTGTGCTTGGTCGCGACCTTGATGGTCTCGGGCAGCACGTCGGCTTCCGTCACGGAGTTGCGGAAGATGTAGTCGCCGATGGACGTAATGCCGTCAGCCGTATTCGACGTGCCGAACGCCACGGTCTTGGCCGCTTGCGCGATCGGATCGGCCGCCTGCGCCGAGTTCGACAACGTCGGGCCGAAAACCATCAGCACCTTGTCCTGGAAGATCAGCTTCTTGAAGACGTTGATCGCCTCTTCTTTCTTGCCCTGCTCGTCTTCGACCTGCAGTACGAGCTTGTTGCCGTTGATGCCGCCGGCGGCGTTGATTTCGTCCGCCGCGAGCTGGAAACCGTTCTTGATGGCGGCGCCATATTGCGCCGCACCGCCCGACAGTGCCTCGGCCACGCCGATCTTCAGATCGGCTGCGTGGGCCGCAGCCACCATCCCAGTAGCGACAAGCGCGCTCAGCAACTTGGTCATGGTGCTTTTCATGAGTCTTCTTCCTCCGATTCCTGGTCTCTAGTTATGAGAAGGCGCGCCTTATGAGCGCGCCCATTACCCTAACCACCGCGTCTGTTCTTAAGCCACGGCTTAAGAAAACCCCTAAGCATAACGCAAACTACCTTTACCGGACACGGCAAATGGGGTTTTGCCCCGTTGCGGCGCACAAATGCAACGCGTTTATGGCGCCGCAACGGCGATTCGCAGCATCAATGACCGGCGATGGTCATTTGTTCAATCAGGATTGACCCGACCTCCTTGGTACCGCGCACCAGGGCATCGGCCCCAATCGCGACGATCTGGCGGAACATGTCGTTCAGGTTGCCGGCCAGCGTGATCTCCTCGACCGGATACTGAATTTCGCCGTTCTCCACCCAGAAGCCCGAGGCGCCGCGCGAATAATCGCCCGTCACATAGTTCACGCCCTGCCCCATCAGTTCGGTCACGAGCAGGCCGGTGCCGAGCTTGCGCAGCATCGCTCGAAAGTCGTCCGTCGGTGCGGTGAGCTTGCTGTACATGCGCAGGTTGTGCGAGCCGCCCGCGTTGCCGGTCGTCTGCATGCCGAGCTTTCGGGCCGAATAGGTCGACAGGAAGTAGCCCTGCACCACGCCATCGCTCACCACGTCACGGGCGCGCGTTCTCACGCCTTCTTCGTCGTACGGGGCGCTGCCCATGGCGCGCGGCACGTGCGGATCCTCGTAAATGCCGACATGATCGGCAAACACCGGCTTGCCGAGGGTGTCAACGAGGAACGTGGCCTTGCGATACAGTGCGCCACCGCTCACACCCTGCACGAACGCCCCCAGCAGACCGGCGGCGAGCGGTGCCTCGAACAGCACGGCGCACTTGCGCGTGGACAGCTTGCGCGCGTGCAGGCGGGCCAGCGCGCGCTCGGCGGCGTAGCGGCCGACCGTTTCGGGCGAGGCCAGGTCTTCGGCGGCGCGCTTGGACGAATACCAATCGTCGCGCTGCATATGGCGGCCAGATCCGGCAATCGGCGAGACCGAAAGATAGTGTCGCGAATACGGATATCCCGACAGGAAGCCGCGAGTCGTCCCCAGCATGAATTGCGAGTGCTGGGCCGACACGCCCGCGCCTTCGGAATTTCGGATGAGCGGACTCACCTCGAATGCCGCCGTCTCGGCGCGACGCGCCAATTCGACCGCGTCGTCGGCCGAAATGCGCCACGGGTGAAACAACGACAGGTCCTGCGGATGCATCTCCAGCAGTTCGGACTCGGCAAGCCCGGCGCAGTCGTCTTCGGCCGTAAAGCGGGCAATGTTATAGGCCGCATCGACCGTGTCGTGCAGCGCCTTGCGCGAGAAGTCGGACGTGCTGGCATTGCCGCGGCGCTGACCGATGAATACCGTCACGCCCACCAGCTTGTCGCGATTGCGCTCAATGGTCTCGACCTTGCCGCGACGCACCGAGACCGACAAGCCGTCGCCCTCGGAGATCTCAGCCGCGGCATCGGTGGCGCCGAGCGAACGGGCGTATTGCAGTACGTCGCTGACAATTTCCTTGAGTTGATCCTGGGTATGCGTGAAATGCTGGGTCGCTTGGGACATCGGCGCGATTCGGTCAGTGGCTGAATAGGAACCGCCATCTTAGCGCGACTTCCCCGCCGCCGTGCGTCGGCACGGCAACTATTTGGACGCCGCGCGCCGCGCTACAATAGCGCTCATGACGCACACTCAACGCTTTAACCAAATCGCCCACGCCGAGCTTCCCGACGAAGGCCCGAGCAAATCCCAACGCAAGCGCGAGTCGCATGCCTTGCAGGATCTTGGCGAAGAACTGGTCAATCTGGCCAAGGACGCGCTCGCCCGCGTGCCGATGCCCGAGAACCTCGAACGCGCCGTCAAGGACTGCCGCAAGATCACCGCACACGAAGGCCGCCGCCGCCAGATGCAGTACGTGGGCAAGCAAATGCGCACGCTGCATGAGTCGGAAGTCGAAGCGATTCGCCGCGCCCTCGACGTCATCAAAGGCGTCTCGAAGGCGGAAACGGCCAAGCTGCATGCGCTCGAGCGCTGGCGCGAGCGCCTGCTGGCCAAGGACGAGGCGCTCACCGAGCTGCTCGCCCAGCACCCGCAGGCCGATGCGCAGCAGCTGCGCACACTGATTCGCAATGCCCGCCGTGAGCAGGCCGCGCAAAAGCCGCCCAAAGCCTTCCGCGAGCTGTTCCAGGCGCTCAAGGATCTGCTGGGCACCGGATCGTCCCACGCCGAAACTTCAGACGACGTCGAGAACGAACTGCCGGAATTCCCAACGCGCGAGGAAGATTGATGGTCGCCCGCTCCCATCCGGACGAACTTCGCGTAGGCCTCGTCTCGATCAGCGATCGAGCGAGTCAGGGTACCTATGACGACCAGGGCATTCCGGCGCTCCAGGCCTGGCTTGGCGCCGCGCTCCGGTCCCCCTGGGTGGCGGAAACTCGCCTGATTCCCGACGATGCCGACGGCATTACCGCTACGCTTATCGATCTGGTCGACACGATGCAGTGCGATCTGGTGCTCACCACCGGCGGCACAGGCCCTGCACGACGCGACGTCACGCCGGAGGCCACATTGCGGGCCGGTACGAAGGAGATGCCCGGCTTCGGAGAGCAGATGCGTCAGATCAGCCTGCGCTTCGTACCGACGGCCATCCTGTCGCGTCAGGTCGCCGTGATCCGCGAGAACCCGGCGCGTGCCGCGCTCATCATCAACCTGCCCGGGCAGCCCAAGTCGATCAAGGAAACGCTCGAAGGGTTGCGCGATATGGACGGAACGTCGATCGTGCCCGGCATTTTTGCCGCCGTGCCGTATTGCATCGACCTGATCGGCGGACCTTACATCGAGACCGACGACGCCGTCTGCAAGGCCTTCCGTCCCAAGAGCGCCATTCGCGCCCCGAAACCCGCCTGATGGACTGACGACAGGACGTTCCGGGCCATTCGGTTCGAACATCCAAAGCACAACGCCAGCGATATGGCTGGCGTTGTGAAGCGTCTGTGGGGAAGATCAGGCCGAAGTGGGCGCGGCCGCCTCGGGCGCGCCGGGTACGGTCGTCTTCAGGAAATGCTCGCGGTAGTACACCAGTTCGTCGATCGACTCGTGAATGTCGGCCATCGCCGTGTGGGCGGCGCGCTTGGTGAAGCCCTTGTAGACCGTGGGTTCCCAGCGGCGGCACAGTTCCTTGAGCGTGCTGACATCCAGGTTCCGGTAGTGAAAGAACGCCTCGAGCCTGGGCATGTAACGCGCCATGAAACGGCGATCCTGACAGATCGAATTGCCGCACATCGGCGACTTGTTGGGCGGCACGTACTGCGAGAGGAACTCGATCAGTTGCGCTTCGGCAGACGCCTCGTCGACCGCCGATGCCTTCACGCGTTCGATCAGCCCCGAGCGCCCATGTGTCGACTTGTTCCAGTCGTCCATTGCGTCGAGCACGGCGTCCGTTTGATGGATCGCGAACACCGGCCCCTCGATGCGGCGTGTCAGCGCGGAATCCGTGACGACCACCGCCACCTCGATGATTCGGTCGCTGTCGGGCTGCAGGCCGGTCATTTCCATATCGAGCCAGACCAGATTGAACTCGGCGCGCGCAAGCGTCGTCTCGGCATCGGCAGACGTGGGATGTTGGGATGGAATGACAGACATGGTCGGAAGACTCTGGAAAACGCGTCGGTAGGCGACCGGCAAGGGCGTCCCACCGGTCGAAAGAACTTATAATTCTCGCATACTTCGGATTCTCCTTAAGCGCATGCTCACTTACCTCTTCGTGATCTTCCTGCTGGCGATGGTCATGACCAAGCTTTGGCTGGCCGCTCGTCAGATCCGCCATGTGGTCACCCATCGGGCGGCTGTTCCCGAGCGATTTGCCAGTACGATCACACTGACCGACCATCAGCGGGCCGCCGATTACACGGTCGCCCGCACCCGTCTGGGTATGGCCGAGATCTTTGCCCAGGCGGTGCTGCTCGTCGCTTTCACGCTGCTCGGCGGGCTGAACCTGCTGCATATCGGCGTGACCGAGTGGCTCGGCGAGGGCTATCTGGGTCAGATCGCATTGATCGCCGCCGTGCTGTTGATTTCCGGCCTCGTCGATCTGCCCTTTACTTACGTGCGGCAGTTCGTGATCGAACAGCGTTTCGGCTTCAACCGCATGTCGCTCGGGCTGTTCATTGCCGATATGATCAAGGCCACCGCCATCGGCGTCTTGCTCGGACTGCCGCTGCTGTTCGCCGTGCTGTGGCTCATGGAGCGCGCAGGACCGTTGTGGTGGCTGTACACGTGGGTGGTCTGGGTGGGCTTCAATCTGTTTGTGCAGTTCATCTTCCCGCACGTCATCGCGCCGATGTTCAATAAGTTCGAACCGCTCTCGGACGTGTCGCTGGCGCAGCGCATCGAGGGGCTGATGCAGCGCTGCGGCTTCGCGGCGCGCGGTTTGTTCGTGATGGATGGCTCGAAGCGGTCGGCACACGGCAATGCCTATTTCAGCGGCTTCGGCCGCACCAAGCGCATCGTGTTTTTCGATACGCTCATCGAGCGGCTCTCACCCGCCGAAATCGAAGCCGTGCTGGCCCACGAGCTGGGCCACTTCAAGCGTCGCCACATCACGAAGCGCCTGATCGTCGCCTTCGTGCTGTCGCTGGCATTCCTTGCCCTGCTTGGTTGGCTGATCGGCCGCACATGGTTCTACACCGACCTCGGCGTGATGCCGTCGCTGACCGGTAGCAACAACGCGTTGGCGCTGGTGCTGTTCTTCCTCGTGCTTCCGGTGTTCGGCTTTTTCGCCAGCCCGCTCGGCAGCCTGACATCTCGCAAGCACGAGTTCGAAGCCGACGCGTTCGCCGCCAGCCAGACGCAAGCCAGCGATCTGGTCAACGCTCTCGTCAAGCTTTACCAGGACAATGCGTCGACGCTCACGCCCGACCCCGTCTACACCGCGTTTTACTATTCGCATCCGCCCGCCTCCCAGCGCATCGACCGTTTGCTGGGGCACGCATGAAGCGCAGCCTCAAGGGAAAAGCCGCGCCGGCCGAAACAACCGCGCAGGAACGCCGTCACGGCCGAGTCACGGCGGCGCACGGCCGTCACTACGTCGTGGAAGCCGACGATGGCGAAACGGTGCTGTGCTTTCCTCGCGGCAAGAAGAGCGAAATTGCGGTCGGCGACGAAGTCGCCTGGGCGCGCACCGGCGATCAGGGCGTGATTGAAGAGATCCTGCCGCGCCGCAACCTGCTTTACCGCTCAGACCAGTTCAAGAGCAAGCTCTTCGCCGCCAACATCGACCAGTTGGTCATCATGTTGGGCACCGAGCCGTACTTCAGCGAGGATTTGCTGGGCCGAGCACTGGTCGCCTCGGAAGCCAATGCACTGCGACCGCTGATCGTGCTCAACAAGACCGATGTCGCCGAGGCCTTGCCGTCGGCGCGCGCGCGCTTGGCGCCGTATCGCGCCCTGGGCTACGACGTGCTGGAACTTTCCGTGCGGGCGGATCCGGAAGGGGCGAAGGCGCTGCTGCTGCCTCGCCTGGCACATCAAGCGTCGTTGCTGCTCGGGCAGTCGGGCATGGGCAAATCGAGCCTCGTGAACCTGCTCGTCCCCGATGCCGATGCCGCAACGCGCGAGATCTCCACGGTATTGAACTCAGGCAAGCACACGACGACCTTCACGCGAATCTTTCACCTGCCCGAAGGCGGACTGCTCATCGATTCGCCAGGCTTTCAGGAATTCGGTCTGCATCACCTCAAGGAAGGGGCACTGGAGCGCGCCTTCCCCGAGTTCCGTGCACGGCTCACCGGGTGCCGGTTCTACAATTGCCATCACCTGAAAGAACCCGGTTGCGCTATTCTCGCGGCCGTGTCCGACGGAAGCATCTCGCAACAGCGCCATATGCTCTATGCCCAGCTCGTTCACGAGTCGGAGCAACAGATTCCATACTGACGCATCAGTCTGCGGCGAAGCGATCCGCGCGAATCGGCCATAAAAAAACCCGCTTCCGCGGGTTTTTTTATGGGTTCTCGCTTGAACCTCAGCCCAACCACACGGCGAGGGTCAGCAGCAGCAACAGGAGCATCCAAAGCAAAACCGCGCGCCAGACCAGGCCGACGGCCGCCTGAAGCGTGCGCGGCGTGCATTCGCTGCCGACAGGCAGGACTGCGTCGTCGCCTTGATTCAGCGCATCGACGCTCGAGACTTCCGCCAGCGGGCCGGTCAATCGTGCGCCAAGGGCGCCGCTACCCGCTGCCAGCAGAATGCCTTCGTTCTCGTTCGGCCACTGCTTCGCATAGTGGCGCCACGCGTAAATGGCGTCTTCAAAGTTGCCGACAATGGCGAAACCGATGGCCGTCAAACGAGCCGGCACCCAATCGATGACATAGAAAACCTTGCGCGCGAAGGCCCCGAACGCCGGGCTGCGATCGGGCGCGGGCTCCGTCCAGCGACGCGACAGATATTCGGCGAGACGGTACAACACCGCCCCCGCCGGACCGACCGGCATCAGGAACCAGAAAAACACGCCAAAAACGTGGCGATGCGAGGCAATGACCGCGTGCAACAGTGTGTGGCGCACGATCTCGTCCACCGGCATGTCGACCGTGTCGATGCCGATCCACTGGTGCAGGATTTCTCGCGCCTCGTTCACGTTATCGTTGTTCAGCGCAACGTGAATGTCCGTGAAGTAGTGACTGAACTGCCGGAATCCCATCGTCAGGTAGACGATGAGCACGTTCCATGCGAAGCCCAGGAAAATGTTGACCCGCATGAGCAGGTAGTAGATGACGCCGACCGCCAGCACAAACGGCAGCACCACGACCAGCCACGCAAGCACACCATGACGGGGTAGCCCGGCATCGAACGATTGCGACGTATGGGTCGCGTGGGAGCGAATCAGGTTGTAGATCGGGTTTTGCGTGGAGAGGGCACGCATCTGCTCGAGGATCAGCGCGAGGAGTACCGAAAAGAATGTCATGCGTGCGTTCAGATCACCAGACGGAATGGTGTAACGATAGCACAGCTTCTCGCAAATGCCCGCCCCAGGCGCCTGCACGACGCACTCACTTCACACTATAGGCAGACAACTCGCGAAAACGATCGGTCTCTCGCGTCAGGCCCGCAGGAGTTGATAGAAATTACGTAGCATGCCGGCCGTTGCGCCCCAAATGAAGTATTCACCTCCCGCGGGCTTCGGATACGGCATCGCGTAAAACCGGCGTTCGCCCACCTGATAGTGGAAGACGCGGATCTGATGATGTGCAGGGTCCATCAGGAAATCCAGCGGCACCTCGAAAATCTCGTCAACTTCACCGGCATCGGCGATGAGATCGAACGGCGGCTTGACCAGGCCCACGACCGGCGCAACACGAAAGCCGGTTCCGGTGACGTAGTCGGGCAAGCGTCCGATCACTTCCACCGCCCCCGAATCGAGACCTATTTCTTCACGCGACTCACGCAAGGCTGTGGCGATCGGCGACAGATCGTCGGGCTCGCGGCTACCGCCAGGAAAACTCACTTGCCCGGCGTGCGTGCTCAGATGTTGGGTTCGCTGCGTCAGCAGCACAGTCGTGCCATGCGCGCGCATCACCAACGGCACGAGCACGGCCGCCGCACGCGGCGTAAATTGTGCCGGCGGCGCGAGTTCGATCGCGCCAGCCTCCGGCGTCCAGATCGGCGGACTCGCGAGCCGGTCACGCAACGCGGCGGGCGTTAGCCGCTCCGCCGGCACCGCAGGCTCCCCCTCGCCCGTCGAGACGATGGGTAACGCTTCAGGATGCAGGATCAGAGGTGGCGCCACGTAGACCTTTGCTGGGTGGAGAACTTCGCTATTTTAGCGAGGAAGCCCTAAACACGTACACGCAAACAAAATGCCAATGGCACGGCAATTCGTGGCGTTCGATGACGAGGACACGCCGCAACATCGGCGTCGATGAAAGACAGCACAACGAAAAAAGCACCCCGAAGGGTGCTTTTCCATACGGCTTTGGCTGCGCCCGGCCACGAGGTCGCCAGGCATAGCGGCGTCCGACTTACTGGGCGGCAGCGGGCTTGCTCTTGAACGAGAGCTTTTCCTTGATACGTGCCGACTTGCCCGAACGCTCACGCAGGTAGTACAGCTTGGCGCGACGAACGTCACCACGACGCTTGACTTCGATGCTGGCGATCAGCGGCGAGTACGTCTGGAACGTACGCTCAACGCCTTCACCCGACGAAATCTTGCGGACGATGAATGCCGAATTCAGGCCACGGTTACGCTTGGCGATGACGACGCCTTCGTATGCCTGAACGCGCTTGCGCGTACCTTCGACCACGTTCACGTTGACGATCACGGTGTCGCCCGGGGCGAATTCGGGAATCGTCTTGTTCGCGGTCAAACGCGCGATTTCTTCCTGCTCGATCTTGGCGATCAGATTCATTTACCACTCCTTGTGCCATCGTATCGGCGTTATATACCGGCATGCCGGCCCCGACAGAGGATGGGTGCAAACCGAATGCCGTCCCCATGACGACACCCGCTACCTACTTGGCCGACGTATCGACCCGCAGGCTTGCCAGCCATGCCTCATCGGCACGACTGAGCAATCCGTTGGCGCGTGCGCTCTCGATCAGATCGGGGCGTTTGCGCCAGGTATTGGTCAACGCCTCGCGGCGTCGCCATTTTTCAATCTCTGCATGATGCCCGCCCAACAGCACGTCGGGCACGCGCACCCCTTCGTACTCTTCGGGTCGCGTGTAATGCGGACAATCGAGCAGGCCATTGACGAAACTGTCCTGCTCGGCCGACTGCTCGTCGTTCAGTGCCCCCGGCAGCAGCCGGATCAGCGAGTCCATCAGTGCCATGGCGGGCAACTCTCCGCCCGACAGCACGAAATCGCCAACACTGACCTCTTCGTCCACGACGCGATCGATCAAACGCTGATCGATGGCTTCGTAGCGCCCACAGAGCAGAATCAACCCCTGCTCCTGTTCGCGCAGTTCCACGACACGACGATGCGTCAGTGGCTTGCCTTGCGGCGACATCAGCAACACCCGGCCGCGCGGTACGCCGGCTTGCGCCTGCGCAGCCTTTGCGGCCTCGATGGCGTCGTCGAGCGGCTTGGCGAGCATCACCATGCCCGGGCCGCCGCCGTACGGTCGATCATCGATCGTCCTGTAGCTGTTATGCGTGAAATCGCGAGGATTCCAAAACCGCAGACCGTAGCGCGACTGCTTGAGCGCCCGGCTGGTGACGCCCCAGTCGGTCAGTGCCCGAAACATCTCGGGAAAGAGCGTGACGACGTCAAACTGCATCAAACCGGTTCCGTCCAGAGGTGCCCGGACACCACAGCGGCCGGGCGATCAATCGGTATCTCAGTAGTCAAGACCCCAGTCGACCACAATGCGCCCCGCCTCGATATCGACGGATTGCACATATTTGGCGACGAACGGGATCAGACGCTCAGCGGTCTTCGCCGACTTGTCGTCGACGGCAGGCGCCTCGTAAGCGACACGCAACACAGTGTGCACGCCGTTGTCGAGCAACCCGACGACCTTGCCCAGCGATTCGTCCTGCAGATTCGTTACCTGGGCGCCAATGAGGTCCACCCAGTAAAACTCGTCTTCACCGGCGGTCGGAAACGCACTGCGCGGCACCCAGACCTGAAGGCCCTTGAGCGCCTCGGCGGCCGACCGGTTTTCGCTGCCGCGTAATTGCGCGACCACGGTACCGGAATGCCCTCGACTGTGCAGTACATTGGCCTTGGTGTAGGCCGACTCACCGGGACGACGAAAATACCAACAATCGGCGGACAAGAGCCCTTCGCCCTCGCCCGTATGCGGCTGCACCTTGATCCAGCCACGAATTCCGTAGGCGTCGCCAATGTAACCCAGCTCGACGAGATCGTCGGGCACTTCGGTCACCGGGGCGAGCACCTGCTCGGCACGCATGCCGGCGGCGCGGCGCGCCTCAGCACCGATTTTCAGCGGTACCCGCTCACGTGCGGGTCGAGCGGAACGAACCATGCCAATCCAACGTTGTGACGAACACACGGCGATGACCGCCCCAGATCGCTCGGGAGCAGGCACCGCCGTTCAATTCTCATGCCATCGGCAAACCGACGGCAATGCTGATAGCTTGACTAGCCGAAGCGCTTAGGCAGCGGCCTTGGCGCCTTGCTTGATCAGACGAGCCACGGTCGGCGACAGTTGTGCGCCAACGCCTTGCCAGTACGTCAGACGGTCTTGAGCGATACGCAGACCTTCCGTGCCTTCGGCAGCGACCGGGTTGTAGAAGCCAATACGCTCGATGAAGCGACCATCGCGACGGTTACGCGAGTCGGTTGCAACGATGTTGTAAAACGGGCGCTTCTTCGCGCCGCCGCGAGCCAGGCGGATAACGACCATAATAAATCCTTGTGAATCCAGAAGTGTTCGGACAGAAAACGCGACATTATAGCGCAAAACCCTCGTCAAAACAAACACTTCCCCGGACACCGGCGGCGCCCCGCCAAGCCGCGCCCGGATTGGGGGACAAGACCGCCGCGTTGGCTACGGGAGGCACTGGTCTACAATGCACGCATTCTGTGCGTGAAGCGAGTCCAGCATGCAACGATTGACCGGTGGATGGCAACGCCCCGCTCGGCCGCAATGGCCAGTGCGGGTCGCCGTGCGAGTCATCCATCTTGTGAAGCATGTGCGTCGGGTCGGTTTGTTTTTCGGCGCCGCGCTGGCGATGGCCCCATGCCTCGCCACGGCGCGCGACGCCCTTCCCATCGAACGTCTCGTCCTGCCGCCCGGCTTTCACGTCGAAGTCCTCTCCGACCGGGTGCCCGGCGCCCGCGGCATGACGCTTGGCCCGAAAGGCACCTTGTTCGTCGGCAGCCTCGCACAAGGCGTTGTCTATGCCATCACACTCGATCCGTCGCGCGCCTATGCGGCCAGGGTCCAGACCATCGCCTCCGGGCTGAACATGCCCGTCGGCGTGGCATTGCGCAACGGCGCACTCTATATCTCGGCCGTCTCGCGCATCGTCAAGCTCGACAATATCGAAAGCCGGCTCGACAATCCCGGCAAACCGATCGTCGTCTACGACAAGCTTCCTGGCGAAAGTCACCACGGCTGGCGGTACATCGCATTTGGCCCCGATCAGCGCCTGTATGTCGGCGTGGGCGCACCGTGCAATGTCTGCAAGCGCGACGGCGACCGCTTCGCGATGATCGGCAGCATGAAGCCGGACGGCACCGACTGGCAGGTCGTCGCCCGTGGCGTGCGCAACACCGTAGGCTTCGACTGGCAACCCAGGACACGCACGCTCTGGTTCACCGATAACGGTCGCGATCAACTCGGCGACGACGTGCCGGACGACGAGCTGAACCGCCTCACACGCATCGGCGAACACTTCGGATTCCCTTACTGCCATGCCGGCGACATCGCGGATCCCGAATACGGGCGAGAGAAACGCTGTGCGGACTTCACGCCCCCCGTGGCAAAGCTTGGCGCCCATGTGGCCGCGCTCGGCGTGCGCTTTTACACCGGCAAACAGTTCCCCAAGGACTATCGCGGCAGTCTGTTCATCGCAGAGCACGGCTCCTGGAACCGGAGCCGCAAGGTCGGCTACCGGGTCGTACGCGTCGTGCTCGACGCCAAGGGCAACGTCGCCAGGCAGGAAATCTTCGCGCAAGGTTGGCTGGGCGACGACGAGTCGGTCTGGGGCCGCCCTGTCGACCTCCTTACGTTACCAGACGGCTCACTGTTGATCAGTGACGATGAGGCCGGCGCGATCTACCGCATTACTTATCGGAAACCGTGACGCGGCCGCACGACGACGACCGACATCGACTCGGGAATCTCACCGCAATGACGATGCAAGGAACTGCACTGACCGGCATTCGGTCAACCTTTCATGGACTCAGGGCTGCGCACGGCGTCCGCCGCCTCCGTGTGCCGCGACACTTTCGCTGATCGTGCCCTCCCGGCACGCTCGGCAATTCCACCAAGACATGATCATGACCCAACGCCGACTCTCTTTCCTGCCCGCCTCGTTCGCCACCTATATGGCAACGCTCCTCGTGCCGGCGGCCATGTTGGCCGGCTGCGCCGCCCCGTCGGGCGGCGCCGGTCCATCGCAGGCGTCGCCCGGCGCGCCAGCCGCCGCCACCGCCCCCGCCGACATCCTCGGCACCTGGCAACTGATGCGGTGGGAAGGTGTCGACGATTTGCCAAGTCTGCCGGAAAGCCGCGCCATCAACCTGACCTTTAACGACAAAGGAGCGTTCTCTGGCTCCGGCGGATGTAACCGGATCTTCGGCCAGTACTCGGTGGGGCCGGCCAAGGGCCAGGTCAGCCTTCAGGCGCCGGCCGCCACACGCATGGCTTGCCCGGACTCGATGGCCTTCGAAGCCCGCTACCTGACGACGCTTCCCCGCGTCACCCGTTTCGAACGCCGCGACACGCAGTTGATTTTGCGCACTCCGAATGGCGAGACCCTGACCTACGCCTCGCAGACGTTGCTGGATCGTCCGGTCGCCAGCGCCACCAAGACGGAAGACCGTATTGTCGACGTCGATTCGCAAATGGCGGATTGCGTGGGCGCCGCGCCGCGAAAGTGCCTGCGCGTGCGCAACGCCGACGATTCCGGGAAAGCGCCGTGGGAACTCTGGTACGCCCACATCGATGGCTTCTCGTGGAAGCCCGGCGTAGAATACCGCGTGAAAATCCACGGCGAACCCGTCGTCAATCCGCCCGCCGATGCGTCGAGCATGCGCTGGACGCTGGTCGAAGTCATTCGCGAAACGCCAGCCCGATAACCCATCCCAATGAATGCAGTCGCCTATAAATCCAAGACCCTGACCGCGGGCCTGGCAATGCTGTTCGGCACGCTGGGCTTGCATCGTTTCTATCTGTATGGTCTGCGCGACCGCTTCGGGTGGGCCCATGTCGTGGGATCGGCCTGCGGTGTAGCGGGTTGGGGGCTGCTGGTCACGAGTGAGCTGCAGTCTCCCGCCGGATGGGGCCTGACGATTCTCGGCGCCATCTCGCTGTTTTCCGCATTCCTGGCGGCGATTGTTTACGGACTTCGGCCCGACGAGCGCTGGGATGCCCAGTTCAACGCCAGCGCCCAGCGCAAATCGCGCTCGGGATGGATGGCCGTCATCATCGTGAGCGTGTCGCTGTTCGTGGGCGCGATGTTGATGATGGTCGGTCTCGCCGTGGCGTTCCAGACCTATTTCGAAACGCACGACACGCCGAACCGCCTGTCGCAGTAACGCGTGAGCATGACCACACTCGTCGTCGCCCCCTCCCGACCGACGCTGGGCTTCATCGGCGCCGGTCGCGTTGCATGCGCCCTCGCGCTCGCGGCGGCACGTGCGGGGTATGAGGTGACGGCGATCGCAAGCCGACGCCTCGATGCGGCGCAACGCGTCGCGGTCGCCTTGCCGGCGTGTAAGGCCCTGCCAATCCACCGGCCGAACGACATGAACGCGGTCTTCGCCCACGCGGACCTTGTCTTCCTGAGCGTTCCCGACGACGCCATCGCCACGTGCGCCGCACATCTGTCGCCGCGCGCCGGGCAGGCACTGGTGCATTGCAGCGGCGCCTCGGAGGTTGGTCTGCTCGCGGCCGCCACCCGACACGGTGCGCAAATTGGCGGCTTCCACCCGCTGTTTCTTTTTGCCGGTCTCGATGACGACGCGATACGCCTGTCGGGCAGCGCCATCACCATCGAAGCCGACGCACCGCTGAACGCTACGCTCCACGCGCTTGCCAGCGCGATGGGGTGCCGCGCCCTGTCGATCCCGGCGGGCGAACGGATGCGATATCACGCCGGCGCCAATTACGCCGCCAGTTTTCTGCTGTGCCTGCTCGATGAAGCTATCCAGCTCTGGCACGCGATCGGCATGCCGGAAGCCGACGCCCAAGACGCCATGTGGCCGCTGGTCATGGGTACCCTCACCGCCGCCCGCGACCGCGGACTTGCCGGCGCGCTCTCCGGCCCGGTGTCGCGGGGCGACGCAGGCATCGTCACCCGCCACACCGAAGCGCTTGCCTCGCTGGGCGGCAATCACGCGACGTTGTATTCGCTGCTGACGCTCCGGGCGATTCACCTCGCCCGTCAACGCCCGAACGCTGACGGCGCCGCACTCGACGCCATCGCACGCGCCATCGCGCCATATTTGCCGCCGTCCGCCCCAGAAAGCGACGCATAAGCACATCCAGCGTCCCCAGCCCATCCAGTCGCTCGACGCCGTCCACCCGCGCCACCTCGCCTCGCCCGCCAGTCCGTTCCGCGTCATGCTCGCCTCTCATTTACTGTATAAAAACACAGTATAATGACAAGCATTCCTCGCGAACGACCTGCCTTCGCGCCCCGGACTGCCATCAAGGAGACAAGTCATGGCTTCCTCATTCGCGCCGCCCCCGTCGCGTAAGGGCCGAGGCGCTACCGCCAATCTCGAATCGCGCTTTTCCGAATTCCGGCGCGAAAGCGATGAGACCCGACTTGAATCGGATGCGGCCCAAGAATGCGAGGTCAAGTTCGTCACGCAAGTCGCGCTGGAAAACGCGCGAACGATCATCTCGCGCAATCAATCGACGGACATTCCCTTCGACCGTTCGATCAACCCGTATCGGGGATGCGAGCATGGCTGCGCGTATTGTTTTGCGCGTCCCACGCACGCCTATCTCGGCCTGTCGCCGGGGCTCGACTTCGAAACCCGCCTTTACGCGAAACACAACGCCGCCGAGCGCCTCGACGCCGAGTTGCGCAAGCGCGGCTATCAGCCCGCCCTGCTCGCACTCGGCGCAAACACCGACCCGTACCAGCCCATCGAACGTGAATACGGCATCACTCGAAGCGTGCTGGAAGTCCTCGAGCGTTTCGGCCATCCCGTCGGCATCACCACGAAATCCGCGCTGGTCACGCGCGACATCGACATCCTGTCGCGAATGGCACAGCGTGGTCTGGCCCGCGTATTCATCTCAGTGGGAACGCTCGATGCGGAGATCGCACGCAAGATGGAGCCGCGCGCCAATACCCCGGCACGTCGCATCGAGGCCATCCGAAAGCTGACGGACGCGGGTATTCCCACCGGGGTGATCGTGGCGCCCATCGTGCCGGCGCTCACCGATTTCCACATCGAACGCGTACTGACGACGGCGGCGCAAGCCGGCGCAACGTACGCGGGCTATGTGATGCTGCGACTGCCGCGCGAAGTTCACGATGTTTTCGTGACGTGGCTCGAAGCACATTACCCGCTGCGGGCACGCCACGTCATGAGCCTGATCGAGCAGGTGCGCGACGGCAAGCACAACAGTTCCGAATTCGGCACGCGCATGCGCGGCACCGGTTTGCATGCGGAGTTGATCCGTCAGCGCTTTCATCTGGCCGCCCGCAAGTTGGGTCTCAATCAGGCGCGACCACCGCTGCGTAACGATCAGTTCAAGGTCCCCGCACCGGCAACTTCGGCCGTCGCCAACGGATGGCAAACCGCCGCGCAAGCCCCTGAGGCCGGGACCGACAAGGCCGACCCGCAAATGCCGCTCTTCTAGAAAGCGACGCCGGACGCAACCGCAACTTGAGCCTATCGACGCTCTCCCGCCCTCCCGCCGCCGCGCTCACTCCTCGACGTGGATGGTGAGCGTCTCCTTGATCTCCTCCATCACGACGTAGCTCTTCGACTGCACGGCCCCCGGCAGTTGCAGCAGGATGTCGCCGAGCAACTTACGGTATTCGGACATCTCTCGAATGCGCGCCTTGATCAGATAGTCGAAGTCGCCCGAGATGAGATGGCACTCCATCACCTCCGGGATCCGCAGCACTTCCCGCCGAAACTGATCGAACATGTTGCCTGACTTGTGATCGAGCGTGATCTCGACGAATACCAGCAACGCGGCGCCCAGCGCGGCCGGATTCACCCGGGCGTAGTACCCCATGATCACCCCGTCGCGCTCCATGCGTTTCACGCGCTCGATGCAGGGCGTAATCGACAGGCCGACCTGCTCGGCGAGGTCTTTCATCGACATCCGCCCGTCTTGCTGAAGCAGCGCGAGAATGCGCCGATCGAGCCGATCCAGCGTTCGGATCGATTGCTGTTGGACTCTCATTATTTATTCCTGAATTTCCAATATATACATTAACTAAACCTACTAATCAGATAATACTATGCCAATTATTACTGGATAAACATGGTTTTACAGGAGTCAATGCAATGAAGGTCATCGTTCTCGGTAGCGGCGTCATCGGCGTCACCAGCGCCTATTACCTGGCGAAGGCCGGGCACGACGTCACGGTGCTCGATCGTCAAGCCGGACCGGCGCTCGAGACCAGCTTCGGCAACGCCGGCCAGATTTCGCCGGGCTACGCCTCGCCGTGGGCAGCGCCGGGCATTCCGACGAAGGCCATCAAGTGGTTGTTCCAGAAGCACGCCCCGCTCGCCATCCGTCCGGACGGCACGCTCACGCAACTCAAGTGGCTCTATCAAATGCTGCGCAATTGCACGCCCGAGCGTTATGCCGTCAACAAGGAACGCATGGTGCGGATCGCCGAGTACAGCCGCGATTGCTTCCGTGCGTTGCGCGCGGAGACGGGCATTCCTTACGAAGGTCGTCAGGCGGGCACGTTGCAACTGTTCCGTACCGATGAGCAACTGGCGAACGCCGCGCGCGACATGGCGGTGCTTGAAGAGGCCGGTGTGCCGTTCGAGTTGCTCGACCGCCAGGCGCTTGCCAGCGCCGAGCCGGCATTGGCGGCCGTCGCTCACAAGCTTACGGGCGGCCTGCGCCTGCCCAACGATGAAACCGGCGACTGCCAGTTGTTCACCACGCGTCTGGCGGCGATGGCCGAGGCACTCGGCGTGAAATTCCGCTACGACATGCCGATCGACGGTCTGAACGTTGTCGGCGACAAGATCGATGGCGTGGTCTGCGCAGGCACGGTGCAGCGCGCCGACGCCTACGTCGTCGCCCTCGGGTCATACTCCACACCGTTCCTGCGCGGCCTGGTCGACATTCCGGTGTATCCGCTCAAGGGATACTCGATTACGGTGCCCATCGCCGATGCATCGCGCGCGCCGGTGTCGACCGTGCTCGACGAGACCTACAAGATTGCCGTCACTCGCTTCGACGACCGCATTCGCGTCGGCGGCATGGCCGAAGTGGTCGGCTACGACAAGACGCTCAACCCGGCTCGCCGCGCCACGCTGGAAATGGTCGTGAACGATCTGTATCCAGGCGCCGGCAACACGGCCGACGCCTCGTTCTGGACGGGGCTGCGCCCGATGACGCCCGACGGCACGCCGATCGTGGGCGCCACCGCCCTGCGCAATCTGTTCCTGAACACGGGACACGGCACGCTGGGCTGGACGATGTCCTGCGGCTCAGGCCAGTTGCTGGCCGATCTGATGTCGGGACGGCGGCCCGCGATTCTGGCCGACGATCTGTCGGTGGCGCGCTACAGCCGCGCGCCCGACGCGCAGGCCCAACCGGCCTTCGCCTGAGCTTCCAGACGGCACCTTCGGGTGCCGTTTTGATTGGCGCCGCCGAAACGTTGGCATGCGCTGTCGTCACTTTTTGCTGTCACATCACAAAAAAGGAGACGCATCATGAGAATCGGTGTACCCAAGGAGATCAAGAACCACGAATACCGCGTCGGCATGACGCCCGCCGCTGTGCGCGAAGTCGTCGCCCGCGGGCACGAAGTGTGGATCGAAACCCAGGCCGGGTCCGGCATCGGCATGGACGACACGGTCTACGCCGCCGCCGGTGCACGCATTGCCGCAACGGCGGTCGACGTGTTCGATCGCGCCGAACTGATCGTGAAGGTCAAGGAGCCGCAGGCCGTCGAACGCGCCCGGCTTCAGCCCCATCACACACTCTTCACGTACCTCCATCTCGCCCCCGATCCCGACCAGACGCGTGACCTGCTCAAGAGCGGCGCCACGTGCATTGCCTATGAGACGGTGACGTCTGCGAACGGCGGACTTCCCCTGCTCGCCCCCATGTCCGAGGTCGCCGGACGCATGTCGATTCAGGCCGGGGCCACCGCGCTCGAAAAGACGCATGGCGGACTGGGTCTGCTCCTCGCCGGTGTACCGGGGGTGGAAGCTGGCAAAGTCGTGATCCTGGGCGGTGGCGTTGTGGGCACCAATGCCGCGACGGTGGCCGTGGGCATCGGCGCGCAGGTGACGGTGATCGACAAATCGGTCGACGCGTTACGCCGCCTCAATGCGCAGTTCGGTGGCCACGTCCAGACGGTCTACTCGACGCAACACGCCATCGAAACGCATGTGCACGACGCCGATCTCGTCATCGGCGGCGTCCTCATTCCGGGCGCCGCGGCGCCGAAACTCATCACGCGCGCGATGCTCGGCCTCATGCGCAAGGGCGCTGTCATCGTCGACGTCGCGATCGATCAGGGCGGTTGTTGCGAGACCTCTCACGCAACGACGCACGCTGATCCGGTCTACGTCGTGGAAGGGATCGTGCACTATTGTGTGGCCAATATGCCGGGTGGCGTGCCGCGCACCTCCACGTTCGCGCTCAACAACGTGACGTTGCCGTTCATTCTGCAACTGGCCGACCATGGACCGGTCGCCGCGATGCGCGCCGATCCGCACCTGCTTGCCGGACTCAATGTGGCGCGCGGCAGGGTGACCAATCGTGGTGTCGCTGACGCGCTGGGCCTGGTCTATCACGATCCGCATGCCGTGCTGGCGAATTTACCGGCTGCGGCGTAGGCACAACGACGTGAACGCGTAGGCGCGTAGATGCATCGGCGCGACGCCGGGGCGCTTCACACCCGGCGCCGCGCCACGCCTCGCGCTTTGGACATGGGCACACTCCCTTCGTTATACTTGCCTCATCTCGACGGCGCCCGCCGGTCAAGCCGGTACCCAGGCACGTGCTGCCGCGCGGCATTCTGCCTGTCCCCAAGCCGTCCCTGTCCATGAGCAAGTGATGAACGCCGACCCGCAAGAACTCAATAAATTCAGTGAATTGGCCCACCGTTGGTGGGATCCCCACAGCGAATTCAAGCCGCTGCACGAGATCAACCCGCTGCGGCTCGACTGGATCGAGCAGCATGTGCCGCTCCAGGGCAAACGCGTGCTGGACATCGGCTGCGGCGGCGGCATTCTCTCCGAATCGATGGCGCGCCAGGGCGCACACGTCAAGGGAATCGACCTGTCGAAAAAGGCGCTCGGCGTGGCCGATCTGCACAGCCTCGAAGCCGGCCTGTCCATCGACTATGAAGAGATCTCCGCCGAGGCGCTCGCCGCGCGCGATGCGGGAACGTACGACGTGGTGACCTGCATGGAGATGCTCGAACACGTGCCGTCACCGGCATCCGTCGTGGCGGCCTGCGCAACGCTCGTCAAACCGGGCGGTCATGTGTTCTTCTCCACGCTCAACCGCAACCCGAAGGCCTGGCTGCTGGCGGTGGTCGGCGCCGAATACGTGCTGCGCATGCTGCCGCGTGGCACGCACGACTACGCCAAGTTCATCCGACCGTCGGAACTCGCGTCGTTCGCCCGCGCCAGCGGCCTGACGGTGCGGGATCTGCGCGGCATGACCTACAACCCGCTGAGCAAGCGTTACGCGATCAACCGCGACACCGACGTCAACTACATGATCGCGTGCACCCGCGATGCCTGATATGTTCGAGCCCCCCGCCCGAGTCCCCGCCACGCCCTTCGGCGCCGATGCACAACTGCTCAATGGCAACGTTCGCGCCGTGCTGTTCGACCTGGACGGCACGCTGGCCGACACGGCGCTCGATCTCGTCGCCGCCGTCAACAAGGTGCGCACCGACCGCGGTCTGGCGCCGGGTCCCTATGAGACGCTGCGCTTGCAAGCGTCGCACGGCGCGCGCGGACTGATCGGCAGCGCCTTCGGCGTCGCCCCTGAGGATGCGGCGTTCCCGTCCTTGCGCGATGCCTTCCTCGCCAATTACGAAGCCGCCTTGTGCGTGCGGAGTCGCCTGTTCGACGGGATTCCCGCGCTGCTCGAGGCCTTGGCTGCGCGCGGCATGCCGTGGGGCATCGTGACCAACAAGGCCGCGCGTCTGACCGATCCGCTCGTCAAACTGCTCGGGCTCGCCGAGGGCGCCGCGTGCGTGGTATCGGGTGACACGACGCCGCACAGCAAGCCTCACCCCGCCCCCCTACTGTACGCCGCCGAGTGCATGGGCATCGCGCCCGGGCGCATCGTGTACGTCGGCGACGACCTGCGCGACATCCAGGCGGGCAAGGCGGCTGGGATGGCGACTGTCGCGGCAGCCTATGGCTATTGCGGCGACTCGCTGACCCCTGCCGAGTGGCAGGCGGACGCTGTCGTCGAACACGCGGGGGCGATCGCCCCGCTGGTAATGTTGCCGGCCTGACGGGTCGGGTCATTACCGCCCGGGACAGGGCCACCGCAGCCGATCCCGGGTCTGTCTCGCCGCGCAACAGAGGCGCGGCGCCTGCGTCACTGGCGACTTACGGGAGACCGCATGGCCGAGCAAGAGAACGATCGCAAACCCCCTTCAGCCTCGCCGGAATCGTCCGCCGACGGCACTCGTCTGCAACAAGGTCTCGTTCGTGCCCGCGCGCTCGGGCGCGACCCCAACGTGCGCCGCCGTGCGCGCAAGACCAGCCTGTGGACCGCCGGGGTGATCGCCGTGTTCGGCGTCATCGGTTATTTCACTGTGCCGGCGGTGGTCAAGCATTACGCCGTCGAAAAGCTCTCGGCCTATCTGGAACGACCGGTGAGCGTGGGCGACGTCAGCTTCAACCCGTACACACTGCGCCTCGATTTGCATCAGGTCCATATCGGCGACAAAACGCCGGGGCAGCCATTCGTGGACGTGGGCATGCTGCGCGTAAACGCCTCGTGGGGTTCGCTGTTCCGCTTTGCACCGGTCGTCGACGAGCTTTACGTCGACACGCCGGTGCTCAACATCGTGCGCACGGCCCCACAACGCTTCAACTTCTCGGACATCATCGATCGCGCAACGTCGGGACCGCCGTCCCCCGAGCCGTCGAAGCCCGCTCGCTTTGCGCTGAATAACGTGCAGATCAAGAACGGTACGGTGCGCTTCGACGACGCCGTGCAGAACGAAAAGCACGTCATCGATCATCTGCAGGTCGGCGTGCCGTTCATCGCGAACCTGCCGGCCGACACCGACATCTTCGTGCAGCCGCTGCTGCAGGCCTCCATCGACGGCTCGCCGGTACGGATCTCGGGCCAGACCAAGCCGTTTGCCGATTCGCTGGAATCGACGGTCGACATCAAGCTCGACCGGTTCGATCTGACCAAGTACCTCGGGTATTCGCCGGTCAACGTGCCCGCGCAGATCAAGAGCGGCGCCATCAGTACCGATCTGAAGCTGCATTTCACCCGCGACAAGGACGGCAATCACGTGCTGCTCACCGGCACGGCGGGATTGTCCGACGCCGTGGTCAACGAGCCGGATGGCTCGCCGCTCGTCGCGGTCAAGCAAGTCGACGTGAAGCTGGGCAAGGTCGAGCCGCTTGGCAATGTCTATCACATCGATAGTGTGCGGGTCGACGGTCTCGACCAGCAGGTCACGCTGGAGAAAGACGGCTCGATCAACGTCGCCAAGGCGCTGCTGCCGCAGCGTCAGGTCATCAAGGCGGTGGGCAAGGCGGTGGATCAGGCTGCGGCGTCGCCGCAAGCGAGCGAAGCGGCCAAGGCGGCACCGAAGGTGCCGGCCGAGCAGACGGCACGTCCTGCGTCGCCGGCGTCGGCGGCCGAAGCGGCCCAGGCGAAAGCGTTGGCCGCTGCCGAACCCGCGCCGCTCGACCTGCTGGTCGGCGACGTCTCGCTCGTCAACAGCAAGGTGCGCTTGACCGACGAGCGCGGCGCGAAACCAGCGAGCCTCGCGCTGGAGAATATCCAGATCGGCGTGAAGCAGTTCTCGACGCTCGGCAAGGACCCCGCGACGTACGACGCGTCGCTGGGCATCCAGAGCGGCGGTTCGCTCAAGGCGCACGGCCAGTTCAGCCTGCCCGCGTACAACGCTAGCGGCGAACTCGAGGCCCAGTCGATTGCGCTCGCCGCCCTGCTGCCCTTCGCGCAAGGCGCGCTCGCGGGCGAGCTCAAGAGTGGCACGCTCGGCGCTCAGGCCAAGTTCAGCGCGGCGTTTGCCCCCGACAAGCAGCCCAACGTCCAAATTGCGCCTGCCACGGCCACGCTCGAGAAGATCGAATGGCTGACCGGACTCAAGGGCGACGCGCCGGTCAAACTGGCCAAGGCTGAAGTGAAACTCTCACACTTCGATCTGGGCGCGCGGCAAGCGGCGCTCGACGAGGTCACCGTCAACGGGCTGCAGGTGTCGGCGCGTCGCGACAAGGACGGCAAGATCAACCTGCTCGCCCTGACCGGCGACGGCCAGCCGAAAGCCGCCGCAAACCAAGGCAAAGGCAAAGATATAAAGGCGCGCGTGGGCACGGAGCGCGGCCGGCGGACGTCCGCCGCATCGACTTCATCGAACGCGCAGGCGAGCGCGGGCGGCTGGCAATGGACTGTCGGCAAGGTGGCGTTGGAAAACGCCAGCCTCGGGTTTGAAGACCGCGACGTCAAAGGCCGTCCGATCAACGCGACGTTCGCACCGCTCAACGTCAAGGTGCAAGGTGCGTCGCAGGACATGAGCAAGCCGTTGCAGGTGGACATCAGCGGCACGCTCAATAAGAAAGGGTCGCTCAACGCCACGGGCCACGTCACGCCGCAACCGCTCGCGGCCGATCTTCAGATCAAGACGCAGCAGCTCGATCTGGCGGCGTTCGATTCGTACATGAGTGACCAATTGAACGCGAGCATCGCGAGCGCGCTGCTCTCCAGCAACGGGCGGGCCACGTTCGCGATGAAGGGCGACACCCCGCAGGCAACCTACCGCGGCGATGCCACGCTGGGCAACGTGCGTCTGCTCGACAAGGTCACGACGGATGACTTCATGCGCTGGAATGCGCTGGCGGTGCAGCAGATCAATCTGGCGGTGGGCAGCGGCAAGCCTAACGTCCAGTTGGGCAGCATTGCGTTGTCGCGCTTCTACGCGCGTTTGATCATCAACGCGAACGGGCGCTTGAATCTGGCCGATGTGGTCGGCAACAAGGAAGCGGCACCGCGTTCGCTGACGCGTGCGAACGAAGGCGTGCCGCTCGGTGGATCGACGGCCAAGCCACCGCTCGATGCGGCGGCGTCCGCCGTGGAAGCGGGACAACCGACGGCCGTCGAGACGCCAGCGCAGAAGCCTGGCGAGACGACGGCACAGCGCGGCCCGGGCTACGGGGCTGGCAAGGCGTTGCCTGCGGACGTCCACATCGGGCGTATCACGTTGCAAGGCGGCAACATCAACTTCACGGACAACTTCGTCAAGCCGAACTACACAGCGAACCTGACGGATATTGGTGGGCAAATCGGCGCCTTCGGCACGGCGACGACCGAGCCCGCTGCGGTCTCGCTGCAAGGCAAGGTCAACCGGAATTCACCGATCGGCATCAACGGCAAGATCAATCCGCTTGCGCCGATGGCGTTCGTGGATCTGAGTGCCAAGGCCGACGGCATCGAGCTGACCAATCTCACGCCGTACTCCACGAAGTACGCGGGCTACCCCATCGACAAGGGCAAGCTCACGGTCGATGTGCACTACCTGCTCGATCAGGCGAAGCTGACGGCGAACAATCACATCTTCATCGACCAGTTGACGTTCGGGGATCATGTGGACAGCCCGACGGCGACCAATCTTCCGGTGCGTCTGGCGGTATCGCTGCTGAAGAATTCGCGCGGCGAAATCGATGTGGACATCCCGATCTCCGGCTCGCTCGACGATCCGCAGTTCAGCCTTGGCGGGGTGATTTTCCGGGCGTTCGTGAACCTGATCGTCAAGGCGGCGACGGCGCCGTTCAGTTTGCTGGCGTCGGCGTTTGGCGGCGGTGACCAGGAGCTGGGCTACGTGGAGTTCGCGCCAGGCAGCGCGCGTCTGACGCCGGAGAGCGAGAAGCGGCTGGAGACGCTGGTCAAGGCGCTGACGGATCGCACGGCGTTGAAGCTGGATATCGAGGGCCGGGTCGATCCGGCGAAGGATACCGACGGTCTGCGCAAGGTAGCGGTGGAGCGCGCGATCAAGGCGCAGAAGGTCAAGGCGATGGTCGGCAAGGGAGAGAGCATCGACGTGGACACCGTGAAGGTAAGTCCGGAGGAGCGCAGCAAGTACTTGACGGCCGCCTACAAGGCAGCGGACTTTGCCAAGCCGCGCAACATGATCGGGTTTGCCAAATCGCTGCCGGACGACGAAATGGAAAAGCTCATGGAGACGAACATCAAGGTGGGCGACGACGATCTGCGGGCGCTGGCGGATCGGCGGGCGCAGCGTGTACGGTCGTGGCTGGACGGCAAGATCGCGTCGGATCGGATGTTCGTGGTGGCGCCGAAGCTCAACGCGGACGGTATCAAGGACAAGGGGGCGACGACACGGGTGGACTTTGAACTTAAGTAGGCCATTTGTGTCATAATCAGCGTTACCACTGGGGCCGACATGGTTTCGACGTGGGTAGCGAAGCGAATCAGGGCATACCGAGGACCCGTCACCTCGTTAATCAATGGGAAAATTAGTAACTGCAAACGATAACTCGTACGCACTGGCTGCCTAAGGGCGCCTGCCTCGCACTAGCTCTCTGACGGGTTAGGGTAGCAATACCAAGCGAGGTTATTCACGTCAGATAATCTTCGGTGGTGCCACGGCGCCGGAGCCTAAAATCAAGTGGATCGCTGTTGCGTAGCGTGTTCGTCCGCGACAAAACGGTTAAATCAAATGACTGAACTAAGTATGTAGAACTGATCGTAGAGTACTTGCGGACGCGGGTTCGATCCCCGCCGGCTCCACCAATATTGAAGCCCCAACTGATCTCAGTTGGGGCTTTTTCTTTTCTGGTCTCGTCCAGGGTCCGGCCCCAGGCGCTCGCGACGCCCCAATACATGCGCGAGGCGTCGAGATGACGGTGCACGTCAGCCGATTTCGCCCGACCTCAGGCGTTTTTGTCCGGGTCGACTCGACCCTCACCCTCGCGATTCGCTCAACTCGTAGCTAGTGCTGCGTCCACCCGCATCCGATTTGCGCAGGACCCCACGGGCCAGCAATTCGGTAACGTCTCGTAGCGCTGTGTCCTGTGAACACTTGGCAATCGCCGCCCATTTGCTGCTGGTGCGCTTACCCTCGAAGCCATCGAGTAGCCGATTGACCACCTTCACCTGTCGCTCGTTCATCGGCGTTGCCGCCCAACGCGGCCAAAACCGAGTCCTGGATAGCACGGCGTCAAGTGTGTGCTGTGCCTGATCGACAGCACGATGCAGTGTCTCGAAGAACCAGGCGAGCCACTCCGCGACATCAAGCGATCGCTTCTGCGTGCGCTCCAGGATGTCGTAGTAGGCCTTGCGGTCGCGTTGGATTTGCGCCGACAGACTGTAAAAGCGCTGAGGACTGCCATCGGCGCGGGCCAGACTAACCAGATCGTAGCGCCAACATGGCCAGTCGCCAGCCCGCCAGATACAAGTGTAATCGCCGCTTTTCATGCGGAGATTATGGGCCGTAATCTCCGCAAACGTACGCTATTCGCCGCATGTAATGCGGTGATAGTGCGGCCCATTCACCGCACCGCCTCCTCCCCTCAATCCGACCGCATCTCCACCTCCTGAGAGGCCTCATCGCGCCGCTTCAACTCATCGAGCACCATCCGCTTCGGCACCTTGCCGTAGCCCGACTTCGGCAGCGCGTCCCAAAAGACAATTCGCTTGGGAACTTTGTACTTGGCGATTCGGGTCTTGAGCCAATCCTGCAGCGCCGATTCGTCCAGCCCCTCCGCGGCATGCAAAACGCAGACGGCCACACCGACCTCGCCCCACTGCGCATCCGGCACGCCAACCACCGCAACCTCGGTGATCGCCCCGTGCGTCAACATCAATTCCTCGATCTCGCGCGGATACACATTGGACCCACCCGAGATATACATATCCGAAGCGCGACCGGTCAGATACACATAACCGTTCTCGTCCATATGCCCGATGTCCCCCGTGCGGAACCAGCCATCGCGGAACGACTTGGCGTTGGCTTCGGGGTTGCGGTAATAGCCCGCGAAAACCGCCGGACCGATAACGCAAACCTCGCCCGTCTCACCCGGCCCAAGCTCGTTGCCGTCATCGTCCTGAATCGTCACCTGCATGCCGCTGCGCTCGACCCCACAAGTCCGCGGTCGCAACGCGATGGTCTCGTCGTTGTGGTCGTATGTCGGCAACACGGTAATGTTGCCCGTGACTTCCCCCAGGCCGTAATACTGCACCAGCACCGGCCCCAGCTTGGCCAGCGCGCGCTTCTGATCCTGCTCGTACATCGACGCGCCCGCGTAGATCACGTAACGCAGACTCGCGTGGTCGTACGCGTCGACAGCCGGGTGCTCGACCAACATCTTGAGAATCGTCGGCACCGTGAACATATTGGTCAGCCGATACCGCTCGATCAGCGCGAACGCCTGCGCAGGATCGAGCTTCTGGGCCGGCATGATCACCGTCGTGCCGCCACGCGCCATCACGTTGAGCTGATGCATGCCCGCGCCGTGCGAAATCGGCGCGACCACCAGCGAGCCATCCTCGTGCGTCAGGCCCGGCATGAGATCACACAGGTGGTTGTTGATGACGAACGCAAGCTGCCCATGCGTGAGCACCGCCCCCTTTGGACTCCCGGTGGTGCCCGAGGTAAAGAACAGCCAGCACGGCGTGTCGCGCTCGACCACCGCGTTGGCCATCGGGGCCGACAGGTGGCGATCGATCAGCGCGCTCACGTGCGGCGATTCGTCCGGCACCGCATTGTCGCCAGTGAACCAGACGATGCTGCAGCCCGGACGCTCCGCGACAACCGCCGCAGCATGTTCCGGGTAATCCGTCTGGCACAGAAATACCGTCGGTTCCGCCACGCGGGCCATGGTGGCCACCTCGCCCGGCGCGAGCCGGAAGTTGGTCGGCACCCAGACCGCCCCCAGACGAAACACGGCGACCATCGCCTCGATCATCTCGTTGCTGTTTCGCGAGTGGGCAAGCACGGTATCGCCGGCGCCCACACCGACCGCGCGCAAGCCCGCCGCGAGCGCCGAGACGCGTGCGTCGAACGCTTGCCACGTCCATTGCTGTTCGCCGAAAACGATCGCGGAATGATTCGGAAAACGACGCGCGTTGCGCGTCGCGAAATACGCAAGGTTCATCACTCGTGCCGAGGTCGGCGTCATGTGGATGAAGCTCATTTGGCGCGCTCCATGATCGAGACGTAATTGGCCACTGCGGCGCCCCCCATGTTGAAGACACCCGCGAGCGCGGCGTCAGCGATCTGCATGTCGCCCGCCTCCCCCGTGAGCTGCATCGCCGCCATCACATGTTGCGAGACCCCCGTCGCGCCCAACGGGTGGCCGCGCGACTTGAGCCCGCCCGACGGGTTGACCGGCAAGCGCCCGTCGCGCAACGTCACCCCCTCCTCGATCACCCGCCAACCCTCACCGGGGGCGGCGAGCCCCATCGCCTCGTACTCGATCATCTCGGCGATCGTGAAGCAGTCGTGCGTCTCGACAAGACTCAGATCCCCCAGCGTCACCCCAGAGCTGCCGAGCGCCTTGCCCCACGCGCGACGCGCCCCTTCGAACGCGATCGGATCGCGCTTCGCGAGCGGCAGGAAATCGTTGACCTGCACGCGGGCGCGAAATCGAATGGCACGTTGCATCGTCATCGCGACCTCGGGCGCGGCGATCACCATCGCTGCGGCGCCATCGGAGACGAGCGAGCAATCGGTGCGGCGCAGCGGTCCGGCGACGAATGGATTCTGTTCCGACGGTGTATTGCAAAACGCAAACCCCAGATCCTTGCGCAAGTGCGCATAGGGATTGCGCACACCGTTCGCATGGTTCTTGGCCGCGATCATCGCCAACGCGTCGCTGTGGTCGCCATGGCGCTCGAAATACGCCTGCGCGATCCGTCCGAAAATGCCGGCGAAGCCGTCGGGGTTGCTTTCCTCGCGACGATAACACCCGCTCATCAGGATGTCGGGAATGGCCCGCCCCGGCACGGCGGTCATCTTCTCCGCCCCGATCACCAACGCGAGCTTGCCACGCCCTGCCGCGATGAAATCCATCGCCGCATGAAGCGCTGCAGAGCCTGTCGCGCAGGCGTTCTCCACATGCATCGCGGGTGCGAAGCGCAGGCCCGGTTGCACGAGCGAAGCGAGGGCGCCCTCGAAGCCCTGCGGTGTGAGGCCGTTGTTGTAGACCCCGACCATCACCGCGTCGATGTCTTCGGCCACGACGCCCGCATGCGCCAGCGCGTCGCCGATCACGTCCCGCATCAGCGTTTCCACGTCAGGCGCATCAAGCTTGCCGAAGCGCGAGTGCGCCCAACCAACCAGCATGGGTTGTGTATTCATCTTGTCTCTTCCTTGAGCTCGGTGCAGGCCAGCGTCATTCGTCGAGGATGCCCGCGGCAACGAAGCCGCCATCGACCGCGAGCGTCTGGCCGGTCACGAAACTCGCCCCCTCCGACGCGAAGAACGCGACCGCCGCGGCAATCTCGCTCGGCTGGCCGTAGCGCTTCATCGGCACCTGGCGCAGATAGGTCTCGCGCGCCTGCGCCGAGTGATGCCGGGTGAGCGGCGTCTCGACCGGCCCCGGCGCGATCGCATTCGCCGTGATCCCCGACTGGGCAAGCTCGATCGCAATCTGGCGCGTAAGCCCCATCATCGCGGTCTTCGACGTGCCGTAGCCGGTACGTCCGGCACCGGCGCGGATGCCGCTCGTCGACGCGATGTTGACGATCCGGCCCCACTGGCGCGCACGCATGCGACGCGCCGCGTGCTGCGCGAGCGCCAACGGACCGGTCACGTTGATCTCCATGATGCGGCGGAACGTGTCGAGCGGGAAATCGATGAATGGCTTGAGGCTGGCGATGCCGGCGTTGTTGACAAGCACGTCGCACCGGCCATGACGTTCGTCGAGTGCGGCGAAGAACTGTTCGATCGAATCGTCGTTACCCACATCGAGCGTCATGGCATCTGCGCGATGTCCGCGCGCCATGATCGCCGACGCCACGGCCTGCGCGGCCTCCAGTGCCAGATCGCTGACGATCACCGTGAACCCATCTTCGGCCAGCCGTTCGGCGATCGCCGCGCCGATGCCGCCCGCGCCGCCCGTGATCACCGCGACCCGTGACTCTGCTTCCATGTGTGGCTCCTGTGTCAAATTCGAGATGCCCGCGCTGAACGCCGCACGGGTCGATGAAACTGTGGAATCGATGATGGGCATTCACGCGACGTCACGCATCGCCCACGTTGTGCGTCACGTGAGCGGAACCATCGAGCAGCTCTGGCCGCCATCGACGGGCAAACACACGCCCGTGATAAATCGGGCTTGCTCCGACGCGAGAAAGACGGCCGCGTTGGCCACGTCCCACGGGTCGCCCATGCGACCCATCGGCACCATCTGATTGCGTGCCTCGATCATGGCTTCCACGCTGCTGTACTGCGATGCGATCTGCGTATAGATCAACGGGGTGTGAATCGCGCCGGGAAGCACGCAGTTGGCGCGAATGCCGTGGCGTGCGTACTGCATCGCCATGCTGACGGTGGCCTGATTCACGGCCGCCTTCGAGGCCGAGTAAGCGAAATAGGGATAGCCGGTCCACCCCAGCGCTGCCAGCGACGAGATGTTGATGATCACGCCGCTGCCGCGCTCGATCATATGCGGCAAGACGGCCTTGGCCGTGCGATAGACCGAGCCCAGATTCAATTCGATGGCGAGATGCCAGGTCGCTTCGTCCAGCTCGACCGGGCCGCCCATGTGCGTCACGCCCACGTTGTTGTGCAGCACGTCGATGCGCCCCAGGCGCGACAGCGTCTCGGCAACCACTTGTGCCACCGACGTGGCGTCCGTGACATCGGCACGCACGGCGAGTGCCGTGCCCCCCGCTTGCTTGATCGCATCGGCCGTGCCGTCGGCCAGATCGCTGTCGAGATCGACGCAACACACACTTGCGCCAGCACGCGCATAGGCGAGCGCCGCCGCTTTGCCATTGTTCCAGCCATCGCCGCGGCAGCCCGCGCCGAACACGATCACCGTCTTGCCTTGCAGCGACGCCGTGGCGTTCATGGATTCGTTCATACGCCACCTCGCGATCTCGTCAATTTCTTTAAATCCATAATGTGGACTTTTAATAAAACAGAATACGTTGAACAAAGGATAGGAGATTACCCGCATTTGTGGATAGTGCTCGTTAACCACGATTCATAAAGAAGAGCCAATCCCTATAATTTTCGCAGGGTTACGCACATAAGCCGTCCACAATGTGAATTAAGCAAGTGTTAATTCACACAGGAAATTCAGAATCAACAGTCCACAATGTGGAGTTTTATAAATGATTCAATCGTCAGCCGATGACATGCCGTCGCAAGGCGAAGGCACGAAGGCCGCCGTGGTGCCGATCGAACGAGATGGCTCGCAAAGCATCGACCGCGCGATGGCGTTGCTCAGTCTTGTGTCGGCGCAGAGCCGGGTCGGCATGCCGTTGCGTGAACTGGTCGCACAAAGCGGCCTGAAGCAGCCCACGGTACACCGCCTGCTCGGCGCGCTCACGCGAGCCCGTCTGATCGAGCAGGATCCACAGAGCAAGCGCTATCACCTCGGCATCGAAAGCTACGTGCTGGGCACGCTGGCGGCCGAGCGCTTCGGCGCGCATCGCATCGCCGTGGGCAGCGTGGTGCGGCTCGCGCATCAGTCGGAGGACACCGCTTTTCTGACCGTACGCCGTGGCGATTACGCCGTTTGTATCCACCGTGAGGAGGGCGCGTATCCGGTGCGCGCGCAGGTGCTGACGATCGGGGACTGCCACCCGCTCGGCGTGGGCGCCGGCGCCATCGCGCTGCTGGCAGCCCTGGACGACGACGAGGTCGAGCAAACGCTGAGCGCGAACGCGGCGAGTTATCGCGAGCATTACCCGTCGATCACGCCCGAGGGGCTGTGGGCGCTGGTGCGCGAGACGCGCGAACGAGGCTATTCGATGCACCGCGGCTTGGTTCACCCCGGCTCATGGGGCCTGGGCATCGTGTTCCACGACGAATCGGGCACCCCGGCCGGCGCACTCTCGATCGGCGCGATCGAGAGCCGAATGGGCGAGGACCGTCAGCAAAAGCTGGTGCGCATGCTGCAGTCCGAGGTACGCAATATCGAGACACGCCTGAAACAACGGTCAGACGCCCGTCCCGCCGATGCATCGGTGCCGGCAGTTCGCGCCGGTCGCCGCGCGAAGTAAGTCAGGTCCGTCGCCAGACGGCGACGACAACGAGCCCCCTCGCACGCGCCAACAAAACGCCTGGAGACACCTTGAATCTGCCCTCCCATCGTCACCTGAAGCAGCCCGGCCCCCCGGCTGTGCAGCGGATCGAATCCATCGTCGGCGACGCCCTGTCGCTCACCTTCGCCCTGGCCGGCGGCCAAAGCTTGCGCGATGCCATTCTCGGCCCACTTGAAGCCGCCGGCATGGCCGCGGCGACCGTGCGCATCGAAGGCCTGCGAGTGCACTCGATGCGCTATGTCCGCCCAGCGGCGTCGCCCGACGACGAGCACGTGGCGTTCTATAGCGAGCAGCACTGCATCGACGAACCCGTCACGATCGAGCTGGCCTGCGCGACGGTCGGTCGCCGCGACGGCGGACCGTTCATCCACTGCCATGCCATGTGGCGCGCTGCCGACGGTCGTTGGCAGGGGGGCCATATCTTCTCCGACCAGGTGATCGTCGCGCAGGACACCGAGGCGCGCGCGTGGGGCATCGCCAACGCCGAGATGCGTGCGGACTTCGATGCGGAAACCAATTTCACGCTGTTCCGCCCGGTGCCCATCGAGGCTACGCACGAGCCAGTGCCGGCGTCTACCGGCCGCCGATGCGTGGTCGCGCGCATTCGTCCCAACGAGGATCTGGTGCAGAGCATTGAACAGGTCTGCCACGAACACGGTCTGCGCGCGGCAACGATTCGCGGCAGTGTCGGCAGCATCGTCGGCGCGCGCTTCGAGAACGCCGCGCCGGTCGACGACATCGCCACCGAGATCTTCGTGCTGGACGGCGTCGTTGCCGAGGCCGCGAATGGACCGCGGGCGACGCTCGATATCGCACTGATCGACCCGCGCGGCAACATTCACCAGGGACGCGTGGTACGTGGCGACAATCCGGTGCTGATCTGCTTCGAACTGTTCCTGGAGGAGTCCCTCGACGTCGGGACCGCCGCATGACGCGATACACGCTCTCGCACTGGGGCGTCTACGAGGCCGGCGTCGACGACACGGGCAAGACCTGTCTTCGCCCGTATGCGAAAGACAGTGACCCTTCGCCAATCGGCACGTACCAGACCGCCGATTCGCTGCGCGCCCTGCGCGTTCGCCGTCCGTCGGTGCGGCGCGGCTGGCTCGAGAATGGACCGGGAAGCGCCACGCATCTGCGCGGCAAGGAGCCCTTCGTCGAAGTGTCATGGGACGTCGCGCTCGATCTCGTCGCGAAGGAACTTGCGCGGGTTCGCGAGACCTACGGCAACACGGCGATTTTCGGCGGATCTTATGGCTGGGCGAGCGCGGGCCGGTTCCACCACGCCCAGAGCCAGGTGCATCGTTTCCTGAACTGTGTCGGCGGTTATGTCCGCCATCGGGATTCATACAGCCTCGGCGCGGCGCACGTGATCATGCCGCATGTCGTCGACGACATGAACGAGTTGATCGGCTATCACCATTCGTGGGACGTGCTCGCCGAACACACGGAACTGTTCGTGACCTTCGGCGGCGTGCCACAGAAGAATGCCCAGTCGGCACCGGGCGGCGTCGGGCGACATCGCGTTCCTGGTGGACTGCGTGCGATGCACGACGCCGGCGTCAAGTTCGTGAACGTCGGCCCGGTCTCGGACAATCTCGACACCGGCGGCGAGGTCGAATGGGTCGCGTCGCGCCCCGGCACCGATACGGCCTTGATGCTTGCCCTCGCCTGGGTGCTGCGTCACGAAAATCTGCACAGCCCCGCGTTCCTCGCCTCGCACTGCACGGGATACGACGAATTCGAGCAGTATCTGCTCGGACATGTCGACGGCATTCCGAAGACGCCCGCGTGGGCGGAGCCGATCACCGGTGTGTCGGACGACACGATCACCGCGCTCGCGCGCCGCATGCACGCGAGCCGCACGATGCTCAACGTCGCGTGGTCGTTACAGCGCGCGCATCACGGCGAGCAACCGTTCTGGATGGTCGTCACCCTCGCCGCGATGCTCGGCCAGATCGGCCTGCCCGGCGGCGGCTTCGGCGTCGGCTACGGCTGCGTGAACACCTTGGGCACGCCGCACGACAAACTCGGCGGACCCACGCTGCCGCAAGGCCGCAATCCGGTCAGCGAGTTCATTCCCGTGGCGCGCATCGCCGACATGCTGCTCAAACCCGGCGAGCCGTTCGACTACGACGGCGAGCGCTATCGCTATCCCGACACGCACCTGGTTTACTGGGCCGGGGGCAACCCATTCCACCACCATCAGGACATCAACCGCCTGTTGCGCGCCTGGCAGAAGCCGGACACGATCGTTGTCCACGAGCAATCGTGGACCGCGACCGCGCGACACGCCGACATCGTGCTGCCGATCTCCACGTCGCTGGAGCGCGACGACCTCGGCTACGCGTCACAGGAAGCGATCCTGATGTGGATGGCGAAGATCGACGAGCCGGTCGGCGAATCGCGCGATGACTTCACCGTCTTCGCGGGTCTCGCGCAACGACTCGGCGTCTTCGCGGAATTTACCGAGGGCCGCGACGCCGACCAGTGGCTAAGGCACATGTACGAGGAGACGCGCAAGCGCTATGCGCGCGCCGACATCGCGTTACCGGACTTCGACACCTTCCGCGACGTGGGTATGGTCGATCTCCATTCACGCGCGCGGCCGGTGGTGATGCTCGAGGCGTTTCGCGCCGATCCCGCCGCTGCGCCGCTGAATACGCCATCAGGACGCATCGAGCTGTATTCGCGCGAGATCGCCGCGTTTGATATTCCTGACTGCCCGGGCCACGCGTGCTGGCTGCCGCCGGCCGAATGGCTCGGCGCACCGCTCGCGTCGACCTATCCGCTGCACCTGCTTTCGGACCAACCGCGCAACAAACTGCACAGCCAGCTCGACGGCAGCCCTTACAGCGCCGCCAACAAAGTTCGGGGCCGCGAGCCGCTCTACCTCCACCCGCGCGACGCCGCCGCACGCGGCATCCACGACGGCGACATCGTCGAGGTGTTCAACGCGCGTGGTCGCTGCCTCGCGGGCGTGCGCATCACCGATCGCATTCTGCCCGGCGTGGTGCGGATGTCCACCGGCGCCTGGTACGACCCGGAACCGGACACCGGGCGCGACAAGCATGGCAATCCCAACGTCTTGACGGCCGACGTGCCGGCCTCGGGCCTGTCGCAGGGCTGCGCCGCGCAGTCATGCCTGGTCGAGGTCAGCGCGCCGGTCACCCACCCGCCGCCGGTGAGTGCCTTCGATTTACCTCTCTTCACTACCGAGATCACGACCGACATCACTGCCGCAACCGCCGCACCGACCGAGCGCCTCTAGCGCCCGTTCGCATCAGGCACCCAAATCCAAAAAAGCAATCTTCAGGAGACACATCATGCAGAGCCTTTCCCGCCGTTCGATGCTGAAGCTTTCCCTGGGTACTGCGATCGCGGCCCCGGCGATCCTCAAGCACACGCGCGTCTACGCGGCCGACTTCACGCTGAAGTACGCCAACAACGCGCCGATCACTCACCCGCTGACGGTACGCATCACGGAGGCCGCCGAGGCCATCCGCAAGGAGACGGGCGGCAAGGTCGACCTGCGCGTGTTCCCGAACAACCAGCTCGGCGGCGACACCGACATGCTGTCGCAGTTGCGCGCCGGCGCGCTCGACTTCTTCACGCTGTCGCCGATGATCCTCTCGACGCTCGTGCCCAAGGCCGCCATCAGTGGCGTGGGCTTCGCGTTCAAGGGGTACGACCATGTGTGGAGCGCGATGGATGGCGAGCTGGGCGACTACGTGCGCGCGCAGATCGAGCGCGGCGGCCTGCACCCGTTCCCCAAGATCTTCGACAACGGCTTCCGCCAGATCAGCTCGTCGACGCGAACGATCAAGACGCCCGACGACCTGAAGAGTTTCAAGATTCGCGTCCCCCCGTCGCCGATGTGGACGTCGATGTTCCAGGGCTTCGGCGCGGCGCCGCTCACCATCAACTTCGCGGAAGTCTATTCGGCGCTGCAGACGAAGATCGCCGACGGACAGGAAAACCCGCTGGTCACGATCAATTCGGCCAAGCTCTACGAAGTGCAGAAGTACGTGGCAAAGACCAACCACATGTGGGACGGCTTCTGGTTCCTGTCGAACCGCGCGTCGTGGGCCAAGCTGCCGGCGGAAGTCCGCAAGGTGATCGAGGATCAGATCACGGCCGCCGCGCTCAAGCAGCGCACCGATGTCGCCGCGCTCAACGACTCCCTCGAAAAGGACCTCACCGCGAAAGGCATTGCCTTCAACTCAGTCGACGCCGCGGCCTTCCAGAACAAGCTCCAGACCGCCGGCTTCTACAAGGAATGGCAGGGCAAGTTCGGCGAGCAGGCCTGGGCACTGCTGCAAAAGAGTGCGGGCCGCACGCTCTGAGCCCCCATAGGCCTTTCGAAGGAGACAGCGTATGAACCGCGCCAGGCTGGAGACTCGCATGAACAAAGGCATACTGCCGGCAGCCCCTGCCCAGGAGGGGCTGATCGCCGCGCTGCAATTCACCTTGGCGAAGTGTGTCGAGCTACCGGCCGCACTGCTCGTGCTGGCTGAGATCGTCACGCTGTTCGCCGGGGTCGTCAGTCGCGCCGTATTCCACAGCCCGCTGGTATGGTCGGATGAGCTGGCCTCGATCCTGTTCATCTGGCTGGCGATGCTCGGCTCCGTGATTGCCTTGCAGCGCGGCGAACACATGCGCATGACCGCCCTGGTCGGCCGCATGAACGCCGGCCGGCGCGCGTTCCTCGATGTGCTGGCGATCGCCACGCCGCTCGCGTTCCTGCTGCTGTTCATGCCGAGCGCTTACGACTTCGCGGCGGACCAGGCCTTCATCACGACGCCGGCGCTCGAAATTGCCGACTCGTGGCGGGCCGCCGCAATTCCGGTGGGCTGCGCGCTGATGGTGCTGACCGCGCTGCTGCGACTGGTCCGTCACGGCAACTTGCGCATGGTCGTCACTGCCGCGGTAACGATCGGCGCGATCATCGGCGCGCTGCTGCTTGCGCAACCCGTGCTGCGTGGGCTTGGTAACGTGAACCTGCTGATCTTCTTCGTCGGCTTCGTGGCGCTGATGGTGCTTACCGGCGTACCGATCGCCTTCTCGTTCGCGCTCGCCACCTTCGGCTACCTGTCGCTCGGCACCACCACACCGGTCGTGATTCTGGCGGGCCGGATGGACGAAGGCATGAGCCACTTGATTCTGCTCGCGGTGCCGCTGTTCGTGTTCCTCGGCCTGCTCATGGAGATGACGGGCATGGCGCGCTCGATGGTGGCGTTCCTCGGCAGTCTGCTCGGCCACGTGCGCGGCGGCCTGCAGTACGTGCTGATCGGCGCGATGTACCTCGTCTCCGGCATCTCCGGTTCGAAGGCAGCCGACATGGCCGCGGTCGCGCCGGTGTTGTTCCCGGAGATGCAACGCCGAGGCGCCAAACCCGGCGACCTCGTTGCGCTGCTCGCCGCCACCGGCGCTCAAACCGAGACGATTCCGCCGAGTCTCGTGCTGATCACCATCGGCTCAGTGACCGGCGTATCGATTGCGGCCCTGTTCACCGGCGGCCTGCTGCCCGGCGCGATCCTCGGCGTCACGCTGTGCACGCTGGTGTGGTGGCGCTATCGCAACGAGAAGGTGGGCAGCGGCGCGCGCGCCTCAGGCCGGGAGATCGCGAAAAGCTTCGCCATCGCGCTGCCCGCGCTCGCGTTGCCTTTCGTGATCCGTGTCGCGGTGATCGAAGGAATTGCCACGGCGACGGAAGTGTCGACCATCGGTATTGTCTATTCGGCCGCGATCGGGATACTGATCTATCGCCGCTTCGACCCCAAGCGGGTCTATCCGATGCTGGTCGAGACCGCCTCGCTGACGGGCGCGATCCTCTTGATTATCGGTGCGGCGACCGGCATGGCGTGGTCGCTTACGCAATCAGGCTTCTCGACGATGCTCGCTGCAGCGATGCGCGACGTTCCGGGTGGTCCGGTCGGCTTCATGGCGATCTCCATCTTGGCGTTCATCGTTCTGGGCAGCGTACTGGAGGGCATTCCCGCCATCGTGTTGTTCGGCCCGCTGCTGTTCCCGGTCGCGCAGAGCGTGGGCATCAACGAAGTGCACTATGCGATGGTGGTCGTGCTCTCCATGGGCATCGGCCTGTTCGCGCCACCGTTCGGCGTCGGCTACTACTCCGCCTGCGTCATCAGCAAGGTTCATCCCGACGAGGGCATGCGGCCCATCGTCGGCTATATCGTCGCGCTGGCCGTCGGCCTGGTGCTGGTCGCCGCCGTGCCTTGGCTCTCGACGGGCTTCCTGACCTGATCTTCCCCGTTTCACGCCCGAAATCCGGTTCTGCCAACGCGGCGCGCGCTGCCATGCAGCGCGTGGCCCGACGCGCGCCGGGACACGTCCACTTTGCACAGGAGACTTTATGAGCACCGTTGCATCCCCACCCGCCGATACCCTGAGTACGCTTGCGCAGCGCGCGCATCGCATTCGCCACAACGCCATCACCATGGCCGAGGTTCAGGGCCAAGGCTATGTCGCGCAAGCCTTGGGGATCGCCGACGTGCTGGCCGTCGCCTATCTGCATGCGATGAACGTGCGGCCGCACGACCCGGAATGGGAGGCCCGCGATCGCTTCCTGCTGTCAGTCGGCCACTACGCCATCGCGCATTACGCCGTGCTCGCCGAGGCCGGCTACTTCCCGAGGGAGGAACTCGTCACCTACGGTTGCGACGACAGCCGCCTGCCGATGTCGGGCATGATGTCGTACACGCCGGGCGCGGAAATGTCGGGCGGCTCGATCGGTCTTGGCCTGCCGATGGCCGTCGGCATGGGACTCGGCCTCAAACGCAAGCAGTCGACGTCGTTCGTCTACACACTGATGGGTGATGGCGAGCTTGCCGAAGGCCCGACCTGGGAAGCGGCAACGTCGGCCTCGGCGTTCAAGCTCGACAACATCATTGCCGTCGTCGACGTCAACGGCGTGCAAGCCGACGGCCCGTCGACGGTCATCATGCCGACCGAGCCGCTGGTGCAGAAGTTCGAGGCGTTCGGCTTCTACACACAACGCGTGAATGGCAACGACCTGGCGGCCGTGCTCCAAGCCTTCGACAATGCCCGATCGCACGACCGGCCCGTGCCGCGCATCATCATCTGCGACACCAAGATGGGCAAAGGCGTCGATTTCCTCGAAGCCCGCGAAAAGAATCACTTCATCCGCCTCGACCCGCCCGAGTGGCAACGAGCATTCAGCGCGCTCAACGCGCAAGGGAGCGCAGCATGAACACGTCCGTAGCCGATCAACCGACGACAACCCAAACCCGTCAGAACGCCATGCCCGCCGCGCCCGCCATCATCGCGTCGTCGGTCGATGAGGGACACCGCACACGCGCTACACCGTTCGGCAAGGCGCTCGTGGCGCTGGCCGATGCGCGTCCAGAGATCGTCGGCATGAGTGCCGATCTCGCGAAATATACGGACATGCACATCTTTGCGCAGGCCTATCCGGAGCGCTTCTACCAGATGGGCATGGCCGAGCAGTTGATGGCGACCGCCGCCGGCGGACTGGCCAAGGAGGGGTTCATCCCGTTCGCGTCTACCTACGCGACCTTCGCCGCACGCCGATGCTACGACTTCATCTCGCAGGGCGTCGCAGAGCAGGATGCCAACGTCAAAATCATCGGCGGCCTGCCGGGCCTGACCACGGGCTACGGCCCCAGCCACCAGGCCACGGATGACATTGCGATCTTTCGCGCGATGCCCAACCTGACCGTGATCGATCCGTGCGACGCGCTGGATATCGAGCAGATCGTGCCGGCCATCGCCGACCACCCCGGCCCCGTGTACATGCGCGTGCTGCGCGGCAACGTTCCGCTGGTGCTCGACGAGTATGGCTATAAGTTCGAGCTGGGCAAAGCCAAGCCGATACGCGATGGCAACGATGTCCTGATCATCTCGACCGGCTTCATGACCATGCGCGCCCTCGACGCCGCCAAGGCACTGGCGGCGGATCGCGTCGACGTGGCGGTGCTGCACGTGCCGACGATCAAGCCGCTCGACGAGGCGACCATCGTGCGCGAAGCAGCGCGCGGCGGGCGTCTGGTGGTCATTGCGGAAAACCACACGGTGATCGGTGGTCTGGGCGAAGCGGTAGCGGGTGCGCTCATGCGCGCCGAGGTATCGACGCGCTTTCGCCACATCGGTCTGCCCGACCAGTTCCTGGACGCGGGCTCCCTCCCGGTGCTGCAGGATCGCTATGGCATTTCGCGCAACGCGATGATCGCATCGATCAAGCATTGGTTGGGGTGACGTGGACGGCGTGAGGTGCGGCAGGCCAGCGCGATGACGGATGCGCCATCCGCCTTACGTGCCCGGCGCATGCCGGGCACGTTGGCTATCGGCGACGGTCGACGGCGTCAGGGCGGCCGCGTGCCGTTCACAGGCCGGTGCTTCCTGATCGGTCTTTCGACGCAGGGACGGGACCGTCGCGCAACCCCAGAAACGGAAACGGCGGCGCCACCTTGAAATCGGCCGAGACCTCACCGCTGAAGGTATTGCGCTGATCCTTGCCGAGATCGAGCCGCTTCACGGGCGCCCCGGCCGCGAAATCAACCTTGTTCAGATCCACCCAGAACGTGTTGGGCGTGAGCGCCGATTCAAAGAAATAAAGCATGCGCTTGTGATCGACGACCGTGCGCCAACGCGTCGACGAAATATTCGGCTCGCCCGGCGTCGTGATGCCGAACGGCACCGACGCGTTGCGAATGACACTGAACACGCTCGCCAACGCCTCGACCGGCGATTCGGTCTTTGGAATCGCATTGATGTAGAACGACGCTCGCGCAAAGCGATCCGACGAGCGATTCGTCCCCGGAAGGAACGTCGTTCCGCCAATCTGCTTCCAGTAACTGTTCAACGCAAGCTGCTCGTCGAACGTCGGCGAATTGGTCATCACCTGATACTGGCGGCCGTGGTGAATCACCTGCCGACCGTTGATGTACTCGACGATGGCACTGTCGCCCGACTTGTCGGACATCGACAGATGCAGCGTCGCGATCCGATCCTCGCCGGGCACGTTGTCCGTCACGATCGTGAACGGCGTCTTCTCCAGCGCCGCCACGGCTTGTGCGACCGTCGCGAAGTTATCCAGCACGTACTGCGCCCAGGCCGCGATCGTCAGCCCCGGCTTCGACCCCTTGTCGAACGTCGGATATTGCGACTCCACCAACCAGAGCAACTGCGCCGATAGCCCCTTCTCGTTGACGCCGTCGGTCGTCGACACGTCGTAGCCCGTGGCCACCACGCTGCCGTACTTCGCCGTCCAGCGAAGCGAGTTGGGCCCCGCCTCGCCCGAGCGCGTCATGCCGCGCGGCAACACATAGAGATTGGTGGCGACGTCGACCCTCCAGTCCATCGAGCGCGCGGTAATCACGTCGTCGTTCGCGCCGAGATACACCACACGGGTACAGGCCAGTGCCGACAGCGGGGACAAGGCGAGCGTTGCGGCGGCGACGAGACACGGCAAGGTCTTGACGAACATTCGGGGCATGGTGATACCTCACGTTGGGGAGACGATTGCGCAAGAACCATCAGTATAACGATGGAATTCGCCCCCTCCCCCGCCCGATCGCAAACAACGAAGCCCCGCCAGCGATGCTGCCTGGCGAGGCCTCGACTTCCCCCCTGGGGCCGGTCACCGGCCCTACGATTTGCCGGCTCAGCGCTGCGGTTGCGCCGCTGCGCCAACCTCCTTGCGCACCTTGGCCACCTGGGTGGCTGTCACCGCCGGCGCCTTGTTGCCCCAGCTCGAGCGCACGAACGTCAGCACGTCGGCCACATCCTGATCGGTCAGCCGGTCGTCGAAGCTCGGCATCGCGTAATGCGTGGGCGCCGACTTCGTCCACGGCATTTCCGCGCCGCGCAACACGATGTGGATGAGCGAGGTCGGATCGGCCGAGTTCACCGTCGAGCTGAGGGCGAGCGTTGGGAACGTCTGCGTGTAGCCCTTGCCGGTGCTGCGATGGCACGCCGCGCAGTTGTCGAGGAACGTGAGCGCACCGTTGCCCTTGCCTGCGCCCGTACGCAATGCCTTGGCCACGGTGTCGTCATAGGCGAGCGCCTTGGCGTTCGGATCGACCGGCTTGAGCGTCTTCAGGTACTTGGCAATCGCCGTGAGGTCGTCATCGTTCATGTGCTGGGTGCTGTGCTGCACCACGTCCGTCATCCCGCCGAACGCCGCGGAGTGGTCGTTACGTCCGCCCTTCAGGAACGCCGTGATATCGCCTTCGCTCCAGTTGCCCAGACCGTCGGTGACATCGCCCCGCAGATTCTTCGCGAGGAAGTTGTCGACCACACCGCCCGACAGGAATGCGGTGCTGTCGTCGGTGAGCGCCTTCTCCTGAAACGCAAAGCCGCGCGGTGTGTGGCAGGCGCTGCAATGGGCCAGGCCTTCGACAAGATAGCGTCCGCGCGAGATGGGATCGTTATCGGTCGAGGCGGTATCGCCAACGACCGCGGGCGCGAACATGTTGCGCCAGATCGACAGCGGCCAGCGCATCGACATCGGCCACGGGATATCGGTCGACTTGTTGGTCTGCGCGACGGGCTTCACGCCGTTCATGAAGTAGGCGTACAGCGCCTTGACATCGGCCGGACGCACCTTCGCGTACGACGTGTACGGCATGGCCGGGTACAACGTCGCGCCATTCTTCGCGACCCCGTGGCGCACCGCCTTGTCGAAGTCCTCGAGGCTGTAGCTGCCGATGCCGGTGTCCTTGTCGGGCGTGATGTTCGTCGAGTAGATCGTGCCGATCGGCGAGGCGATCGGCAGGCCGCCGGCGAACGGTAGCCCCTTGGGCGCCGTGTGGCACGCGGCACAATCGGCCGCGCGCGCGAGGTATTCGCCCTGCTTCACGAGTTGCGCCTGCGGGTCGTTCGCGGCGGGCGCCGGGCTGCCGGCGGCCGTCGTGGCGGGTGCCATCGGCGTCGGCGACACGGCGGGTGCGGCCGGTGCCGAGGCCGGCGCCGCAGCATTCTGCGCCCACACGGCAACGGCCGCGAACGCCAGCGTCCCGGCGGCAAGTGCGATCGCGGAGCGTTTCATCATCGTTTTGCGGATCATGGTTGCGCTCCTCACGCCTGAACCAGCGGGCCGGCGTTCTTGAGGTACTGTTCGCGAATCGCCTTCGCAGACCAGTACGCCAGCGCCGCCACCACGCCCGTGGGGTTGTAACCCATGTTCTGCGGGAACGCCGACGCGCCCATCACGAACACGTTGGACACGTCCCAGCTTTGCAGGTACTTGTTGACCACGCTGTTCGACGGGTTCGTGCCCATGATCGCGCCGCCGGTCGTATGCGTGCTCTGGTAGATCCGGGTGTCGTAGTGCGTGCCCTTCTTGCGGATCGCGCGGAACACCTTCTCCGGATTCATCGCGCGGCCGACCGCTTCCATGCGGTCGCCCATATAGCCCAGCATGGCGTACTCGTTGTCATGCCAGTCGAACGTCATGCGCAGCAACGGCACACCGTAGGCGTCCTTGTAGGTCGGATCGAGATCGAGACACGCGTCGCGATACGACATGACCGAGCCGGAAATGCCGATCGTCATGAACCGCTGATACGCGTCCGTCACACCCGCTTTCCACTTGCTGCCCCACGACGGTGTGCCCGGCACGCTCGGCGTCATCTTGATCGGGCGCCCGCCCGTGCGCACGTGACGGATGCTCGCGCCGCCGATAAAGCCCAGCGGCCCGTGGTCGAACTGGTCGCCATTCAGATCGTCCATCGACACGCCGCCCGCGCCCGTGCCGATGAATGGATTCAACTGCGTGCCCTTGGGCAGCAGCACGTTCACGGCGCCGTTCATCTGGTACGCATAGTTCTTGCCGACAACGCCCTCGCCCGTCTTCGGATCGTAGGGCTTGCCGATGCCGGAGAGCAACAGCAGGCGCACGTTGTGCATCTGGTACGCGGCCATGATGACGAGATCGGCCGGTTGCTCGACTTCGCGGCCTTGTGCGTCGATGTACGTCACACCCGTGGCCTTCTTGCCGTCGCTGTCGAGATTGACCTTGACGACGTATGAGTGCGGGCGCAACTCAAAATTGGGCTTCTTGAGCAACACCGGCAGAATGGTCGTCTGCGGCGATGCCTTCGAGTACATGTAACAGCCGTAGTTTTCGCAGAAGCCACAGAAGTTGCACGGCCCGAGACGCACACCGTACGGATTCGTATAGGGCTGAGAGGTATTCGCGGCGGGGGCCGGGTACGGATTGAAGCCGACTTCGCGGGCCGCCTTCTCGAAGAGCGTCGCGCCATAGGTGGTCTGTAGTGGCGGCGTGGGGAATTCGCTCGACCGCGCCCCCTCGCGCGGATTGCCGCCGGGCACGATCGTGCCGTTCAGGTTGCCGGCCTTGCCCGACGTTCCGAACACTTTCTCGGCGAAATCGAAGTGCGGCTCCAGCTCCTCATAGCTCACGCCGAAGTCCTGAATCGTCATGCCGTCGGGAATGAACTTCTTGCCGTAGCGTTCCTCGTAATGGCTGCGCAGCTTCAGCTCTTCGGGCAGGATGCGGTAGTGCATGCCATTCCAGTGGAAGCCCGCGCCGCCCACGCCGTTGCCGAGCAGAAACGAGCCGTTCTGGCGGTAAGGCACAGCGAGATCGTCCGGCGTATGACGAATCGTAACGGTCTCGCGGGCCAGCTCCTGGAAGAGCTTGCCGCGCACCGAGTATTCGAGTTCGTCGATGACTTTGGGGTACTGCGCGTCGGTGGGCGTGTCGCGCATCGCACCGCGCTCGAGCGCCACGACGTTGAGCCCGGCATCGGTGAGTTCCTGGCCGAGAATGGCCCCGGTCCAACCGAAGCCCACGATGACGGCGTCGACCTTGTCTTTCTTGATGGCCATGAATTAGCCCCGCTTTCCGGAAATCGACACGGGCCCATACGGGTACTTGACGTTCGGCTGATCCGCCCAGTCGAGGAAGTCGGCGCGCGCGCCGGGGAAGCCCACCATCTTCCAGCCCACCATGTCCTTGTTGCCGCCGTGGATCGGATCCGAGAAGAAACCTTCCTTCGTATTGGCGAGCAGATAGGAGAAGAACGTGCGCGCCGGCACGCTATCGAACTCGACCTTCGCGTGCTCCAGATCGCCGAGCACGGTCTCCTGCGTGGCGTGATCGAGCTCGGCAAATGCCTTGTTGTACTGCTTTTTGCAGTAAGCGTCGCACGCCGCAATGCCGTGACGATAGATGTCGCGCGGCACGAGACTCAACTGGTAGCCCATCTCGGGAGGCTGATCGGTATGGAATGGCCCCTGCATATACCAGAGCTTGCCGTGCCCGAAGGGCGTTTCCATCTGACGGTCGATGAACTGTGGCACGTCGGCTTGAAGCGCCCCCGGGCCGAGGTCGTCGGCGGGAATCAGGCGGTCGACGGCGGCATTCACAAAACGCCATTCGTCGGCGGTGAAGTACTTGGGCTCATAGGGCGTGGTGGATGCGGCGGGGGCGGCGGGCTTGTCGCTGCTGCAGGCGGACTGACTCAGCGTGGCACCGGTGGCGAGGGTCGTGGCGGGTACGATCGCCAGCACCTGACGCAAAAAGCGCCGGCGCGGTTCCTTGTCCTGTGACATGGGGTTCTCCGTTTTGTGGGGGACGAATCACGCATGACAGTCAAGCAATGGGTCGCCATGCGTGAAGAAAACCTGACAGGCTATTCGCTTCGCGTAGCGTTTTTTAACGCGACCATTCTACTGACAAGCCCCCCGCATGGCAAAACCAGTGTGTTGCGTAAGGCTCGCAAGCCGTTGATTAAAAAGGCTTGCCAATAATTAAAGTATTTACTATTACGCGCGCACGAAGCGTTTTGTCACATAAAATCCTTCGCGCGGCTTTAGCATGAAAAAGGCCGCTCCATGTTCCGGTAGCGGCCTGGCCTGCCTAATGCAGCCGTGGATTACTCTGGGATAGGCGGCAGTGCCGACAACGGCGGCGGCGGTGGTGGCGACAATGGCGGCGGCGGTGGCAGTGGCGACGGCGTCGCGTCGGCTCGAGCGCTGCCGACGGGTCCGTGTACGCCTGCAGCCTGTTCGCTCGGCGACGGCGCGGACACCATCGATCGAGCAAACATTGCCCGCAAGTGATGCTGCCTGCCCGGCTGCGCGTTGCAGAACGCCTCCGCAAAAATTTCGCGCCGGGAGCGTTGCGACGTCGCGCTGGCCAACGCCGGCGACCGTTCGGCTCGCATGACGCGCGCGTATTCGCTGCCGTCCGGCGCGACAAAGTGGGGCACGTCCGATGGGGTGCCTGACCTCACGAGGCTGGCGTAACCGTGCGCGTCCATCTCCGGTGCCTCGGAATCGTCGGAGTCCTCAGAATCGTCGAGCACAGGCTCGGCGGCGGGCTCGGCCAACGAGGGGCGAACGAGATCGGAAAACCGGGTGGCATCGATTGGATTGGCCGTAGTCCGACGCGACCGCTCACGACTCGGACTGCGTGGATCCGCGCCTGAGTCGAGTTCGTCGCCGAGCAGGCTGTCGTCGTGCGCAGGCGTTGGCGTGTCCGCCGGCGCGCGGTGCGTGTCGGACGGTGACAGGCCATCGTACACAGCGCGGGTGGCGGCCTTCCAAGTGTCGATGTCCAGCGCCCTGACGGCGAGCCAGGAACGCGCGGCGTCGCGTCCGCTGGATCTGGCGTCATTGAGCACGGTCGTGTACTCGTGCGCGCCAAACCCCCGGCTGCGAATCATCTTGAGCGTGACAGGCTGATCGGCCGGATAGCCAAGGAGGAGTGCCAGTCGGGCCGAATCATTGGCCGCCCGCGTCTTGTTCCTGGCGAACCAGGAGGTAGACGCAGCAGGTTTGAGGACCCAGTTGCCATCGCGCACCGCCAGGCGCAGCGGTACGTCGGCACCGCCGTTGGTCAGCTCGCGCTCCGCCTCGCGCGCCATGTCGTTCAGCGCGATCAGGGCGTTCAGTTCCGAACGCAGCAGATCGTCCTTCCTGCCATGCGAATTCATGGTCAATCGCGCCATCGCATCTCTGAGCGCAGCAAGGTCATCGCGATTTCTTAGCGCAATTTTCCTGGCGCTCCCGTCCGGCAACGACGGAATGGTCGCAGTCAGCTTGCCGACCTCATCGCTCAGACGCGCAATCTCGCCAAGTTGCGCGCGCACCGAGCCAGTGGCAAACGTTCGAACGAAACGGGTCGGCTCGGCGGGAATCCCGTGACGGACCCGCTGCATGGACGACGCACGGGCACGCTCGAAAGTCACGTCGGCGGCGACGGCGTCGGTAACCTGGGTGCGCCAGCGCCCAAGTCCCTCGCCGACGAATTTGGGCATCAGCGGGTCGGCGCGCAGGCGCTTGGCGTGAAGCACCTCGCGATCGCGCTCCCCGCACCATGTCCCCAGCGGAATGCCGCTGTTGGCTTGCGTGCTTCGCGGCCGCACGGGATAGGACTGCCAAGGCTTGCCGGTCGATCCAAGCGCCGACGTTGCAATCGATCCCAGTCTCTGAAAGTCCGAGCCGAAGCTGTTCCCATCATCAGGCGGCTTCGACCGGGTAATGGAAATGAGTTGCACCGGCGAGCCGCGCGATGCAGCGGAAATGGTTCCCATGATCGTCTCCAAGGTAAACAGACCGAATGGTCTTCAACCGCAAGGAGACTAGAGCGGTTTGCCGGGAAGCGATGTCGATTGTGTGGGAAGACTTCGTATTGTGGCACCGGCTCATCGTTTTCCCGCACGCAATGCGCGTGCACAACGACGGCGGTCAAGGCGTGGGCACGCGTTCACGCGTTACCCGCCCGCCCCCTCAGCGCCGGACCAGCAGCGCTTCGAGCAATGCCGCGCCGTCTCTGCCCTTGGCCGCATCGGCCCAGAGTCGATCGATCATGGCGCGATACATGCCAACGCCGTCGGGTGACGTGGTGATGGTGGCGATACCGGTACGCAGGTTCGGTAGTTCGCCCAGCCGGAACGGCGACACCGCCACATAGGCCTCGCCCTGCGCCTCGAAGATCTGGAACGACTCATTGGGCATGTTGTCGCTCACGATGCCGATCTGCACGCCCGTCGTGTCGGCCTCGAGAAACTCGACGATGCGCGCCACTTCGCGCCGCGCCGCCCGCTTGCGCTCGTGCTGCACCTCGGGAGGGAGTCCCAGCCGCCCCACGAGTCCGTGATGCAGAAACTGCTCGATCTGACGCAGCCCGATGAGGCTCGTCACCGCCAGCCGCTGGCGCGAGAAGCTCGACTTGCGCTCCTGCAAGATGTTCAGCACGCGATCGATCGTGTTCGTCCAGCGCTGGTCGGCTAGCGTGGGCGGTATGCTCTCGTCGAGCATGTGGCGCAGCCAGACGTCGTAGTCTTCGGACGTCAGCAGGAACGAAATGGGATCGAAATGTGCGACGATGCGCTCGGAACGGCGCTCCAACTGGCGCATGCGCTCGAAGTAGCTGACTGCCGAGTCGTGATATTCGACTTCCACGCCCAGCAGATTCGCGAGCGACACGCCCAGCAATGCCGCGAGACGCTCGAGGGTGTCGATCTTGACGATCTCGCCGCGTTCGAGCTTGTAGATCGCCGCGCGTGAGATATCGAGCTGCTCCGCCACATCCTCGCTACGCAGCTCCGCAGCGATCCGGTAGGCGCGCAATCGTTCTCCGATGGCTCGGAAATTGAAACGCGCGCCTCTTGGCGCGCGGGATGTCGTCGCAACGCGATTCAAATCGTCCCCTTTCGGATGCCCATGCGCCGCGCGGCGGATCGCGCCGCGCCCACATCGCAGAGCGGCGATTATACCGGGCGCTCGCATGCCTCGATGCGGCTTGCACGCCCGTCGGCGACGCACTCGCCCCGGGAAAGGAGGCTGCCGCGCGCTTGCCCGGCCGGCTGCGCCGTGACAAGGCGAGCGCCGCCTACGGCGCCAGCGCGATGACCTCGGCCACCGCGGCCGTCAGTTTCTTCGCGTAAGGTACGTGCAGGAATTCGTTCGGGCCATGCGCATTCGACTTCGGTCCGAGCACGCCGCACACCATGAACTGTGCCGACGGGAAACCCGCCTGCAGTGTATTCATCAACGGAATGGTACCGCCCTGCCCGATGTACGCCACGTCTTCCCCATAGTGCCGTTGCGACGCCGTGTTCAGTGCCGACGTGAGCCACGGCGCAACGTCGGGCGCATTCCAACCGGAGGCCGCACCGGCGTCCGGCTTGAACGTCACCCGGGCGTTGTAGGGCGGATCGAGTTCCAGCAGCGATTTGAGTTCGGCCACCGCCTGCGCGGCGTCGACGAGCGGCGGCAGACGCAGCGACAGCTTGAAGGCCGTGCGCGGACGCAGCACGTTGCCTGCATCCGACAGCGCCGGCAGTCCCGCCGCCCCGGTGACCGACAGCGACGGGCGCCACGTCGAATTGAGCAGCGCCTCCTTCGGATCGGTCGTGGTCGGCAATACCGACAGGCCGTCCTGACCGCACGCCCACGGCATCTTCTTCCAGACTTCGTCGCCAAGAATGCGCGCCGTCGCTTCCGCCTCCTTCAGGCGCTGCAACGGAATCGGCGTATGAAAGCCCTGCGGCAGCACGTTGCCGCTGCCCGCGTCTTCCAGACGTTCGAACAATTGACGCATGATGCGAAAACTCGACGGCGCAATTCCGCCATAGCCGCCCGAATGAATGCCTTCGTCGAGCACTTGCACTTCGAGACTGCCGGAGATCAGGCCGCGCAGCGATGTCGTGAGCCACAACTGATCGTAGTTGCCTGCGCCCGAATCCAGGCAGACGACCAGTCCGACACGGCCCAGTCGCTCACGCAGCGCGTCGACGTAAGGCAGCAGGTCGTAACTGCCCGACTCCTCGCACGTCTCGATGAGACCGACGCAGCGCGGGCGCGCCACGCCCTGAGCATCGAGGGCCGCGAGCGCCGTCACGCTGGCATAGATGGCGTAACCGTCGTCGGCCCCGCCCCGACCATAGAGCTTGCCGTCTTCAAACTTGGGCGTCCACGGGCCCAGGTCGCGACGCCATCCGTCAAACTCCGGTTGCTTGTCGAGGTGGCCGTAAAGCACGATGGTTTCGTCGCTGGCCGAGCGCGTGGCGGGGGCCTCGAAGAAGATAACCGGCGTGCGTCCGTCAAGACGAATCACTTCGAGCTTCAGCCCCTTCACCGGCTGGCGTTCGGCCCATTGCGCGGCGTCGCGCACGACGCGATCGATGTATCCATTGCGTGCCCAGTCGGCGTCGAAGCCCGGGCTCTTGGCCGGCACGGCGATGTAGTCGGTCAGCGCGTGCAGGATGTCTTCGTTCCATTTACGATCGACGAATTCGCGCAAGGCAGCGGTGTCGAGCGACGGCTGAGTCCGGGTGACGATGTCGTTCATGGGGGGCGTCCTTAGGGAGGGCTTGTTCGATGTGGCGGACCGGGCCGTGCAGATTGAAGGGGGCGCGAGGCGCCATCCGGAGCACTCGTCGGGAGCGGCAGCGGGCCGTATCCGTATCCGTATCCATATGGCGACATCATAGCCATTCCCGCGGGCGGTGGCGACCGACCTGAAGGCGCCCGTCGCGGCGACCGCCGTCACAGGTCGGCGGGTCGGTAGGTCGCTCGGGGCCGCAGCATGAACGCTTGCTCCCGCTGCTCGATCGCGTGAGCACACCACCCACTGGTTCGCGCCACCATCCATAACGCGGCAGCGCTGCCGCCGGGCATGCCCACCGACTGCGTCAATGCTACGAGGGCAAGCGCCAATCCGGGGGAAAGCTGAAGGCGTTCATGCGCATCGGCGAGCAGTCGGGACATCGCTTTGGCCCGGCCGACGTTGTGAGCGTGTTCAGCGGCCAATCCCAACAAGACCTGCGCGCGCGGATCTCCATTAGGGTAAAGCGGATGATTGAATCCGTACAGCGACTTTCCTTCGGTTCGGATCTGGTCAAGGTGATCGTCATGGGTCTCACCAGACAAGTGGGCGACCAATGTCCGTTCCACGACATGTGTGGCACCACCGACCGAAGTCCCCAGATGCGTGCAGATCGCCGCCGCGACGCTGTTGAAAAGCGGCGCAGACGTGGATGCTGCCGCGCGTGCGGCCAGTGTGGCAGGCGTGAGTTCGTGATCGGCGCAAATAATCAGCAAGGCATTGATCGCTTTGATCGCATTGCGCGTTGCTCTCGCGCCGCTGGCCCGCAATGCCCATGCGGCTATTCGCTCGTTCGGTCGACGGGGAACGTAGGCTCGCGCGTTCGATAGAAATCCAAGGCATCCGACAAGCGCATGGTAGACCCGTTGTACGCTGCCAAAATCTTCTTGCGTGCGTTGCGGCGCATCCGGTGTCTCATGCCCACACAGGGTGAGTACGCACATCGCCATCAAATTTCCAATGTCGTCGGGCGGTCCCAGTTCAGCATGCAGTTGTAGCAATGCGTGCAGGCGATCCGGAATCTCAAGCATTGGCCAGGGTTCCGCCGAGGGGTTCCACGCGCCCGTCACGAGGAGTTCGGCAACGGCCTCGAAGGGGCAGCCCTGCGTCGCCAATTCCAACGCGGCATGGTCGCGGTAGCGCGGACCGTGCTCGTCGATCCGCGTGATCGATGTGGCAACGATCGGTTCGCCCCAGTGCATCGACGTCGCTGCTGTCACGGCACGCGGCACTCGCCCGCGTCCGCGCACGACCATCGCGTCAACGTCAGCGCGGGCGTAGAGGTGTCGATGCGTCCCCGGGACCGGGATGCTCTGTATTTTTCCACGACTCACGTAGGAATAGAGCGTCTTTGCCGTCACGCCCAGCGCACTGAGGGTTTCGTCCCGAGACAAGTAGTCATGCCGATACTTCATGGTCGATTATCAGAATCAATCTTGAGGCAACAAGGGGGGGTCCCTAGAATATTCACACATCGGCCACACCGCGCAACGGCCGGCAGAATAGTCCCGAGCGGGGACGAACGTCAATCGAAGGAGACCATGACATGCCCCCTGCAACCACAGCCTCGGCGGACAACGTCGTCGATGCCGAAAAGCCTGTAACGTGGAACGTCAACGATATTCCATGGATCCCCCTGACCGGCCTGTTTATCAACAAGTCCGGTTACAAAGCCGTCACCGAGCCCGCGTACACGAATGATGCCTACAGCATCGAGCTGACCAGTGTCGGACCGGGAGGGGCATCGCCCACCCACGTCGAGCCGCACGCGCATTTGTTCTATGTGTTGTCCGGCGTAGGCGAAGTGACGGTGGGTGACGAAACGTCTCCCGTCTGCGCCGGGTCCGTCAGCCCGATCTCTGCCGGCGTTGCACACTCGTTCCGAAATCTGGGCGAATCCGCGTTGGAAATGCTGGTCATTTACCATCCGCCTCGCGTTCGCACAAAGCCACCGATGCCGACGCTAAGGACGACAGTGACAGCACTTCGGCAAGAGGCCACGGGCATCATCCGCGTTGAACTGCGACCGGCAGACGGCACCGCTTTTCCCGCGTTCACGCCCGGCGCACACGTTGACGTTCGACTGCCCAATGGCATCACCCGGAGCTATTCCCTGACCAACGCGCCCGACGAAACGCACCGATACGTGCTGGGCGTGCTTGAGGTTCCAGAAAGCCGAGGCGGATCGCGCTACCTGCATCACGAATTGGAAGTCGGCGCCGAACTGATCATCTCCAACCCGCGAAACAACTTCCGCCTCGCCGACTCAACCGAGCGCGCCGTGTTGATCGCCGGTGGCATCGGCATCACGCCCTTGTTGTGCATGGCGCGTCACTTGCGCGTGCAAGGCCGCGATGTGGTGCTCGCCTATTGCGCGCAGACCCGAAAACACGCTGCCTTTGTCGACGATATTCTCGCGCTCGGCATCCCGGTAACGTGGCATTTCGATGATGAACAAGGCGCGCAATTCGACCTCGAGCGATACATGGCATCCCAGCCACGCGACGCCCACTTTTACGCTTGCGGCCCCGGTGGTTTTCTGGGGGCCTTCGAACGGGCGTGTCACGACCTGGGGATCCAGAACGGTCACATCGAGCGCTTCTCGGGCGGCACGCCTGCGGCCGAGCCTCGGTCATCGTACGCCGTCACCCTGAATCGGTCGGGAAGAATACTGAGCGTTGAGCCTGGTACAACGCTGTTGCAGACGTTGCTGAGCGCAGGGGTCGAAGTCCCGTACAGTTGCCAGGAGGGCGTGTGCGGTACCTGCAAGACCACAGTGTTGGCTGGCGAGCCAGATCATCGGGACTCGGTGCTAACCGCAACGGAACGCGCGTCCAACACTGTGATGACAGTGTGCGTCTCCGGTTGTCGCACGCCATCACTGCGACTCGATCTGTAGCCGGCGACGGCGACCGGTGTTGCCTGCCCTGTCAAACGCCGCATGCGTCAACGTTGTTGGGTGAATCAAGACCGCAGCGGCACGCCGATCCATGGCGCGCCCGTCGCAACGCTCCCCGCGGCCCAGGTTCCCTATTCGGCGCTTCGGCGCCTTGGCGCAGACGAACACACGCGAACGCGGGACTCGCAGCCGAAGCGAGTCACACCAGCGTTCTTGTGCCCCTCTGGCGGCACGCGACCGTGACGACCATCAGAGCCAGCGCCAGGCAATGGCGACGGCGCCGATGGCAATGCCAACGGAGATGACGACGCCAAACCATGCCAGTTGCGCACGCCGCGCCCGACGACGGCTCGATTCCGAAGTGTCGTAAAAACGACCCAATCCGCCCGAGTACAACTTTTCCCAGCGAATTTCCATGGCGCACCTCACAAATCAATCAAACCGGCCCGCGTGATAATCTTTTTTCTTCTTTATCGAAAATTCTGAGACGCAAGACAATTCGGATAAATCCGGGCAAATCCGGAACCCAGGACTACCCAAAATTCCGACACAGCGCCGTCGGTTCAAGATCGCACTATTCTTTCGATAACGCAATAGCGTGAACCCGCAGAATGCTGCGCCGGCGCCACGAGAGACCACGTCATCGACGATGGATATCAACGTGCTTAACGCGTTTTATCGCAGGCGGCTTCAAATCTTTAAGGGAAATGGCAGCGATTTGCCGCAATTCAGACGTGCCAGCCTTTCCGAAACGCCGTGCTCATGTAACAAAACGTTTCAAAACATCGCGGGTGTGCCGTTGCATCGGGTGATTGAAGCGGCGCGGCGAACGTGCCGAAACCTCCGTAGCATAAGCTCGGGAGGTGGCATAGGCTTGGAAGTCGTGGAAAAGCGTTAGCCGAAGCAACGCGGCGCGGCCGTCCGCCGGAGGCGGTGCCGCGCACGAAAAGGAAGATGGGTGACTTTAGCGTCCCAGGAAGGCCGCACCGACCGACAAGAGCACGAATCCGCCGACGCTACAGGCGATCGCGATTGTCAAAAGGCGTTGAAAGAGCTGCTCGCGCTCGCTCGCGCTGCGATGGGAACGGGGTGCATCGTGATGAATCGTTCCCCAACCACTCGAATACACTTTTTTCCAACGGATGTGCATAAGTTACCTCGCGTTGTTTAGTGTTCTTAGCCTTGCCCGCCATCGATTCACACTGTCGGAATCGACGAGACGCAGGGCTAGTATGCGCTTCGCCGAGCCGCCGTAAACCCCCCATCCGTGCTGCGTCGCCGCAAGCCAACGGCTTGATTTCGATGGATTCCGAGACGAGAGCAAGTGAGGTTGAAGACCGCTCCTCCGACGCAACTCGAGATTCATGAGATGACGTGTCAATGCGACACAATGTCGCAGGTGCGACAAGTTGTCGCGCAACCCGCATGGATCTTGGAATTATGGATTTCAACCGGTGCGACGGGGCCAGTCATGTCGCAGGTGTGACAGCGGTGGCCGGCCGGACGACCCGGGTGTTCGAAGCAGCGTAGGCGTGTCCGGTGCGCGGTATCGTGCAGCGCAACATCGATTATTCGAATAAGCGACAAAGCTGGGGTAAATCCGGGGGAAGGAAATGCGCCCCCCTCCCCGCCAGGGTCACGATTCGAACGGATTTTTCACCTGCCGCGCCGTCGTGCCGCCCGGCGCGCCCGCCTGGGCCGGCAGATCGGCGCGGGAGAGCGTCGCGACCACGGCGTCGAGCACCGCCTTGAGCGTCTGCGCCTGACGCAGCCCTTCGGCATCACGGCGAATCTCAAGATTGCCGAAGAGCGCGACGTGGTCCGTATGGTTTTCGACGTTCAGCTCACCCAGCGTGAGCGCGTCGGCATCATTGGCGAACGGGACGAACGCGTCATTGGCAGAAGACGACGTGGACATTCGGGACTCCTGAATCGAGGGATAGTCAGTCAGTTGAGATCGGCCGACGGGGTGGCCATCCTCAGTGGCGGTGCAAGGACAACGCCCGTGGCGATCGGCGTCGTGCTTAGCGAATGATCGTACGCAAGAAATCGAGCACCGTCTGCACCTCCCGATACGACGGCACGCTCGGATCACGCTTGCGCTTGCCGCCCGCCGCCTTGGGCGCGGGCAGGCGCATAGCCGTGCGCTTGACGTCCGACGGCATGCCCGGGAAGAAGTCGATGCCGGCGAGCGTCTCGAGTTCCGCCACGCTCACCACCGAATAATCGCTCGTGGCCTCGTTCGCCACCAGGTAGGCACCGGCCTGTTTGCGCTTCGGGTCGTAGACGACCTTGTAGAGCTGCGTGGGCACCATCACCCGATCGCCGACCTGCGTGATCGACTTGCCCTTGAACAGCGGGCCCGTAATGACGAACAACTCGCCCCGATCCTGCGCAAGCTTACGCACGCTCGACTCGATGCCCGCCCACAAATATCGATTGTTCTCACTGTTCTGCGGCACCATGTTCGACAGCGAAAAGCTTTCCGACTGCGCTTGCGCATCCGGCATGTCGGCCGAGGGCGCCATGTGCCCCCGGTCGTATCCCGAACGCACGTAATCGCGAAGCTCGGCCCGCTCATCGGCGGGAAGGCGAGATTCGGCATGGAAATTGTTGACGCGCGAGATCTGGCGCGCGTCACGCAAGCCCGCTGCGCTCAGGTGCTCGGCCGACCAGAGCGGGGTACGTGTCACCCCCGAATGCATGACACCGAACGCGCTGAAGCACACTTCGCGCACGTCGCGCTTCATGGCGGACAGGGTAATGTCGGGCGCGGTAGCGGCCCAGTAATGATCCCCGCAGGCCGAAGCGGCGGCGATTGCATGGCCCGACAAAGTCATGACGGACGTCACGACCCCGACTCGGGTAAGGGGGGCCAGAGAGGCGGCCAACTGCCCGGCCATCGCGCGCAAGCGGCTCGCGCGCACCGTGGTGACCGTCCATCGAGACTGCTTCATCGCACTGCTTACGGTAAGACGTGAGGGGGTGCGATTGTAGCGGATGAACCGCTATTCGGGGACGACACTGCTCACACCGTAAGCGGCGCATTGCAGGGTCTGGGCGGGACCGAGGTTGTCGCACTCGTCGGCGTGCGCACTCGGCAGCCACGCCTGCGCCAGGAACAGCACGCAGAGCACCAGCGCGAGCACGAGGAGCAGCGTCTTCATTGCGGCATCCGAGTTGGGATGCCGCATTGTATGCGGGGACGCCCCCACACAACCGGTCCGGCGCGCCCGAGAATTGTTTCGTATCGTTACCGCGCCGCGGGCTGGACGTTCGCCGCCATCACCCCCCGGACACCTCGCCTCGCAGCGCAACGAGCGCGGCCAACGGCTCGCTCAATGCGCCTTCGGCGCGCAGGCCGTCCACCACGCCAACACGATCGGGCATCGCGCGATTCTGCGACATCTTGAATTTGCCTTCGATGCGGCGAATCGGAATTTCCACGCCGACGATAGCGCGCAGCATGCCGTCGATGTAATCGGCCGGCGCCTCTTCCACCGCCCACGGCGCGGCACGCCGCTGCTCCTGCGACTGCGTGAGATCGCCGACGAGACGGCGCAACCACGAGGTATCGTCGATCACACGAGGTTGGCCCCACACATGCACCGCGGCGTAGTTCCAGGTCGGCACGACTTTGCCGTGCTCCGCCTTGGCGGCATACCACGAGGGGGTGATGTACCCTTGCGGGCCGGTAAATGCCACGAGGCAATCGTCGACACCGCGCAGCGCCGCAGCATGCGGATTGGCCCGCGCCAGATGCCCACGCAAGAGGCCGAACTCGCCTTCCTCCGGATACATTAGAAACGGAATCGAATCGGCGATCAGCCCCTGCGAACCGGCGCTGACGAGCAGGCCAAGCGGATGGGTGCGAATGAGGTCGTGCAGGATTTCAGGGCGATCCTCGGCAAAGGCGACGGGCTGGTACATCGACGACTCCGGACAAAAGCAGCGGGAAGGGAATGACGCCGAGCCTACGCCCTTCCATGGCCCTTGGCAAAGACCCAAAACCGATCATTTTCTTGGTGCCACAATACGGTCAGAGCGGCGCGGCGGCGGGGGCGAGTGCCTCGGGCACCCCGACGCTGGCATCGACGCCCGCGTTCTCCTTGAGCAGGAAGACCAGATGATGTCCGGCGAGCAGCTCGATGCGACGATCGCGTGCGAACTCTTCCACCCCATCGTCGAACGCCCCCGTGGTAATCAACATGCCACGGGCGGCGCCAATCTTCTGCATCTCGGCGAGCATGGTGCGCGCGGCGGCGATCTCCAGACGTGCGCCGTGGTGCATGTCGCGATAGACGTGCACGACAACGTCGCCCCCGAAAATCGGATGCGGATCCCACGCACGGCAGGTCAGCATGCCCGCCTGCTCGCCGGGCAGCAGCGGCGGCCCTTCGAAACCGTGCGAGCGCAGCAGGTGGAACATCACCTGCGTGAAGTCCTTGTCGGTGAGTGTCATCAGATTGAAGCGGCGGTCGACGGCGACGTCGGCGTCCGTGACGACCTTCGTCATGTCAACGCCGGCCACCGGCGCGACCGCCTCCAGCGCCTCGGGGCACGCTGATACGCGCGCCCCCAGCGCCGCCAAATGTTCCGCCGGATCGCCCTCGGCCAAGGTGAGCGCCGCGAAGTCGGCGCGCGCCACATGGACGCTCGCCAGACACACGCGGGTATCGCCATCGCTGGCGTACGCATTGAAGACGATGGCGTTCACCTGACGCAGCGGATCCGCCGAGAACAGCTCGTGCAGCGAGCGGAGCACGAGCTGGCGCAACGCGTTGGCATACACCTTCGCGCGGACCGCATCGCTTGCCGGCACGCCCTCCACGCGCCCCTGCGCGGCATGGTAGTGATAGTCGAACGCGACGGGCACAGCGGCGTCGAGCGTCGGCACGTCATAGCCGATGGCGAGCAGCTTGTGATTCTCGACGTAGTGCGCCGCGAGCGTCTGCGTGAACGCTTCGGGATACGGACTGCGGCTGAGCACGATGCGCGCATAGCCCGTGATGGCCGCCGCTTCGCCGCGCAACAGTGCCCCTTCGAAATCGGCCACCGCCGCGTTGTGACGTGCACTCTCGGCCCGTGCAGCTTCCGTGGCCTTTTGCTGCGCGATCTGGAGAATCATCGAACCCTGCGCTCGGCGAACCTTCGATGCCTCGTGCTCGCGTTCCGCATGCACGAACTCGCCACGCGCCTTGGCGACGGCTTGCTCGTAACGCCCCGACGCGCCCGGCATGGCCAGCGCGAGCCGGCCCGGCTTCTCGGGCGCGAAGGCTTCCCACTCGGGCTTGGGCAAAATCTTCGGGAGATGCCGGGTATCGAGCACCGGCGGCGTGGTGCTTGCGCGCAGGTCGGCCGGCGCAATGCGCAGATCGCGCGCGAGACCGTCGGCGAGCAATCGCTCCAGCCGCGCGACCTCCAGTTTGGCCTGAGCGCCCTGCGCGGCCGCTTCGGCTTGTCGCCACGCCACTTGCGTGCGCTCACGCGCAGCGGCGTCGGCGACCGGCGCCGCTTCCATGGCGCGCAATGCCTGATCCACGGCGCGGACTTCCGCCAGCGAGCGCGCCAGCGTTTGCGCATGCTGCTGCTCGCGCACGTGCGCGGCGCGCCAAAACTCACGCGCCAGACGATCAATGATGCTCTCGAATCCCCGGTTCACTACTGCCCCCGCAAGCGATATTGGTTTTGTTTTGTCAAGCCCACTACAACATCCACGACGATCGGAACGACGCCACTCGGTCCGCGCCACGCCGGAAGCGGAAATGCTCACGCAGCGTCGTCGTCGCCGTGGTGAACGCCGCCCCGTGCGCGTTTCGGCAGGTGCCACAGGAACGATGGGCAAAGGGGCCGGAAAACGGGGCCGCTTCATAGGCGTCCGCGCCGCACAGACAACGGCCTTTCATCACGCCCTCCCCCTGAAAACCGCCCGCTGTGCCTTGTGACATCAGGCTGGCACACGACTTTTACGTAGGGGACGATTGTAGGACGATGGCCGCTCGCCAAGCAAAGAATCTTTCGTTTCCTTGCCGGGCGAGCATCTCATGCGCGCAACACGGGTGCCCTGATCGTCATCAAATCGCAATGACGGCACAGACCGGCACATACGCCCCCCGTCCGGGGAAAACGTTGCCCCATTGTCATCAATGACGGTTACCATGGCGCGGTTTCGCCGACGGTCGATTCCGCCGGGGTCCACTCGGATCCGGTTCCATTTTTCTACCGACATCGCGTCATGAACGAGCTAGCGCCCGCCTCCGCCGCCCCTGCCGTCGCCTCGCTTTGCCTGCGTACCGCTTGGCTGAGCGCGTTCGCGTGCTTGTTGCTGGCACTGTTCGCCATCCCGTGGATCGACCGTCCGGTGGTGGACTTCGCGCACGTGCATACTCAAGGTACGCGGTGGATTCAGCACATAGCGGAGTTGCCCTCGCCGCTGTTTGTGCTGGCCTGGCCGACGTTTGGGATCGTTGGCGCCGCGCTCGTCTGGCGACACCGCCTCCCGGCGTGGGCGACGACGCTGTGGCTTGCGGCGGGTGCCGTAGGCGTTGGCAGCGTGCTCAAGCAAGGCCTGAAGTTCGCTTTCGGGCGGACGTGGCCGGCCACGTGGGTTCATGACAATCTGTCTTATCTGCGCGACGGCGTGTTCCAATTCCGGTGGTTCGGCGGCGATGGTGCCGCGTATGCGTCGTTCCCCTCGGGGCATCTCACCGTCATGCTGGCGTTCGCCACCGTGCTCGCGCTGCGACACCCTGCGCTGCGCTGGCCGTGCGCCGTTGCCGTTGTGCTGACGGCCTTCGGCCAGCTCGCCGCCGCTTATCACTGGACGAGCGATGCGCTCGCAGGGGCCGCGCTCGGCATCGCAGTGGGCACGATGTTTGTCGAGGCTTGGCAACGCTGGACCACTCGGCACGGGGTTGCGGTGTAGATGGATTGGCGGGCATGCCGTAGCGGCGCACCGCACGATTGCACTACACTTGAACCTGCTGCGCGCATCGCTCCCCATTGGAGAACGAGCGCGCTGTCTGCGCCGCCTCTTGCCCCTCAGTTTCGACGGAGCCTGTGATGACGACGTCCCTGATTCTCAATGTGATTGGCCCGGATCGTCCGGGTCTGGTCAACGCGATCGCCGATCGCGCGAGCACCGCCGGCGCCAACTGGCTGGAGAGCCGTCTGGCCAATCTGGCCGGCCAGTTCGCCGGCATCATCCACCTGCAAGTCCCCGACGAACACGCCGACGCGCTCACGCAAGCCCTGCAGGCGATGGAAACCCAGGGCCTGCGCATCGCCGTCACGCGCGCCCAGAGCGCCGCCGCCGACCCGGCCGCACGCGCGCTTCAGCTCGATCTCGTCGGGCAGGATCATCCGGGGATCGTCAGGGAAATCTCACACGTGCTCTTCTCGCGCGGCATCAGCATCGATGAACTCGCCACGGAATGCGTCGAAGGATCGATGTCGGGCGGCACGCTGTTTCGCGCGACTGCCCGCCTGCACGTTCCCGCGAGCGTCAGCACGGAATCGCTGCGCGAGACGCTCGAAAGTCTGGCCGACGACCTGATGGTCGATGTCGAACTCGATTCGCCTTCCGGTGCGTGAGCGCGCACCGATGAAGCGGGTCTTCCTGTTCTTCCTCGGGGCGGCCGTCGTCGTCGCCCTGCTCTCGCTGCTGCCCCTGCCGTTCGAGCGCCAGACCCACATCGTGAGCACGGTCACGGTGCAGGCGCCGCCGCAGGCCGTCTACGACTACGTGACCACGCCGGCCAATTGGCCGAAATGGCATCCGGCGTCGCTCGCCGTGCAGGGCGCGACCGATCACTCGCTCGTCGTGGGGGAAAAAGTCGCCGAAGAGTTTCGCCTCGCGGGACGTCACGGCATCATTCACTGGAAGGTCGTCGAGGCGAAGCCGCCGCTCGAATGGCGCCTCGAGGGCGAGATGAACCGACGTCCGTCGGGAGAAGTCCGCTACACGCTCACGCCCGACGGCACGGGTACGCGCTTCGAGCGCGACGTCGTCTATCGCACGCCGAATCTTCTGTTATTGATGCTCGATCCGATCTTCATCGGCCCGCGCATGCGCGCGGAGTCGGCGCAGGGCGCGAAGCAACTCGAACAAATCTTCGCGACCGCGACGGCCGACACCCCCGCGCCGGCGTCGATGTCGTCGGTCGCCACAAGTTCCGCGCAGGCCCACTAGCGGTAGGTGTCGTGATGGCTCGGGGTGGCGTCGTGGTGTCGTAGCGTGCCAGTGGCGTGGTGGCGCGGCGCCGAGGCGTCTCGGTGTCGCCTCGCAGCGCCCAGCCTACTCGTTGAACGTGGCCGCCATCGCCTCGGCCGCCGCCTGAAGTTCCGGCAGAAACGTCATGAGCGCGTCAAGCGTGCGGCGCTGCGCGCTCGCCTGCACCGCGATGGCCGCGCACGCGCGATTGCGGTCGAGCATCACGGGCACGGCCACGGCGATCATGCCCGGCACATGCTCTTCGTTGTTGGTGCCGACCCGGCGCTTGCGCGTCTCGCTCAACTCCTCGCGCAAGTCCTCGAGATCGGTGATGGTGTTCTCCGCACGCGGTCGCAGCGGCAGATGCGCGATCAACTTCTCGCGGCGCGCGCGAGGCAGGAACGCCAGCAGCAGCTTGCCGCTCGCCGTGCAATGCAACGGCACACGCGAGCCCGGCGCGAGCTTGAGCTGACGCGACCAATCCGTCTCGACTCGGTCGAGGTAGACCAGGTCGTCGCCCGAGAGCATCGACAGATTGCACGTCTCACCCAGCTTGTCGACCAGTTGCTGAAGAATCGCATGGCGCGCAGCCGCAGGGCCGACGTGCATCAACGCATTGACGGCCATCGCGCGCACCCGCGACGACGGCTCGTAATGCCGACTGCCGGCTTCGCGCGACACGAGAAACGCCGCTTCGAGCTGCTTGAGAATGCGATGCACCGTCTGCTTGGGCAGACCGATGGCGGCGACAATTTCCGCCAAGGTCATTGGCGTGCCTGACGCACTGAGAATTTCGAGAATGCGAAATGCGCGGACGGCCGCGGCGTTCGACTGATTGCTCATGTCGGTACTGGGGTCTCGGGGTCGAGTTGTGTTCTGAATCGTTATCGCTCGCGGCGGTCTCCCTGCTGCTCAACGTCGACACGCCACCGCCCCAGCCCGCTCCCAAGCTGCCACGCCGCCATGCCGTCGCACCGCGACGTCCCGTTTTCCGCATTCTAGTGCCAATCGGCCTTCGTTGACGATTGGAGACAAACCCGGAGATATGCCAAATACCGGATATCGACTGCCGACTGCCGACCGCCCACCGACGGCAGGCGACGACCCAGCCTGCCGCCGGTCGTCCACCGTCGCCCCGCTCGCTACCGGCATGCCAGGGTCGCGACCGCGGCGGCGACCCCCGACGGTGCCGCTCAGGCCTTGCCCGACAACACGCGCAACCGATGAATCAGGCTCGAGGTGTCCCAGCGCGAACCGCCGAGCGACTGCACATCCCCATAGAACTGGTCGACGAGCGCCGTGACCGGCAGCGACACGCCGTTGCGCTGTGCTTCGGCCAGGCAGAGACCCAGATCCTTGCGCATCCAGTCTACCGCGAAGCCGAAATCGAACTTGCCGTCGATCATCGTCTGCCCGCGATTGTCCATTTGCCAGCTCGCTGCCGCCCCTTTGCTGATGACGTCGAGCACGAGCGGCATGTCCAGACCGGCACGCTGGCCGAAGTGGATCGCTTCCGACAGTCCCTGCACGAGACCGGCGATGCAGATCTGATTGACCATCTTGGCCACCTGCCCCGCGCCGGCCTCGCCCACGCGCGTGACGGCTCGGCCGTAGGCGCCCAGCGTCGGGGCCACCCGGTCGAACGCCGGCGCGTCGCCGCCGCACATGATCGTCAGCACGCCGTTCCTGGCACCGGCTTCGCCACCCGAGACGGGGGCGTCGACGAAGTGCAGCCCCTTCGCGCGCGCGGCGGCGTAGAGTTCGCGTGCCACGTCGGCCGAGGCCGTTGTGTGGTCGACGAAGACGGCGTTCGCCTTCATGCCGGCGAAGGCGCCGTGCTCACCGAGCACGATACTGCGCAGGTCGTCGTCATTGCCGACGCAGGCGGCCACGATATCGGCGTCGCGCGCTGCCTCGGCCGGCGTGGCGGCGGCCGCACCGCCATACTCGTTGGCCCATTGCTGCGCCTTGGCGGCCGTGCGGTTATAGACCGTGACCTGATGACCGGCACGTTGCAGATGACCGGCCATGGGATAACCCATCACGCCCAGGCCGAGAAACGCGACACGGACAGACGTTGCTTGCGATGAAGGGGAAGTCAATTCGAGGGCCTCGCAGGTTGATTCGCTATGAGGGAACCCAGGGGCGCACGAAGCAGGGGGCACCCGCGGGGTCCTGTCTGAAATTCAGGGGGCTTGCGAGCCACCATTATAAAGATGGGCAGCCCTCGGGCGCCAGCGCAATCCCCCGCCACACGGGGGATCCGCGCAAATTGGCCCCAGTTTGGTGCGCCGCGGGGCTTTCAGTAATTCCCCGTAAACATGAGGCCATCGTTACCGTTTGAAAAATTGTGTTTCCGTGACTGGCGTTGGTCTCAGGTTCCGCTACAATGCGCGGCATGGCTGATTTTGATACCTGTTGGTCAATTCGCGTTTACTACGAGGACACGGACGCCGGAGGCGTCGTCTTCTATGCCAACTATCTGAAATTCTTTGAACGGGCCCGAACCGAGTGGCTTCGTTCGCTCGGCATCGAGCAGCTCGCGCTGGCCCGCGAAACCGGCATGATTTTCATTGTGCGTGCAACCGCACTCGACTATCTGGCCCCCGCCCGGCTGGACGATCTCCTCACCATCAAAAGCCGCATCGAGCGCGTTGGCGGCGCCTCTGTCGATTTTCACCAGGAAGCCTGGCGAGACGCGCCGGACGGCAGCAGCGAACTGTTGGTGCGCGGCAGCATCAAAATCGGCTGTGTGGCGGCCAACACGCTGCGCCCAGGCAAGATTCCCGCGAACGTGCGCCTCGCCATGCTGTCGGCCGCCGCAGCGGGTGAGCCGCCCCGTTCGGCAGCCGCCTGAAGCCAACAACAAGAATTCCGGTCAGTCAATAACCACACCATGCCCGATCAAGACCTTTCCATTATTTCGCTGGTCCTGCATGCCAGCGTGCTCGCTCAGGCCGTCATGGGCCTGCTGCTGGTGCTCTCGCTGCTCTCGTGGACCCACATCTTCCGCAAGATCTTCGCGATTCGCCGCGCCCGCACCCAGACCGAGCGCTTCGAACGCGATTTCTGGTCGGGTGGCGACCTTCAGGCGCTCTATCAAAGCGCGCTGAACAACCGTCATCAGACGGGGGCGCTCGAACGCATCTTCGAATCGGGTATGCGCGAGTACATCAAGGCGAGCGAGAAGGGTCTGCACGATCCGAGCGCCATTCTGGACGGCGCGCGTCGTGCGATGCGCGCTTGCTATCAACGCGAAATGGACTCGCTCGAAGCCAATCTGCCGTTCCTCGCATCGGTCGGCTCGGTGAGCCCGTACATCGGTCTGTTCGGCACGGTGTGGGGTATCATGAACGCTTTCCGCGGCCTGTCGAACGTGCAACAAGCCACGCTCGCCAATGTAGCGCCCGGTATCGCGGAAGCACTGGTGGCGACGGCCATCGGTCTATTCGCCGCAATCCCTGCCGTGGTCGCCTACAACCGCTTCGCCAACGACATCGACCGACTGTCGATCCGCTTCGAAAGTTTCGTCGAAGAATTCTCCAACATCCTGCAACGGCAGATTCACTAAGCACTCCGGGAGCGCCGAGACATGGCAGGTTCTATGCGCAACGCTCGCCGCGGCCGTCGCGCCATGGCGGATATCAACGTCGTACCGTACATCGACGTGATGTTGGTGCTGCTCGTCATTTTCATGGTGGCCGCGCCGCTGGTCGCGCCGTCGATCGTCAACCTGCCGAGCGTCGCCAACGCGAGCCCGCAGCAGCAGACGCCGCCCGTGGTCGTCAACATCGAAGCCGACAACCGGATGCTGGTGCGCTACAAGGACGGCGAGAACACCATCGAGCAGCGCATGGGCGCCGCCGATCTGACGGGGTTCCTGCAAGGACGCCAGGCCGCAAACCCGGATCAACCGGTCGTCATCGCCGCCGACAAGTCGGTGCGCTATGAAATCGTCATGAACGTGATGTCCGATCTCAAGGCCCAGGGCGTCAAGCGCGTGGGCCTGCTCGTCAAGCAGAAATGAGCCGCACCGCAGCCCGCACCGACCGTGCCAATCGCCCTATCGGCCCGCGCAACGATGAGCGGGGCACGGGTCGGGCATTTCTCCTCGCGCTGTTCATGCACGCGCTGCTGTTCGCGCTGCTCTTCTATGGCATGCGCTGGCAGAACAGTTCGCCGGCCGGGTCAGAGGCCGAGCTTTGGACACCGTCCGAAGTCGCGGAGCCGACGCCGCCCACGGTGACGCCACCGCCAACGCCCGCGCCGCCCGCCGTGGCCGCGCCGACGCCGCCGGTTGAAGACGCCGACATCGCCCTCCAGCAAAAGAAGCGCAAGCAGGAGCAGCAGGCCGCCGAGCAGGCACGCCTGCTCGAAGCGCAGCAGGAGAAGGCACGTCAGGAAGCGCTCAAGCAGAAGCAACTTGCCGAGCAGCAGGCAGCAGCCGACATCGCTCGCAAGAAGGCGGCGGAGGAAGCCGCCCGTCAGCAGAAGCTGGCCGACCAGAAGAAGGCCGACGAGTTGAAGCATCAGAAGGATGAAGCGGCGAAGAAGGCCGAAGCGCTCAAGCAGCAGCAACTCGTCGATGCACAGAAGAAGGCGGACGCCGAGAAGAAGGCCCAACAAGACAAGGCGGCCAAGGCCAAGGCCGCGCAGGAAGCGGCGGCACAAAAAGCAGCCGACGCCGCACGCGCGCAGCGTCTGGCGGCGTTGCGCGGGATGGCCGGAGGCACGGCCGGCGCGACCGGCAACGGTCTGGGCTCGCAGGCCGGCGGTACGGGCTCGGGCGCAGGCGGCACAGCGTCGGCGGGCTATGCCGATCGCGTGCGCGCGAAGGTCAAGCCGAACATTGCTTATGGCGGCGACACCACGGGCAATCCCACGGCCGTCGTCTCGGTACGTCTGGCGCCGGATGGCAGCGTGCTGTCCATGCAGCTGGTCAAATCGAGCGGCAATCCCGCCTGGGACGCCGCCGTGCAGTCCGCTATCACCAAGTCCGATCCATTGCCACGCGACACCAATGGCAAAGCCCCCCCGAGCGTCAACCTTCGCTTCAGCCCAAAAGGCTGAGAGTGTTGTCAAACGGGAACGATAACCGAGCGACGTGAGTCCATTTTCATCCGAGTGTGGTAAAAATGGCGCTTGCACCGCGTAACTGACCAATCGAACGCATGCGAATTTCCAGTCAATATGCATGGCGTGCGCTGGTGGCCACCTGGCTCACCGCAGCGTGCACGATCGCCCATGCGCAGACGCCGCTGACCGTTGACATTACGGGCGTCGGCACCAACCGTTACCCGATCGCCGTGTCCAATTTCAAGGGCGCCGCGCCGACGGACATCGTGTCCGTCGTCAAGGCCGACCTGAGCAACAGCGGGCGCTTCAATCAGATCGATACGGGCGGCGCCGCCGTCGGCGTGGACGATTCGGTCGATCTCGGCACGTGGCGCGCCAAGGGGGCGAATGCCTTCGTCTCGGGCACGATCGTCCCCGCGGGCAACGGCAACTTCCAGGTCAGCTTCCGTTTATACGATGCCGTGAACGGACAACCGCTCGGCGGTCTGGCCCTCACCTCGTCGGCCGCGAACTTGCGTCTGACGGCGCACAAGATCGCCGACTACATTTACCAGAAGCTGCTGGGCGACCGCGGCGTGTTTGCCACGCGTCTGTCCTACGTGTTGCACAGCGGCAACCACTACCAGTTGCAGATTTCGGATTCCGACGGCCAGGATGCGCGCGTTGCGCTCAACAGCCGCGAGCCGATCATCTCACCGGCCTGGTCGCCGGATGGCACGAAGGTCGCCTACGTCTCGTTCGAGAAGCGCAAGCCCGTCGTGTACATCCACGATCTCCCGACCGGCCGTCGTGCCGTGTTGGCCAACGAGAAGGGCAACAACTCGGCGCCCGCGTGGTCGCCGGACGGCAGCAAGCTTGCCGTGGCCCTTTCGCGCGACGGCAACACCCAGATCTATCAGGTCAACGCCAATGGCGGTGGCCTCAAGCGTCTGTCGCGCAGCGGCGCGATCGACACCGAACCGCAGTATTCCCCGGACGGCAAATGGATCTACTTCACGAGCGATCGTGGCGGTGGTCCGCAAATCTACAAAATGCCGGCCGGTGGCGAAGGGGCAGGTGCTGCGCAGCGCGTGACCTTCAAGGGGAGTTACAACGTCAGCCCGCGAATCAGTCCCGACGGCAAGTTGCTCGCGTTCATTGCGCGACAAGGCGGCGGATTCAAACTGTGCGTGCAGGATATGAGTACTGGCGATGTTACGGCTCTGACCGACACCAGCCACGACGAGTCACCGAGTTTTGCCGCAAACGGCAAGTACATTCTTTATGCAACGCAGTCGGGGGGCCGCAAGGTTCTCGCGGCAGTCTCGGTGGACGGGCAAACCCGGCAGATTCTTCAGGTTCGGGGAGGGGAAGTTCGCGAACCCTCCTGGGGCCCTTTCATGCAATAACATCAACAGCAACATCAATCGGAGGCTCAAATGAGTTCCCTGCTTCGTAATATCCTCGCCATCTCTTCGCTGGCCGCTCTGGCCGCTTGCTCGTCGGGCGTGAAGCTCGACGACCAGGCTAACGCCAACAAGGGTCAAGCCACGGACGCCCGTGCTGTTGCCCCCGTCGACGCCTCGGCTGACGAACTGAACAACCCGAACGGCCCGCTCGCCAAGCGCAGCGTGTACTTCGGCTTCGACCAGTACAGCGTCGATGCTCAGTACACCCCGATGCTCCAGGCGCATGCTGCGTTCCTGAACAAGTACTCGCAGCGCCACGTGCTGGTGCAGGGCAATACCGACCCGCGCGGCACGAGCGAGTACAACCTGGCACTGGGCCAGAAGCGTGCCGAATCGGTGGTGAAGGCGATGTCGGCACTGGGCGCCAACACCAACCAGATGGAAGCCGTTTCGCTGGGCAAGGAAAAGGCAACGGGTACGGACGAGGCCAGCTGGGCTCAGGACCGTCGCGCCGATCTGGCTTATTGATTGAATCGTCATGACGTCTCGTTTGCTTAAAAACATGATCTGCGCGGTGACGCTCGGCACTGCGGTGCTGAGTCCGCTGGCGCATGCCGGATTGTTCGATGACGACGAGGCGCGCAAAGCGATCCTCGATATCCGCAGCCGTCTGGATTCGGACAAGCAGCGGATCGAGGGGCTCACGCGCAACGTGCTGGATTTGAACAATCAGATTCAGCAGTTGCAACGTGATCTGGCCGACCAGCGCGGTCAGAACGAAGATCTGAAAAACCAGCTTGCGAACCTGCAACAGAGTCAAAAGGATTTCTACAACGACCTCGACGGTCGATTGAAGAAATTCGAACCGCAGCAGATGACCGTCGGCGGCGTGACAGGCACCGTCCAACCGGGCGAGAAAGATGTCTTTGACGCCGCGCTGACGAAATTCCGCAATGGTGACTATAAGGGTGCGCAAACGGCATTCCGAACCTTCTCGGCCAAGTATCCCGACAGCCCGTATCAACCCGAAGCTCAGTTCTGGCTTGGCAATGCGCAGTACGCCAACAAGGATCTGAAGGGGTCGACCGCGACGCTGCAGGGGATCGTGACGAAGTACCCGACGAGCCCGAAGGCTGCCGAGGCAATGCTGGCAATCGCCAGTAACCAGGCGGAATCCGGGCAGATTGCGTCAGCGAAGAAAACGTTGCACGATTTGGTGGCCAAGTACCCGGACAGCGAATCGGCGGCCGAGGCCAAGAAACGTGTGGCCAAGCTGAAGTAAGACGTCTCGCGGGAGACTGCGCGAACCAGCCTGCCGTGTGAGGTCACTCGTCAAACGCATAACGCCGCCTTTGGGCGGCGTTGTCGTTTCCAGCGCATGCCGGATCACCGTCGTTGCCGTCATCGTCAACGCTGCCGCGACCGCCAGGCGCTCCCATCCTTCCGGGCTTTGCGGATGCCGACCGCGACCTCAAGTAGAATACGGGCTTTGCAAGCGTTCGAAGCGCGGCGTCTCAGGGGATGTGTGCGGGTCCGATTGGGTCTGCAGGGCATGACGACCGCACCCGCGATGTGATCGCGCGCAGACTGCGCGCGGCACGTCTGATAATTACCATGCCGGCTACGCCCCGTGGCTCGCGACAACGAATCGAACGGCCGGGCACGGCCGCCATCGCCTTCTCGCCTAATGACCGACGTCGATCTCACCGCCCTCTCCCACACCGTCGTGTGGTTCACCTTTGCGCTGGCCTTCGTGTTTGGCGCTGTGCTGCAGCGCACGCATTTCTGCACGATGGGCGCGCTCTCCGACATCGTGAACATCGGCGATTGGAACCGCATGCGGATGTGGTTGCTCGCCATCGGTGTCGCGACCATCGGCACGGGGGCGCTGGCGTCGCAAGGTGTCATCGATCCTATCAAGGCGATTTACACGACGCCGCGCTTTACCTGGCTGTCGTATCTCGTTGGCGGCTGGCTGTTCGGTTTCGGCATGGTGCTGGCGTCCGGTTGCGGCAGCAAGACATTGGTGCGCATCGGCGGTGGGAATCTGAAGTCGCTGCTGGTTTTCGTGATGATCGGTCTGTCGGGCTACATGACGCTCAAGGGCTTGTTCGCGGTATTGCGCGTGACGGCCATCGATAGCGTGCAAACCACGTTTGCGACATCGCAGGATCTGCCGACATTGCTGGGCGGCTGGTTCGGTGGCGACGTACACCGCGCACAGCTCATTCTCGGGTTGGCGATTGGCGGGGCGTTCGTGATCGCGGCGCTCGCGCGACGCGAATTCTGGACGTTCGATAATCTGCTGGGCGGCCTCGTCGTGGGCGCGATCATCGTGGCGTTGTGGTACGTCTCGGGCAAGTTAGGGTACGTGGCGGAGAATCCGAATACGTTGGAGGAGAGTTTCGTTGCCACGAATTCCGGGAAGATGGAAGCGTTGTCGTTCGTCTCGCCGCTCGCGTACACGATGTATTGGCTGATGATGTGGAGCGACACGAGCAACGTCATCACGTTGGGCATTTCGAGTGTGTTGGGTGTGATTGCCGGGTCGTTCGTCTATGCACTGGTGTCGCGCAATTTCCGTTGGGAAGGTTTTCAGGGCACGGAAGACACGGCAAACCACATGGTGGGTGGCGTACTGATGGGCTTCGGCGGCGTGACGGCCTTGGGCTGCACGGTCGGTCAGGGGTTGTCGGGCGTATCGACGCTGGCGCTGGGGTCGTTCCTCGCGACGGCGGCGATTCTCGTGGGCGGCGTCTGCGCGTTCAAGTACCAGATGTGGCGCATTGAGCGCAGCGTTTGAGCACAAGCCGCGCACAACCGCTCGAATCGCGCCAGAAAGAGCCGCCGTCGCGCCGCCCAGGTATTGACACTATGGTGACAGCGCCGCTATAATTTTGGTCTTCGTTGGGTCGTTAGCTCAGCTGGTAGAGCAGCGGACTTTTAATCCGTTGGTCGCAGGTTCGAATCCCGCACGGCCTACCAAACGAATTCAGGGGGTTACAGGCGCTTCGCTTGTAACCCCTTTCTCGTTTCCGGCGTCATGGAACCACCTTGCCGGCGGATTGCGTCAAGGAGACGCTGGCGCAACCGGCGCTACGCGCTGGCATACCACCTCACAACGCCCCGTCCCCCGCATCTCCTTTAGCGATCGTCGTCCTCGACATGGTCGCCGCTCGCCGGCGCAGACTCTCGTTGGACGGCTTGTCGCTTGCACTTGACGTGGTAGGCCGTCAGCACTGCATGCGCCACCATGTCCAGCGCGGGGCGCGTCTCGCCGTTCTTGTCAGTCCATACCTTCGGCGTGAGCGCACCAGACAGCGAAACAGAATCCCCATCATCCAGCGCTAGCAGTGCGGCCCGCGCATCATCGGCAAAGGCAATTACGTTCACGAACAGCGCCTCGCCGTCGCCCCCGGCCGCGAGAACCTTCGCAGTGGCATATGCCGTGCCGCCTTGCCCTTTGCGCTCAGCGGGCGTTCCGTAGACCTTCCCACCAATCAGACCATCAATCATCTTTCACCTCGTTATCACGCGCGACTGCCGCCCACGCTTCATTTGAACCCTCGAACGTCGAACCATACCCGTTCCACACGCCGGCGTGTTGGATACCCGTGAAGCAGCGCCTGAAACACCGGACAAAATCGCCCACTTGAACCAACGGGTCGACATAGAACGTAGACGAACGAGATTCTCCAGGAGGCAGTTGAATGCAGCCGTGCAGAAGGTGGTGAGCCGCGACGCGAAGCTTACCGGGATGGAAAATCGCGTCGCGTTTGCGTTGCGCACGCTATCCGAAATCAAGCGGTTGAGCGACAAGGGTTCAGGCGATACGGCCAACGAGACACGCAGGTTCGCCATGCGATGGATTTAGCAATTCTAGTGTGACGCTGCGCCCGGAATTTCGGGGCAAACGCCATCAAGGACAGCACGCCGGCAACATGTGATGTGACTTGGCATACTCCCGCAAAGCGTCATTCATTCGCGTCTGCCACCCGTCGCCCGACGCCTTGAACGCCTCCACCACATCACGATCAGCGCGCATGTTCAGCGTCACTTTACGTTGACCTTCCGGCAACGCCGGGCGTCCGCGACGCTTCAACACAGCATCCGCGCGCCCTTTCCCCAACACCTCGGTCAGCACTTCGCGCGCCGGACGCATCTGCCCCAACTGCTGGTCGGTCAACGGTGGGTTATCGGGATCCGTCTCGGCGGCACGCGTGATGGCCGTATCCTCGGCGTCGGTCATTGGGGGGGGTCTACGTTTCGTCATACTTTCGTACCTCGCGTCGGTTGGCTTTGCGAAGGCTGATCACTCGAATCGATTCGTCTCGCACTGTCAACACCATCACATGGAGTCTGTCCCCGAGCGGGCCAAGCGCAACAAACCGCGTTTCGTTGTAGTTGGCGCGCGCGTCGATCTCAAGCAACGCAGCCTCCAAGTCGAAAAACTCGGCAAGCGCCAGCGACAGTCCATGTTTTCTACAGTTTGCCTCGTCTTTCGCTGGATCGAACTCGATTTGCATTGATTTATTGTATGGGCATTAATTTACATACGTCAACGATTTTTTGTATGGACGGAAATCCACGACAAGACACCCGTTGACGAGCCGAACCCATCATCGCAGCAACACCGAATTCGAAATCTCAGCAAACTCCGAATCTACAACCGCCACCCGCAGGAACTCCGACAACTTCAGATCTCCCTAGTCGTATCCGCTCCCGCTATTGCTGCGCAAACCGCCCCACGAGCGTTCTCCCTGTTGCAGGCTCGGGGAGCGACAACATTCGGAGAATATCGAGACCTTGTAATCGTGCATCATCGCATCGCGGGCAGTCGATTCGCAGCCGACGTTCGTCACCGTGCCAGTCACGATCACGGTGTCGATGCCGCGCGCGGCAAGGCGTTGATGCAGGTCGGACGAGCCTTGGATAAAAGCGCTGAACCGCGTCTTGTCGACCATCTCATCCGCATCGCGAACGTCGAGCGGCGGATACAACGCGTGTCCGGGATGTCCGTCGACCAAGGTCTCGCCCAGACTCGCCCCCCCATCCCGCGCCGAATTCGTCGAAGCGCTGCCACGGCGCTTCGCCTGGCACGACCTGCGTGTGACGAATCCAATACACATGACCACCCGCCTCACGCAGCGCGCTCGCGAGCCGATTCACATTCGGCACGATCTCGCGCGCCATCGGCAATTCGCCGGGAAAGCCTGGGGCGACAAAGCCGTTCTGCAGGTCGATGATGTTAAGCGCGGCGCCGACAAGATCGCATCCCTGGCGTGGGGATGATTTTCTCAGGCATCGCTCGGCCATGAGCGGCGAAGTCCGACTATGCGGATCGTCTCGGACGCGCCCCACGCTGCGATGAGGCCACGGCGCCGGTCTGACGGCTCTCGATGACATCCCGCGTGCGCTGTGAAATCCGCGACGCGGCCTCCTTGATCGATTCAACGAGCCGGTCGAGATTGGCGAACTGCAGACGCGGCGTCGGCACGATCACCGCGAGCGCGCCGACCGCCTCCCCTGAGTCGTCGGTAAACAGCGGCGACGCCAGCGCCGAAATCCCGACTTCGAGTTCGTCTTTCGAGAGATAAAAGCCCGCGCGCCGAATCCTGAGCAGCGATCCGCGGAAGTCCTCGAGCGTCGTACCGAGTCCGCTCTGCGCGATGTCCTCGGCATATTGCTCGAACAACCCCGCGAGCTTGGCCTTGGGGAAGGTCGACAGGATCGCCTTCGACGCGGCACCGAGAAAAAGCGGACGTGGACGCCCGCGGCCGTATCGGAGGTCAAGCGATGCGTCGTGCGTCTCTCGATGGGTGTCGACAAGCTCGTTCCCGTACCACCGAGACATCACGGTGTCGAAGCCCGAATGCTCGCTCAGCTCGCGCATGATCGGCCGGCCGACCGCAAGCAGCGGGTCGGACACGCGCAAGTGATAGTCGAGCTTGATGATGCGAGGCCCAAGCCCATAGTCCCCTCCTGCAAAACGCACGAGCAAGCCCGCATCCACCAGCTCTCGCACATAGCGGTAAGCCGTCGGAATCGAGCAATCGAGTTCGGCGCCAACGTCTTCGGCGGACAGGAATAGCTTGTCCTCGGAAAAAAGATCGAGGATGGATAAGACTCTCGTGATGCTCGACATCTGGACAGTGAACCCTGTGGACGTGCGTGAATTATAGCCAGAGCGAGCGGCCGCCTGGTCGGCCCATTTGCACATGCAAAGCGCGCGCGAGGGTCGGACACTCCCCGCAGCATCACGCGAAGCCCGACCCCGATTCAAGCGACGACGCATTGCCCCCTGCTTTTCGTCACCTGATCACACAAGCCCCATGCGTTCCGCCATCTCCGCCTGCCAGACGCTTCGAGGCCGGAAACCAGGCAGGGTGCGCGCATGGCGCTCGACATCCGCCATCAGTTCGGCGTCCGGCCGGTCAAAGTCGACCGGCACACGCATCGGCTGGTCAACGTACCACGGCGTATCGATGAACAGTTCCAGCCGGTTGCCCTCCGGATCTCGTGCATAGATCGACACCGCATTACCGTGGGTCACGGGGCGGATCTCGTCGAGCCCCTCCGCCACAAACTTTTGGTGGAACTGCCTGAGCGTCGCAAGACTGTCCGCCTCCAGCGAGATCTGGTTGATCGGATTGAACGCCAGATGCGCCGGGCGCCCGCTCGCAAGCACGATCTGGTGGTGTACCGCCGGATCGCGACTCAGAAATACCAAGCGCACTTCGCCACTCGGCGTCTGCAACTTGCCACGATCCGTCACGGTGAACTCCAACACCCGCGAATAGAAATCCTCGACCCGCGCCATGTCGTTCACATAGAACCCCATGTGGCTCAACGAGAGACCCTGCCGCTTCTGCTTCATCCCTTCCATGCCTGTCTCCGATAGTGATAAACCCTAACGAAAAACACGTTGTGTCATTCGTTAAATCTAGTTTATTCTCAAAATACGATAAACACACTACTTTTTTACGGCGGTGTGCGGATCAAAACTACCGTTATTTATCATCGGAGCATCAATGAAACTCGTCAGCTTCTCCACCTCTCAGGGTCCTTCGTTCGGCGTGGTTCGCGACGACGTCATCTTCGACCTGGGCAAGCGCCTTGATGGGCGCTTCGCGGACCTCAAGGCGCTGATTGCCGCCGACGCCTTCAGGGAAGCGGCTCAGGCCATCGAGGGCGCGCAGGCCGACTACGCGCTCGCAGACGTGGCGCTGCTGCCGGTCATCCCCAATCCTGAGCAGATCTTCTGCGTCGGCCTGAATTACGCCGAGCACGTCAAGGAAACGCATCGCGAAGTGACCGAACAGCCCGTGATTTTCATGCGGCTACCCGCCTCCCAGGTCGGCCACGCTCGGCCGATGCTGCGCCCGCCCGAGTCTCAGCAGTTCGACTACGAGGGCGAGATCGCGGTCATCATCGGCCGCGGCGGACGGCGCATCGCCGAAGCCGACGCCTGGCAGCACATCGCGGGCTACGCCTGCTACAACGACGGCTCCGTGCGTGACTGGCAGCGTCACACGACGCAGTGGGGGCCGGGCAAGAACTTCTATCGCACCGGCGCGTTCGGGCCGTGGATGGTCACGCGCGACGAGATCACGCCAAACGCGCTGATGACGCTCGTCACCCGTCTGAATGGGCAGGAGGTGCAGCGGGCAACCACGGAGATGCTCATCCACGGTATCGCCAAGCAGATTGCCTATCTCTCGACGTTCACACCGCTTTTCGCCGGCGACGTGATCGTGACCGGCACGCCGGGCGGCGTGGGTGCAAAACGTAACCCGCCGCTGTTCATGAAGCCGGGCGACGTGGTCGAAGTGGAAGTGGATCGCATTGGCGTGCTGCGCAATTCGATTGCCGACGAAGCGTAAAGGTCGTGGCCGGGTGCGGCACGCCGCGCCCGGTGTCTGAACAGCGGGAAACGAACATGTCAAATCAAACTATTCCAACGCCTACATGCGACTACGACGTCGCGATCATCGGCCTCGGCCCCACCGGCGCCACATTGGGTAATCTGCTTGCGATCCAGGGGTTGCGGGTGCTGGTGCTGGAGCGCGACAAAGACATCTTTGCGCTGCCCCGCGCGGTGCATTTCGATGGCGAATGCATGCGCGTGTTCCAGACGATCGGGATTGCAGACGCCCTGCTCCCCAACCTGTTCGTCGGCCCGGGAATGAAGTTCGTGAACGCGCAAGGCCAATTGCTGATCGACTGGCCACGTCCGACCCACATAGGCCCTCACGGCTGGTGTGCCAGCTACAAATTCCACCAGCCCGATCTGGAGAATGCATTGCGCGAGCGCCTCGCGCAGCAACCCAACGTTGAAGTCCGTCTGCGTCACGAGGTGTTTTCCCTCGACGAGACAGCCGACGGCGTTCAAGTCCGCTTCGAGGACACGCGTTGCGGCAAACTGGGACACACCACCGCACGATATGTCGTCGGGTGCGACGGCGCGCGCTCCATTGCGCGGCGCTTCATGGGCACCGAGCTGACGGATCTGAAATCGCACGAACGCTGGGTCGTGGTAGACGTGATGCTCAATGCGCCACGGCCTGAACTGGGCGACGTCTCGATTCAGTATTGCGATCCGGCGCGGCCGACCACTTATACGCGAGGCCCGGGCAACCGTCGTCGTTGGGAAATCATGGTGATGCCTGGCGACGATTCGACGCAACTCACAACCCCGGAATGGCTGTGGGACAAGCTCGCTCGCTGGATCTCGCCGGCCGATGCACGGCTCGAGCGCTCAGCCGTCTACACGTTTCACTCCGTCGTTGCCAACGGGTGGCGTCGTGGCCGGTTGCTTCTGGCGGGAGACGCCGCGCATCAAACGCCGCCCTTCATGGGCCAAGGCATGGCCGCCGGCATTCGTGACGCGTCGAATCTCGCATGGAAATTGGGGGCCGTGCTTCGCGGTGAAGCCTGCGACACGCTTCTCGATACCTATGAATCGGAACGCTCGCCGCACGTACGCGAATTCATCGAGACCGCCGTCCAGCTCGGCGCGGTCATTCAGACCACTCATCCTGAGCTTGCGAACGCTCGCGACGACGAGATGGCCGCAGCGATCCGCAATTTCGTCACGCCGCAACCAAAGCTTGGGCCGGGGGAGTGGGTGGACGACCCCTCGGGCACTGCGGGACAGATTGCCCCGCAGCCTCGCCTGAACGACGGACGGCGGCTTGACGACGTCGTCGGCTACCGATTCGCACTGGTTGCCTTACCGGAGTTGCTCAGCGAGTGCCCGGATCTGCCGGATCAGGCGGCCCGCGCGGATGTCGAACTGATCGCAAGCGACGAAGCCTCGATCCGCGAGTGGTTCCGGTCAACCGGCGCCGTCGCCCAATTGGTGCGCCCGGACCGCTACGTATTCGGTGTCGCGCCTGACAGGCATGCCCTGGCACAACTGTTTGAAGAGACACTGACTCATCGGCGCACGGCAAACGCCTGATCGGCCGCCATCGCGCACGCACACCCCTCGTTGGACAAAGAAGCCAACCCTTTCTGGAGACGTCATGGAGACAACCCGCAACCCTGTCGGCGAACTTGGCCGCTCACCCTCCGCCGGCCTGACACGGTCCCAATGGAAGATGATCCTCATCGCGAGCCTGGGCGGCTCACTGGAGTTTTACGACTTCATTGTGTACGGCTTTTTTGCGCAGTACATCGCCGCGCAGTTCTTTCCGAACGCGTCGGCGCTGTTGAGCATGCTCGCCGCCTACTCCGTGCTGGCCATCGGCTATGTGATTCGACCGCTCGGCGGCATCGTGCTGAGTAGCTGGGGAGATCGTTATGGCCGCCGGCCGGTCTTTCTCGGCTCCATCGTTGTCGTGACCACCGCGACGATTTGCCTGGGTCTGCTGCCGAACTATGCGCACTGGGGGATCACCGCGTCGATCCTGCTGATCGTCCTGCGCATGCTTCAGGGGTTCTGTGTCGGCGGGGAAATGCCCGGCGCCATTACGTACGCCGTGGAAGCCGCGCCGCATCGCGCCGGCCTGGCTGCCGGCGTCATCATCTGCGCGGTGAACGTGGGCGTGTTGCTTGCGACCATCGTCAATCTCGTCATCCAGAGTTCCCTGTCGAGCGCGGATGCCGCGGCGTATGGCTGGCGCGTCGCCTTTTTGTTCGGCGGCCTGTGCGGCATCGTGTCGTACTGGATGCGACGCAACCTCGACGAGTCGCCGGAGTTCAAGAAGATGCAAGGGGCCGTCATCAAGCAACCGTTTCGCGAAACGCTTCGGCACCACGGTAAATCGGTCGCCGCTGCCGCGCTTACGATCGCGGTCATGGCCGGTGTCAATGGCATCCTGTACGGACACATGCCGGCTTACCTCGTGCAACAACTTCACTATGCGCCCCGGACGGCGGCGATCGCCCAGAACGCCTATCTGATCGTCAGTTCGTTTGGCCTGCTCGCCGCGGGCTGGCTTGGCGACAAGGTGCCGCGCCGGTATCTTCTGCGTGCGTCGGCGGCGTTGCTGGTGGTATTGAGTTATCCGTTCTATTACGCGCTGGTCGGCCACACCGTGAATCTGGTGACCCTGTTCATCCTCGCGGGAGTGGTCTTCTCGCTCGCCAGCGGTACGTGGGCGTCCGTGCTTGCCGATCAGTTCCCGGTGCAGGTGAGGTTCAGCGGCATCGCACTTTCGTATAACGCCTCCGTCCTCGTCTTCAGCGGTTTCGCGCCGTTGCTGGCGACCATGCTGATCCGCGAGACCGGCTCACTGGCCGCACCGGCGTACTTCGTGATCGGCGCCTGCGCGATCGCGTTGCTCGCGAGCTTTGCCCTGCCCGCCAGCCAATCGACATCGCCACGCGCATTGCCGACGGACCGGCGCGGCGCCGAACCATCGCGCTGAACCTGCACCGCCGCACCGCCACGTGTACGGCGAAAGTCACTGATTGTGCCTTTCGCCGCCTGCACTCGCTCAGTCCGCGTGAGCCCGATCGAACGCCCACACTTCGGGGAAGCCCATCAACTCGCACATTTGCGAGAACGGATACAGGGCGTTGTCGATGCTCATCGTGCCCTTGCCGGCCTTGATCTGCGCGTACGCGTGCTCAAGGGCGCGCGCGGCGGCCAGGAAGCCCGTCGCCGGATAGATCGCGATGGAGAACCCGAGCGACTGCAATTGCGCCGGCGCCAACTGTGGTGTGCGTCCGCCCTCGACGATATTGCACAGCAACGGCACATCGAAGGATTTGCCGATCGTCTCCAGCTCCTCCACGCTCTCGGGCGACTCGATGAACAGGACATCGGCGCCCGCCTTCACATAGGCCTCGCCCCGGCGCAATGCCTCGTCCAATCCGAGCGACGTGCGGGCATCGGTACGCGCCACGATCTGGAAGTTCGCGTCGTCGCGCGTCTGCGCCGCGACCTGGATCTTCTTGACCATATCGCCGGCCGGAATCACGCGGCGACCCGGCGTGTGGCCGCACTTCTTCGGAAATTCCTGGTCTTCAAGCTGAATCCCTGCCGCCCCCGCCCGCTCGTAGCCACGCACTGTGTGCATGACATTGAGCAATCCACCGTAACCGGTGTCGCCATCGCAGATCAACGGCGTGCGGCTGTTGCCGCAGAACGCCGTCACACGATTGACCATGTCGGTATAGGTTGCCAGGCCGGCATCGGGCACGCCCAGATACGAGGCCACCGTACCGAAACCGGTCATGTAGAGGCAGTCGAACTGCATCGCGTCAGCCATGGCGACCGAGATCATGTCGTAAATCCCCGGCGCGACCACAATGTCTTGCCGAGCCAGTTTCGCTTTGAGTTGACTACGTTTTTCTTGGGCGTTCATCACAATTCCAATAAGTCGGTGAAGCAAGATTTCCGACGCGCGGGGCGCTCGACCCACGCGTCGTTTCGAATCCGGACGCCATATTGCGCCAGACGTCAGCGTTGCGATTTCCCAGAGAATTCCGACTCGCCGAGACCGGCCGTTCCAAGCCCGCCCGCGTTCGGTGCGATGTCCTCCAACGAGCGGCGGTTGGTCTCGATGCCGAACAGCGCAAGCACGATCGACATGGCCGCCAGCACGCACGCAATCGTCGTGAGAACCTGCTGGATGCCGCCGGACGCGTAGAGTGCGACGACCATCTGCGGCGCGAGAATCCCGGCGATCCGGCCGGCACAGCCCGCCACCCCATTGCCGCGCATGCGGTTCTCCGTCGCGAACAGTTCGGGGCAATAGGTTGCAATGCCGAGCGCGACCATCAGATAGGTCAGCGTGAACAGCAGGAAGCCGAGCGCGGTCGCCATCTCCACGCTGCTCGAGTGGCCATAGGCCCATCCCACCACCGCCGCGAGTGCCGACACCGCGATCATGCCGTTCTTGCGACCGATCCGGTCGGCCACGAGCACGCCCACCAGCGCGCCCGCCGGACCGCCGAGCGACATCAACGTGGTGTAGCCGAGCGACGACGCCATGCCGATCCCCTGCTTCATCAGGAACGTCGGCACCCAGACAATGAAACCGTAGATCACCACGTTGACACCGATCTGCACGCAGATCGCCACCACCGTTCGACGAATCTGCGAAGGTGTAAACAAGTCCAGCAGCGTGGTGGGTCGCGTGACGACCGGTGGCATCTGGCGCACCGGGGGCAATACGCCGCCGCGCGCGGACTCGGCTTCGGCCGCACGCAGGATCGCGTCGGCCTCGTCGAAACGTCCCTTCGATTCCAGCCAGCGCGGCGACTCGGGCATCTTGGCGCGCACGAACCACATGACCAACGCGCCCACGCCCACGATCGCGAACATCGCGCGCCAGCCCATCGAGGGAATGATCAGATAACCGAGGAACGTCGAGAAGAACAACGCCGAATTCGTGATCAGCGACAGGTAGGCCGACCACTTGCCGCGCACCGCGGGCGGCACGAATTCACCGAGCGAGCCGTAGCCAACCACGATCTCAGCGCCAAGCCCAAGCCCCATGAAGAAGCGACAGACGATCAGCCACGTCATGTTGGGCGCGAATGCACCGGCGAGCGACGCCAGACCAAAGATCGCCAGGTTGAACTGATAGGTGAACTTGCGTCCCTTGCGGTCACCCAGCACACCCGCCGTCAACGCGCCGAGCAGCATGCCGACGAAGGTCGCCGACAGAAACGTGGCGTTGAGCTGCATCGTCGACCATCCGCTCTTGGCCAGGGCCCCCAGCACGCCGCCAGCCAGATAGATGTCGAACGAATCGAGGAACATGCCGCCCCCGATCAGCCACAGGATCCGGCGATGGAACCCAGAAATGGGCAGCCGGTCCAGCCGGGGCCCCGCGTTTATCGAACTCAACATGCGCTGTCTCCTCCGTCGTTATTGACGTGATGTTTTCGGGTACTGCTGATGGAACAGGCTAATCCCCTGCCAATGCGGGCGCGACGGTGTCGCCCGCCGGCGTGCGTGACGCACGGCCCAGCACCACGCTCTGCGCCGCAGCGATATGGCAGCGCACGATCGCCTCGGCCCAGACGCCGTTGCGCTGTGCAAACGCGTCGACAATTTCGAGGTGCTGTCGTGCGCTGCGCTCGCGGTCTTCGGGGTTGTAGGTGTCGAACGTCCACTTGACGAGTGGCGTCTCTTTCATCGATTTGAGAGAGCGGTCGAGGCGGCCGTTGCCAGCGCCGCCGCTGATGATCGCGTGGAAGGCATCGTTAAGCGCAAACCAGCGTTCGGTCAGCGCCGCCGTCGGCGGCTCGCGCGCAATGTCGAACATCGTCACGGCCAGTTCGCGCAGCCGCGCGACATCGTCGTCGGTCGCCCGTTGCGCCGCACGCCCCGCCAGATACGGCTCGATCAGCAACCGAGCCTCGAAAATCTCGCGCGCGTCCTGCTCGGTCCACGCCCGCACACGTACGCCATAGTTGGGCACCGCTTCGACCCAGCCCTCCGCATCAAGCCGGCGCAAGGCCTCGCGCACCGGCGTGCGGCTCACGCCGAAGCGCTCCGCCAGTTGGGTCTCACGCAGATACTGCCCCGCGGCGTACTCATGTTCGGCCAGCGAGGTCTTGATGGCCAGGTAGACATCGGCCGAGGACAGGGTAAGCGGCGCAGACGACATTGTATGCAATGTTTTAATATTTACGAGATTACCCACTAACATCAGGCGAATTTTGTAAACATTGTATGCAATGTTGCGAATCGCTGGATCGGTAATTCCCCCTAGATATTTCGTTCCAGTGGCAGCGATGTAACGAACCAATGAAGACCTGTAATGACCCACTGAAAACCTGCTCAGGTGTTAACCTTCGAGGACAAACACATGAGCATGAAGATGGAAGACGAGATCAAGCGGTGGACGGCCAAGCGCAAGAGCGCGTTGGTGCTCGACATTATTCAAGGCAAAACCACAGTATCCGAGGCGAGCCGGTCGTTTGACCTCACACCCTCGGAAGTCGAATCGTGGGTCGAAGACGGTAAGCGGATCAATGCGCTGCCAGCAAACCCGCTGGACGTTCGGGAGCAATACGAGCGGCAACTCAAAGACCTGCAAGAGGCATACGGCGAGGCGATGCTGGAGCTGCGCGCCAGAAAAAAATTGCAGTCCCTGCTGGGCGAGGACGAGAAGTGATCGAGACGATCCGCCAGGGACTTCAAGCCGACGGCATCACCGTCTCGATTGCCAAGCTGTGCCGATGGTTCGGTGTGCCGCGCCGCACTGCGTATTATCGATCCGTGAAAGCACCCGCCAAAGTACAACCGCGCTTTGCCGAACCCATCAAGGCACTGATCGAGGAGTCACCGTCATTTGGTTATCGGACGGTGGCTTACCTGCTCGGGTTCAACAAGAACACCGTGCAGCGGGTCTTTCAATTGAAAGGCTGGCAGGTCAAGAAGCACCCAATCGGCTTCCGGCCTCGCATACAGGCGCTGCCCTCGGTGGCGACGGCGCTGAACGAACGGTGGTCCCCAGAGCTTTGCCGCATTTGGGCCGGCGGGGATGGCTGGGCGACGTTGGCACTGGTGATCGACTGCCACACGCGGGAATTGCTCGGCTGGCACCTGTCACGCAGCGGCCGTGCGACGACGGCTGGCAGTGCGCTGGAACAAGCGCTGATTGCTCGCTTCGGTACGTTGGGCCGAGTGCCAGCGCCATTCCTGTTACGCAGCGACAACGGATTGGTCTTTACCAGTCGCAGTTACACCGCGCTGGCGCGCAGCTACGGCCTGCGCCAGGAATTCATCACCCCGCATTGTCCACAGCAGAACGGCACGGTCGAGCGCGTCATCCGGACGCGCATGGCGCAACGTGCTTACCGCCATCGCTTCGAGACGCTGCAACACGCCAGCCGTGTAATCGGCGACTGGATTCAAGTTCTACAACCATCGACGACCGCGCCAAGCGCTGAAGATGATGACCCCGGCCAAGGCTTTTGCTTTAGCCGCCTGACCTGAGCAGGTTCCGCTGGGTCATTCCAGCGGATTGACCCAGCGAGAACCTGCTTAAATCAAAATAGCGAGCCTGAATTTGCCACCGTCACCAACCGTCAGAAATTTATGCGTTCAGCCTCGACGACCAACGGCAATTTCCTCACATGAGTATGAATTGCGCCGATGTACTCGCCAAGCAGACCCAGAAACATCATCTGGATCGCACCGAAGAAGAACATCCCGATGAGAATTGGGGCAGTGCCCAGAACGAAGGAATTCCAGAAAAGCAACTTTGCGACCAGATAGCCAAACGCAACCATCAGGCTGAACATTGCGGTGACGAAACCCGTCATGGCCATCAGACGCAGGGGCACTTTGGAATGCTTGGTGATGCCGAGCATCGCCATGTCATACAGTGAGTAGAAGCTCTGGCTTGTAACTCCACGCAACCGTCGCGGCTGCTTGAACGCCACCGTGGCGATCGGAAAACCAATCTCGCACACGAGTCCCCGGAAATATGGGTATGGATCATTCAGGGAACGCAGCACGTCGAGTACCGCGCGGTCAAACAGTCCCGATCCCGTCGCGTTCTGAACCAGAGGAACGTCGGAGATGCTCGACACGATCCGGTAATACAGCCTTCGGATGCGGAACATCAGAAACGACTCTTCGCTGACCGGCTTGACAGCCATCACCGTCTTGAAGCCCGCCTCCCATTTCTCGACGAACTCACGAATGATCTCCGGTGGATCCTGCAAATCCGACGCGATCAGCACCGCAGCATCGCCGCTGGCTTGCAGCAACGCATGAAAAGAAGACCGGACGTATCCAAAGTTCCGCGCGTTGACGATGACCTTCACGTGTGGATCGACCGCAGCAATGTCACGCAACATGGCGACGGTATCGTCCGTCGAGCAATTGTCGATGCACAGGTGCTCGTAATCATAGGGCAGGCCTCGCATAACGACAGCGATTCGTTCGCACAATTCGGCGACATTCTCCTGTTCGTTATAGAGCGGCGTGACGATACTGATGCGTTTACTCATTGCAATTGAAGACGAATCGGCTATGGAGAAGATAGGCTAGTAGTGCGAGCGGAACAACCAGCACAAGGCCGCTCAGATAAGGGTTGATCCCGAGGCGAACCAGCACGGCGAGCGCCATCACATTCACGATATATACCGCACAGTAGACAAGAATGAAGCGCACGATACGCGAATTATCGCTGGATCGAAACACCAAAGCGCCAGTGCTCTTGAAATTGAACAGCGTCCCGAGCACCGTGGAGACAGCAACGGCGAGGCTGTAATGGAGCCCAATCCGAATGCAGCCAACGAATATGCCGTAGCCGAATAGCGTATTAATGCCACCAACGAAAAAATAGTTGGCAAGACGGCACTCTCCACGAAGTGTAGCGCCTGCCGCCGACCTCACCCGAGCCAACATATTGTCAATCAATTGCCAAACCGCGCAAGCGAGAGGCCCGAAACGTGCCGGAGGTAATCCTGACTTCCGCACTCGCCGACAAAGCGATTGGGGATGCCGACTCGCTCGATCTTCGGCATTTTTGGTAGCCCCCCGGAAGCGTACAGGTCACTAATAGCCTCAACGATAGAGCTCCCGAATCCGCCGTTGAGTTGATGCTCCTCGACAGTGACGATCGTGTCGAATTCCATCGACAGTCGCTTTAGCATCCCAAGATCGTATCCGCCTACGAACGGGCAGCTATATACGGCAAAGCCCAGCCCTCGTGCGTCGACTTCCGCAACGACGTGACCGAGAATAGCCCCAGTCGTAAGCACCACGGTTCCGTTCCCACCGCGAAGAGGCAACATCCTGCCGGGCGAGATATCCAACAACGGCCCCGAATCGTGCACGGCCGACTCGCCCGCCTTGTTGATGCGTACGTAACCAGGCCCCTGATGCTTCGCCATAAAATGGGCAGCGGCACGCGCCTCGGTCGGGTCGGCCGGCGCACACACGAGCATGTTGGGGATCGCTCGCATCATCGCAATGTCTTCCGTGGCATGATGGGAAACACCTTGTGGGCCGTAGGCGTAACCTGCGCCGACTGCCACAACTTTTACATTGGCATCGTGATAACAGACATCGTAACGAATCTGCTCCATACACCGCAGCGTCGGGAAATTGCCAATCGAGTAAGTAAATACGTTATATCCCTCACGCGCCAGACCTGCTGCAACCTGGGTCATATTCTGCTCGGCAATTCCGACATTCAGAAATCGATCAGGAAACTGCGCTGCAAACGGCTCTAAAACGGAATATCCCAGGTCACCGCAAAGCAGAAAGATATCGTCTTGTTGCGCAGCGAGCTCGCTCAAGGTCTTGATAAAAGTATTGCGCACTACACCGCTCCCAGTTCCTTGCGCGCCGCCCGATAATTTTCGTCGTCAGGTGACCGATAGTGCCAAACAAGGTGATTTTCCATGAAGCTCACGCCTTTGCCTTTGACCGTATGCGCGATGATGCATTTCGGCTTGCCATCCCGCCGCGCCTTGGCGTCGACAAGCCCTTCACGCAACTGGTGCAGATCGTGGCCGTCCACCTCGGTTATCGCCCAGTTAAAAGCGCGAAACTTGTCACTTAAGGGCTCGAGGTTCATCACTTCGGCCACAGATCCAAAGCTTTGGATCTTGTTGTAGTCAATCACAGCGATAAGATTGTCAAGGCGATGATGCCCTGCGAACAAGATCGCCTCCCAATTCGACCCCTCGTCCAGTTCACCATCGCTAAGGATAGCGAACACCGAATGTGGCTGCTCGCGACGGAGCCCCGCAAGAGCGCTGCCGCAGGCCACGCCAAGCGCATGTCCGAGGCTCCCGGTCGAAAGCTCCACACCAGGCAAGCGATGATTAACGTGCGATGTGAAATACCCGCCATCAGCGATGAAATTGGCACGCAGGTCGTCAGCGGAAAAGAATCCGCGGCGCGCCAATGCCGCGTAAAGCGCAGTACAAGCGTGGCCCTTGCTATAGAAGAGGCGATCACGCGCGGGATCATTGCAACGTTGGGGCGATACATCGAGCACTCCGGAATAAAGGACAGCCAGAATGTCGGCCACCGAAAACGCGCCGCCGATATGCGATGTACGCTTGCTGTAGCATAGCTCCAGCGCACACAAGCGAATGTAGTTTGCGAATTGGGCAACTTCGGTCATGAAAAATCTCGTGAAAAACGGACTCGGTACCAGTCAACGGTACGGCGCAGGCCCTGCTCAAGCGATACGGAAATATTAAGCGCAAGCTCATCTCGTGCCCGGTTAATCGCTGGTACGTAACGTTCGGGAGGCGTGGCCGGTTGAGGGACACCCAACACCCGAATGTCCGGCGAACCCACGCCCGCGGCCCTTGCGACGCGTAAAGCCAGATCGCGAATCGAAACGGCCTGATCTGATCCGACATTGTATGACTGCCCCGACTGCCCTCGCACAAAAATAGCCAGCAACCAGACGACCAGATCGGTCGAGTACATGTACGAGCGAAGTGGGGTACCGTCCCCCTTAATAAGGAAGGGCCGTCCCTTAAGCGCATCGTTGATGAAGTTCCCAGCAGCAAATTGCTTATCCAGGGCAAGAAACGGTCCAATCTGCGCAAAGATTCGAGCGGAAACCGCCGCAGCACCGCCCTCCGACGCGTATGTATTGCACAGCCACTCAGAGACATGCTTCCCGATGCCATACGCGGCACCCGCCTGAGCCACGTCCAGCCCCCCTTGGTACGTTTCCGGAACACGATCGATCTCGTGCGGGATACGGCCGTAAACAGCCCCGGAACTTAGCAACAACAGTCGCTGCGCCTCGCATGCACGGCTCAGGTCGAGTACGCGGCGTGTCCCTGCGACCGTGACATCGAAGGTGTCGAGCGGCGTACTTTTTGCGACTACGTCGGTTGCCGCATGCAACACATGCGTGAAGATTCCCGGCGGGTAGACAAAATTCGTAACATCGCCTTGAATCCATTCAATTGCCGGGTCGCCGGCAATGTCTGAATCGGTTACGCGAAAGCGATCCGGATCGCGACTGAGTACGGTCATTCGCATATCGAGTGCCAGTTCCCGGTTGGCACGGCACAGCGTTGCCAGTAGCCATCTGCCGATGTACCCCGTGCCGCCGGTTACGAACATGCGCGCCTGCTTTAACGTCCGCAAGTCCGTTTCGGAACGCTCCAGGATGTTGTTTAAATCCTCGTCGAATACTTGCATCTAGGTCGATTCAACCTACTAATTTTGTGTCGGCTTTTCCGCCGGATGAGTGTGGCCGTCAGACAAGCACGAATATCTCGCCCAAGCGCTGATCGAAGCTCAACACGTTACCCATCAGGCGACCTGCGCGGACGGAGAGTTCGCACTTTAGCAGCAAGATCATGGTAATCAGGGCGACGTCGATCTCCTTGGTCCAGGGCGTGCGGCCGAAAATCTGCTCCCCGAGATACTTGCGATTATCGAAAAACGTCAGCCAATAGAGAAAGTCGTATCCTGCTACGCCGAGAAACGCGTCCTCCCAATCCACAGCGATAAGGCCCTCGGCATCACACATTAGGTTGGCCGGCCCAAGGTCACCGTGACAGACGACTGGTGACATTGAAGGCACGACCTGTTTCAAGCGATGCAGATGCAACGTCGCCTGCCTCGCCACCGCGGTACCAATATGGCTCGACGAGGCGAGACGTGCCAACGCCTCCTCAGCCTCGCAAAGCAGCGCCTGCATATCGTCGCCCGGCGCCAAGCAAGACACGCACGCGTCAGAAGACAAGCGCGCTTCGTACTGGGATATGGTCGCGAGCATGTCGGCGACTCCCGGAGCAACAATCGGTGTCGACAGCACGTCCGCCACCATCCACAGGCGATCGCTGCATTCGAAGCGATCGACCCGCACCCGTGGGTACGCCATTTGAAACAAGGAAATCTCTTTGTCAAGCGCACGCCGCCCCGCGAGGGTGGCGTGCGACTTGAGGAAGCAGGCACGGCGGCCTGCCCCCCCTACCGTGAAGCACACCCCGAGCGTCCCTATCCGCAACCGCGTCAGCGTATCGGGATCCGAGCCAAGATATTCAAGCAAGGGGCCAGGATCTACAGCCGCTTGACCTATTTCCAACCCCGCCTCAGGATAATCTCCAGAGTAATGCCTCAACTTACTTAGCATCGTAATATTTGGCGAGGTATGGAACCTTGTCGTAACGGAAATGCCGTGCAAGCGCCGTTGTGGCGTGAATGATTTGCGCCTTCTCTGCGTCGTTCAGGTCGTCGATGATTGCCGCGTTGTAATCTTCGGTGCTTTTAAGCACCGTGCCCCAAGGCGCGATATCGTCTTTGATCTCCTTACCGTTCCAGCTCGGATAAAGCATCGAATCTTGGAATTTCACACCAATGAAGCCAGCTACCTCGGTCATGAACGATTTCTTATCGCCTACGAGATCTTCATAGCGGAAGATACGCACATTCTCCGGGTACATCTGAGCGAACATTTCCACCGTCGAATGGTAAATATTCCACGTTATCAGATACTTGCTGAGCGGCTGGGGGAAGGGGCGACGCTTGGTGTCTCGGTACGCCGAGAACGGATTGCGCACGATATGCATGATGCGCACGTTCGGGAAGTCACGAACAAGGCGATCCGAGTCAATGCCTATAGCCGGAGAATAACCGACATGGCGCATACCTTCGGCCGGCGTCGCATAGTAGTTCTTCCACGACGTGAACGTTGAACGGAAAAATGCCTCAATGACCTGACGGCGCGAATGAGGGCCATCGCCAAGCAGCCGCTCGAACTCAGCAATTCGATCGGCTTCATTGAGCTCGAGATCGGCCCCCTTGAACTTCGAGCCGTTCCTCTTCCGCAAGAAAGTCTTCATTTCCTCGTCGATCATCTGCTCATAGAGCTCGATCGCGGTAGCGCCTTCCGGGAATTCGGGATAACGGTACTGCACTCTTTCGACAGACGCCAGAAAATCATTGAAATTTCGGTTGCCGAGTTGGGACTCGAACGGATACACCAGAAGTTCGGAGTGACCGTCAAGATGCCGATGGGTAACGTTACCGCCGTGCTCAAAACCGGCGGAAACCATGACCAGATTGAAATTACTCATTAAAGTGGCTCCATATGCATTGCTTGTATTTTCTTCGGCTTCATCGCTGTCGATTTCCGCCTCATGCGATCGATCGGGCTCTGGATTAGCAATTCAGACACATAGCTAAGAAGTACGCTGCCCGCAATGGTGAACGCTAACAACCCGACTCCCTGGAAGTGCAAAAATCTGCCGACTACCAGAATTAGGAAGTGATTCAAATATATACCGTAAGAAATATTTCCCAGAAACAGGTCAAAGCGGTTCGCGGCCTCTTTAAAAAGCATCGTCACGGCGATCGAAAAAATCGCGATCAGGGCCAAATGCTTCAGAACACCACCGCGCTCGAGGCTAGCTTCGCCGAACAGGCAAAAACATGCGATCAGCGCCACTAGTAACGCAGCACGCGCCACCCGATTTTGAAGCCGAAATGGCTGAAATGCGGGTTGCTCTATCAGAAAGTAAAGTCCGATACCGAGCAGAAAATAACCAAAGTTACCGAAAGGCAGAAAGTACGAAGCGCGCCAGTCCCCCCACGTCGTCAAAGTGCATTTCAGAACGATCAGCGTCGCGAAGCCGACAAAATACCAGATTCCGGCCCGAACGCGGAAAATCAAAGGCACAGCAAGATAGAACAGCAATTCGCTTGCGATGGACCAGCTTTGTCGCACGGGCAACATGAATTGAAGCGATTCGCGCACTGACGCGATGTCCTGACCGAAAAGAAAAACGGTCAGGATCGTCATGAGCGAATTCAGACGATCGAACCCAGTTCGGTCCAAATCGCGAAACAGTTCAAAGATGAAGTCGTCACCGGTCGCCGGGCGGTGCAAAGCCGCATAGGTCAACCAGGTCAGAAGCAAGAGCAGAATATAGGTTGGCCAAAGTCGCAACGCCCGGTTCAAGTAGAAGTGCCATGCGCCGCTGGACAGGTGGCAATACTTCACCTGCCACACTGCCGCCATGTAGACTCCAGACAGCACAAAAAATACCTGCACGCTCGCCAGGGCGCCAATCGAGCCCCCCCCCAAACCGACGTGCGAAGTCAAGACGATCAGTGCCAACATAAATCGAATAATGCCCATTGAGCCCTCTGCGGCGCGCAAATCGGGAAGAATTACCAGTCACCTTCAGCGATGGGCGACTGCTCAAAGGCCCGGATATCCGCCAGTGTGTGCGCACGCATATCATCGCCGGCTACGTAAGCTCGGTGCCAGCTAACGATACGCTGCAGGGCCGTATCGAGACGCCAGCGCGGGTGCCACTGCAGCAACTGATGCGACTTTGAGCAATCGAGTTTCAAGTAATGCGCCTCGCGCGGATGCGTTCCGCAATCGAGCCTCCACGTGGCACCACCGCCCCACAAGTCGGTCATGCGGGTAACGATCTGCTCGACAGGACGAGCGTCGCCTTGAGTCGGACCGAAGTTCCAGCCGCTCGCATAAGCAGCTCCCCCGTCCCACAAACGTTCAGCGAGAAGCAGATAACCTGACAACGGTTCAAGCACGTGCTGCCATGGACGAATTGCGTGCGGCGACCGAATCTGCACCGGTTCGCCAGACTCGATAGCACGCAGGATGTCGGGAATCAACCGGTCTTGCGCCCAATCGCCACCGCCGATCACATTCCCGGCCCGGGCGGAAGCGACTGCCACACCGTGACTTCCATACGCTTCGGCAGAAAAGAATGAGTCCCGATACGCCATCGTGACGAGTTCCGCACACCCTTTGCTATTGCTGTAGGGATCGTGCCCACCCATAGCATCCTGCTCACGATACCCCCAAACCCACTCACGATTTTCGTAGCATTTATCACTGGTCACATTCACCACGGCCCGCACGGAAGGTACGTGCCGAATCGCATCCAGTAAATGTACCGTGCCCATGACGTTGGTCGCGTACGTTCCGACCGGATCGACATACGAATGTCGAACAAGCGCCTGAGCTGCCATGTGGATCACGATGTCGGGTGCACATTCGCGCACGACGTTGGCAACCAGTGCCGCATCGCGTATGTCACCCTCAATGGAGCGCACGTCCCTCGCAACACGAGCAACTTCGAAGAGGCTCGGGGCAGTGTCAGGCGCAAGCGCCAATCCGGTGACATCTGCGCCCAATTCGCTCAGCCAAAGCGATAGCCAAGCGCCTTTGAAGCCCGTATGGCCGGTGAGCAGCACCCGTTTACCGCGCCAGAACTTCGAGTTCATTTGTCCCAAACCTTCCAAGGCGCGCGCGCGCTCGACCACAAATCTTCCAACAGCATCTTGTCGCGCAGTGTGTCCATCGGTTGCCAAAAACCGTGATGTTGATAAGCGGAAAGCTGTCCTTGAGCTGCAAGCGTCTCCAACGGAGTTTGCTCCCAGACCGTCGCATCGTCGATCAACAGATCGATCACTTTCGGTGAAAGCACGAAGAAGCCGCCATTAATCATGGCGCCGTCCCCCTTCGGCTTCTCCTTGAACGTCGCTACTCGATGATCGGGCCGAATGTCAAGGGCGCCGAACCGGCCTGGTGGATAGGTGGCAGTGAGCGTGGCTAGCGTACCCTGCACTTTATGAAACTCGATCAGGGCCGTAACATCGACATCGCTTACTCCATCCCCATAGGTGAAACAAAAAGACTCCTCACCGGCCAGATAAGGCGCGGCCCTTTTCAAGCGCCCCCCTGTCATGGTGTCCTCCCCGGTATCGAGCAATGTCACCCGCCAAGGCTCCGCATGCCGTTGGTGCACATCCATGCGGTTTGATGCCATGTCGAATGTCACATCCGACATATGTAGGAAATAGTTGGCGAAATATTCTTTAATTAGGTAGCCCTTATACCCGCAGCAAATCACAAAATCATTAATCCCGTGGTGCGAGTAAATCTTCATGATGTGCCAGAGAATGGGCTTGCCGCCGATCTCGATCATGGGCTTGGGGCGAAGATGTGTTTCTTCGGAAATTCGTGTGCCGAGACCTCCGGCGAGTATGACCGCTTTCATTTATCCGCTTCCCCATGATTTGTCGAATTTCGTTTACGCGCAGTCAGGCAAGCGATCTCAGCAGCACTCCGCGAACGGATAGGACGAAGCAGGTATTGGGTCCGGGCTCGCGTATATCCGCCAGCCCCCTCAGGCGTCGTCAACGTGCCAACATTCGCGTAGTCGGCTTCAAGGTCGCCACCAAAATGGGCCACAACCGCCTGCGCCGACAAGCTGCGAGGACCGCCGGGCTCATAGAACAACCAAGCGCCCCCAACGTCACGGCAAGACTCGGTATCCAAACTCCCCGTTGCAAGGCGATCGCTGCCCGGATAGGCCCCCACCATCCACGGCTGACCGAGACTGCGGGTCTGAAGGGCGAATAAGACGCCCGACGATTGTCCGGTGAGGTCGATCATAGATGCCCCTGGCGTGAGTCCGTTGGCGCGCGCAATTGTCACCACTTCAGCAAGATACGCGCGGTAATCCGCAGCCAACACCAACTTCCCCCCACCAGGGAAATCAAACGCATCGGTATATTGCCGAAGGTTCGGTGGCTGACGATAGGGCGATGCCATCCCTTCGGAAATCAGCGTTACCGTAGCCATCTGCATAACAAGAGCGAACGGAACCAATGCAACAAGTCGACGATGGGTGGGCAAGACCGAAGCGGCGACAAACACAACTGCGAGCATCCACAACAGCGCAACTGATGCGCCCTGCACCCAGTAATTTCCGTTCGTTCCAAACGCCGAGGCATGGGGCAGCGACAACAGCAATGCGGCCAACAGCCAACGTCGTTTCGGGACGCGAGCGAGTGCAGTATACCCGCTGGTCATCACCACCCCGGCAAGGCTAGCCGCCGACACCAGAAAAATCACCGGGCCGCGCAATGCCACTGGGGTTCGGCCCGAGCCGATGAGCCAAATCGTGCTCGCCGCGAGCGCCGCACATGCTATGGCGCCCAACATGCCCCCCCAGCGCCCTGAACGCGTCAGCGCGAGACCGACTACGGTCACAGTGATCGCAACACATGCTGCCAACTGATACTCTGCATCTGCATAGTTAGCGTTATCGATGCGAAATATCTTGTCGAACTCCTGTCCGCTGCCCAATACGCGCAGCATCTCGATACTGTTGCGCAGCCGAGCGACGAATTGCGCGATCGAGCCATCGATCAGGAAAGCGGTAAGTACCAACAACAACAGCGACAATCCACCCGCGAGTACCATCCGTCGCAGGTGCTTGACGCCCGAGGCGGCCGAATACATCGTAAAAATGACGCCCAGCAACGCCGCCGTGGTCGGCTTACCCATGAAGGTCAGCCACCCGCCGACGGCCACCAGAACGCTGCCGGTCACGGCGACGCGAATTCGTGCGTCATCCATGAGTAGCAGCCCGGTGAGGGCCAGCATGACGGACTGGAACGTTAGCGAGTTGTAGCTCGGTGTAACGAGCCAGCCGGGGAAGCTCGCCAGCGACATCGGCGCCAAGGCCAGCCCCATCGCCCAGTCCGCCTTTGACACGCCCGCGCCATCCATCGCCGCGCGGTGCACCAGACTGATTGACAGAAAACTGGCGAGGCCAAAGGTTATCAATACATTGGCCTGACGCAGCGCACCAATGTCCCCCCCCACCAGAGAGTAAAGTGGTCGGTAGACGAACCCAAATAACGAGACCGGGATATTCAGCGAGTAGGCGTCAGGGGCGACAATGGACGTCAGATAGAAACTTTCGTCTGTAAGATCAAAGCCGTAGCGACAATAATGCAGCGCAAATCCGAGTATAAGGAGGGCGACCGCTGCGGCTAACAAAACCAGAAGCCCATCGCGCCACGGCACTGCCCTGATCTCTATCCCCCGCGCGATTCTCCCTCCCACCCCGAACACCCCAGTCGCCAATGAATCCGCAGATTTTAGCCGAAGCACAAGAGGACGTCACCAAGAGCGAATGTTTCACGAACAAGCCGTATCGTGACGCAGCGCACCAAAAGGGAGGCCCGCCATATGCACCATGATGGTCAGATGTCAGGCTGCGCTCCCTTCACCCTCAATGCCGCGTGACCGGCAGTGACACCGTGACGGCGTCCCGCCATCTCGTCGCTGCCCGGATCGTTCGCGGGCAGGCGATGCTGCTCAATGTCCTGCACCACCTGTACCGTCGCATCGATGCCGTCGGTCAGCGGCTTCGGATCGAGGCCGATACCCAGCACCACCATCGCCATCGCCCCAAGCTGCGCGAACTCACGACGGCTCACATCCTTGAGCGATGTGACATGCGCATTTCCGACGCGTCCGAAAATCGCTCGCTTGACCGTCCACAGCGTGTAAGCCGCGCTTAGCACCAGCGTCAGCGACGCCAGTGCGCCGATCCAGAAATTGACCTTGATCGCGCCCATCAACACGAGGAACTCGCCAACGAAGCCGGACGTCCCCGGCATCCGCACGTTCGCCATCGAGAACAACATCACCAACGTCGCGAAGCGCGGCATCGTGGCAGCCACGCCGCCATAAGCGTCAATCGACGCGCTGGACGTCCCGTCGTACAGCATCCCCGTGCACAGCAGCATTGCGCCGGAGACAATGCCGTACGAGATCATCTGCATCACGGCGCCGTCGGTCCCCATCTCGGAGAACAGGAACAGCCCCAGCGTCTCCAAACCCATGTGCGCGACGGCCGAGTACGCCAGCAACTTGCGCAGATCCGTTTGCACCAGCGCCACCAGGCTCGCGTAAATCACGGCGACCAGCGACGGCAAGACCATGAGCGCCGCAAGGAAATGACTGGCATCGGGCGGCAGCGGCAGATTGAATCGAAGCAGTCCGTAGCCGCCGAGCTTGAGCATGCCGAGCATGACCGCAGCGCCGGTCGGCCCGTCAAGATGCACCTCGGGCAACCACGTGTGCACGGGCCACATCGGCACCTTGACCTAGAACGCCCCGAGAAAGCCGATGAACAACATCACCTGCACACCGCCAGGGGCAGATGCAGCGCCTGCCAACTCGCGATCTCGAAGCTCTGCATCTGCATGTACAGATAGAGCATCGAGAGGAGCATCATCAGCGAACCGGTCAGCGAGATGAAAAAGAACTTCAGGGCCGCGTGGGTGCGATTGGCGCGACCATACACGCCGATGAGCAGATAAAACGGCAGCAGAGTCGCTTCGAAGGAAACGACGAACAGCATGTCGTCCTGCGCCGTAAAGACGCCCTGCATCAGCCCCGACAACATCGGGAAGCTGCCGAAGTACGAACGCACGCGCGTCGTCACGGCGCGCCACACCGGTGAGCGCCACCAGCCACAGGGAAATGCCGTCGATGCCCACATGCCACGACGCATCGAGCGAATCGATCCGGCGAAAGCGCTCGACAAACTGCAGGCTGGCCACACGGGTACGAAACCCACGCACCAGCGGCACGATGGGCGCCGCCGATATCGCGGCTGCGATCAGCGAGGTCCAACGTACGGCATTGGGATGACGATCCCAGCCCAGCAGAATGACGAGTGCGCCAGCCGCGAAAGGAAGCCAGATGAGAAGGGACAAGATGGGAGACATTGGGGGCCCTGATGTGCCGCAACAAAATTCAGCGCGATGGCGCTATATCGACGTTGCCAGGGACGAACCTACCCCACACGCATCGCGGGTCGCGATGCGTGCACATCAAAGCAAATCAATGCCATCGGGAGGGGACGCCAGGCGCGGAGGCGTCAACGAAGGTGGCAAGCATACGTGCCCGAAAAATATTTTGCGTTGCAGCAATTTTACAAATGATTGCGAGTGCGTTGCCCGAACGTGCGGTCGGCGATTGCATCGGGTCGACCTTTCCGCGCGGCAGTCCCCAATGTGGATCAGGCCTTTGGGCGACGCAAATCGAACATCGGTCCGATCTCTGCATAGTCGCCGAGATAACCCGCGCGCATCACCGGATGCGCCTTCGCCGTATCGAAGATGCCGTCTTCGCGCAGATACTCGCGGCGGATGTGCACGCCGACGACCTGCCCCAAGGCGAGCCAGTTGTCCATCGGCTTGCCGTCGAGATTGTGCAGGCGCACGATCTGCAGCAACTTGCATTCGAGCGAGGCGGGCGACTCGGCCACATGCGGTACGTCGACATTGACGCCGGCGGCCTTCGTCAGCCCTGCCAGTTCGAACTCGTCGACGTCGTGCGGCACGGGGGCCGAAGTCCGGTTCATCTGCGTGACGAGCGACTTGCTCGTGAAATTCCAGACGAACTCGCGCGTGGCTTCGATGTTGGCAATCGAGTCTTTGTAGCCCTCACTGCAAAACCCGACGATCGGCGGGAACGTCGCAAAAGCGCCGAAGAAGCTGTAGGGCGCGAGGTTGACCCGGCCGTGCGCGTCGCTGCTGGAGATCCAGCCGATGACGCGCGGCGCGACAATCGCCTTGAACGGATCGTGAGACAGACCGTGACCCTTGGCCGGGTCATAGAAGTGAACGTCGTTGGACATGAGGCAGTGAAGATCCACGTGAATGAATGTCCCACACGATATCGCATTGCCACAGACCGCAGGTCAACAGCCAGCCAAAGATTCACCAATCGAAACAATCATTCCGGCAGTCAAAACACTCCACGCTTCAGGCAACCGCCCCACCTACGCCCCGAATGCCGTATGAATAAAGGCTTGCGGTGCCGCCCGGGCGGTCTCCGGCGAGATTCACCGATTTATGCGACGATTGCCCGTGTTGCGTCGCGCAAGGCGACGCGTTTTTCATTGCGCGCGCCACCACCGCGCAGACAGACCATGCCCGCCACACTCAAGATCGATTTTGTCTCCGATGTCGCCTGTCCCTGGTGCGCCATCGGCCTCGCCTCATTGAAGACGGCCCTCGGCCGTCTGGGCGACGAGGTCGACGCCGACCTACATTTCAGCCCCTTCGAACTCAATCCCGACATGCCGGTCGACGGCGTTCCGCTCGCCGATTACATGTCGCGCAAGTACGGCCTGTCGCCGGAACAGTTGGCACAGAATCAGGCCAACATTGGCGCGCGGGCGGCGGCCGAAGGGTTCCCGATGCGCATGGACCTGCGCACGCACGCCTACAACACGTTCGACGCGCATCGTCTGCTGCACTGGGCACAGACCGTCGGCAACGACACGCAGCTCGCCCTGAAGGAAGCGCTGTTGCGCGCCTACTTCGTCGAGGGCAAGCGCACGAGCGACCCGGAAGTGCTCGTCGACGCCGCGCGGCAAGCCGGCCTCGACACGGCGCGTGCGCGCGAGATCCTCGCCTCCGACGAGTATGCGGAGCAGGTGCGCGCGCTTGAGCGCCACTACCAGAATCTCGGCATCCAGTCGGTGCCGGCGATCATCTTCAACAACCGCCATCTCGTGAGCGGCGGACAACCGTCGGAAGTGTTCGAACAGGCCATTCGTCAGATTCTGGCCGAGGGCTGATCCGTCATGTCGTCCCTGCCCCCGATCGCCGATACCGCGGCGGCCAGCGCCCCAGCGGCGGCGCACACGCACGAGCCGCCCGCCACCGGGCGCGGACTCGCCATGACGGCGATTCTGCTCGCCGTCTCGCTCGCCAGTCTCGACACGGCGATCGCCAACACGGCCCTGCCGCAGATGGCACTCGATCTGAAAACGACGCCGTCGGCATCGGTCTGGATCGTGAACGCGTACCAATTGGCGATGGTGGCGACCCTGCTTCCGTTCGCTTCGCTCGGCGAGCGCGTCGGGCACAAACGCGTCTTCATGTCGGGTGTGGCGGTGTTTCTCGTGGCGTCGCTGCTGTGCGCCCTGTCGCCGACGCTCGGCTTTCTCGCAGGCGCTCGCGTCTTGCAGGGCGTGGGGGCCGCTGCGGTCATGAGCGTGAACATCGCGCTTATCCGGTTCCTGTATCCGGCGCATCAACTTGGGCGCGGTGTGGGCCTGAACGCGCTGATCGTCGGTATTTCGTTCGCCATCGGGCCAACGTTGGCGTCGCTCGTCCTCGCGTTCGGGAGCTGGCCGTGGCTGTTCCTGATCAACGTGCCGACGGCGTTGCTGGCGCTGGCGTTCTCGCGCCGCAACCTGCCCGACACACCGCGCAGCGCGCACAAGCCGGACATGATCGCCGCGTTGCTCAATGTGGCAACGTTTGCGCTGCTGATCTTTGCGCTGAGTCAGAGTGCTCAACGGGCCGATTGGCGTCTGACGGTGACGTGCTTCGTGGGCGCGATTGTGTTTGGCTGGGCCTTGATTCGCCGTGAGCGTGGCCATCGCGCGCCGATGCTGCCAGTCGACTTGCTGCGTCTGCCCGCCTTTGCGCTCTCTACGCTCACGGCCATCTGTGCGTTTGCGACGCAGGGGCTGGGACTCGTGTCGTTACCGTTCTATTTCGAGAACGTGCTGCATCGCAGTCCTATCGAGACAGGCTTTCTGATGACGCCCTGGCCGTTTTTCGTGGCCGCGATTGCGCCCTTGGCGGGACGTCTGTCCGACCGTTATCCGCCCGGCGCGCTGGGCGCGATTGGCCTGGCAATGCTGAGCGCGGGCATGGGGTTGCTGGCGATCATGCCCGAACACGCGCAGCTGTGGGATATCGGCTGGCGGATGGCGTTGTGCGGTCTGGGGTTTGGTTTCTTCCAGTCGCCGAATCTGAAGGCGTTCATGCACAGCGCACCGCCGGAGCGCAGTGGCGGGGCAAGCGGCATGGTGGGAACGTCGCGACTGCTGGGGCAAGCGACGGGCGCTGCACTCGTGGCCCTGGCGTTGGGCATCGCAGGCGCCCAAGGTTCGTTGTGGGCGTTGGCGTGGGGTGCGGCGTTCTCGGCCGCAGGCTGTCTTGCGAGCGGCCTGCGCTTGGTGCGCAGTCGGGCTTGATCGCGCACAGGAGAAACACGCCAGGGAACCGACGTGTTCCCCCTAGGCGATTCAGGAGGACGATTCGGTGACGCGTCGTTTGACCTTGATGTCCGCCACCGGGATCACCGCGGCCACCGCATCCCCGAGCAAGCGACGCAACTCGGTGGATTGGCCGACCAGATCGGCCAACGTGTAGCGGTCGAGCACCGCAAAATAGGTGCGCAACGCCTCGCCCAGCACGCCGCGCAGGTTGCACGCCGACGTGATGACACAGGCGTTATCGCCTTGGTGGAAGCACTCGACCATCGCGAAGTCGGGCTCCATCGCCCGCACCACCTCGCCAAGCCCGATGCGCTCCGGTGCGCGTCCCAGTCGAATCCCGCCCGAGCGCCCGCGCACCGTGTGCAAGTAGCCCAGTTGGCCGAGCTTCTGCACGATCTTCACGAGGTGGTTCTTGGGGATGTCGAACGCATCGGCCACGGCCTGCACGTGCACCAACTCGTCGGGGTGAACCGCGACGTAGATCAGGGTGCGCAAACTGTAATCGGTGTGGTCGGTGAGTCGCATTCGACGGGGGAAGCGCGGCAGGAACGGGTCAGGCGGCACCAAGTGCCGCCTGCAACTATCGCGAACCAGTTTAACATGGCTTTCATAGGCATCTTATGCTGCGCCGAAGCCATGCGCCGCCGGTATGCCTCGACTCGCCAAGGGATCGCCTTACCAGCGCACGGTCATCCCGCCCATCCAGGAATAGTCATACGTCTGCGGATTGAGGCCGCGTCGATAGCCGACGTCCAGATCCAGCCACGACTTCGGGCTGTAGATCGCACCGAGAATCATGAACGCCGGGTGCGTCCGCTGCGTGAAGTCGGGGTTCTGCGAAGCGCCCACATCCAGAATGAGCTGCGTTGTCGGCAACACGCGATACAGCACCGCCCCTGAGACCTTCCACAATGACTGGCGATCGCCTTGACGGTTCGGCTGATAAGCGGCCCCGGCGTTGAACAGAAACGTCCATTTGTCGATCTCGTATTGCGTGAGCAAGGTCGCCCCGGCGTTCACCCGACCGCTGCCAAGCCCGCGCTGGTCGTTACCCGTAGGGAAACTCAGGTACGGCTTGAGGCCGATGCTGAACGCCCCGTCGTCGTACATCCGCCACTTGGCGCCCGTCTCCACATCGCCAACACCATTGCCGGCGGCGTCCGAGCGGTTTTGAAGGTGCGTATAGGGCACGTCGACATACAGATCGAGCGCCTCTCCCACCCCTCGGGTGAGCGTGCTGTTCCAGAGCGTCTGGCGGCCGATTTCCGGCTGCTTCGACGTCACTTCGCCATTGGTCTCGAACTGCCAGTTGCCGTCGCCCTGTGTGCCGGTATCGTCGGACACCAGCGGATGGGCGGCGAAGGCGCTGAGCGGACAGAGCAGCGCCAGAGACATCAGTTGCTTCTTCATGAGTCGTTCTCTTGCTTACGTGTGCCGCCCCGGCGCGGCGAGCGGCGGGGCGAGCGTGTGTGTGTGATTGTCAGCTCCCGCCCGGCCGGGCGGGAGCGTTGTATGAAATCAATGGCGGTAACGATTCGGCCGTCTCGGCTGACGCGGCCGATACCCGATCAGAACCAGCGGCCAAAGCGGCGGATGTAGATCGTCTTCACCACTTGGGCGAGAGCGATGTAGCCGAGCATGGTCGCAGCCAGCCAGTAGAAGTACGTCCCCGGCAGGGCCACGAAGCCCAGCGCTTCGGCAAAGGGCGAGTAAGGCAGCCAGCAGGCCAGCGCGATCGCCACCGTCGTCGACAGCATGATCGGCAGCGCCGGCGTGCTTTGCAGGAACGGGATCTTCTGCGTGCGCAGCAAGTGAACGACCAGCGTCTGCGACACCAACCCTTCGACGAACCAGCCCGAGTTCATGATGACCTGCCCCGCATCGCCGCCATGCGCGTGATACAGCGCGCCCGCACCGAACACCGTCCACATCAGCGCATAGGTCGTGATATCGAACACCGACGAGGTCGGTCCGAGCCACAGCATGAAGCGCCGGATGTTGCCCGCGTCCCACTTGCGCGGCTTCTTGAGGAATTCCGGATCCATGCGATCCCATGGCAGGAACATTTGCGAGATGTCGTACACAAGGTTCTGCACGAGCAATTGCATCGCGAGCATCGGCTGCCACGGCAGGAATGCGCTCGCCACCAGCACCGAGAACACGTTGCCGAAGTTCGAGCTGGCCGTCATGTTCAGGTACTTGAGGATGTTGCCGAAGGTCTCGCGGCCCTTGATGACGCCCTCCTCCAGCACCATCAGGCTCTTTTCGAGCAGGATGATATCGGCGGTTTCCTTGGCGATATCGGCACCGGTATCCACCGAGATGCCGACGTCGGCATCGCGCAGCGCCGCGGCGTCGTTAATGCCGTCGCCCAGGAAGCCCACCGTGTGACCGTTGGCCTGCAAGGCCTTGACCACGCGCGCCTTGTGCAGCGGTGCGAGCTTGGCGAACACAGTCGTGCGACCGACCGCCTCGCGCAGCGTGGCGTCGTCCATCGGTTCGATGTCCGTGCCGAGCAGCGGCGTGCCGGGTTCCAGGCCGACCTGACGGCACACGTTGATCGTGACGATCGGGTTGTCGCCGGTCAGCACCTTCACCGTCACGCCATGCTCGCGCAGTGCGGCAATGGCCGGGGCGGCCGAGTCCTTGGGCGGATCGAGGAAGGTCAGAAAGCCGCAGACCGTCAGTCCCGCTTCGTCGGACGTTTTGTACTGCGTCTTCGTCTCGCCTGCCGGGATGTCGCGCGTCGCCACGACGAGCACGCGGAACCCGTCGGCGTTGTATGCCTCGGCGCGCGCCAGCAGGATGGCACGAGCCGCATCGTCGAGCGCGCGCACGCCCTGGGGGGTCTGCACGTGCGTGGAGACGGACAGCATCTCCTCGACGGCGCCCTTGGTAATCATCAGGTGCTCGCCGTGCGCGTCGGCCACCACCACCGACAGGCGCCGGCGCACAAAGTCGAACGGCAATTCGTCGATCTTGGCGAAGTCGCGCGGTTGCACCGCCTCGCCGATCTCGTTGGCACGGCGGATGATCGCGACATCGATCAGGTTGCGCTGGCCACTCTGGTGATAGCTGTTGAGCCAGCCCAGACGCAACACGTCTTCGCGCTCGTCGCCCGCCACATCGAGATGTTGTTCGAGAATGATGCGGTCCTGCGTGAGCGTGCCAGTCTTGTCGGTGCACAGCACGTCCATGGCACCGAAGTTCTGCACCGAGTTCAGGCGCTTGACGACCACCTTGCGGCGCGACATCGCCATGGCGCCGCGCGCCAGGTTGGCGCTCACGATCATCGGCAGCATTTCCGGCGTCAGACCGACGGCCACGGCCAGCGCGAACGTCAGCGCGCTCACCCAGTCGCCCTTGGTCAGACCGTTGATCATGAAGACGACCGGCACCATCACCAGCATGAAGCGAATGAGCAGCCAGCTCACGCTATTCACGCCGCGATCGAAGCTCGTCTCGACCCGCTTGTGACTCACTACGTTCGTTGCCAGCGCGCCGAAATACGTGTCGCCCGCCGTGGCGACGACCACGCCGGTGGCCGTGCCGCTGACCACGTTTGTGCCCATGAAGCAGATATTGGACAGATCGAGCAGGTTCGCATTGCCCTGCCCGGCCGTCGTCTCGGCGGACTTTTGCGCGACGGCACCCAGCGTGTCGTACTTCTCGACGGGCAGCGCTTCGCCCGTGAGGACCGCCTGACTGATGAACAGGTCGCGCGATTCGATCAAACGCAGGTCGGCCGGGATCATGTCGCCCGCCTGGAGCGTCACGATGTCGCCCACGACCAGCTCGCGCATGGCGACCTCGTGACGCTCCGGCTCGCCCGTCGCCGTCACACGGCGGCGAACGCTGGCCGTGGTGCGCACCATCGCCTTGAGCTTCTCGGCCGCGCGCAGCGACCGGAACTCGGAGAAAAAGCGCAACAGGCCGCTGATCGTCACCATCGTGAGCAGGATGGAGATGCCCATGTAGTCTTCATCGCCCGGATCGGCGAAGTAGACGTCGGTGAAATAGCTGACGGTGGCGAGCGCCAGCAGGACCATCACGAAGGGGTTCTTGAAGGCGCCGAACAATTGCACCGCCCAGTGCGGCGGCTTGTCGTGCGCGATTTCGTTAGGGCCGTAGCGTGTCTGGCGCTGACCGACGTCGGCGAGCGTGAGCCCTTTCAGGTCGGTGTCGAGGGTGTGCAGGACGTCCTGCAGCGGCTCATTGGCGAGTCGGGCAACGACGTCGGGGCCGACGGGCGGCAAGTCTGAGGATGTCGAGCGTTCGACGAAGCCGCGCTGCTTGCGGCGCGAGTGAAGGTGCTTGTTCATGACGAATTCCTGGCGCGGCTTACGCGGGTATGGCGGCCGGCCGGTCTCGTCAGGCGCTACCGGAGGTCATGTCTCCGAAAAAAACGCGCGAACGTATCCAGCCGCGCCGCGCGGCGCGCGGTCGGTGATGGTGAAAAGATTTGTGGATCGCCCGTCGGAACCCCACGTGCCAAGCACAGGGTCCCGACGGGCCTCATTCGACTACTTCCATCTTCCATATTGGACTCCTTACATTTTTATTTTCGGTACACCGGCAGGCACTGGCGCTCTGTCTGGCAAGAAACACCGTTGCGACAGGGACGACGGAATCAGCCGTGTGTGGACCTGGCGCCAGCGCTCGCGTGTCGGGCGGCATCGTCGGACCAGTACACGCGGCGCACGCTGCGCTCGCCGGACAGGCGCATGACGAGCGAAGTGAGCGACGCGCGCGAAGCGGCCGGACAGTCGAGCGTGACGGTGGCCGAGGCTTCGTCGCGATCGCTCCAGCGGGTGATGCTGACGCGCGTGGCACGCAGGCCGAGGGCAGTGAGATCGATGAACATCTGCTTGCGCAATGCCCCAAGGGCATCGGCCAGGCAGACGATGGTCAGACGCGACACCGGGGTGGGGAGCGTCGGCGGGCGCTGGAAAGCCTGAAAAGTTTGCAACGTTTGAATAGCGCGCATGATTTCCTCGCATGGCTGCGAATCGTCCTTACCGCGCACGGCACGGACGGCCGGCCGGTGCGGGCGCGCCGTTGCGATGCCAAACGCATGCGCAAGACGACAACGCCCCTCACGGGCACGACAGTGAAATTTCTGCGGGAATTGCGCCGGAGCGGTCACGCTCAAGACGAGCGTTCGGTGGCGCTAGACACCGCATCCTGCATGAGGACGCGGCACAGGGAATGGCTGTGGATCCTCAGGCAATCAGTCGATCAAAGGTCGACTACTACTGGCATCGGAATTCACGGACAAACCCCTTAAGTGGAAGACAGGGCGGATGGTAACTGCTGCCAAATTGCAACGTCAAGCACAAATTGCTGCGCCGCACACCAGATGGGAACTTGCCCATACACGGTGGCGCCGCCGACGAAGTGAAGCGTGCGACGGATTCGCCACACGTGAGACATTTGGGCGAACTGTACGGCGAAATGCCGCTGCGCAGGCGGGGGCGCAGGTGGGTTTGCGGTGCAAATGTGCCGCCAGGCCGGCACGCGCGTCGTCGCTATCGCATCACGTTCGGTGGACCGCGTCCGCTCCCTGGGCGCTGAGGACGTGATCGACTACCGCCAGGGCGACGGACTTGCCGAGGCCATGCGCCTGCCCCGGGGCCGGGGGTCGATGCGGCGATCGATCGGGTGTCGGCTGACTCGGCCACGGCGCTGCTGCCTTTGCTCCGCCACAACGGCGAGATGGTATGCGTGGTCGGCCGTCCACAAGACAAACACATCCCCCGCAGGCCAAGGCCATTTCGCTGCATGACGTTGCACCGGGCTTCGCCTACCCGCAAGGAGACGCCGACAGCCTGGCGAAATCGCGCGCGTCGGGGAAACCCTTTACCCTACCGCTACCGTTGCCTGGTGTTAAACCCGGCTGACGTATTGCGCCTCGCTGGAGGCGGACGTGACTTGATCCCGCCGCGGGCTAATGCGACGAACACCGTGAGCCGTTCGAAACAATACATGCATCGACGATCCGTCGTGCGAGTAAGATAGAACATCTTTTGAAGTTGGTTGGCCCCTACCCGAAAAAAGCCGACATGCGCCAAAGGCGCCAATATTTTGTGATCAATACACCCGGTGCGGAGCAAGTATCATTGGTCCGTCACCCAGTGCTTGCAACAGGAGCGATGTCATGGTCAATACCGCGTTGTTCGTCCGGCTGGAAGCGAAACCGGGCAGGGAGCAGGACGTAGAAGCCTTTCTGATGGGCGGATTGCCGCTCGTCGAAGCGGAGCCCGCAACGATCACGTGGTATGGTCTGCGCCTCGGGCCGTCCACGTTCGGCATCTTCGACACTTTTCCCGACGAAGCCGGCCGCCAGGCGCATCTTGCGGGCAAGGTCGCCGAGGCGCTGATGGCGAACGCCGCCGACCTTTTTGCCAGGCCGCCCGAAATCGCGCACATCGACGTGCTCGCGGCGAAACTGCCCGGCTAGCTGGCCTGCGTATTGCCGCCGCCCCAGCGGATGAACTCCCGTCGGAAGCCGTCCCCCGAAGTCGCGCGCGATGGCTTCGTGCGCGTGCGTGGCGCGCGCGAACACAACCTGAAGAATATCGACGTTGACATTCCACGCGATGCGCTCGTTGTATTCACGGGCGTTTCCGGCTCCGGCAAGTCGTCGCTTGCGTTCGGCACGCTCTACGCCGAGGCGCAGCGCCGCTACTTCGAGTCGGTCGCGCCTTACGCGCGCCGGCTGATCGAACAGGTCGGCGTGCCCGAATTCGATTCGATCGAAGGATTGCCGCCCGCCGTCGCACTTCAGCAGCAGCGCGGCACGCCGAGCGCGCGCTCGTCGGTGGGAAGCGTCACGACGCTTTCCAGCCTCGTGCGTATGCTTTACTCGCGCACCGGCAGCTATCCGCCGAAGCAGCCGATGCTCTACGCCGAGGACTTCTCGCCGAACACCGTCCACGGCGCCTGCCCCACGTGCCACGGGCTCGGACGCGTGTACGAAGTCAACGAAAAGTCGATGGTCCCCGACGATACGCTCACGATCCGCGAGCGCGCAATCGCCGCGTGGCCGCCCGCATGGCACGGGCAAAATCTGCGCGACATCTTAGTCACGCTCGGCTACGACGTAGATATTCCGTGGCGCGAGCTGCCAAAAAAAGACCGCGACTGGATCCTATTCACCGACGATACGCCCACGGTACCCGTCTACGCCGGCTTAACGCCCGAGGAAACGCGGCTTGCGCTCAAGCGCAAGATGGAGCCGAGCTATCAGGGCACGTTCACCGGCGCGCGCCGCTATGTGCTGCGCACGTTCGCGAATACGCAAAGCGCGCTGATGAAGAAACGCGTGTCGCGTTACATGATCGGCAGCGAGTGCCCGGCATGTCACGGCAAGCGATTGAAGCGCGAGGCCTTGTCCGTGACGTTCGCCGGACTTGACATCGCAGCGTTCTCGCAGATGCCACTCGTGCGCCTCGCCGACCTGCTCGGCCCGATCTCACGTGGCGAACTTCCCGCGCACACCCACGGCATCGACGGCGACAGCGCGATCCTTGGTAAGCAGGCGATGCGCGAAGCGACCGAGAAGCGCGTGGCAGCGGGCGGCTCCGCGCACAAGGCGGCGCCGAACGTGCGGCGTACGCGCAACATGTCGGACGAGAAGCGCGTCGCAGCGCAGCGCATCGCGGAGGAATTGCTCGAGCGCCTCACGACACTGATCGACCTCGGGCTCGGTTACCTTGCGCTCGATCGCTCGACGCCTACGCTTTCATCGGGCGAATTGCAGCGCTTGCGGCTCGCGACGCAGCTCGCCTCGCAACTATTCGGCGTCGTGTACGTTCTCGACGAGCCGTCGGCAGGGTTGCATCCTGCCGATGGCGAAGCGCTTTTCACGGCGCTCAAGCGGCTGAAAGCGTCGGGCAATTCGCTTTTCGTCGTCGAGCACGATCTGAACATGATGCGACGCGCGGACTGGCTCGTCGATGTCGGCCCGGCCGCGGGCGAAGCAGGCGGTCACGTGGTGTACAGCGGGCCGCCGGCGGGGCTCGCGAAGGTCGAGGCGTCGCAGACGCGCAAGCATCTCTTCGCCACGCACAAGCGTGCCGCGTACACGCCCCGCACGCCCTCGGGCTGGTTGCGGCTCGCGAAAATCACGCGCAATAATCTGCACGGACTCGATGCCGCATTTCCGCTCGGCTGCTTCACGACCGTGACCGGCGTCTCGGGCTCGGGCAAATCGAGCCTCGTCAGTCAGGCACTGCCGGAGCTCGTCGCGGAACGCCTCGGCCGCACGATCACACCGGACGCCGACGAAGAACTCGACCCGCTCCTCGCCGCCGAGACACAGCCGACTGGCGGCGACATCGTCGAAGGAATGGAGGCGATCCGGCGGCTCGTGCGCGTCGACCAGAAGCCGATCGGCCGCACGCCGCGCTCAAATCTCGCGACCTACACCGGCCTCTTCGATCACGTGCGCAGGCTCTTCGCCGAGACGCCCGCCGCCCGCAAGCGCCGCTACGACGCGGGCCGCTTCTCGTTCAACGTTGCGAGCGGCCGCTGCCCGACGTGCGAAGGCGAAGGGTTTGTCAGCGTCGAACTGCTGTTCCTGCCGAGCGTGTACGCGCCCTGCTCAACCTGCCACGGTACGCGCTTCAACGCACCGACGCTCGAAATCGAATGGCGTGGCAAGAACATCGCGCAGGTGCTGGGATTGACGGTCGATGCCGCCTGCGACTTCTTTGCCGACGAAGCGCAAGTCATGCGCCCGCTGCAAGTGCTGCAGGACATCGGCCTCGGTTATTTGCGGCTTGGACAGCCCGCGACGGAGTTATCGGGCGGCGAGGCGCAGCGCATCAAGCTCGCGACCGAACTTCAGCGCGCGCAGCGCGGCGACTCGCTCTACATCCTCGACGAGCCGACGACAGGCCTCCACCCCGCCGACGTCGACCGGCTGATGACGCAGTTGCAGGGACTCGTCGACGCAGGCAACACGGTGATCGTCGTCGAGCATGACATGCGTGTCGCGGCGCACAGTGACTGGCTGATCGACATCGGACCGGGCGCGGGCGACGACGGCGGAAGGACGGTTGCCTGCGGCCCGCCTCGTGAAGTTGCGAATGTGGCAGAGAGCCGCACTGCCGCTTACCTGCGCGATCGTTTGTCGTAAGGCCGAAGCCGTAACGCCGGTCAGTTAAGGTTCTTCGTCCGGTATCGATTCGCTGCCGTAGTACATGCACAATGTCAGCCGGCAGGGTAACGGGCATCCTTCGGTTTGCCCGTTCACTACCGGAGGAAACCAAGATGGCTGACTTGCTCGTTGATTCGCCCTCCCTGAATCTCGTCGCTATTGACGTCGCTCGCTAGTCGAACGCTGTGTTGATTGAATCATCGAACGGCAAGCGGCAACGCTTTCGGATGTCGAACAGCGCGGCCGACTTTGACCGATTGTCGAGTTATCTTCACGCGCTACCGGGGCGCTGCAAGGTCGCGCAGACGCTGTGAGAGGGCCATCTTGCGGCGCTTGGGCAATTTGGAGCGAAGCTGCAATTGCGCCTCGCCGTAAAGCCGAAACACTCGATTGCGGCTCACACGCCAGTCTTCGCGCTTGAGCAACACATGCACGCGCCGATAGCCGTCGCGAACCCGGGTATGCGCAACTCGCGCATACGGGCTCGCAACGCCGTCTGGGGATCCTTGACGCTACGGTAGTAGCGGGTGCTGTGCGCTTGCTTGACCAGCCCACACGCCCGACACTTGGGGAGGTGCAAGTGATCTACGATGTAGTCCACGGCTTGCGCTTCATCGCCAACCGCCGAAAAGAGATTTCCGCGCTGAAACACTAACACTCATTTCCGTCCTGGCTTTCTCAACCAGATCAGTCCGGTTCATGATGAATGCCGGTACGAGGCAGGTCGGGAAGAAGCGCTACGCGCTTTGGCTGTTGACGTGGTGTCCCAGCCCGCTCGCCGGACTTCAGCCCCGGCAACTCGAGCCCGATTGCCGGCAGGTCCGCGTCGAGCGATTCCTCGAGCAGGCTCATTCTGTAACAAGGCGCAAGCATCGGCGGGAGCTTTGCGGCAAACTACCGGCTCGGATCATTCGTGTGCCGCACGAATGCATTTGTCGATCGACCAATATGGAAGCTCATCATGGCCAGCTCGCCCCGCATCAGCATCGCCATCCTCGACGATTACCAAAACGTAGCGCTGGAAATGGCGCGCAAAACGCTAGGCGTCCTCGGTCTCGGACATATCGGATCAGCCGTCGGTGTGATTGGGCGCGCTTTCCAGATGAATGTGATTTCCTGGCGCCAGAACTTCACGGCGGAGCGCGCCGAATCAAAGGGTGTGCAACGGGTCGACAAAGACACCTTGTTCTCGACGTCGGACTTCCTCAGCCTCCACTTTCGCCTGAGCGAACGGACTCAAGGGCTGGTCGGCGCCGAAGCGTTTGCGCGGATGAAGAAGACAAGCCGTCTGATCAATACGTCGCGAGGTCCGATTGTCGATACGTCGGCGCTGATCGACGCGCTAACGAGCGGTCAGATCGGTGGCGCCGCAATCGATGTGTATGACGCCGAGCCACTCGAACTGGCTCATCCGTTGCGCTCGCTTCGGAATGTACTGCCTACGCCGCACATCGGATACGTCACGCGCGAGCGCTATCAGACGTTTTACGGCGATACGATACGCAATTTCGTCGAGTGGCTCGATCAGTCGCAACGGATCGATCATGCGTAAGGGCGCGCCATTCATCCCACTTGGCTCCAGAGACGGGGGTTGGAGTACGAAGCTCGATCCCGTATCGCTCAAGCTCTTTGTGCGCGTGGTCGAAGAAGGCACCATCGCCGGCGCGTCGGAGATCGAGCACATCGCCGCACCCGCTGTCAGCAAGCGGCTCAGAGAACTCGAAGAACTCTTCGGCACGCCTTTGCTCACACGCACGAACAAAGGCATCAGTCCGACCGCGGCAGGCGCAAAGCTGTCCGTCCTCGCGCGTGACGTGCTGGACGACATGCGAAATATCGTGCTGCAAATGAAGGCGTACTCGGATGGCCTGCGGGGATCCGTGCGCGTGCTCGTCAATATCTCCGCGATCTCGACCGATATGCCGCCGATTATCAAATCGTTCACCGAGCGCTATCCCGACATCAACATTTCTCTGCTCGAACGCGACAGCCTCGCGATCACCGAGAGTATCGCCGAAAACGTTGCTGAAATCGGCGTCTTCACCCGCTTGCCTCATAGCGCCGACATAGAGGTCCATCCGTTTCGTACGGACGAACTCAAGGTTCTGGTGCCATCGGGTCATCCACTCGCACATCGCCGGCATGTCACGTACATGGAGACGCTCGCCTATGAGCATGTCGTTCTCCGGGCGGGAACGCATTTGCACTTTCAGATGCTGACGGCAGCAAGCCAGGCCGGCAAGACCTTGCGTGCGAAGGTCGAAGTATCGTCGTACGACGCGTTGTGCCGAATGGTCCAGGTCGGCATAGGCATCGGCATTCTTCCTGCCGGCAATGCGGCGTTGTACCGCCTACCGGGCACGCGGCTTCTGAAGCTGGACGAGGCGTGGGCCAAGCGGGAACTGGTGGTCTGCGTGCGACGCAAGGACGCGCTTTCCCCCGTCGCGCGCCTGTTCTTCGACTACCTGCTCGGCAGCACTCAAGGCTAGTCGCACACGCTCCCGCCATAACGGTTGGCGATGGCGGGATAGCCAACCGCTCATGTACAGCGCGCAACCGCTCCTTTAGCATGAAGAACCTCGAAACGCACAAGTAGCGTTGGTTCCTTCGCCCGTCGTGTGCCCTCTCCCACAGACATGCTCACCGGCCGGGCGCCACCTGGATCAATAGAACGACAATGAACAATACCGGAGCAATGGAGACAGGACGCGCGGGTGCCGCTACGTCCAGCAATCAGATCGGGCGCGCGCAGCGCTACGTCACCCTAGGAGGCTCGTGGGGTGCATGGCTGTTCGACGCGCTCGACGCGACCGTATTCGGCTTCGTGATTCTCGCCGTCTCGCGTACGTTTTCGGCTTCGCTTGCCGACGTGGTATCCACTGTCGCGTGGTTTCTTCTGGCGACGGGCATCGGCGGATTCCTCCTCGGCAATATCTCCGACAAGATCGGACGCAAACGCACGCTGCTCATCTCGGTGCTGACGTATGCGACGGGCACTCTGTTGTGCGGATTTGCCCACAGCATCGCGGAATTGAACGTGTACCGATTTGCGGTCGGCATTGGCGTAGGCGGGCTTTGGTCGGCCGCCGTCGCCCTCATTAGCGAAATCTGGGCACCGTCAGGACGCGCCAAGGCAATCGCCGTGATGCAGACGGGGTGGTCGGGCGGTAGCCTGCTGGCCGCCGTCTTCGCCTGGACATTGCTCGATGCGTCGAACCCCGACTCGTGGCGACGCCTGTTTATTATCTCCAGCATTCCGGCGTATTGCATCGCGCTGTTCATTCTCGTCTTTGTCAAAGAGTCGCCCGTCTGGCTGGCCAATCGCGAGTATTTGAAAAGCAATGCGAGCAAGGCCAATCTGCTGCAGATTTTTCAGCCCAAGTACCGGCGCACGACGCTGCTTGCACTGCTCATTTCGATCATGGGTATGTACGGTTACTGGATCATCACGACGTTCACGCCGACGTATCTGCAGAGTATCTTGCATGTGCGCATCGATCAGGCTCCCGTCTTTCTGGTGTGGACGGGCATCGGCGCAACGCTTGGCTATCTTGCGTACGGCTGGCTCGCCGAGCGAATCGGCAGGCGCGCGGCGTTCGCCGCTTTCTTTGTGGGAATCGCAGTGGCCGTGCCCGTCTTCGCATACGGGGCGACGATGATTCCCCTGACCAACGGCAAACTCGAATTCAACGCACGGAACATCGTGACGATCGGCATGTTGTCCGCGCTGCTCGGATTCTGCACGGGCTATTTCAGCGGCTTCGGTGCATGGTATGCGGAACTCTTCCCCACCAGCATCCGCTCGACGGCAGCCGGCTTTTGCTTCAACTTTGGCCGCGTGGGCGCAATTGCCGGAATCAAACTCGTCCCGGCTCTGATTCCCATCCTGGGATTCACGATGACCTATTGCATCGCTTCGATCGCTTATGTACTGGCCGCAATACTCGTGTTCACGCTTCGCGAGACGCAAGGCGTCAAGCTCACTAGCGGAAACTGATTTTCTCAACCTCTTATTTGCAAGCTCATGAAGACCTATCGAATCGGACAGATCGTCCCTAGCTCGAATACGACGATGGAAACGGAGATTCCGGCCATGCTGACGGCCCGTTACGACCTGTTCCCGCAAGAACGCTTTACGTTCCACTCCGCGCGCATGCGCATGATGCATGTCACTCCGGAAGAACTGAAGAAAATGGACGTCGATAGCGACCGTTGTGCGCTCGAACTCAGCGATGCACGCTGCGATGTGCTCGCCTATGCGTGCCTCGTCGCCATCATGTGTCAAGGCGCCGGCTATCACCGCGTGTCGGAATCCCGCCTGAAGCAGACTGTCGAAGGCAATAACTGGCCGACGCCGATCATCAGCTCCGCCGGCGCTTTGGTCGATGGCGTGAAGACCATGGGTTTTAAGCGCGTAGCGATCATTACGCCGTACATGAAGCCACTAACGCAACAGGTCGTCGATTACATCCAGAGCGAAGACATCGAAGTCACTGATGCGATGAGCCTCGAAGTGTCCGACAACCTCGCCGTCGGCCGTCTCGATCCGATGAATCTCATTGGACATGCAGACCGCCTCGACATCAGCAACGCAGATGCTGTCGTGCTCTCCGCATGCGTGCAAATGCCGTCGCTGCCTGCTATTCAGGCAGTCGAAGATCGGATCGGCAAGCCGGTTCTGTCGGCCGCGACGTCGACTGTCTACCGCATCCTCAAAACACTCGGCCTCGACGCACAAGTGCCGAGCGCGGGACATCTGCTGTCAGGCAAATACTGAGGTTCTCTCGCAACAAGATGGGCCGGTATTCTTTGCCCCCCCCCGAGCGAACGATCCGATCGATGTAGCAAATCGTGACTCCAGCGATGGCGAAAGTGTTCAAATGCCGACACCATCGCTGGACGTGATGCTGCTATCCGCACCGCCCCGGATTTGGTGGAGGCTCGAATTCCTGAAAGAATCGAGCCATGCGCAAGAAGGCAATGAAGTTTTCCTCGACGGTTCGCGAGCGAGCAGTACGTTTGGTGCGCGAGCCGCGTAGCGAACATCCGTCGATACGGGCGGCGGGTCGAGTCGATTGCAGCAATGATCGGCCGTACGTCGCAGGCGCCGCACGAATGGGTCAAGCGCGACCACCGACGAGCGCGAACGGCTCAAGGCGCTGGACGCATCAACTGAAACCAACCAGTCTCCACCATTCCCGGTGCAGCGCCCAATCCTGGGAATGGCTCAGAGGTCATGTGTTCGCCGCTCGGCAGCTCGGCCGCGACACGCGCATCGAAGCGCATTACAGCACGTATCGAATTACCCCGGACCTCGCTGGACACCGCTGAATTTTCCCTTACTCGTTCTCTTCGAAGTAATGTCCGAACTTGACCTGCTTGGTGCGGATATAACGTTCGTTCTCTTCACGCATCGGGATGTCGAGCGCCACGCGCTCGCACACCGGGATACCGTGCTTCGCGAGCGTGTCGAACTTCTTCGGATTGTTGCTCATGAGGCGCACCGAACGCACGCCGAGAATGCGCAGAATCGCGGCTGCCGAGTCGTATTCACGGGCGTCGTCGGGCAAGCCCAAATCGAGATTGGCCTCGACGGTATCGCGGCCCTGTTCCTGCAGCAAATACGCGCGAATCTTGTTGCTCAGGCCAATACCCCGCCCTTCGTGTCCCCGCAGGTACAGCATCACGCCGCGCCCTTCCTCGGCAATCTTGCGCATCCCCGCATCGAGTTGCTCTCCGCAATCGCAGCGATAGGAACCGAAGACGTCCCCCGTCAGGCATTCGGAGTGCAGACGCACGAGCGTGGGCGCATCGCCGCCGACATCGCCCATGACCAGCGCGAGGTGCTCGTTGTCGCTGCCCTTGACGCGAAACGCGTGAGAGATGAAGGTGCCGTATCGGGTCGGCAGGGTCGCCGTTGCGACAAGCTCGACGCATTCGCCAGCGTCGCACGCGGGCGTGGCAGAGGCAGTACCAGGGGACTTCATGTTGACGTTCAAACAGGCCGAAATTGGGGAGTCGCCCGCCACCGGATGGCGGGGCGTGCGCTAGAAGTGTAACGCCATTTCCGAATTTCGGCCCGCAACGGCATGCAACACACCGTTTCACGGCGCCTGATCATCGGCTGACAACCGGCCAGCGTCGATCTAACGTATTTCGCGCTGCGGCGCGTCGTGCACTGGGTCAGCTACGGCGCCGTGTCGTGTCGCGCCGCGCCGACCCGGCAAGGACGCCAACGAGACCATCGTGCCCCCCTTGCGCCAGCCGTCACGATGTTACGATGCCCGAGCGCACCGTCATGCCTGCGACACCGGCCAATGCTTCCGCGCCTTCGGTTGCGTCACCGATCGCGCCACTCCCTCTGCCCCATGATCGATATCACCGTGCTTCCCTACTTTCTGGTCACCGTCGCCGTGCTCGTTGCGATTCCGGGACCGAATACGATCTACATCGCGACGGCGAGCGCCAGCCAGGGATTTCGCTTCGGGTTGGCGTCGTGCTTTGGTGTGATGCTGGCCACGCTTGTCCACGTTGCCCTCGCGGCGGGCGGATTGACCGCCCTGTTGCTGGCCTCCCCACTGCTGTTCAGCGTGATCAAGTCGCTCGGCGCGGCCTATCTCATCTTTCTCGGCGTGAAGGCCATGCGCAGCCAACCCGCGGCGCTCGGCACCGCGCCGCTGCCGCCAGCACGCATGCTCGGCACATCGATCAAGAAAGGCTTTCTCGTCAATCTGCTCAATCCGAAGACGGGGCTCTTCATCGCCGCCTTCCTGCCGCAATTCGTGAACCCCGAGTCGGGCCATGTGCCGCTGCAAATCGCGACGCTCGGCGTATTGCTCGTGTGCGTCGGTGCGTTGAGCGACATCACTTACGCGGCACTCGCGCGCACCATCGGCAAGGCGCTCACCCGCCGGCGCGCAAAGCCCGGGGCCGGGAAGTATGTGACCGGTCTGCTGTACATCAGCCTTGGCGTCGCTGCGCTGGCAACGTCGAACGGTTCAACGCGGTAACGCCGCTTCCCTCGCGTTCCGGGACCTTCCCCGCCCCGCCGCCCTGCTGCCTGCCCCCCCGCCGACACCTTTCATTTTTGTAATCTCCCAGTAACGATCGGGTCAGCCCCCGCACCGCAAAATGCCTTCAACGCTGAGACGCCAACGTCACGGCGGGACCGGCCGGCGCGAAGTGTTCGCGTTGGCACTCACAACCAAACCGTTGAGGCAAAACATCATGAAATCGATCGTAAAGTCCGTCATCGTCGCTTGCGCGCTCGCCATCCCCGCCCTGTCGTTTGCTCAGGCATCGCCGACAACACGTGCAAGCGTTGAGCATGAGCTCGTTCAGATGGAGAACGCTGGCTATGTTCCCTCCGCGAGCAACACTCACTATCCGGACAACATTCAGGCTGCAGAAGCCATGCTGCAATCGCAACCCCACACCGCGAGCGCGTCGAGCCTTGGCTCGGCACCGCAAGTCCTTAGCCAGCAAAGCACGAACGACGCGGCGGCGACGTACGTTGGCTCGTGATCGTGTCGCGAGTTGATGCGCACGGCGAACGGTCACCGGCGGCAATGGAAATTGCACCGTGGCTCGTCCGCCGTGCCGCACGGCTCGTCAACAGGTCAGGCGCCGCGAAGCCGCTCGCACGTGACAACGCGCCGACACAACGCCCGGAGCGGACTATCGCCGATATGGCGTTCAAGACGCGTTCCGCGTTCGGCTATCATGGGCAAGCGTAGCGTCGGCCAATGCGGCGCGACGCGCCTATTCCGAGGCGACAAAGCATGCGCGTTCTGTTGATTGAAGATGAACCGAAGACCGGCGCCTACCTGAAAAAGGGATTCGAGGAATCCGGCATCTCGTTGGATTTGGCAACCGATGGCGCGCAAGGGCTCCTGCTTGCGCAGGAAGAGGAGTACGACGTCATCATTCTGGACGTCATGCTTCCCGTCATGGACGGATGGGCCGTGGTCAAACGCCTTCGCGCGACCAAGGGAACGCCCGTGTTGTTTCTCACGGCGCTGGACGACGTCCACGATCGGGTTCGCGGCCTCGAGGCCGGGGGCGACGACTATCTCGTCAAACCTTTCGCCTTCGTTGAGCTGCTGGCCAGGGTCCGTACGCTTGCCAGGCGGGGGCCTCCGCGAGACTCGGAAACGCTGCGCGTCGGGGATCTGGAGATCGACCTGCTGCGCCGGCGTGTCAAACGGGCCGGCCATCGGATCGAACTTACGCCGCGCGAGTTTGCCTTGTTACAACTGCTCGCGGGCCGACAAGGTGAAGTGCTCACGCGTACGCAAATCGCCTCGTATGTCTGGGACATGAACTTCGACAGCGACACCAACGTCGTCGAAGTTGCCATCCGCCGGCTACGGTCGAAAATCGATGATGACCAAGCGCTAAAGCTGATACATACCGTGCGTGGCGTAGGGTATGTGCTCGAGGTCCGAGACGAATCATGATTCGCCGTTCCCTTGCCGCAACGCTGGCCCTGTCGTTCGGCGTTACGCTACTTGCCGTTTTTGTCCTCGTGGGGTGCTACCTATATGTAGCGCTGGACCGTCAGGTCAAGACAGAGCTCGACTCGGATGTCGTACTGGCCAGCCGCCACGTGCGACGTCTGGCGTCCGAACTCGAGACCAAGGACGATGTGAAGTCGCACACGCCCCGCTTGGTGAGTGCCGTGCTGGGCGATCGCGCCTTGTCCCTCGTGCTGTTCGACCCGAAAGGCGATCGTCTCCTCTCCTATGGCCCGAACCAGGTCATTGATGACCTGGATTCCGCACCGGACAAAGGCGTCCGGCTCGACCCTGCCACCATACCGTTGCAGCAGGCGCGCGTGTCCGACAACGCCAAGATCGCCTCGTCGGATGTCGTCGCGTGGACAACGGATCAGAAAATCCCGGTCAGGAGCGTTGCATTTGACGTTCAGCTTCGCGACGGCACCCGTTTGAACGGGATCGTGGTTCGCGATGTCAGGGCCCCGCTCCGGTTGCTGGACAAATACCGGGATCAGCTCACCATGGCGGGCATCGTCGGCAGCCTGGTCACGATGCTTGCCACCTATCTGTTGATTCAATTTGCCCTTCGGCCGCTACGCCAAATGACCGCTGACGCCACCGACATTACTGCGACCCGTCTCGATGCCCGCCTACAGGTCGTGCAATCGCCAACGGAACTCAGCGCGTTGGCAATGTCGCTCAATCGAATGCTGGCGCGCCTGGAGGAAGGGTTTCAGCGACTGTTCCAGTTCACGGCGGACCTCGCCCATGACATGCGAACGCCCATTGGCAACATCAAAGGGGCAACCGAGGTCGCCCTTCGTCGACCGCGTAGCGTCGACGAATATGAAAATTTGCTGGCGTCGAATCTCGAGGAGTGCGACCGCCTGTCGCGGATGATCGAGAACGTGCTGTTTCTCGCGCGAGCGGAGCACCCCCAATTCATTACCCATATGCAAGTGTTCAATGTTGCCGACGAACTCGGGAACATAGCCGGCTATTTTGAAGGGTTGGCAGACGAGGCCGGGTCGGCGATTCACGTATCAGGCCGCGCCGATACGATGCTGAAAGCCGATTTGGAATTGTTCCGCAGAGCCGTGGGGAACCTGCTCGCCAATGCGATCCGGCATACCCATGTCGGCACGATTGAAATTTCCGCCGAGGTCAAGGCAGGCCGAGTCGACGTATCCGTGTCCAACCCCGGCGTCGCGATCGACGATGAAGATATCGAACGCATTTTCGACCGCTTCTACCGGGGGGACAAATCACGTCGGCAGCCGTCGGGCGTCGGCACCAGCGGCGCTTCGGCCGGGTTGGGGCTCGCCATTGTGCAAACGATCATGGGGCTTCACGACGGGCGCGTCGCCGTCACGAGCCGCGACGGCAGAACGACATTCTGCCTGTCGTGGCCCCAACGGTGACGGTGTTTTTGCCGGGCAATCTCCGGCATCAAACGTCCCGTGCCCCGGGCGCTTCAAGCATCCGGCTCACGGCGAGCGGCAGCCCCGCGTGCGGCTTCGCGGGCGGGCGCTGAAAACTGCCCAGCCGCGCCACGCCCGGCTGCAATGCCACCAGCGACTCGCAATGCCGGACCGCGCTGGAAACGCCATCGACGACCGGCACCGGAATGCGATCGCGCAATGTCCGCGCCAGTCCTGCCAGCGGCGCACCCGCCACCACGATCACGTCTGCGCCGTCTTCCTCCACGGCTTGCCGACTCAGTTCGATGAGGCGCTCTGCGTGGTCCTCCTGCACGGTCGCAATATCGCGCAACGGCGACGTCAGGCTGCGAATGCTGGCGAGCCGCGACGTCAGCCCGTTCGCTTCGACACACTCCCGATACCAGGCTTGAATCCGGTGCGAGATGGCAATGATCGAAAAGCGCGCGCCGAGCAGGCACGCGCTCGCCAACGCCGCTTCGGTCATGCCGACCACCGGCACGTCGAATAGCTCCTTGATCCCCCCTAACCCCGGGTCGCCGAACGCCGCCACCACGAGACCATCGAACGTGCCCGTCTGTTCCGCAGCAGCACACGCCGTGGCATAGCCGCCGACGAGCGCTTCGAAACGCGTCTCGATGTAGGCCACGCCGAACGACGCCGTCGCGAAGGCGAGCGTCGTCTCCGGCGATGCGGCGCGACGGGCTTCGGCTTCGATCAGCCCCGTCACGCTCGTCGAGATGTTGGGATTCACTACAAGTAAGCGCATGAAATCTCCTGCCACTGTCGTTGTTTTGCGTCACACCAGCGACGGCGCGTCTGCGGGCAGAAAGCGCCCGCGCCCGGCAACCGGCGCCAGATATTGCCCACTGGCGACGAGTTGTTCGCCACGCGAGAAGCAGTGCACCGGCCAACCGACGACCTCGCGCCCCTCGTACGGCGTGTAGTCGACGGCATGATGCAGTTGGGTGTTGCGAATCGTCGTGCGCATCTCCGGGTCCCACAGCACGATGTCGGCGTCCGCACCCACGGCGATGGTGCCCTTGCGCGGATACAGACCGTAAAGCCGCGCCGGACGGTAGGACGTCAGCTCGACGAACTGATGAATCGACAGGCGTCCGCGATGCACGCCATCGAACAGCAAGGGCAGGCGCGTCTCAATGCCGGGAATGCCGTTGGGGATATGCTCGAACGACTGCGGCTTGCCGCCCGGCTTCTTGCCTTGCGGATCTTCATAGTTGAACGGCGCGTGATCCGACGAGAACACCGAGAACACGCCTTGCTTCAACGCCTTCCACACGGCCTCCTGGTTGTCGGCATCGCGCGGCGGCGGACTGCAAACGCATTTGGCGCCCGCGTAACCGTCATCGCCCGGATGATTCATGTCCTCGGCGCTCAGATACAGATATTGCGGGCAGGTCTCGGCCAGAATCTGCATGCCACGGCCCTGTGCCCAGCGAATCTGACCGATGGCATCCTTGCCCGAGACATGAACAATCAGGATCGGCACGTCGACCAGTTCGGCGAAGGTGATCGCGCGGTGCGTGGCTTCGCGCTCGACGGCCGCCGGCCGCGCGAGGCCATGGAACTTCGGCGCAATGCGACCCTGCCCGACGAGCTTGTCCGTCAGCCATGCGATGCAATCCGAATTCTCCGCATGCACCATCACCAGCGCGCCATGCTCGCGGGCCACGGACAGCACTTCCAGAATCTCGCGGTCCGAGAGCTTCAGATCGTCGTAGGTCATGTAGATCTTGAACGACGTGTACCCTTCGCGAATCAATTGCGGCAGTTCTTCGCGGAGCACCTTCTCCGTTGGGTCCGCAACGATCAGATGGAACCCGTAGTCCACCACCGCGCGCCCTTCGGCGCGGCGGTGATAGTCGTCGACGGCGGCGCGCAACGAACCGCCCTTCTCTTGCGCGGCAAACGGGATCACCGTCGTCGTGCCGCCGCACACGGCGGCGCGCGTACCGGTGAAGAAGTCATCGGCCATGCGCAGGCCGTCCGGCATCGGCTGGTCGAGATGGCAGTGGCCGTCGACACCGCCGGGCAGCGCGAGCAATCCCGAGGCGTCGACCTCACGCGCACCGCTGGCCAGGTTCCGGCCCAGAGCGGCGATCACGCCGTCGCGCACGCCGATGTCGCAAGTAAAACGATCGGCGGCCGTGACCACATCGGCGTGCCGAATGACCAGATCGAAGGTGTCGCTCATCGTCTTACTCTCCTTGCTGGAACAGTTGACCCCAGCCGCTCAGGGCGCGCGTGTCGACGCCGGCGAGCCGCAGCGACTTCCAGAGCACCGTCGAGATGGTGTCGTACACGGGAATGCCGGTCTTGGCTTCCAGCGCGCGGGCGAGCGGCGCGGCGTGCAGGTTGGTGCAGAACGTGGTGATGGCTTGCGGGCGCGCTTGAGCCACCTCGTTGACGAGCGACTCCAGCGTCTGCGCGCTGACCTCGGAAAACTCGAAGTTCTTGCTCAGCCCCAGATGGCGCTCTGCCGTGCAACGAATGCCTCGACGCGCATAGTTCGCGACGATGCGTTGCTGCACGTCTTCCAGATACGGGGTCACGAGACCGAGTTCTGTCACTCCCGTGCGCGCGAGGATCTCGTTGAGCGCCAGCACGGACGTGGTGGCGGGAATGCCTGTCGTTTCGGTGATCTGTCGGCACAGCGCTTCGTCGGTCTCGAAGCCCAGCCATCCGGCGGAAGTGCCATTCCACGCGATGACATCGACTTCGGCGTCGGCGAGGAGCCGCGCTGCGTCGAGAATCTTTTCCAGGTCGAATTGGCCAAGCGCGTTCTCGCCGAGAGAAATCTGCGTGACGCGAAAGCGGGAGAAATGGACAGAGACATGATCGAGGTCAGCCACCATCGCGCTGGTAATCGGTTCCAGCGCGGTGTTGGAAGACGGCGTGAGCATGCCAAGCAATTTACGTTTTTGGGTCGTCATGGTCGTACCAAAAATGCGATGACCGGCCGCCTGGGCGGCGTGCCGATCAAGGGAGAAACGTGTGTCTGAAAAATCAAACCGGAAGCTTGCGTTCGTAGTCGATCAGCGTCGAGCAGATGAACAGCCCGACACCAGCGGCCGCGAAGAACATCAGCGCGAGGAAATACGAGCCGGTGGTCTGCACGATCACGCCGACGATCAGCGGCACACTGATGCCCCCGATGTTGCCGCCGAGATTCATCACCCCGCCGAGGAACCCGACCTTGTTGCGCGTGCCGAGAATGGACGGAATGCACCAGTACAGGCCGCACCAGCGCAGGAAGAAGAGCGTCGAGGACAGCAGCACCACGGTGATGACATCGCTCTTCACATACGCCACGGAGAAGATCGATGCGGTCGCGATCACGGCGGCTATGCCGAAGAGGGTACGCATGACCTTGTTGGGTGAGCCGCCCGCGGCCTTCCACTTGTCGCCGACCCAGCCGCCGAACAGCTCGCCGATAAAGCCGCAGAAGAAGATGATGAAGCTGGCGCCGCCCATTTGCTTGATATCGAACCCGTGAACCTTGTGGAGGTAGTTCGGCATCCAGGTCAGCAGCCCGTAGAAGACCGTGTTGAAGCACATCCAGCCCAGCGCCATGCACCACACGGAACGGTATTTGAAGAAATCGAGCGAACGACCGGAGAGGTTGGCCGGTTCGGCGCGGTGCTCGTTTGCTTGCGCTTCCTCGATGTAGGTCGCCTCTTCGTCGTTCACGCCCGGGTGTTCGCGCGGGGTATTGCGAATGTAGCGCCAGGCGACGTAGCCGGCGAGCACGGTGCCAACGCCCGCGACGACGAAGGCCAGACGCCATGAGCCAAGCATCGTGATGAGCCAGGTGATGATGATGGCACCCAGGGCGGCGCCCAGCGGCGCGCCGCCGTCGAGCAACGTGGCGCCGCGCCCGCGTTCATACTGCGTCATCCAGATGGCATTCAACTTGCCGCCTGCCGGATAGATCGGTGCCTCGGCCGCGCCGAGCCCGAAACGCGTGAGCAGCAACGACGTGGCATTGGTGCACAGGGCGGCCGCCGCCTGAAAGATGCCCCAGAAGACCGTGGCCAGCGCGATCACGATGCGCGGCTTGTGTTTGTCGGCCAGCATACCGCCCGGAATCTGCATGACGGCATACGTCCAGAAGAATCCGCTCAGGATCAACCCTTCCATCGCGGGCGTGAGGTCGAACTCCTTCGAGATCAGCGGCATGGCCACCGACAACGACGCCCGATCGATGTAGTTGATCGAGATCAGACACAGCATCAAGAAAAAAATCTTCCAGCGCACAGCGCTCTTCGTGCCTGCCATAGCGGCAACCCTGCCTGTCGACTGCATGGTGAATCTCCAGAGTAGATGACTTACATAGCTTTCGTCGCGACTTGAGAGTGAGTATAGAATCTGTAATCTGTAATTACAATATCGGTAAATAATTGATTTCATTGAAATCTATTCTAGGGATTTCCCTATATGGTAGGATGTTTATGACACTGATAAACACGCTCGAGACCGTGACCCTCCCCCTCCAGAAGTCCCTCAAACTCCGCACGCTAGGCATGGCGGCCGAGATTACGGCGCGCTTGCGCGTCATGATCGAAGAAGGCGAGCTGCCGCCGGGCGAGCGTATTGACGAGAAGGCGCTTTGCGAAATGTTCGACGTCTCGAAGACGCCGTTGCGTGAAGCGCTCAAGACGCTGGTGTCCGAGGGGCTGGTGCTGCACCGGCAATACATCGGCTACCGGGTCGCGCCACTCGATCTCGACGAGCTTCGCGCGACGTTTGAAGTCCTCCATGGCCTGGAGGGCATGGCGGGCGAACTGGCGTCTCGGCGATTGACCGAGAGCGCGCTGGCCGCGATCGAACGGAAGCACGAGCAGATGCTCGACGCGCACGGCAAGGGGCTTCGAACGGAGTACTTCCGGATCAACCAGCAGATTCACCAGATGATCGTGGACGGCGCGGGCAACCCGGTGCTCTCGTCGCTCTATGCCACATTAATGAGCAAGGTGCACCGCGCACGCGGCGCCGCGAACGCGGATCTTTCGCGTTGGCAGGAATCGCACGAAGAGCACGACCGGATCATGGCGGCCCTGCGCGAAGCCGGACGGCCGCACTTGGGCGAGGTGCTCAAGGCGCACTCCGAGAACACAGGGACCGAAGTGCTGAGCGTGGTCGCCGAGGCCATTCGGCTCGGCGAACCCCACCGTCGCGGACGCGAGATCGGGGCAAGCTGACGCGTCGCGCCCACGCATCGGCCGCAGGGACACTGGTGAGAAGGCGCGTCGGGATGGCCTGGGCGTTGGCGCAAGCCAATCTTACGGCCGGTACCGGTGTACCGAACGCCCCTCTGCGCCACACCATCGACGCCATCGGCAAGATTGCCGATATTCTCGAACCCCAGACCTCCCGATCCTGACCATGACGCTCGATTCGACTCTCCTTGCCGCGTTTGCGCCGACTGGCGTGCTGCGTGCCTGCATCAACCTTGGCAATCCGATTCTGGCGGGGCTTGACGCCCAATCCAGGCCGGTCGGCATTTCAGTCGATCTGGCGGGTGAATTGGCGAAGCGGTTGGGCGTCGAGCTTGCGCTTGTCGTGGTCGATGCCGCCGGCAAATCGGTGGAGACGGTGACGAACGAGCAGGCCGACGTGGGCTTTTTCGCCATCGATCCGCGCCGCGCCACGACGATCGGTTTCACGGCACCGTACTTGCTTATCGAAGGCTTTTACCTGGTGCGCGACGCCTCGCCGGTGAAGACCAACGCCGAGGTCGATCAGGCGGGCACGCGCGTGGTCGTCGGTAAAGGCAGCGCGTATGACCTGTTCCTGACGCGCGAACTCAAGCACGCGGACATCGTGCGCGCGCCCACGTCGCCGACGGTGGTCAAGACGTTCATCGAAACGGGCTGTGAAGTGGCCGCTGGCGTGAAGCAACAGCTCGAACACGACGTGGCCGCACTGACGGGCTATCGGCTGCTCGACGAGCGTTTCATGGTCATTCAGCAAGCCATGGGTATGCCGATCACGCGCGGCGAGGCGGCTGTGGCATTTCTGAAGACGTTTGTGGAAGACATGAAACGCGAGGGTTTCGTGGCAGATGCCATGCAACGTCATGGTGTGACGGGGGTCAGCGTTGCGCCTGCGGCGTGAGGCGACTTACGCATCCACCACGAAGCCAAAGGCGGCGAACGAAAGTTGACCGATTCGTCATCGTCGAAGCTCCTTCTCCGAATCGAACATGCGTCGACGATGTGTGAAGTTCACACTTGCCGATCATCCCCGTCATGGACTGTCGCCACATGCAGCTGATTTGTTGCTCCATGAATGCTGACGGACATGCCTGGACCGGTCATGCTCCACAGCGATAATTTGCGGATTATCGCTGTGTTCACCGACAGCACGTGAGGGCAAAGTGTTGCCGGACGTATTATTTGCCAGCCGGTGCCGGCGCGTTCATCAAATCCGGCCGGCGATTGGCGCGATCTCGTTTTAATCCCCAGAAATAGGTAACCGCAAGACAGGGCACCAGTGACGCAATCGAATAGGCCACCCCTGCCAGTTGGTTGCCGGTCAGCGCTACCAGCGACAGGCTGATGAGCGGTAAAAATCCGCCGAACAGGATGTTGCCCAGTTGCTGCGCCAGTCCGAATCCGGTTGTCCGACTCTGAGGCGGAAAGCACTCGGCGATAAATGCGGGTAGCGGCGCCATGATCATGGCGGTCAACACGGCGAGTACCGTAATAAGTGCCGCGACCACACCCCAGGCCTCGTTGAGCACACCCGTGCGGATCCCGGCAAAGGTCGGATACGCGCTGGCCATCCATAGCAGTATGCCGATGAACATCACCCGTGCTCGTCCGATTCGATCGGATAAGCGGCCAAACACCGGGAACATAGGCGTCGCGATTATGATGCCAACCGCCACGCAAAGACTGGCGTGAGTCGGTTCCACCTTGAGCACGTTCTGCAGAAAGTACAGCATGTAGACAATCGACGTGTACAACGATACCGAAGTGCCCCCTTGGGCACCGAAAATCGCAACCAGAATGGCTTTCCATGAGGATTTGCTGGTCACCGTGTCGGACAGGGGCGCTTTCGACAAACGCCCGCTTGCCTGCATTTCCACGAACACCGGCGTCTCCTTCATGCCCAACCGAATCATCGTTGCAATCGCGACGATCGGTGCGGAGACCAGGAAAGGCACGCGCCAACCCCAAGTGGCGAATGCGTGGGCGTCAAGCGTCAGTCGCAATGCAGACACTATCGCCAGGGCGAGCAACAGGCCGACCCCGGCCGTGCTCTGCAAGACGCTCGTGAACATGCCGCGCTTGTCCTGCGGTGCGTATTCGACCACATAGACCACAGCTGAGCCATACTCCCCACCGAGCGCAATGCCTTGCGTAACGCGCAGCACCAGCAAGGCGACGGGTGCGGCCACCCCGACTGCGCCATAAGTCGGCAAGCAACCGATGCCGACAGTCGCGACACCCATCAACACAAGTGTGATGACAAAGGTCTTTTTGCGCCCGATACGATCCGCCATAGGGCTAAAGATAATCGTGCCGATGGGTCGCGCGAGGTAAGCAATGCCAAAAGTCGCGACGCCCGCGAGCGCAGCGACGGTTCTGTCCTGCGACGGCAGAAACAATTGCGTCAGTGTGCCCGTCAGCGCGACGTACACGAAGAAGTCGTAGTACTCGAGCATCGTTCCCAAGCTCGAGGTTGTGATGATCTTCAACATTTGCCGTAGCGCCGCCGGTTGGCGATGATGCGTGTTCATGACTGTCTCCTTCCATTGATTTTTATTTGTATTACATAGCGCACGTCGTCTGCCAACGCTTCACTTGAGAAACCGGCGAACCGCGGCCTTGTGCTCTTCACCGCAAAGAAGAATGGCCTGCATCGATGCGGCCATCTCCAAGGCTGTCGGCAACGATGCTTCCGCCGATTGGCGAACCAGTTGCTTGGCCATTCGCAAAGCGTGTGGAGGGCTGTTGGCGATTGTTTCAGCCAGTCGCACCGCCTCCGCGTCCAATGCATCGACGGCCACGACTCGCGAGACGATGCCGGCATCAAGCGCTTGGAACGCATCGATGAATTCGCTGGTCAGCGTCAACTCCATTGTCTTGGCGACCCCGACAATCCGAGTAAGGAACCAGGCCCCGCCGATGCCAGAGACCAAACCCAGTCGCAGAAAGCTTTCCGAGAAACGGGCATTTTCCGCGGCAATGCGCAAATCGCACATCAATGCAACATCGAATCCCGCGCCCACTGCGGCACCATTGACGGCAGCGATAGATGGCACCGGCAACGCATGCAACGCGCGGGGAATGCGATGCAGGCTACCCGCGAGGCGCTCCCTGACCGCCTCGACAGAGCCTTGCATCAGATCGGCGCCAGCCTCCATGTCTTTCACGTTGCCACCCGTGCAGAAATGCTTGCCCGAGGACCGGAGCAAAACGCAGTGCACGTTCGAAAGCCCGCTCGCCCGCTCCAGGGCGTCTGCCAACGCTTCGGTCATCGCCACATCGAGCGCGTTACCGGTTTTCGGTTCATTCAGCGTGATTGTCATCACGCCGTTGACGACGCGGGTCAAGACCAATCCTTCGCTTTGAGCGTCGTCGGTCGTCATGACATCCTGTCTGGTGTTCATTGCGTAGCGATTCATACAGATACTCACTTATTGAAAAATTCCGGCGCTCGCTTCTGCAAGAACGCCGCCATGCCTTCCTTCTGATCGTGCAACGCGAAGCCAGCATGAAAAAGCCGTCGCTCGAATAACAGACCGTCGCCCAGGCGACGACTCAACGGATGGGCATATGTCAGCGCCCGCTGCAAATGTCTTGTCTGAGCCAGTGATGAAAGTTGCATGCACTGGGTCGTCGGCATCGATCCGACCAAGCGCGTCAGTTAGCGGATTGCATGGATTGTCAGATGCCAGCCTGAGCAACGTGCCCCGTCGATGCTTCTCGACAAGTACGGGAGCGCACGTCACCCCCACCTCCTACAGAGCGACCGGCGCATCTTGCGTAGCGGCGGTCTGAATCACGCCCAGGCCGATCAGCCTGGTGATCTCCTCGTGGGTAACACCGTATTCCGCGAGAACCTCAATTGAGTGCTGCCCGACTAGCGGCGCGGCGACATCTGCTCCACGCGCGTCGTCGCTTTTGCCAAGGGCAAAGCCAGGCAGCCGCACCTTGCCGGCAATCGGATGATCGACGCTAGAATCGATTCCGCTTTCGCGATACTCGCGAGAATCCACCACCTCCCTGTACGTCGAAACCGGAGCGCACAGAATGTCGCGAGCGGCTAACAGGTCGAGCCATTCAGATGTGGTGCGGGTCGCAAAGCATTCCCCCAGCGCGCGGCGCAGGGCAGCCCGATTGCGCACGCGATCCGTGTTGGTGACAAAGCGTGGGTCCGATTCGAGATGCGGCAAGTCAACCGCCTCGCAAAGCGACACCCATCTGTGCGGGTGATAAGCGGCAATCATCAGCCAGCCGTCACGGGTTTGGAAGGCTTCGTTGGGAGACGCATAAGGCGCGGCACTGCCGACCTTCTCCGGGTTGGTATCGGAGGCGAGAAACGACGTGAAGCCGACCTGCTGCAGCGCAATAGCTGCCGTAAACAAGCTGATGTCCAGATGCTGGCCTACGCCACCGCGATGTACCTCGTGCAGCGCTGCGAGCACGGCGATAGTGGCCATATAGCCGCCCACCATGTCAGCCACAGGAACCGGTACCTTCAACGGCGCCGAACCTGGCTCACCGAGCGTGCTCATCAGCCCGCTGGCGGCCTGAATGATGCCGTCCACGGCGGGACGACAGCGCGAGGCGCCGGTTTGTCCAAACGCGGAGATCGAGCAGTAAACAAGCTTGCCGTGAGTTGCTTCAAGCGACGCATAATCCAGACCCCACGTTGCCATGACGCCGGGCCGGAAGTTCTCGACAATCACATCGGCCTGCCGAACCATCTCCCTTATCGTTCGCTGGCCAGCCTCGGTTTTCAGATCTATCGCCAGACTGCGCTTGTTGCGATTGACACTGAGATTGGCGACGCTCTCGCCGTTGATCCATGGTGGCCCGATCTTGCGCCCCAGCTCACCGAACGGCGGCTCGATCTTGACCACGTCCGCACCGAAATCGGCCAGCATCATGGAGCAAACCGGCCCGGCCAGCACGTGCGAAAAATCCAGCACGCGTACGCCTCGAAGACTGTCTCTTATCATTTTTTCCTATCCGGTTCTGCGCTGCAAATGACATTCGTGTCACCGATTTGCAGCCATTGAGAACAGGATAGAGAGCGCGCGTAGCGCGGACAAACGACTTTATTGATCGTACCTTTTGACTTTTTGTAAAGTCATGTGCCCCGCCATCAGCGCTAGCTTTGCACCACCGTGGCAAGCCATTCGCGAAACGCGCGCAACGCCGCTGTCTGCCGCTTGCCCGAGGGCCATGCGAAATAGTAGGTGTATGCGCCGCGATCGAGTGTCGGCCCAAACGGGATGACCAGCGTGCCGTCGTTCAAATCCTTCTCGACCAGCGCCTTCTGTGCGATCGCCACGCCGTGCCCCTCGATCGCCGCCTGGTAGGCCAGCAGCGATGTCTCATAACGCATGCCGCGCAGCGCGTTGATTCTCGACACGCCCGCGGCGGCCAGCCACAGCCCCCAGTCGTCGGCGCGAGCGAGCGAATGCAGCAGTGTTTGACTTTCGAGCTGTCTCGGCCTTTTCAAGGTGAGTATGGGCGCAGCCACCGGCACCAGTTCGTTGGGAATCAGGCGCTGCGTGTTCATGCCGGGCCAGTCGCCATCGCCCAGTTGAATGCCCGCGTCAATGTCTTCGAGCGCGAAGTTCAGCGGCGCCGACGACGTGGTCAATTGCACATCGATGTTTTGATTTAGCCGGTGAAAGCTGGCGAGCCGCGGAATCAGCCAGCGCACCGCGAACGTGGCCGGCGAGCGGATGCGCAGCACGTTGTTGCTCTGGCTGCCAGACACGATCGCCTCCGTCGCTTCGCGCAGCGTGGCGAAGAGCGGCATCAACTCCGACAGATAACGAGCGCCCACCGCGGTCAACACGAGACCGCCGCGCACCCGTTCGAACAGCGGCGCCTTCAGAAAATCCTCGAGCGCCCTGACCTGCCGGCTCACCGCCGCTGGGGTGACGGCTAACTCGTCGGCCGCCTTGGAAATGCTGAGCAGACGCCCGGTCGCCTCGAAGGCGCGCGTGGGATTGAGTGGCGGAAGCGAGTCGCGGCGGGCCATGTTCGAGGATTGTCCAGAGAGTATGGGTTAGTGCGACGATACAAAAATCGACGGCGCGCCTTCGTCGGGCAGCGCAAAATTGCGCTTCATGCGCGCGATTTCCTGTAATGGGCTGCCGCCGAACAGCCGCTTGAACTCGCGACTGAATTGAGACGGACTTTCATAACCGACCTGGCTACTCGCCGCCGCCGCGGTCGTGCCGAGCCGCGCCATCAGGAGCCGCGCCTGATGCAAGCGCGTGGACTTGATGTACTGCAGGGGCGAGGTGTCGGTCACCGCCTTGAAGTGCACATGGAAAGTCGGCACGCTCATGCGCGCTTCGGCGGCGAGTTCCTCCACCGTCAACGGTTCCGCAAAATTTGTATGAATCTTGCGGATCGCGCGGGAAATGCGGCCGAAATTGCCTTGGCGACTCAAAGCGGCGCGCATCGAGCCGCCCTGCTCGCCCAAGAAAACCCGGAAATAGATTTCCCGCACCAGCGCCGGCCCGAGGATCTGAGCCTCAAGAGGATTCAACATGGCCTGCAAAAAGCGCAAGACGCTCTGCCCCAGCGGTATATCGAGCGTGGTGGTTGCCATGCCGCGAGGTGGCATCGGCGTCATCGCTTCGTGCTCCTCGAGCTGTAGCAGCAAATCGGCGGCAATGCCGAAATCCAGCCGCAAATAAATCGCCAGTAACGGCTCGGCTTCGCTCGCGTCGGTCTCCATCGAAAACGGCAACGGCACCGAGACCACCAGATAGCGCTGGGCATCGTAAAGATAGACCTGATCGCCCCAGAAGCCGCGCTTGCGCCCCTGGCACACGATCACGATGCCCGGCTCATAGAGCACTGGCGTTCTGGTCAACGACCGATTCGAACGCAGGAAGCGTATATCTGGCAGCGGTGAAAGGTTATAGCCCTCATTGGGCGCGAGCTCGAGCAACAACTCGATCATCTGTTGGCGCACGCGCCCCTGACGTTTCGATGCGGATTCCATGGCGGCGACAAAAAAAACTTAGCGATCGACGAGCGCAGTTTCGCATCGAGTCGGGAAAAGCACCAGCCACTCATAGGATCAGGCAAGAATCACAGACGAATGCGCGTTTTCCGCCGTGTCCCGCGCTCATAACATTTTCACAGGTTGTCGCATGCGGTCATGCCGAGGGCGCGTCATCGGTCGACGCGCGTCGCGCACTTCGCGTGCTTCGAGTGTATTTCCCGCTCACGACAATCACCCTTCCAACATGGACTCAAGGATATTTCATGATCGAAGTAAGGAATCCCGCGGACGGCAGCGTGGTGGGTCACGTCAAGCATCATACTGAGCAGGAGGTGCGTGAGGCGATTGATCGCGCCTGCGCTGCTTTTCCTCAATGGTCCCGGAAGCTGGCCAGGCAGCGCAGCGACTTGCTGCGCAAATGGTTCGAGCTGGTCAGGCAAGACAGGCAGGACTTTGCCGAACTGATCTCGCGCGAGAACGGAAAGTGCCTGACCGAAGCGCTCGGCGAAATCGACTATGGTCTAGGCTTTATCGAATGGTATGCGGAAGAGGCCAGGCGCGTGTATGGCGATACGATTCCATCGCACGCCGCCGATGCTGCAGTGCTGGTCACCAAGGAGCCGATCGGCCCGGTAGCGTCGATCACGCCTTGGAATTTTCCGTTCATGATGATTGCACGCAAGGTCGCTACCGCACTCGCGGCCGGTTGCACGATCATCATCAAGCCTGCCGAGGAAACGCCGCTGACCGCCTATAAGTTGCTTGAATACGCAAGGCGCGCCGGCATTCCCGAGGGTGTTTTTGAAATGGTGACGGGCGACCCTGCGTCCATCGGCGGCATGATGACCAGCGACTCGCGCATCCGGAAGATTTCGTTCACCGGATCGACCAAAATCGGCCGGCTGCTCGCTCGGCAAAGCGCAGATACGCTGAAAAGGCTGACGATGGAACTCGGTGGCAACGCGCCGTTCATCGTGTTCGATGATGCAGACATCGAACAGGCAATTTCAGGGCTCGTTGCGGCAAAACTACGCAACTCTGGACAGGTCTGTATCTCGCCGAACCGCATCTACGTGCAGGCCGGCATTCACGATCGCTTTGTGCAGCGCCTGACGGAAGCCGTCGAGCGAATCCGTGTCGACCAGGGATTACAGCCCGACTTCGTAGTGGGGCCTCTGATCAATCAGGCGGCACTCGACAAGGTGTCTCGGCTCGTCGAGCAGGCGCAAAAGAGCGGTGCGAAAACGTTGCTCGGTGGGCGGCGACACGACAACGGTGGTCTCTTCTATGCGCCGACCATCCTCACGAACGTCGCCGACGACATGGATATCTGCTCGACGGAACTCTTCGGCCCGGTATTCCCGGTTTACACATTCGCCTCCGAGAAGGAGGTGATTGCGCGTGCGAACGCCACCGAATACGGTCTGGTCGCTTACGCATTTACCCGCGATCTCGGGCGGGCATTTCGCCTCTCGCGCGACATCGAGGCAGGCATGGTGATCCTGAACTCAGGCTCGGTGGGTACGGCTTCCGTTCCGTTTGGCGGGGTCAAGCAGTCGGGCTATGGTCGGGAAGGAGGCTATTACGGCATCGAAGAGTATGTTCAAGTGAAGTATGTGCTGATGGCTGGGTTGGCGGAGGCCGCCCAATAGGTTCGATTGGGGGTGCGGACAAATACATGAACTATCGGGAGGTAGTTCATGTATTGACCCAGTGAGAACCCGCTCACGTCATTTTCGAGGTTCAGACGATGAGCTAGGCATTGGAAGAAGACATCAAAAGGTGGACGGCCGGGCGCGAGATATGGGTTCCCCCATCGTCTCGCCGAAAATCGAGCCATAGTCTGGCCGGCTTTATTCCCCCCTCACCAGGCGCCCTCGCCTCGTTGCTTCCCCTATTGAATGGGTGCGCATACATCGCTGGCGAATTCGGCCCACGAATATGTTTCATGCCCGGGTTGATCTTATGATGGGATCTGTTATCTCACGGGTGGCCAGATGAGTTCCCAGCATAGTGAAAGCGATTCGCCGGCATTCTGGAGAGAGCAGGAGATGCTCCTTCTCCAACAAATAATGAGCCTCGTAGGCAAAGGGCTATCGCCGGACGTCATTCTTCGTGAAACGCTCCATCTGATGTCCGAGCTCCTCGGGCTGAACCGTGGGCGCATCGTGCTTCTGGACGATGGTGCGACTGACAGTTGCAGAATCCAATATGCGTATGGCCTCAAGCCGGACGAAATCGAACGCGGGCGCTACAAGGTCGGTGAAGGCATAACGGGGCATGTACTGCGCCATGGCCAGTTGACGATCGTGCAGGACATCGATCGAGACGATGTCTTTCTTGCACGGGCGGTTAAACGAGACCGCCTTCCGCCGGGGCCCGTGTCGTTTATCGCGCTCCCCATCCGAATTGAGGATCGAAGCGTCGGCGTCCTGGCGTGCCATCGAATTCGTGTCCGCAATCGTGCATTATCGAGCGACGTGTCTATTTTGCGGATCTTGTCGACACTGGCCGGCCACCTTCTTCATCTTGATTCGATGATGAAGGCAAAGACTCGCGCACTCGAAGAGCAGAACGAGATGTTGATGCACGCGCTTGAGCATGAGAGCGCGAAGTACGGAATCGTGGGGACTTCGCCTGCGCTGCTTAAAGCGATTTCGGAGCTGGAGCGAGTCTCGAATGCATCGGCGAGTGTCTTGCTGCTCGGCGATTCAGGCACCGGCAAGGAGCTGTTCGCCAGAGCACTGCACTTGTCGGGTCAACGCCGTGACAAGCCGTTCATAAAGGTGAACTGTGCAGCAATCCCCGACACGCTTTTCGAATCCGAATTGTTTGGCTACGAGCGGGGTGCGTTTACGGGTGCGACCGGTGTGCGAGAGGGGCTGTTCGAACAGGCGTCTTCAGGGACGATCTTCCTTGACGAAATCGGTGAGCTGCCTCTCACGTTGCAGGGAAAGCTGCTTCGTACATTGCAGGAGGGAACGATAACCCGGCTAGGTGGGAAGCGTGAAATCAAGGTGGACGTCAGGCTTGTGGCGGCGACGAACAGAAGCCTGGAAACCGATGTTGCGAACGGCCTGTTCAGACAGGATCTGTACTACAGACTCAACGTTATTCCTATTCGGCTTCCGTCGTTAGCCGAGCGCAAAGGTGACATTCGCGCTTTGGCATTGCATTTTCTCAGCCGTACAAACCAGGCAAACCAGCGCAACGTCAATCTTGCGCCCGATGCACTCGCAAGGCTCGAGGACCATCAATGGCCTGGCAATATCCGCGAACTTTCGAATTTTATCGAACGCGTCGTGCTGCTCGCCGACAGGCCAATACTCCATTCGGACGATGTTGAACGGTTTCTACCCGCAGCGGAACCGGCGCCACTGTTCGAGACTCCCGGTTCGCCCCTGCAGCAGACGGTTCAAATTCCGGAAGGGGTGCGTCAGTACATGGCGAACGACTCACATTCGGCAGATGAACTGCGTCAGGCATTGCGCTCGGCTGGCGGCAACAAGTCGCGAGCAGCGCAACGCCTCGGGCTGACGCCCCGTCAGTTCTCGTATCGCTGGCAGAAAATTTGCAGCTAGATACGACTGACAATGTTCGACAAATTGTCGACATTGTCAACAATTTGGGATTGGGTGCTCATTGGGCTTGCAGCGTGGTCGGTCATAAAAAATATAACAAATACAGCACCCTATAGATTTTTACCCTGCCCTGGCACGGTCGTTGCTTTGATGGATGTGCGATCTCGCAGATCGTTTCATCCGGCTCATATGCCACGTCTGTCACCAGGAGAATTACCTTGAGTACCGAAACCGTCACCACGTACCTACGCCCCATCGACCGCGAAGGCCTTCTGAAGTTTGCCGCCGCCGGCCGTGAAAATCCCGAGCGCAAGGGCAGCAACAAGGTCCATACGGTCATGCAGGGGCAGTTCCGCTCGTGGAGCTATGTAGGCACCCACAACCCGGTCGTCGTGGACGAGCCGGTCCATCTCTTCGGTGAAAACACGGTGCCTGCGCCGGGCGAGATCGCGCTCTCGGCGCTGGGCGGTTGCCTGAGCGTCGGCATTACGGCGGTGGCGACCTACCGCCAGGTCAAGCTTTCGCGTCTCGAAATCTTCCTGGAAGCCGACATCGGCAATACCGCCGCGTGGGGCGCTGGTGGCGCCGAACGTCAACCCGCGCAAATGGGCTTCCAGGAAATTCGTGTGAAGGTCCTCATCGAGGGCGACGCCACGCGCGAAGCGCTGGACGACATCGTCAAGCACGCCAATCACTTCTCTCCCGTTGCCAACAGCATGCGCAATCCCATCCCGTTCAGCATCGCGCTCGCGGAGTAAGCCGCAGCACGCTCCATCACACTGAATAACGGGAGTATCGCATCATGAAAGCGGTTGAATTTCCTGGCGACCGGATCGATTCGACGTGGACCGATTCCCACGTCATGGCAAACGTGACGGCCATCTCCGACGGCCCGCTCGCAGAAGCCGCGCATCGTATTGATGAGGGTCATTACCCGCTCGAAATCCTGGGGTCGCTCGGCACCGCAGGCGCGTTCGGCGCGCACCTCGAGCGAGGCGGTCGTCGGGTTGGCCTGGCGCTGGACGCTATGCGCGCTGTGAGTCGCCGTTGTGGGTCAACGGGATTTCTCACATGGGCACATGACGTCTGTGGGCTTTACATGGAGCAATCCGGCAATCCTGCGCTGACTGGCGAACTGCTCGACGATCACACGATGGGGCGTACCTTCGGGGGTACGGCGCTTTCGAACCCGATGAAAGCAATTGCCGGCATCGAAAAGATACTGCTACGCGCAGTGAAGGTGCCCGGCGGATATCACGTTAGCGGCGCACTGCCGTGGGTAAGTCATATCGCGCCGGGACATTACTGCGGCGCCATGGCAGGCGTGTTCCGCGACGATGGCTCGGTGTCGCACGAGATCATGTTCCTGCTGAAGCTGACGCCCGAGGTCGTATTGCGCCAATGCCCGGAATTTTCGGGCATGGAAGGAACCAGCACCTGGGGCGTGCGCCTCGACAACTACTTTGTCGGCGACGCCGCAATGATCGCAGATCCTGCTCGTCCTCTCATTGCGAAGATACGTGCTGTATTTGTGTTGCTGCAAGCCGGGATGGCAATGGGCATTGCACAGGGCAGCATCGACTCTATCCGCGAAGTCGAGCCAGTCCTTGGTCACGTCAACCAATTTCTGGAAGACGGTCCGGCCGAGCTTCAGGCGGAGTACGACGAGCTGTGGAGTCGCGTCGCCAAGCTCGCGCAAACGCCATACGACGGCAGCAAAGACTATCTACTTCATGTGCTGGACGCGCGCGTACAAGGCGCGCAACTGGCATTACGTGCTGCGAATTCGGCGCTTATGCATCAGGGCGCGCGCGGCTACCTTATGAGCGCTGCGCCGCAACGCCGTATTCGCGAGGCTCAGTTCGTCGCGATCGTAACGCCTGCCATCAAGCACCTGCGTTGGGAGATGGCTCGTCTGTCGAAAGAGGAGGTCCCCGAATGAGCACCCCGACGAATTTGCCGTGGCGGCAATTCCTCTGTCGCGCCTGCGGCTTGATTTACGACGAGGCATTGGGCGATCCCGATAGCGGGCTTGAACCGGGGACGAGATTTGAGGACATTCCGGAGGACTGGGCTTGTCCGCTCTGTGGCGTTGTCAAGGCGGATTTCGAGCCTTACGAACCGTTGGAGCGCACTGCACGCTCGGACGATGCCGCGGTCGTTACGCCGACACGTGAGCTCGGCGTCGTGATCGTGGGCGGTGGCATTGCCGGTTGGAGTGCGGCAGAGGCGTTGCGTGCGCTCGACCCCGCTGTACCTATTACGCTCGTGACCGCATGCAACGGCGACAGATACCTCAAGCCGGAACTGTCCGTCGCACTCGGGCGCAGCCTGAAGCCTGCCGATCTGGTTCGGGAGTCGGCCGTCAATGCAGCTCGGCGCCTTAATGTGCGTCTGATGACAGAAACGTTTGTCGTCGGCATTTCTCCGTCCATCAAACAGGTACGTACCACGCGAGGTGCGCTTCGCTATACGAAGCTCGCGATCGCGCAGGGCGCGCGCCCTGCACTACCGGAGCAAATGCCGGCCTCGCTATGTTGGCGTGTCAATGATTTGGCGGGATGGTCGGGGATTCAGGCACGCCTGGATGGCGCGAAAAAGACCGTTGCGATCGTCGGTGCCGGGATGATTGGGTGCGAACTCGCGGAGGATTTTGCGCGTGCAGGCCATGCCGTGTCGCTAATCGATATCAACCTCGGCCCGCTGGCCAGTCTGGTTCCAGCGGTCGTCTCTGACAGGCTCCTGACGGGCCTACAGGATGCGGGTGTCAGATTCTTGGGGGGGCGTCGCATCGAGAGGATCGAGAAAGCGGACAACGGCCAAAGGATCATTCAAATGCAAGGCGGCGAGCAAATTCGCGTTGATGAAGTCGTCGCTGCGACGGGGCTCGTCACTGAGACCCGCCTCGCGAAAATGGCCGGGCTCGCGTTTGATCGAGGCATCGTAATCGATCCGCACACGATGCAGACAAGCATCGAAGACATTTATGCGATTGGCGATTGCATCAGCGTTGCCGGCGTGCCATGCCGATTCATCGAGCCGATCGTGCGGCAAGCGGGGGCGCTTTCGCATCACGTGCTCAACCGCGAGCATGCCGGTTATGTTCACAGCACGCCGCTGATTCGTCTGAAAACGAAGGCATTCCCCATCGTTATCCACGGCGTCCCGAGCGCCAAGGGTACGTGGGGTGCTCCCGATGATCGAGAGGGTCAGATTCGGATTGAGCAGCGCCTCGATGGTCGAGTCATTGCCCGCATCGAAGCGGGTTTCGCACAGCAGCGGCTTGTCGCTTGAATGCCTTGCTGCCCGTAGGGCGGCTAACCCGAGTCCGAATCAAACCAGGTGCGTCGAACATGAAAGATGAAAATCCGTATCGTCCGTATAGCGCAGACCACTCGCTGGAGCGCTGCTCATGCGGCATGCACGCCAGTCAGGACGAACACGATGCCCGCAGCGGCGTTGTCGCTCGCCCCCCAGTGCACGATGAAGACGTCCAGTCGCGCCATTTCCTCGAAATGGTAGCTGTCAGGGCGCTGTTCCCCCACGACGCGCTGCGCCGGCGATTCCTTCGCGCGGTCGGCATCAACGCCGCGCGTGCCGCCATTGCCAGCGTGCTCCCATTGGCCGACCTTCAGGCGATGGCGGAAGAAAGGCGTCCTCTGGAGAAGAAGGACCTGAAGATAGGTTTCATCCCGATCAACTGCGCCACACCGCTGATCATGGCGGATCCCATGGGCTTCTATCGGGAGCAGGGTCTCAACGTCTCGCTTCGCAAGACGGCCGGTTGGGCGCTGGTTCGAGACCAGATGCTTAATCACGAGCTCGACGCGTCGCATTTCCTGGCACCGATGCCGCTCGCTATTTCCATGGGGCTTGGGTCTTCCGCCCAGCCCATGCGAGTCGCAGCTATTCAGAACGTCAACGGCCAGGCCATCACGTTGGCGCTGAAGCATAAGGACAACCGGGACCCGAAGCACTGGAAGGGCTTCAAGTTCGCCATTCCGTTCGAGTATTCCATGCACAACTTCCTGCTCCGCTACTACCTGGCGGAGCATGGACTTGACCCCGACCGTGATGTTCAGCTCCGCGTGACTCCGCCTGCGGAAATGATCGCCAATCTGAGGGCCGGCAACATTGATGGGTTCCTCGGACCGGATCCCTTCAATCAACGTGCTGTGTATGACCAGGTGGGTTTCATTCACATCTTGTCGCGCGACATCTGGGACGGGCACCCGTGCTGTGCGTTCGGTGTAGCGCAGGGCTTCATTGACCAGAACCCGAACACATTCGTGGCGTTATACCGTGCGTTGCTGAAGGCGTCCGCGAGCGCTCACAAGTTAGAGAACCGTCCTGCGATCGCGCGCGCCATCGCGACGCCAAACTATCTGAACCAGCCGGAATCGGTCATTCTGCAAGCGCTCAGTGGCCACTACGCCGATGGGCTCGGAAATGTGCGTGATCAGCCAGATCGAACGGATTTTCAACCGCTTCCGTGGTACTCGATGGCCACCTGGATGCTCACGCAAATGCAGAGGTGGGGCTACATCAAGAAGCAAATTTCCTACGATGACCTTGCCAAGAAGGTGTTCTTGCTTACAGATGCAAGTGCGCAAATGAAGGCACTGGGGCAGGAAGTCGACCACGATGCGTTGGCTGGCGGGATGCGGAAATTCTCAGTGATGGGCCGTGAATACGACCCTGCCAACCCGGCCAAATACCTTGCAAGTTTTGCGATCAGGCGGACCTGATTCAAAGGATATGAGATGAAGTCTTCAATTCGATTGCAAGCTGCACTGGTGTCACTTGCCATGGTTGCGATTTTTCTCGTTTGCTGGCAATTCGCGACAACGGCGGGGAAGCAGGCCCAGCACGCGCCAATGACTGCGGAGCAAAAAGAGTATGCACAGTTGATGGGACAGACGCCCGACGACCCATCGTCGGAGCCGAAGAGCGACGGTTTCCCCACACCCGCACAGTTCTTTTCCGTCGCGGCGCAGAACCTCGCGCACCCATTTTATGATCATGGTCCCAATGACAAAGGAATCGGCATTCAATTGGGCCATTCCCTTCTGCGTGTCGCCGGCGGCTATCTACTCGCCGTCATCGTGTCGATCCCTTTGGGTTTCTTGATTGGCATGTCTCCGCTGCTCTATCGCGCTTTTGATCCATTCATTCAGTTGCTCAAGCCGATCTCTCCGCTCGCGTGGATGCCAATCGCGCTATACACGATCAAAGACGCCTCTGTCTCTGCAATTTTCGTGATTTTCATCTGCTCGCTATGGCCAATGCTGATCAATACCGCGTTCGGCGTGGCGAACGTAAGACGTGAGTGGCTAAACGTTGCCCGCACTCTCGAAGTCTCGCCGTTGCGCAAGGCGATGCAGATTGTCTTGCCCGCCGCTGCACCGACCATCATCACCGGCATGCGTATCTCGATGGGGATTGCGTGGCTTGTCATCGTGGCTGCCGAGATGCTGGTCGGCGGAACGGGCGTCGGCTATTTCCTATGGAACCAGTGGAACAATCTTTCGCTGACAAATGTCCTGTTTGCGGTGCTCGTCATCGGCGTGGTTGGGATGCTGCTTGATCAACTTTTTGCCCGCCTGCAAAAGAAGGTGACCTATGCAGAGTAATGACAATCGCGCCGCAAGCGGCAGTGCTTTCATTGAGGTCGACAACCTCTCGAAACGCTATCGCGCAGATCTTCCGCCGGTCTTCGAAGACGTGACATTCAAGATTGATCGTGGCGAGTTCATTTGCGTAATTGGTCACTCCGGCTGCGGAAAGAGCACGATTTTGAACGTACTCGGAGGGCTTGAGCAGGCGAGCGGTGGCGGGGCCGTCATGGGCGGGAGAGAGATTGCAGGCCCGAGCCTCGATCGGGGGGTCGTGTTCCAAGGTCATGCGTTGCTGCCCTGGCTCACCGCGAAGCAGAACGTCGAATTCGCCGTTCGCTCCCGGTATCCGGATTGGACGCGTCAGCAAATCGACGAGTGCGCAATGCGCTTCCTCGATATGGTCGGCCTCACGCGCGCGATCGACAAAAAACCATCGGAGCTATCGGGCGGCATGCGCCAGCGAGTGGGGATCGCTCGCGCATTCTCCGTCGCACCAAAGATGCTTCTGATGGACGAGCCGTTCGGGGCACTCGATGCGCTGACGCGTGGTGTTATCCAGGATGAACTTCTGCGCATCTGTCTGGCGACTCATCAGACCGTTTTCATGATCACGCACGATGTCGACGAAGCGATCCTGCTTGCTGATCGAATCTTCTTGATGAGTAACGGGCCGCGCGCGCGCCTTGCAGAAATTGTGGTGAACACGATGCCACGGGAGCGAACGCGAGAGACGCTTGTCCACGATCCGCAGTTCTACAGGATTCGAAACTATCTTATCGATTTTCTGGTGAGACGCTCCGCCACGATTCAACAGGATATCGAACATGGTCGTGAAACGCATCAAACGACGCAAATTGTTCGTCCAGGCTTATCTCAGGACAACGTTACGGAGCTTGATCAAGGCCGCGCGCTCCGCATGGGCAATACGGCTTAATTTTCCAGTGGTAGTTTTTTTGAGGATAGTCACATGATTTCGAGTCGCACACAGGTTACCGAGATGATCGTCTCGGCGAAGGTACGCAAGGGCCTCAAGTGGGCAGATGTTGCGGATAAAGTCGGCATGGCCAAGGAGTGGACGACTGCCGCATGCCTCGGTCAAATGCAGTTGAGCAAGGAGCAAGCTGCCGTCGTCGGTGAGATCTTCGAGCTTTCCGACGAGGCCATCGCATGGCTGCAGATCGTTCCGTATAAGGGATCACTGCCGACGGCGGTTCCGACGGACCCGCTGATCTACCGCTGGTACGAGTTGGTGAACGTCTATGGCACGACCATCAAGGAACTGATCCACGAAGAATTCGGGGACGGCATCATGAGTGCCATCGACTTCTCGATGGACATCCAGCGTCAGGCGGACGCGAAGGGCGATCGCGTCAACGTGGTGCTTTCCGGCAAATTTCTGCCATACAAGGCCTACTGACCGGCTGGCGGAAATGCCTATGACGCTCACCGGGGCCATCTAAGGCCTGGCCATCGGCGCCGTGCCCGGCTTGACTGGAACTGGCGCGTGATGGCCGGGCACTAAGTGCGCAATCGACGCTGCGATAAAGCGAAGTCCACGAAGTGAATTTTGCGGAACAAGAATACGGCGGATTTCCGGAACGCAAAATCGCTGAAAGCCTTGTGGCGGAAAGCAGCCGGAGTCGAACCGACCTGGGAGCGGCTGACGCCCCCAACCGGGTTTGAAGCCCGGCCGCATCACCGGATACGGATGCCTTCCTTCGGACAACGCAATGTGACTGACTAAATCGTCGTGCACGCGCTCAGGCATCGCTTGAATCACCTGAGTTCGGCATCCCGACTACTTTACGCCGCGCCCCATTCCGCCCCGGGGCGGCGCACATGCCAATCGCCAACGCGGCGAGTATATCCCGCACGATCGAAGAACTCCAGAATCTGGATCGCACGCTTGCGCCCCAGGCCCGTCGTGTCGCGAAACGCACCGGCTTCCACCTTGCCGCCGGCGTCGGCGATCATGCCGGCGAGTGTCTGGACACAAGCGTCGTCGTAGAACAGATCCTTCACGATCTGATGCACTCGTCCCTGTCTCGCAAGCTTGCGCAATACCGCACGCACCCGCTCTTCAGGCACGTTCAGCGAACGCCCCATGTCCCTCACCCACGGCGGATCGAAACGACCCTGCACCACCAGCGGCAGCAGCGCGTCAGCCAACGCCGTCTCGTCAACCGTCATTTCCACACGGTGCGCCGGCAGATGCCACCACGCCCCGGTACGGGCCAGCGCTCCGTCGCGCAACATGGCCTGCACGAAGGCGCGCCAACGCCACGCATCCATCGACGGCCACGTCATGCGGCCCAGCCGTGCAGCATCGAGTCCCGGCTCGTCCGGCTGGCGCGCGTGATAGTCGCGCAGCACATCGAGCACGCGTGTGCGCACGGTGTCCCACGCCTGAGGGGCAAACGCGAGCGATTCCCCCTCCCCTCCCGCCAGCACCACCGCATTCGCCGGCCACTGCCATTGCCCCGCCGGCAACCCGGTGAGCGCAATGACCTGCTCGCTCGTCAGTCCAAACGCGGCCTGCGCGAGTAGTGCATCCAATCCTTCGCCATCGAGCGCGCGCGCCACGGCGTCGAGCCACGCCAACCGCGCCGCCGACCGACGCCTGCGCTCCGGCGCCGCAGGGTCAAGCACCCGCCCGCCACCCACCGTTGCCGTCGCCTGCGGATTGCGCACGATGAAGCGGTCGCCCGGCATCGTGCACACCGGCGTATCGAAGACCAATTGCACGCGCATTGTGCCACCGGGGGCCAGCGTGTCCCCTTCCAGCAATACCGTGCGGGCCTGCCCATGCGTCGTGCCCACATGCACATGCAGCGGAAACCATTGCGTGAGTGGCGCACTGTCTTCAAGCCAGTGCAGTTCGACATCCACATGCGTCGACGGCCCCGGCAATCCCGCCGCCACGATCCAGTTGCCCCGCCGAAGCTGGTCGCGCTCCACCCCCGCCAGATTCAGCGCACAACGCTCCCCGGCGCGCCCCGCCTCCACCGAACGGTTCTGCGCATGCACGCTGCGCACCCGCACCGGCAATCCCTGCGGCATCACGGTGAGGTTGTCCCCCACGCGCACCGTGCCAGCGAACGCCGTGCCGGTCACGACCGTACCATGGCCTGCCAGCGTGAAGACACGATCGACGGCGAGACGAAACAATGCGTCCTCGCGACGCGCCGCATTGCCGGACGAGTGCAATGCCTGCGCCGCCTGCGTGAGCTGCTCGCGCAGCGCCGCCACGCCCGTGTCGCCCGGCGTCGTCGCTGACACCGGCACCGTCTCGGCATCGGCGAACGGCGTGTTCGCGAGCCATTGCGAAATCTCCTGGGTCACAGCGGCCAGCCGCGCCGCGTCGACGCGATCCGCTTTCGATAGCGCGACCACGCCACGCCTCACCCCCAGCATCGAAAGAATGGCGAGATGCTCGCGCGTCTGCGGCATGATGCCGTCGTCCGCCGCAATCACGAGCAGCGCGAAATCAATGCCGACGGCCCCCGCGGCCATCGTGTGAATCAGCTTTTCATGGCCGGGAACATCGATGAACCCCAACACCTCGCCATCCGGCAATGGGGTGTAGGCGTACCCCAATTCGATGGAAATGCCGCGCGCCTTTTCTTCTTTCAGACGATCCGTGTCGACCCCGGTCAACGCGCGAACGAGACTCGTCTTGCCATGATCGATGTGACCGGCGGTGCCCACGATCATGCGCGAAGCTCCGAAAACTGCAACGCCAGACGCGCTTCGTCAGTCGCTTCGAGACATCGCAGATCGAGCCATAGCCTTTGATCGGCAATCCGGCCGATCACCGGATACGGCAGCGCGCGCAATGCCGCTTCAAGCGCCGCCAGCGCGCGTCCGCTGCCGCGTTTGCCGCCGCCAGCCGGCACGATCGCCAGGCCATAACTCGGGAGCTGCTCGACCGGTAGCGCGCCGCTGCCGATCTGGCTCACCATCGGCGCGGCGCTCACGGTATAGGCATCGCCCAACGACTGCGCGAGCACCGGCGCCAGACGCTGCGCCTGCGCCATCATGTCGTCGCGCGTACGCGTGAGCAGCCGCAATGTGGTGAGCCGCTCGGCCAGATGATCGGGATCGCGATAGAGCCGCAGCACGGGTTCCAGCGCCGCAAGCGTGAGCTTGCCCACGCGCAGCGCGCGCTTGAGCGGATGCTTCTTGATCCGTGCGATGAGATCCTTGCGCCCGACGATCATGCCCGCTTGCGGACCGCCCAGCAGCTTGTCGCCGGAGAACGTCACGAGATCGGCGCCGGCGGCGATCGTCTCCTGCACCGTGGTCTCGTGCGGCAGCCCCCAGCGCTCCAGCGGCGTCAGGGTGCCGCTGCCGAGATCGACCGCCACCGGTACGCCATGCGGCTTCGCAATCTGCACGACCTCCGCGACGTCGACACTCTTGGTGAAGCCGGTGACCGCGTAATTGCTGCAATGGACCTTCATCAGCAAGGCCGTCTTCTCGCCGATGGCATTACGATAGTCGGCCGCATGCGTACGGTTGGTCGTGCCCACTTCGACAAGCTTCGCGCCCGCGTGCGTCATGATGTCGGGAATCCGAAACGCACCGCCGATTTCCACCAGCTCGCCGCGTGACACCACGACGTCGCGACGCTTGGCAAGCGTCGCCAGCATCAGCAGTACTGCCGCCGCGTTGTTGTTCACCACCGTCGCCGCCTCACCGCCCGTCAATTCGCACAGCACGGGCGCGACGAGATCGTCGCGGTCGCCGCGTCCGCCCGTTGCGAGATCGAATTCGAGGTTGGCCGGCGCCGTGAGCGCTTGCATGACCGCTTCCACGGCAACCTCGGGCAGCAACGCTCTCCCGAGGTTCGTATGCAGCACCGTGCCAGTGAGATTGAAGACGGGACGCAGCGTCGCCCGGTTGCGCTCGGTCAGCGCGCGGGTCACACGTGCCCCGAAACGAGCCGGGACCAGGGTGTCATGTGTCAGCGTGCCCGCAAGCGCCGCCGCGCGGCACGCGTCGAGATCGCGACGCAACGCGTCGGTCACCTGCGTGCGACCGAAGTCGGCCAACGCTGCCTGAAAGTCGGGCATCCCCAGCAGCCGGTCTAGCGACGGGAGATCCGCCGCCCCTGCAAACTCAAGATCGTGCTCGGCCATCCGCACCCCCGCAATCCCTTAAGCCGTTTCGGTGTTCTGCCAGAGCAACGGATTGCCATTGGCGCGCGCGTACCCCGCTTCGCCCATCAGCACGTCGAGGGCCAAGCTCGCGAGATCGTCGGCAACCGGCTCCACGAAAGGATCCTTGTCCTGGTAGAAGATCTTGCGATAGCTATGACAGTCGTCGCACGACTCTGCCCGGATCGGGGATGACGCCACGCGTTTGGCCGCGTCGTCGAGCGCCGGACGACCATCGGCACCCCTGACAACGTCCCCTCCGACATGCGCCGCCTGCAGGTCCGCCCCCGATGCCGCCGCATCCCCTGTTTTGTCGAGCACGTGATAAGCGACATGCTGGCTCGCTTCGCAATGTGTGCATTTCACGCGAACCATATGCCACTCGGTCGAGCATAGCCCGCACGCGAGATAACGATAGCCCTCATGCGCCCCGCCAATGCGCACGACGCTCGCCACCGGCAGCGTGCCGCACATGGGACAGACGTTGGGGACGTCGAGCATCGGCACGTCGCCCGCGTCGAACGTGCTTGCCACGCCCGTCCAGAGCACTTGCAGCGCCGCCGTCAGGAACGGCGCGCTGGCGGCATCGACGCCCTTGCCATGCCCGGCGAGCAACGATTGCGCGGCCGAGTCGAGCGCGGCCGGACTGGAGGCACGAACGCGTTCAAGCACAGCGCGTACCGGCGCGGGCAAGTCCGGCTGTGCCGACATGGCATCGAGCAACCGCGCGAGCAGCGGCTGCCATCGGCCCGCGTCGTATCCCCCGTTCGCGGGCACGAGCGGCATGCAGTGCAATTGCGCCTGCTCGATCGACTCGGCCGTCGGACGCTCCGCCTGAAAAGTGTCGAGCACACGCTGCTGTGCGTCGACCAGCGAGGCCATGAGGCGCAGGTAGTCGCCGAGTGGATGGCCGTCGGCCAGTTGACGCAGTCGTGCCGCGCGCGCCGAGAAAACTTCGGCGCGTTGCGGCATGCGTAGACGGGGGATGGCGGTCCGATCGAGCGACTCGATCTGTCCGGGTTCAAGGATACGTTGCAAGGTAGCCGGCCTCGTAAGAGCGCCCGGCCACCGGGGCCGGACTCATTTGTTGAGCTGCTTGTACCAGGCGCGATGGTGCTTCCACGCCCAGCCGCGGGTGACGGTGCCGCGCGTCATCGCGCGCACGGAACCCTTGATCCAGATCGCGGCATAGATATGCGTAATGATGCCGCAAATCAACACGAATGCACACACCGCATGCACGTCGGAAGCCAGACGAATCACCCCGACCGGGAAGTAGAACGCGAAGTAGGCGCGCCAGATCACGATGCCCGAGAGCAACAACCCGATCATGCACAACACCATCACGTAGAAAAGCAGCTTCTGGCCGGCGTTGTAGCGCCCGACTTCCGGCAGATTCTCTTCGCGATTGTTCAGCACGTCGCCGATTTTCTTCATCCACTCGGTGTCGCGCGATTCGAACCGGTTGTAGCGCGCGAGCCGCAAGGCGAGGCACACGAAGGTGACGAACATCACCAGCCCGACAAACGGATGCAGAATCCGCGTCCACGATCCACCACCGAACAGCGTGGCCAGCCAGAACATCGACGGATGGAACAGCGCGAGCCCCGAGAGCGCGAGCAGAATGAACGTGCCCGCGACAATCCAGTGGTTGATGCGCTGCCCGGCACTGTAGCGCTCGATCAGATCGTCCTTGTCCGCCTGACGATCACTGCGTTCGTTCGACATGGTCAGACCTCCTCGTGCGTGGCGACGCCCTTCTGGCCATCGGGACCGTTACCCTTGCGGGATGCGTCGTAGCGGCGGGCCGCCGCCTCATCGTCCTCGGTCGTCTCGTTCGGACCGGTCTTGATGTAGTGGAAGAACCCGGCGAGCGCCGTCAGCGCCATGGCGGCCACGCCCAACGGCTTGGCGATGCCCTTCCAGAGCGTCACCATCGGACTGATGCGCGGATTGTCCGGCAGACCGTGATACAGCGACGGCTTGTCAGCGTGATGAAGCACATACATCACGTGCGTGCCGCCGACCCCCGCCGGATCGTAAAGCCCGGCGTTCTCGAACCCCCGCGACTTCAGGTCTTCGATGCGCTCGGCCGCCTGATCTTTCATGGCGTCCTTGGTGCCGAACAGGATCGCGCCGGTCGGGCACGTCTTCACGCACGCCGGCTCCAGCCCCACCGACACCCGGTCGGAACACAAGGTACATTTGTACGCCTTGTGATCCTTCTGCGAGATACGCGGGATGTTGAACGGACATCCGGTGATGCAGTACCCACAGCCGATGCACGCCTCTTCATGAAAGTCGACGATGCCGTTGGCGTATTGCACGATGGCCCCCGGCGACGGGCACGCCTTCAGGCAGCCCGGGTCCTCGCAATGCATGCAGCCGTCCTTGCGGATCAGCCACTCGAGGTCGCCCTTCGGGTTCTCGTACTCGGTGAAGCGCATGAGCGTCCAAGAATCGGCCGTCAGGTCCGCCGGGTTGTCGTACACGCCGACGTTCGTGCCGACCTCGTCGCGCAAGTCGTTCCATTCCATGCACGCCGTCTGGCAGGCCTTGCAGCCGATGCATTTCGACGTATCGATGAGCTTGGCAACGTCTCCCGTGTGCGACTCGCGCACGGAGGGCGAGGGCAGCGTGGTGGCTGAGCGCCGTTTGATATCCAGTGATTGCAATGCCATGGCGCCCCCTTATGCCTTCTCGACTTTCACCAGGAACGACTTGAACTCGGGTGTCTGCGAATTGGCGTCGCCCACGATGGGCGTCAGCGTATTCGCGAGGAACCCGGGCTTGGTCAGTCCCTTGAAGCCCCAGTGAATCGGAATGCCCACATGGTGAATCGTCTTGCCGTCCACCTTGAGCGCGCGAATGCGCTTGGTCACAACCGCCCGGGCCTTGATGAAGCCGCGATTGGACGAGACCTTGACCATGTCGCCCGACGCAATGCCGATCTCCTTCGCGAGCGCCTCGCCGATCTCGACGAATTGCTCGGGCTGGATGATCGAATTGAGCAGCGCGTGCTTGGTCCAGTAGTGGAAGTGCTCGGTCAGACGGTATGTCGTGGCCACATAGGGGAACTTGTCGGCGGTGCCCATCACGGCCAGATCGTCCGGGAACACGCGGGCGCCCGGATTGCTCGTGGCCTTCGGTTGCTTCGGATGCAGCGGGTTGTAGCCCAGCGGCGTCTCGAACGGCTCGTAATGTTCGGGGAACGGCCCTTCGGCCATGGCTCCCTTCGCGAAGAAGCGCGCCACGCCCTCGGGGTTCATGATGAACGGACTCATGCCAAGCGCCGGATCCTCGTCGACCTTGAAGTCCGGCACGTCCGCCCCGGTCCAGATCTTGCCGTTCCACCACACCAGCTTGTGCTTCGGATTGAACGGCTTGCCCGCAAGATCGGACGACGCGCGGTTGTACAGAATGCGACGGTTCGCCGGCCACGACCATGCCCAGTTCAGCGTCTGCCCGATGCCGGTCGGATCGCTGTTGTCGCGCCGCGCCATCTGATTGCCCGCCTGCGTCCACGCGCCGGCGAAGATCCAGCAGCCCGACGACGTACTGCCGTCGTCCTTCAGTTCGGCGAAACCCGCCAGTTGTTCGCCGGCCTTGCGGGTGACCTTGGTCGGATCCTTCGGATCGACGAGGTCCCTGAGCGCCCGACCGTTGTACTCCTTGGCAAGTTCTTCGGGCGACGGGCGCTCCGGCTGGGCGTACGGCCACGACAGGTTGACGATCGGATCGGGGAATTTACCCCCCTGCGTCTTGTACATCTCCCGCAGGCGCAGGAACAGTCCCGTCATGATCTCGATGTCTGTGCGCGCCTCGCCCGGCGGCTCGGCACCCTTCCAGTGCCACTGCAACCAGCGCCCCGAGTTGACCAGCGCACCGTCTTCCTCAGCGAAGCAAGTGGTCGGCAAGCGGAACACTTCCGTCTGAATCTTGCTGGAGTCGACGTTGTTGTGCTCGCCGAAGTTCTTCCAGAACTCCGACGTTTCCGTCGCCAACGGATCCATGATGACGAGGAACTTGAGCTTGGCGAGTGCCTGATCCCACTTGAACTTGCCCGGCGCTGCCGCGAGCGGGTTGAACCCCTGCGCGAGGTAGCCCGTCATCTTGCCCTGGTTCATCAACTCGAGCACCTGCAGCAGGTCGTAGGGCTTGTCGAGCTTGGGCAGATAGTCGTAGCCCCAGTGGTTCTCGGCCGTGGCCGCGTCGCCCCACCACGACTTCATCAGGCTTACGTAGAACTTCGGATAGTTCTGCCAGTAGCTGAGCTGGTTCGGACGCAGCGGCTTTTGCGTGCGTGCCGTCAGGTATTGCTCCACGGTCTGCTCGGCCTGCTTGGGCAACGTCATGTAGCCCGGCAGCAAGTCGGTCATCAGCCCCAGGTCGGTCAGGCCCTGAATGTTCGAGTGACCGCGCAGCGCATTCATGCCGCCGCCCGCCACCCCGATATTGCCCAGCAACAGTTGCACCATCGCGCCGGTACGAATCATCTGCGAGCCGATCGAGTGCTGCGTCCAGCCCAGCGCGTACATGATGGTCATCGTGCGCGTCGGAGTGGAACACTCGGCGATCTGCTTGTAGATCTGGTCGATCTTGTCGGCGGGCGTGCCGCACACGCGCTCGACCATCTCGAGGGTATAGCGCGAGTAGTGCTGCTTCATCAACTGAAACACCGTGCGCGGGTGTTGCAGCGTCGGGTCGGTGAGAACGTATCCGTCCGCGCCCTTCTGGTAGTCCCAGGTGCTGCGGTCGTACGTGCGCTTCTCGGCGTTGTAACCCGAGTAGATGCCGTCTTCGAACGCGAATTCGTCTTTCACGAGGAACGTGAAGTCGGTGTAGTTCTTGACGTATTCGTGCTGGATCTTGTCGTTCGTGAGCAGGTAATGGATCAACCCGCCGAGGAAGACGATATCCGTGCCGGAACGGATCGGGGCGTAGACATCCGCGACCGATGCCGAACGGTTGAAGCGCGGGTCGACCACGATCAGGCGCGCGTTGTTGTGCGCCTTGGCCTCGGTGACCCATTTGAAACCGCATGGGTGCGCCTCGGCCGCGTTGCCGCCCATGATGAGAACCAGATCCGCGTTCTTGATGTCGACCCAATGGTTCGTCATCGCACCACGGCCAAACGTCGGGGCAAGACCTGCCACCGTCGGGCCGTGTCAGACACGTGCCTGGTTGTCGAATCCCAGCATCCCGGTACTGCGGATGACTTTGTGCGTGATATAGCCGACTTCGTTGCTCGACGCGGACGCCGCCAACATGCCCGTCGTGAGCCAGCGGTTGACGGTCAGGCCGTCCTCCGTCTTCTCGACGAAATTGGCGTCGCGATCGTCCTTCATCAGCTTGGCGATGCGATCGAGCGCATCGTCCCAGGAAATCCGCTCCCACTTGTCGGAACCGGGCTTGCGGTACTCCGGGTGCGTGAGACGGTTCGGGCTGTGGATGAAGTCGATGAGGCTCGCCCCCTTCGGACACAACGTGCCGCGATTGACCGGGTGGTCGGGGTCGCCTTCGATGTGGAAAATACTCTTCCGCGCATTTTTCGCCCCGTCGCCGTAGCTGTACATCAGCAGGCCGCAGGCCACGGAACAGTAGGGACAGGTGTTGCGGGTTTCCGTCGCTCGCGCCAGCTTGAACTGGCGGACTTCCGCCAGTGCCGCATCGGGCGCGAACCCGAGCATTGCCAGGCTGGACCCGGCCAATGTTGCGCCACTCACTTTCAGGAACTGGCGCCTCGACATATTCAGCATGGGGGAAATCTCCTCAAATATTCGAAAACTTTGCGGGAGTTCGTTGAGTATAGAGCAAACCATTGCGGTTTTCCGTGACTTAGCACAAACCATGCCGAATGTTGCGCCGCAGCGCACAATGCAGGAACTTCCTCAACAATTTGGTATTCTGAGCGTCACTTTGGTCACCGTCCCCGGGAATGAACCCCTTGCCCCCTGAAGATGACGTGACAAACCTGATGGCATGTCCCAACTGCGACACGCTGCACCGTCGCACGGACGTGCCCCCGCGAGAGGCGGCCCGCTGCGTGCGCTGTCACTCGGTGCTTTACCGCGCCCCCGACCTGCGCCTGTCGCGCGTGCTGGCGCTCACGCTGACTTGCCTGATCGTGTTCGCCATCGCGAACGCGTTTCCCATCGTCGAGATCGAGGTGCAGGGCATCTACACGCGCACCACGCTCATCGGCGCCGCCTGGGCGCTGTATCGCGAAGGCATGTGGCTCGTCGCCTTGCTGGTCTTCACCACAACGGTGCTCTCACCCCTGTCGCAATTGCTCGCACTGGTCCATCTGATCGGCCCGCTCTCGGTCGGGCGACGGCCGTACGCCGTCTTTCACGTGATGCGCGCCATCGAGTTCTGCCGCCCCTGGGGCATGATCGAAGTGTTCATGCTGGGCGTGCTGGTCTCTGTGGTCAAACTCTCGTCCATGGCCAGCGTGTTGCCCGGCATCGCGTTATGGGCCTTCGGGGCGCTCACGGTATTGCTGGCGATGGTGTTGTCTTACGACCTGCGCAATCTCTGGCTCGTGATCGACCACACACCGGATGCGGACGCGCCCGACGCCTCGCCATCGCGCACGGTGCCACGATGAAATACCTCACCGCCAAAGACGCCGGACTGGTCGCGTGCACGGCGTGCGGACGGCTCTCGCGCCACGTTAGCTCGCTCGAGACCGCGCGCTGCCCGCGCTGCGGCGCGGCCCTGCATCAACGCAAGATCGACAGCCTCACGCGCACCTGGGCCTTGCTGATCGCCGCCGCGATCCTGTACATTCCCGCCAACGTCCTGCCCATGATGCAGACGCGCTCGCTGCTCGGGAATTCCAGCGACACGATCATGAGCGGGGTGATCTATTTCTGGGTCAGCGGCGAGTACGATCTGGCCATCGTCGTCTTTACGGCGAGCATTCTCGTGCCGATGCTCAAGCTCATTGCGCTGTCGCTGCTATGCCTCACCGCGCAGCGCGGCGCCCGTTGGAACCCGCATCAACGCACCAAGCTTTACCACATGATCGAGTTTATCGGCCGCTGGTCGATGCTCGATGTCTTCGTCGTCGCGCTGATGGTCGCGCTCGTGAACATTCAGTCGCTGGCCGTGATCCAGGCCGGTCCCGGCATCGTGGCGTTCGGCGCGGTGGTCGTGCTCACGATGCTCGCCTCGATGCAGTTCGACCCGCGGTTGATCTGGGATCAGATCCGCGACGACGATACCGAACAGGACGATCATGACTGACCCGAAAGATCCGCAAGCCCCCAACGCCGCGCCGCCGCCCGGCGCCGGCGAGCTGCCCACGCCGGTCATCGAGCCGCGCAAACGCTGGGCGCCGTCGCTCGTCTGGCTCATTCCGCTGGTGGCCGCCGTGATCGGCCTGTCGCTCGTCGCCAAGGCGATCATCGAGCGGGGCCCCAGCGTCGTCATCGACTTCAAGACGGCCGAAGGCCTCGAAGCCGGGAAGACGAAGGTCAAGTACAAGGAAGTCGATATCGGCACCGTCAAGAACATCGAGCTGTCCGACGACCTGTCGCACGTGCGCGTGACCGTCGACCTCACGCAGAACGCCAAGCGGTTCGCGGTCAAGGATTCGCGTTGGTGGGTGGTGCGACCGCGCGTGGCCGGCGGCAGCGTCTCGGGTCTGTCGACGCTGCTCTCGGGCGCCTATATCGGCGCCGACGCCGGCAAGTCGAAGGAATCGTCGGAGCATTTCGTGGGCCTCGAAGTGCCGCCGGTCGTCTCCAGCGGCCAGCCGGGCAAGCCCTTCGTGCTGCATGCGGCCGACATCGGCTCGCTCGACATCGGCTCGCCGATCTATTACCGTCGCATTCAGGTCGGTCAGGTCGAAGCCTACTCGCTCGATCCGGATGGCAAGGGCGTCACGCTGCGCGTGTTCGTCCAGGCCCCCTATGACCAGTATGTCGGCTCCAACACGCGCTTCTGGCATGCGAGCGGCATCGATTTGCGGCTCGATTCGAGCGGCTTTCAGGTCAATACGCAATCGCTGGCGTCGGTGGTCATCGGCGGCATCGCCTTCCAGGCACCGAACGAGTCGGGCGCCGGCGTGATGGCCAAGGCTGGGCAGGAATTCCGCCTGGCCCCTGATGAAACCACCGCCATGAAGGCCCCCGACACACATCCGATGACGGTCGTGTTCCGCTTCCAGCAGTCGCTGCGCGGTCTGGCAGTGGGCGCACCGGTGGATTTCCGCGGCATCACGCTCGGTGAAGTCACGTCGATCGGCGTGGAATTCGACCAGGCGACCAAGCAGATCAACATGCCGGTGACGGTCGAGGTCTATCCGGACCGTCTGCGCCGCCGCGATCCGAAGAACAACCTGCCGCCGGACGAACTTGCCAGCCGCCAGATTCTGAATTCGCTAGTGGCGCGCGGTCTGCGCGGTCAGTTGCGCACCGGCAATCTGCTGACGGGCCAGTTGTACGTGGCACTCGACTTCTTCCCGAACGCCAAGCCCGCCCGTGCCGAGGAAGTCGACAACGTTGTCGTCATGCCGACGGTGCCCAACACGCTCGACCAGTTGCAGCTCCAGATTGCCGACATCGCGACCAAGCTCGACAAGATTCCGTTCGACAGCATTGGTCAGAATCTCGATTCGTCACTGCGCAAGCTCGACAAGACGCTCGACAGCGCGCAGGGCCTGTTCCGCCAGCTCGACGGCGAGATCGCGCCCGAGGCGAAGGCCACGCTCAGCGAGGCGAAGAAGAGCTTCGGCGCCGCCGAGCGCACCCTCTCCGAAGACGCCCCAGTACAGCAGGATGTTCGTCAGGCCATGCAGGAACTGACGAAGACCTTGCGCTCGCTGGGCACGCTGGCCGATTATCTGCAGCAGCATCCCGAGGCGCTGCTGCGCGGCAAACCCAAGGATCCGCAACCATGACGAGCCCGCCTGACATGACCCGTAGCCCGCGCCGCTGCGCGACGCCGATGGCCCGCGCCGTGCTCGCCGCGCTGACCCTGGTGCTCGCCGGCTGTGCATCGCCGCCGTCGCGCTTCTACACCCTGACCGACGACACGGGAACGCCCGCGGGCAGCGCCGCCACGAGTGGCGCCAACGTGCCGGCGGCGCGCTATGCGGTCGAAGTCTCGCCGGTCGCCGTGCCTGAGCAGGTCGACCGGCCGCAGATCGTCGTCACGCGCGGCGGCGGTCGCGTCGACATTCTGGAGGAATCGCGCTGGGCCGCGCCGCTCAAGACCGAACTGACGTCGACGATCTCGCGCAAGCTCACGCAACATCTCGGCGCGATGGACGTGTATGGCCTGCCCCGCGCCGATGGTCTGACCGTGTACCGCGTCTCGACGTCGGTACAGCGTTTCGAGTCGGTGCCGGGCGAGCAGGCCGCACTCGCCGCCGTGTGGAGCATTCGCCGGGTACCGGGCGACGTCGTGCTCACTTGCCGCTTCGCCGGCACGGAGACGGCGTCGGGTAGCACGGGTGGCATCGATGACGTGGTCGCGGCGCAACGCCGGCTCGTCGACCGGCTGGCATTGGGCATCGGCAACGCCATTGCCACCAGCGCGCAGGGCGCCACGCCGCACTGCGAGCGCTGAAGGCCGTTGCCGCCTTGCATACGCCGTCTCCCGGGCAGGCGAAACCCCAGGGAAATCCCGATACGCGCCAACGCGATTACGGATTGCGCAAGCAATTACGGGATGTTTAATATGTTCGAGACCTAACGACCCCTGTCGTCCGACGGCGGGGCGTCATCACGCGAACATTGGAGACACCCCATGCCCAGCCTCACCGGCCACTTGCGCCGCGCGATTGCCGTTGCCGCTTCGTTCACCCTTACCGCGCTGGGCCCCGTTGTCTGCGCCGCCCAACCCGCGGCCGGCGGAGGCATTTCGGACGGCGTCGTGAAGATCGGTGTGCTCACCGATCTGTCCGGTGTGTCGAGCGACAATGCTGGCAAAGGCAGCGTGGTCGCCGCCACCATGGCGATCGACGACTTCGCGCACGATCACAAGGTGCTCGGCGCGCCGATCGAATTGATCTCGGCCGACTCTCAGGGCAAGACCGACACCGGCGCCACGATCGCCCGCGAGTGGTACGACCGCGACAAAGTCGACATGATCACCGACCTGACATTCTCGAACGTCGCGCTCGCCGTCGATCGCATCGCCGAGGAAAAGAAGAAGATCGCGCTGGTGACCGGCGCGGGTTCGTCGGCCATCAGTAATGAACAATGCACAGCGCACAGCGTGCAATGGATGTACGACACGTACGCGCTCGCGAATTCCACGTCGCAGGCGTTGCTTCGCCGAGGCCTCAAGTCGTGGTACTTCATCACCGCCGACTACGCGTTCGGTCAGGCGCTGGAGAAGGACGCCAGCGAGATTCTCACGCGCCAGGGCGGCAAGGTCGTGGGTTCGGTGAAGCATCCGGTGAACTCGCCCGATATGTCGTCGTACCTGCTGCGCGCGCAGACGTCCGGAGCGCAGGTGATCGCGCTGGCGAATTCGGGCACGGACACGCTCAACACCGTCAAGCAGGCGTCGCAGTTCAACATGATCCAGGGCGGCAAGCAGGTCTTCACGCCACTGTTGTCCTTGATCACTGAAGTGCACGGCATGGGCCTGAAGAACGCGCAGGGCATGATCCTCACGAACGGCTTCTATTGGGACCAGGACGACCGCTCGCGCGCCTTCGCCCAGCGCTTCTTCGCGCAGCACAAGAAGATGCCGACCATGATGCAGGCCGCCGTCTATTCCGCCGTTTTCAATTACCTGAAGGCGATTCGGGCGGCGGGCACCGACGACGCCGACACCGTCATGGCCAAGCTCAAGTCGATGAAGATCGACGACCCGGTGATCCGCAACGGACACATTCGCGCCGATGGCAAGCTGGTGCACGACATGCTGCTGGTGCAGGTCAAGACGCCGGCCGAATCGAAGTCGGCGTGGGATCTGTACAAGATCCTGGAGACGATTCCGGCCGACAAGGCGTTCGCCCCGTTGGCCGATTCGAAGTGTGCCCTGGTAAAACGGTAACCCGCGCGCTCAGCGCCTGAGATCGGTGGCAGACGCGGGTCGCGTCTCGCTGCCGCCTTGGGCGCCCCCTGCCGCGGGATCCTCCACGCGGCGGAAAATGATCGCCGACGCGAGCGTAATCAGCCCGACACATACGAACGTCAGTCGAAACCCCGCCACCGTACCGCCCATTCCGCCCTCGCCTGCCTGCCCGGCCAATTGACCGAACAGTGCCAACAACTGGCCGCCGATGGTCACGCCCAGTCCCAACGCAAGCATCTGCGCCATCGAGAACAGGCCATTGCCCGCGCTCGCGCGGCGCGTGCCAAGATCCTTCAGGGTGACACTGTTCATCGCGGCGAACTGCATCGAGTTCGCGCCGCCGAAGATCGCCAGTTGCCCCAACCCTAGCCACATCGGCCACCCCGGCCCGAACAGCGCGAAGCTCGCGATCGCACCGCCGACCACCGCCGTGTTGACCATCAGAAAACGCGTGTAGCCGAAGCGCGCCACCAGCGGCGTCACCATCCGCTTGACCACCACGCCCGCCAGTGCAACCGGCAACATCATCAGTCCCGACGCAAGCGGGCTATACCCCATGGCCACCTGAAGCAGCAACGGCAAAAGGAAAGGCACGGCGCTACTGCCAATCCGCGCGACGAGATTGCCCAGCAGCCCGAGGCGGAAACTCCGCGTCGCGAAGAGTTCGAGCGGGAACAACGGCGCGGCGCGACGCCGGGCATAAGGCCAATATCCCAGCGTCGTGACGACGCAAAGCAGCGCCAGCCCGACGGACACCCCCCATCCCCGGTCGGAGAACGGATGATCCAGCGCCAGTGTGAACGACACCATCGCCATCGAGAGCAGCGCGAAACCCGCCCAGTCAAAGCCGGCGTCGATGACCTCGTCACGCGCCGGAGGCGGCAAGTAGCGCCGTACCGCCAAGCTGCCGACGATGCCGATCGGCACATTGATCAGGAAAATCCAATGCCATGAGGCAACCTGCACCAGCCAGCCGCCCAGCACAGGGCCGATCATCGGCCCGACCTGCCCGGCAATCGACACGAACGCGAGCGCCGCCAGATATTGCCCCGCCGGGAAGGTGCGCAGCACCGCGAGACGCCCGATCGGCAAGAGCATCGAGCCCCCCGCCCCCTGCAACACGCGCGCGAGCACCAGTTGCGTCATCGTGTGCGCCATCGCACAGCAGATAGAACCGATCACGAACAGCAAAATCGCAACGAAATAGACGCGGCGCGTGCCGAACCGGTCGGCCAGCCAACCCGACGCCGGGGTGAGCATGGCCATCGTCAGCGAGTAGGCGACCACCACGGGCTGCATGCGCAGCGGGTTCTCGCCCAGGCTCGCCGCCATCGCGGGCAGCGCCGTATTGACGATGGTCGTATCGAGCGCCTGCATGAAAAAGCCCGCCGCTACGATCCACAGCAGCGCGGTGAGTGTTTTGTCTTGCGTCATGCGGCGTGGTGGCGAGACGCGGCGGTCAACCCCGTCCCTCAAAAGAATTAAGCGAAAGCAGAATTCTAGCCCGCTTCAGGCGGGCCGACCCTGTTGCGCCGCGCGCTCCACCTCAAACCCCGATCGCGCGATACCCCACATGTTCAAACCGATCCTCGTCATCGGTATTTTGTTCGTCTGCCGAATTATCCGCGCGGTCGTCATCGGCAAGCGCTTCGAGTCGGATGGCCGCATGCACGAGCGCGATGTGCGAAAACGCCTGCGGGAAGTTGCCGACCTGACGCGCATGATGCGTGTCGTACTCCTCGGCCAGCAGACCGACGTCGTTGCGCAACGACAGCAACCGCTCGAACAGGGCACGGGCGTCGCGCTGACGGCCGATCATCACCAGGCAATCGACCATCCAGAAGCTGCAGGCGAGAAACGCGCCCTCGCCCGCCGGCAGGCCGTCGTCGACCCGGCTCGTGCGATAGCGTTGCACCAGCCCGCCGTGCATGAGGTCTCGCTCGACCGCCTCGATGGTGCCTATGACGCGCGGATCGTTCGCCGGCAGGAAGCCCACGAGCGGAATCATCAGCACGCTCGCATCCATCTCCGCGGAACCATAGGCCTGCATGAACGCATTGCGCGTCGTGTCGAAGCCGTGCGCGCAGACGTCCGCATGAATCTCCTTGCACAAGTCGCGCCAGTGATCGATCGGCCCCGGCAGGCCGAAGCGCTCGGCCGACTTGATCGCCCGATCGAACGCGACCCAGGCCATGACCTTCGAGTAGGTGAAGTGCTGGCGTCCGCCGCGCACTTCCCAGATGCCCTCGTCCGGCTTGCGCCACACCGTCTCGAGATGCGCCACAAGCTTCGTCTGCACCTCCCACGTGGCCTCGTCCGGCGTCAATCCGCCCAGACGCGCCTGATGCAACGCGTCCATCACTTCGCCATACACGTCGAGCTGCAACTGCCCGACCGCGCCATTGCCCACGCGCACGGGCTTCGCCCCTTCATAGCCGGGCAGCCAATCGACCTCCCACTCGGGCAAACGCCGCTCGCCCGAGAGTCCGTACATGATCTGCACCTGCGACGGCGCACCGGCCACGGCGCGCACCAGCCAATCGCTCCAGTCGTTCGCTTCGGTGTAGTAGCCCCCGAGCATGAGCGCCTGCAAGGTGAGCGTGGCGTCGCGCAACCAGCAATAGCGATAGTCCCAGTTGCGCTCGCCGCCAAGCTGTTCGGGCAACGACGTCGTCGGCGCGGCCACCACGCCGCCCGTCGGCACGAACGTGAGCGCCTTGAGCACGATGAGCGAGCGGCGAATCGCATCGGCCCAGCGGCCGTCGAGCTGGCAGCGGTGAGCCCAGGTGCGCCAGTAGCGCTCGGTATCGGCGAGGGCGGCGAGCGGATCGATCTCGCGCGGATCGGCGTGATGCGACGGCACGCGCGAAAGCACGAACGGCACGGTGTCACCGGCCGTCACATCGAAGCGCGCGCGCAGACTGCCCGGCACATCCTGAATCTCGATGGGCGTGCGCACCACGACCTTGTCGGGTCCCGCGATGAGACGCATCCCCGGCCCGGTGGGATCGTCGCCGTCGAGCGGACGCGACCACGGCACCGACGCCCCATAGTCGAAGCGCAGGATCAACTCCATCGACATGGTCACCGTTCCGTGGATGCCCTTGACCAGCCGCACAAGGTCGGCCGCGCCGTCGCGCAACGGCATGAAGTCGATCACGGCGACGCAGCCCTCCACCGTCTCGAAGCGGGTCTCGAGAATCAGCGTGTCGTCGTGATAACGACGCGTACAGGTCACGCGAGGATCGTCGGGGGCGAGCTTCCATCGGCCATGCTCCGGGCCGCCAAGCAGCGCCGCGAAACACGCGGGCGAATCGAAATACGGCCAGCAGAGCCAGTCGATCGAGCCATCGCGCGCGACGAGCGCAGCGCTTCGGCAGTCGCCAATCATTGCGTAATCTTCAATACGTGCCGGCATGCTCACCTCGCGAAGGGAAGAGGAACAGCGCGCCCATCGGCAGACGATGGAGCGCAAGCGAGTGAAGCCCTATGTTACGCGCGTGGTCAAGACGCGACCATCGGGCCGGCGACGGGCCGAGACGATTGTCGGAGATACTGCCAGAAGTCATGCGCTCCCTCCTGTCGACGTTGGGCGTCGGGTCGGATTGATCGGTGGCCTGTCATGCGCCAGTCTAAAACCGACCGGCCACCGGGAGGGAAGTTCTGCGCTGCGCGTCAACACGCGGAGAATCCGCATCGCCGACGGTCGGCGTACGTCATGCACTCACGCGTGCCGGTCCTCCAGCGCATGCACCGCCCCCTGCGCGATCAAGTCGCGAATCCGCGTCGTGTCGAAGCCATACTCCATCAACACCTCGCACGTGTGTTCGCCAAGCCGCGGCGCGGGACCACCCGTGCGTTTCGGCGTCTCGGAAAAGCGGATCGGCAGACCGATGCTCCGTGTCGGGCCGTCCAGCGGGTGCACGGTTTCCACCACCATCTCGCGCGCTACGATCTGCGGGTGCGTCACCGCTTCGGAGATCGGCAACACCGGGCCGACCGGCAAGCCCACGGCGTCGAGCCGTTCGACCCAGCGCTCGGTGGTGTCGCGCATCAGGTACGCCGTGAGGCGCTCGACGAGTTCGGCACGGTGCGCCGTGCGCCCGGCGTTGGTGGCGAAACGCGGATCACCGGCGATCTCGGGGGCGTCGAGCACCTGCAGCAACCGTTCGTAGTTCGCCTGATTGGCCGCGCCGATATTGATCCACCCGTCTTGCGTTCGAAACGCCTGATAGGGGGTGCTCGTCGGATTCGCCGAGCCAAGCTTCGGCGGATTCTCGCCGCTCGCGAAGAAGTTGGCCGCCGCCCAGTACATCTGCTGGAATCCCGCTTCGAGCAGCGACGTGTCGACGATCTGTCCTTGCCCCGTGCGCAGTCGATGCGCGTACGCCGCCGAGATACCGAGCGCCGCCAGAATGCCCGCGTTGATATCCGCAATCGGCGAGCCCGCCTTGATGGGCGCCTGGCCCGGCTCGCCCGTCACGCTCATCAGGCCTGAGAGCCCTTGCGCAATCAGATCGAAGCCGCCTTTGTCGGCGTACGGGCCAGTGCGTCCATAGCCGGAAATCGAGCAATAGATGAGCGCCGGATTGGCTGCGCGCAGGGTCTCGTAACCCAGGCCGAGCTTCTCCATCGTCCCCTTGCGATAGTTTTCGGTGACGACGTCGGCGCTCGCCAGCATCTCGCGCAACACCGCGCAGCCGCCCTCCGTCTTGAGATTGAGCGCGATGCCACGCTTGTTGCGATTGAGCATCATGAACGACGCCGATTCGCCGTGCGGGAGGATCGGCGCAAAACGACGGGCGTCGTCGCCGTCCATCTTCTCGACCTTGATGACGTCGGCGCCCATGTCGGCCAGCATCATGCCGCACACCGGGCCGGACATGATGTGCGACAGCTCGATCACCTTGACACCCTGCAACGGCCCGCCGGCCGGTTTGACGGTATCGGTCATGTCACCGCCCCTCGAACACGGGCGGCGTCTTCGCGAGGAAGGCGCGATAGCCCGTCTGAAAATCGGCCGTGCCGAAGCACGCGAAACCTTCGTCGATCTGCGCGGCGCTGAGCGGCTGGCCGCTGGCCAGTTCGCGCACGAAGCGCTTGTGCCAGCGTGCCACCAGCGGCGCGCCGGCAGCGATGCGCGACGCGCTCTCCAAGGCCTCGCGCGTGACGTCGCCGTCGGCCACCACGCGGGTCACGAGCCCGATGCGCAACGCCTCCTGCGCATCGAAGATCCGGCCTTCGAGCAAGATCTCGAGCGCGCGCGAGGGACCGAGCAGACGGACCAGGCCCGATAGCTCCGCGTGCGCCATCACCAGGCCCAGCTTGTTGATCGGCGCCCCGAAACGGCTCGTTTCGCCGCAGATGCGCACGTCGCACGCCGCCGCGATCTCCATGCCGCCGCCGACGCAAATGCCGTGAATCATCGCGACGAGCGGCACAGGGCATCGGGACAAGGCGTCGAGCGTACGGTGCATGAGCGCGCCATACGTTCTTGCCTGCTCGACGTTGGCGCGATCGGTCTCGAACTCCGCAATGTCGTTGCCCGGCGCGAAGGACTTCTCGCCCGCCCCTCGCAGCACGATACAGCGCACGTCGGGCGTTTCGGACAACGTGAGGATTGTGTCCCCCAACGCCTGCCACATCGACTTGGTCAACGCGTTGAGCTTCTCAGGACGATTGAGCGTGACCCGCGCGATGGCGCCGTCTCGCTCGGTCAGAACGGTGGATGTCACATAGCCTCCTTCCAACGCCAGCACGCACCCGATGTCGGCCAGCCTTTCTTTTTGGTATACCAATTTTTTGTAAACGATAAGATCTTCGAGATGGGATTGGCAAGCGGCAATCGCAAAATTCAGGGTTAACGTGGAAAAAGCGCGCATTCTCGATTGACGACGGATGACATCCCCATCAAAATTGGCATTCCATTTTCCCGATCATTGCGCATGAGCACGTCCGCCTCGCTGAACGCCGCCGCTTACGAAGCCCTCAAGGCGCGCATCGTGCGCGGCGAGCTTCGTCCCGGCGCGCCCCTCTCGGAACGCGCGCTATGCGACGCGCTGGCTGTCTCGCGCACGCCGCTGCGTGAAGCGCTCAAGCGACTGGCGAACGAAGGGTTGGTGGAAATCTCGGAAACGCGCCGGGCACGCGTGGCGCGTGTGAGTGTCGACGAAGTCGTGAATCTGCTCGCAGTGATGGCAGTCCTCGAAGGACTCTCGGGCGAGCAGGCGTGCGAAAAAGCGTCGGAGGCCGATCTTGACGCCCTCACGCAACTGCAAGCCGACATGGAATCGGCTTACGCCCGCGCCGATCACGCCGCCTACTTCGCCCTGAATCAGCAGATTCACCTGAGCATTCTGCGCATGGCGGACAACGGGCCGCTGGCCGAGTATTTCCACAATCTCAACGCACGCCTGCGGTATGTACGCGAGCGATTGACGCCAACGCCCGAGCGCTGGCGTCAGGCCGTCGATGAACATGCGGAAATGCTCGCGCTGCTACGCCGACGCGATGGCAAGCGACTGCGCACGCTGATGGAAGCGCACCTGCGCAGCAAGACCGACGCCTATGTCGCCGCCATGCTCAACGAAGGATTGGTGAGTCTGGGGCGCGCGGCGTGAGCCTGTGAACGCATGAATGTGTGAGCGTGTGAACACGCCAGCGCATTCCGACGCCTGCGCCGCGCCGGCGTGTCACGCGGCGGCGAGTCGATGGGCGAGCACGGTGGCACACTTGGCCATCAGATGCCCACGCAATAGTCGGCCAAGCGCGGCACCGTCGCGCGCATGCAGGGCGCGCAGCATCGCAACATGCTCGTCGACGGCTTGCTCCCATTTGCCGGCATGCAGATTGGAGCGGAATCGCAGCGCCTGCAGCCGTTGATTGACCGATTGGTACATTTGCGTGAGGGCGGGATTACGCGCCGCCGCATTGATACGATCGTGAATCCGCTGATTGCAGTCGAAATAGCCGGGAAGGTCGCCGTTCGCGTGACACGTCATCATTTCGCTGTGCAACGCCTGGATATCGTCGATTTCCGCGGACGTGATGCGCTCGCAAGCCAATTCGCCAGCCAGCGCTTCGAGGCCGCTGAGCAGTTCGAAGGCATCGGCGATATCGCTGGCCGACAACGTCACGACACGCGCGCCGCGATTCGGCAGCAGTTCGATCAGCCGCTCGACGGCCAGCATCTTGAGCGCCTCGCGCAGCGGCGTGCGCGACACACCGAGTTGCTCGCACAGGGCGCGCTCGTTCAGATGCGCGCCCGGCGGCAGGGTGCCTTCGATCATCATCTTGCGCAGGCGGTCCATCACGGCAAGATGCAGCGCCTGCCGGCTGATGGGCGCCGCCGTCTCGCCGTCCGGCGGATGAATGACAGGGTCACGCAGGACGTTCAGGGTCACAGAGTGCATAGGCTTGGCCAGGTCGTTCGCTTGGAGAAGAAGGTCATCGACTGCACGCACTGCACTTTCGCAAGCCATGGCGAGCGTCCCCGCTGCCACATCGCGCGAAATATTACGAAATATTACGAAGTCCGATTCTCGCAGATCCCCAGGATTTTGACTACGTTAGGTGGTGTTTTCACCGAGTAGGCGTCATGTTCACCGCACTGCGCAACGACGACTGAATTTTGTATACGATGTGGAGCCACTTGCCTCCAGCGCATCGCTGGGGCATCGCTTTTTTCCCAGGAGACTTACAAGATGTTCGAGACCCCCGCCGTCGAATCGCTGGCCCAGTTGCTGGCCGACACCCGTCGCGGCGATACGCCGATCGCCTCCCCCGCCCCGGCGCTGCTGCCGGTGGACTTCGACGCCGCCTACGCCGTGCAATTGCGCACCCTCGATTTGCTCGGCGAGACGATCGCAGCGTGGAAAGTGGGGGCGAAAACGCCGATGGATCTGCCGAATTGCGCGCCGATTCCCGCCTCCGTCGTGAGCGACGCGTGCGGCACGCTGGCGTTGGGTGACTTCTTCCGGCCAGGACTGGAGTTGGAGATCGCGTTCCGACTGGCCCGCGATATCAAACCGGGGATTTACGACGAGCGTGAGGCGCTCATGTTTGTTGGCGAAACGCTCGTGACGATCGAGATCACCGACAGCCGTTTCGCGACGAGCGGTCTCGACAGTCGATTCACGTTGGCCGACTTGCAGAACAACGGTGCGCTCGTGATCGGGAGCGGGCGCGCCTACGATGCGTCGCTCGACTACCTGGCGCCGAAGCTTACGTTCTCGCTCGATGGGGTGAACATCGCGCCGGCGGACACGGGATTCAACACGGGGGGCGATCCGCGCACCTTGCTCACGTGGCTCGTGAATCACAACGGCAAGCGCGGCATCACGATGCACGCGGGCGCCGTGATCACCTGTGGCTCTTATGTGGGCATGCTTCCCGCGCGCGGTGCAGGCGTACTGCGCGGCACGATCGACGGGATCGGCGAGGCGTCCGTTACGCTGAAGTAAGGGTGGTCGATCGCCCGGGGTCGCCGTGAGTGTGCCCTTCGGTCAAGCCGCGACTTATCCACAGTTTTTGTTCACAACGTTGTGGACAACGAATGAGGCGCGGTTGCCAAGCGCTTGATCGGTATGGCGTTTTCGACCGAACGGATCAGGAGGCGCTCCCCGCAGGCAAACTGCCTGCGAGCGCCTACGATTTATCCACAGATTTTGTGTTCAAGTCTGTGGACAAGTCCTTGATGAGAGAACGCAAGCCGTTGATTCGACTCAGAGATTCAGTTGACAGCCGTCGTGGAAGCAGCGCTCTGGCGGTCCATCGCCAGCGCAAAGCTCTTGTTGCGCTCGCGAACGACACGGTGAATCAGGTCCCACACTGTATGCGCAACGGGCGAGAGCGAACGGTTCTTGCGCCGCACGAGCACGATGTTGCGCTCGAACGCGGGCAACAGCGGACGCACGGCCAACGTGGAGTTCTCCGGCAACGGCAACGCGAGCGGCGGCAGCACGCTCACTCCCAGCCCCTCCTGCACCATGCGGAAGATGGTGCTCACATGCCCCAGCTCCTGCGTGATCGTTCCCTGCACCTTTTGCGTGGTGAGCGCGCGATCGATGAGCGGACGACTGCCCGAACTCTGATTGAGCAGCACCAGATTTTCGCCTGAGAGCTCCGACCAGTGCACGGCCGCCTGCGTGGCCAGCGGATGATCGCTGCGGCACACCAGACAGAACGGCTCGCTCATCAGGTGCTCGGTCGTGAGGTCGTCCGCGCCCTGCGGCGCAACCACGATGCCGAAGTCCACATCGCCCGCGCGCACGCTGTCCAGAACGGCGCGCTGCATCTGGTCGACGAGGGCAAGCGCCACACCCGGATACGTTGCCTGCGACGCCAACAGCACACGCGGCATGAGCGTGGCCGAGATGGTCGGGGCGGCGCCGATGCGCACCCTTCCGGTCGTGCGGGCTTCCGCGCCATGCGTCTGCAGCAGGGCAATCTCGAGTTCGTCGAGCACACGGTCGAGACTGGCGGCGAGCGTCACACCGGCGTCGGTCAGGGCGACCTCGCGCGTGGTCCGGTCAACGAGACGCAGGCCAAGCTGTCCTTCCAGTTCATTGATGCACCGGCTGATGGCCGGTTGTGTCAGGCCGATCTCGGCCCCGGCGCGGCTGAAGTTCTTGCTGCGCGCCACGACCATGAAAACCTTCAGTTGTCTCAGCGATACGTTCATGTGCGATTGCCCTGCGGAAAATTAAGCGAACGAACCACCGCAGTGGCTCCGGCGCGCCGCGCTCGGCGGCGCGCCCCGTATTGCGCAAGTCAAACGGTCGCGGCGATCAGGCCGCTGCCTTGACCATCTCTTCGACCACTTTCTTCGCGTCGCCGAAGACCATCATGGTCTTGTCGAGGTAGAACAGGTCGTTGTCCAGCCCGGCATAACCCGCCGCCATCGAACGCTTGTTGACGATGATCGTCTTGGCCTTGTACGCCTCGAGAATCGGCATGCCGGCAATCGGCGACGTCGGATCGGTCTTCGCGGCCGGATTCACCACGTCGTTCGCGCCGAGCACCAGCACCACGTCCGTCTGACCGAATTCGCCGTTGATCTCGTCCATCTCCAGCACCTGGTCGTACGGCACTTCGGCTTCCGCGAGCAGCACGTTCATATGACCCGGCATGCGCCCTGCCACTGGGTGGATCGCGTAACGTACACTCACGCCCTTCTCGACGAGCTTGTCGGTCAACTCCTTCAGGGCGTGCTGCGCGCGGGCGACAGCCAGACCGTAACCCGGCACGATCACCAGCGATTCGGCGTTGCTCATCAGGAATGCGGCGTCGTCAGGCGAACCCGACTTCACCGGCCGCTGCGGTTGATCTCCCACTGCGCCCCCCGCCCCCGCCTGGGCACCAAAGCCGCCGAGAAGCACGTTGAAAAACGAGCGATTCATGGCTT